>JAULAW010000004.1:0-193716 GCA_032654645.1 Gallionellaceae bacterium | reverse complement strand
GACTATGCCGAGTAGATTGACCCGCGCCTGCACTGCTCTCGAATTTGCCCGATCTCACTCGGCATAGTTTTTACCCCTATAGCGCCTTGAGGAACGCCATCAGCCGGTCGTCTGGCCGAAATCTGCCGGGCTTTCCCTCTGGTGGAGCTGTCTTGGCCAGCGCTTTCTCTTTCATGGCAAGGTCGGCATCGAGATAGATTTGCGTCGTCTCCACCGACTCGTGTCCGAGCCACAATGCGATCACGCTTCGATCCATCCCTGCCTGCAGCAACTCCATGGCGCTGGTGTGGCGAAGCATATGTGGCGTGATTCTTCGCCGCTGCAAGGATGAACACGACTTGGCGGCAACCGCGACGTGTTTGGCGAGAATGTATTGCACACCGTCCGAACTCAGATGAGCGCCTCGGGCACTCGGAAACACAATCGCATCGTCCCTGTCGGGGATGTCCCGCAACCAAGCCTTCAGAACTGCGACTGTCCGCTTCGTCAGCGGGATAGCACGTTCCTTGCGCCCTTTCCCGAGCACTCTGATGTGAGCTCCTGTGCCAAGAATCACCGTGTCGCGGCGCATGCCGGTGAGTTCTGACAGGCGCAGCCCGCATTGAATTGCCACCAAAAGCATGGCGTGATCACGGCGTCCAGACCAGGTGTGCGTATCGGGTGCGGCAAGCAAGGCTTGAGCTTCTGGCCTTGTCAGGAAGCCGACCTGAGTTCGCGTAAATCGTTGGCTGGGAATAGCCAGCACCCGCTGTATTTGGGCCGCGCAAGACGGAGCTTCAAAAGCGGCATAGCGAAAGAAGGATCGGATGGCGGTCAAACGCAGATTGCGGCTGCGGGCGGTGATGCCGCGCCCATTCTCCATCTCATTCAGGAACGCGCTAATCAAGGGCGCGTCGATCTGCTCGAACGCCAATTGGCTGGGTGGCTTGCCGAGCTGCGCCCGAGCGAAGTGCAGCAACAAGCGAAAGCTATCCCGGTATGAGCTGATCGTATGCGGGCTGGCCCGGCGCTGCTGCATCAGACGTTGGGTAAAGAAGCTCTCCAACAGCATCTGGAAACTCACTGCGGCGCTCATGGCTGTTGCTCCCAGTGGGCTTCAAGGCGCGCAACGGCTTGCGCCATCAGTTCTGGGCAAGCACTGAGATACCAGTAGGTGTCGGCGACATGGACGTGCCCCAGATAGGTAGACAGCACCGGCAAGTGGCGTTCCGCATCCTCGCCCGAGCGATACCATCGCAACAGCGTCTGAACCGCAAATCGATGACGAAAGTCGTGCAGACGCGGGCCGTGACTGGCCGTTGCATCACGCAGTCCCGTCTGGCGCGAGAGCTTGTAGAAGACCCTATGGATGTCACCGATATCCAGGTGGTGCCCGTGACTATTAATGAAGAAGAACTGGGATACGTTGCGCCCCGCAAGGCATCGTTCCCGGCGCACCAGATATTCTGCGAGCACCTTCTGGGTCGTCCGATGGATAGGTACGAGTCGAGATTTGCCGAACTTGGTTCCACGAACCACAAGCAAACCGTCCTGTAAATTGACATCTTCAAGCTGCAAGCGAATCGCCTCACCAATCCTCAAGCCCGTAACGCTCAACAATCCGAGCAGGCAGTAAAATGTCCACGGGCGCAAACCGTCTATTGGATGAAGCTCTAGAGCGCAACGCAACAGGTGTGCGATTTCCTCCTCCGAATAGAGGTATGGCCGCGCCCGGTGCGGGGAGAAAGGCAGCAGACCCGGCGGCGGAATCTCGGTTTGCGGGTCGGTCGCTATGTGGTAGCGGGTAAAGCTACGGATGTAACCCAGACGTTGTGCCCACGTCGGAGGCTGACTGGATGGGTTCTGTTGCGCCCATTCCAGAGCGAGTTGCGCAGTGATGTGTGTGGTGTTTTTAGCTTCCATAAACGAGGCGAATTTCGATAGGTAAATACCCTCTTTGCGGAGTTTGAATCCCAAGCTGCGCCGCAATTCCAGATAGTTTTTAATCGCTTCACGTAGCGCGCTCATTGCGCACCTCCCGGCCAAGGCATGGCCAATGGACGCAGCAAATCCAGATCGACCTTCGCATAAATCATCGTGGTCTGTGGGCTGCGATGGCGCAGAAGCGCACCGATTTCGGTCAGCGATGCGCCTTGCCGCAGCATGTGAGTCGCCACCGAGTGGCGCAGCAGGTGTGCGCCTTTGTGAGCCGGATTCAACCCCGCATGATCGAGTGCGCAACGTACGATGGAGCAAATGGCCACCGAGCTGGCAAACCCGCGATAAGGCGCTCTCATGCGGATGAACACTTGCCTGCAAGCACAGGCCGGACGCGAACCGCGCAAATAATCGGCCAACGCGGCCCCGACATCCCGAGGGATCGGCAGCAAATCTGCGCCCCTCCCATTTGCCCGGATACACAGCTCCCCCCGCTCCCAATCGATATCATCGAGCGTCAAGCCAATTACTTCACCGGCACGCAACCCCAACCGCGCAAGCAACAGTAAAATTGCCCAATTACGGCAACCTATCGCCGTCTGCCGCTCACAGTGGTTCAGCAGGTGCTGGACATCTTCTGACGACAGCGCTCTCGGAAGCGATGCCATAGACCAACTAGCCACCGTTGGCACACTCAATCGCAAATCGGTGCGAATGAGGTCGCGGTAACGCGCGTATTGCAGGAATGCGCGGAGCGCCGTGGTCATTAGCTTGGCGCGCTTGGGATGATTAAGCCTGACGGCCTCCCGCTGTACAAACCGCACCACATCGGTCGCGCACAAACTATCGAGCCGCAGATCCCCATCGGCAAAACACTCGGCGAGAAAACGGCTGACAAATGGCTGGTAGATCTGCACCGTAGCCGTTGCTAGTCCACGCTCAAGTTCCAAGTAGTGCCGGAACTCTTCTTCTAACTGTTGGACCGGAGTCGGCTCGCTCCGCATGCTTGGTGCAATGACCCCTTTCGCGAGGAGAAGATTCGACAAGCGCTGTAAAGTTGCCGCATCAGTCGATCTGCGGCGTCCATGATCGGAACGGTATTTTAGATAACGTCGAAGGCACTCTGGCGTGAGTTGCGACGGGGTCATTCTGCGTCGGCTTAACCACCGCCCCAAGTCGGCCAACAACTGCAAAGCACTTCTGACCGAGGTCTTTGCGTAGCCTTCGTCGCTTAACTGTTTGGACAGGGCATCGACATACGCACCCAAAACACCTTCGCGCATTTGCATTAACGTGCATTGATTCTTGTAGATTTGTTCCATGAGTGTCTCCTTCGGTTTGGGTCTGATGACCCGGAAGGAGATAAAACTATGCCGAGTGAGATTGGGCAAATTCGAGAGCAGTGCAGGCGCGGGTCAATCTACTCGGCATAGTCAGGAACTCGGCATAGTGCCTCAGGCAATGCGGCGTGATTCTTTTTTTAAACCGATCTGCGCCGTGACCTGGCGCAACGCCTGTTGCACGCCGCCACGATCCATGTGCGACGTGGCACTGGCTGCGCCTGCGATACCTTTCTGGCGGCTCGGAAACAACAGCACCGGGTTGCGGTGCACTTTCCAGAACTCGCGCAACACTTCCAGCGTGCGCGCTGGCAGCGGCACCAGCCGATCCCGGTTGCCCTTGGCATCGCGAACATGCACCCGCATCCGTTCCGCATCGAGATCACCCACGCGCAACTGCAACCCTTCTCCCAGACGCAACCCCATGCTGTACAGGGCGAAAAAGAACACCCGGTAACTGAGCACCCGCGTCGCGTCCACGATGCGCTGCATCTGCGCCACCGTCACGATGTCCGGCAGGCGCGACACCTTGGGCGCTTTGGTCAGCCAGGCGCCGGGCCAGGGTTTGTCCAGCACGTAGGCGTAGTAAAACTTCAGCCCATACAAATCATGCTTGAGCGTGCTCCACGACAGTTGATCCAGAATCCCCGCGAAATAATCGGTCAACTGGTCTTTGCTCAAATCATCGATGCGGTAGTCGAAATGCGCCCCGGCCCGGCGCACGCCGTGGCTGTACGCTTCGATCGTCTTGGGCCGCATGCCGCGCAGCTTCAAACGCTTGAGCAAGCTCTCATAATTCCTTGAAAAAAGATCGTGGTTGTCGTGTTTCATAAATATTCTCCTCGTGATAAGGTTCAAAAACCCCTTGCGGGGCCGGGGAGAAATTATGGCTTTGAATCAAATTGAGGGGGAGCATTTCTCCGCGATAGCGGCTTCGTCCAACCCGACATTCAACCCGGACTCCGCAAAAGCGCGGAGCCGGTTAATTTTACGTTAGGCATTCGTTAGACATAAGATGGCGAGACGCGCTAGAACGAGTCAATGTTCTGGAGGTTTAAACTATGACAAACGTTCAATTGATTGAAGATCAGATTCAGCATCTCGACAAGCCGGGCCGATGAAACATGGCAGCTCGGTGATCGCTTTTGCCGAAGACCCGGATGGGTACAAGATCGAGTTGATTCAGAAAAAGGGTTGATGCCGGGGTAGCACCCGTAAAGAGTACGCCGCCAGACACTCGCCCTTGCGGGCGGTCTTTGAACAGCCCGGCGGCTATAACCAATGACTTACCAATCGTCTTTTGCTGAGCCAGGTGGCTAGTAGAGCGTTCCAGCAAAACCGTTGCACCAGATGCGTGAAATCAATGGGTGCAATTCCATTGCACCCTACCGTGCTTTTCATGCATGTGAATGAAACCCGGCAGTATCCTGGTGTTATCCTGTACGCTGGTCAAGTCAAGCCTTGGAACAAAGAACCGAGGCAACTTAAGTAAAATCAGCAAACGCACTGTTAACAATGTAGCTTCTGGAAGAGTGGCTTCACCGTGAATCAGGATGAACACTAACCTTATACTTTTGAATTCGTATGCTCACTCTCCGCAAATCCGCTGAGCGCGGCCATGCGCACCACGGCTGGCTGGAAAGCTGGCACAGCTTTTCGTTTGCCGATTACTACGATCCGGCGCATGTCCGCTTCGGCTCGTTGCGCGTGATCAACGAGGACATCGTGCAACCCGGCACGGGCTTCGATACGCACGGGCATCGCGATATGGAAATCCTGACCTATGTGTTGAGCGGTGCGTTGCGCCATCGCGACAGCATGGGTCATGGCGAGGATATCCGCTACGGGGAGGTGCAGGTGATGAGCGCGGGCACTGGCGTGCAGCACAGCGAGGTGAATCCTTCGCCGGATGAGGCGGTGCATCTGCTGCAAATCTGGATCATGCCGGACCGGCAAGGCTTGACGCCCGGTTATCAGCAAAAGCATTTTCCGCTGGAAAAAAAGCAGGGGCTCTGGTGTTTGCTGGCCTCGCGGGATAGCGCACAAGGCTCGTTATTGATTCATCAGGATGCGCGCGTGTTTGCCGCGCGGCTGGATGGCGCGGAAACGCTGGATTACCCGTTGGACATCGGGCGCAAAGCTTATCTGCATGTCGCACGCGGCAGCCTGCAAGCCAATGGATATGCGCTTTCTGCGGGGGATGCGCTGATGTATTCGGATGAGGGCTTGGTTGTGCTGGGTGCCGCGCGGGATGCGGAAGTGTTGTTGTTTGATCTGGCGTGAGCTTCATGCTCTTGGGCTGCATTCGTAGGTGCGAATTTATTCGCACCTGCAAAACCGCCAACTGCTTTTTCTAAAATTATCGAACGGATCAAGTTGGCACGCTCTTCACCCGCGTGATCCTCACCACTTCGGGTATGCCGCGCATGCCGCGCATCACCTTGGCGAGGTGCACGCGGTTGGAAACCTGGAGAGTGAAATACAGCGCGGTGTAATCACCCTCGTTGGTGAAGTGCACATTTTCGATGTTGGATTCCGCCTCGGCGATGGCGGCAGCGACTTTTGCCAGCACGCCGCGCTGGTTGGCTACGATGAGTTTGATGCTGACTTCGAAGGGGCGGCTGATGTTTTTGTCCCACGTCACGTCCAGCCATTTGTCCATGCCGCCGCGCACCTTGCGCAACAACGGGCAGTCGTGGGTATGCACGACCAGCCCCTGCCCGCTCTTGATGACGCCGATGATGGGGTCGCCCGGAATAGGGCGGCAGCATTTGGCGAACTGTACCGCCATGCCTTCCGTGCCAAGGATGGTGACCGCGCCGCTGGATGAAAGATGTTCCGGTGCACCCGCTTCGCCGACCCGTGCAAGCTGGCGGGCAGTGACCATGTTGAGACGCCGCCCCAAGCCGATGTCGGCCAGTATTTCTTCGCGCGATTTTGCGCCGCTGTCCTTGAGCAACTTGTCCCAATGGGCGCCGGTATCAATATCCTGCGGCTCAAGGCCAATCGAGTCGAGCGCCTGATGCAGCAGACGCTCGCCCAGTGCAGCAGATTCCTGAAAATGCATGGTGCTGAGAAAATGGCGGATCTGGCTGCGCGCCTTGCTGGTCACCACGTAGCTCAGCCAGGCCGGGTTTGGCTTGGCATACGGGGCGGTGATGATTTCCACGCGATCGCCATTTTTCAACTCGGCGCGCAGCGGCACCAGTTCGAAATTCACCTTGGCGGCCACGCACCGGTTGCCGATGTCGGTATGCACACTGTAGGCAAAGTCCACTGCCGTTGCACCGCGCGGTAGCGCGATGATCTTGCCTTTCGGGGAGAACACATAGACTTCATTCGGGAACAGGTCTACTTTCAGGTGTTCCAGAAATTCAACCGAATCGGCGCTTTCACTCAGGCTCTCCAGCAGGCTTTGCAGCCACTGGTGTGTCTTCTGGTGCAGGTCGTTGATCGATGTATGCGCAGACTTGTACAGCCAATGCGAGGCGACGCCAGTCTCCGCTATTTTATGCATTTCCACGGTGCGAATCTGCACCTCGATTGGTGTGCCGAAAGGCCCGAACAACGTGGTGTGCAGTGACTGGTAACCGTTTGCCTTGAGTATGGCGATATAGTCTTTAAACTTGCCGGGAATCGGTTTGTACAGGCCGTGCAGCGCGCCCAGTGCCAGATAGCAGGCAGGCACATCGTCCACCAGCACACGGAACCCGTAGATATCCAACACTTGCGAGAAGGCCAGCGATTTCGCCTGCATCTTCTGGTAGATGCCATACAAGTGTTTCTCGCGCCCATACACCTGGGCGTTGATATGATGTTCTTGCAATCGCTGCCGGATGGCATCCAGAATCTTGCCCACCACTTCGCGGCGGTTGCCTCGCGCGACCTTGATCGCTTTGGATAGCACCGAGTAGCGGTTGGGGTGCAGATGCTTGAATCCCAGATCCTCCAGTTCTTGATAGATGGAGTTGAGGCCCAAGCGTTTGGCAATGGGTGCGTAGATTTCCATTGTTTCACCCGCGATGCGTTCGCATTTTTCATGCGACATTGACTCCAGCGTGCGCATGTTGTGCAGGCGATCCGCCAGTTTGATCAGGATAACGCGCACGTCGCGCGACATTGCCAGCAACATCTTGCGGAAATTCTCCGCCTGCGCATCCTCTTTGGTTTCGAACTCGATCCTGTCCAGTTTGCTCAAACCGTCAACCAGGTCGGCAACCGGCTTGCCGAATTCATTTGCCACATCGTTGGTGCTGAAATGGGTATCTTCGACCACGTCATGCAACAGCGCGGCCATGATGGCTTGCGCGTCGAGGTGTAGCGGAGCGAGGATGCGCGCAACGGCAATCGGGTGCGAAATGTATGGTTCGCCGGACTGGCGGAGCTGCCCCTTGTGTGCGGACTCGCTAAATTCGAGCGCCTGCCGGATGTGCTCGACATCCTTGGGTTTCAGGTAGGTGGAACACTCCTGGATGAGTGTTTCGGCATCGGACATTTAGAGATAGAGCTAGTGTAGTGTTGCATTCTTGGCGATACTTACGTGCAAACCTTTGTAGGTCGGGCTTTAGCCCGACATGTCGGGTTGAAACCCGACCTACAATGCCGCTTTGGCTGTTCGCATAAGTTCCAGACAGTGTGCAACACTGCACTAGCAGCGGGTAGCTTGTAGCCTGTAGCCGCCCCGGTTTTGCTACCAGCCACAAGCTACTGGCTACAAGCTGGAGTTACGCCTGCCCGCGGTTGAGAATTTCCAGTCCCACTTTACCTTCGCTGATTTCGCGCAGTGCGATGACGGTGGGCTTATCCTTGCTTTCTTCCACCAGATAGCTGGCGCCGTTGGCCAGTTGGCGCGCGCGGTAGGCAGCAGCCAAGGTGAGCTCAAAGCGGTTGGGAATGCGTGCCAGACAGTCATCAATAGTGATACGGGCCATGGTGAACCTTTCCTTTCAATTATTGCGAGGGTTTTTGCAGTTGGTTGATTAAATCTTGCTGACGCGCAAGCTGCCTGTCGCTGCGAAGTCCTGCGGCAACAATGACGCTATCGAGTTGCCGCAATGCCGCATCCAGATTGTCGTTGATAATAACATAGTCGAACTCCGCCACATGCGCGATGTCCGATTGCGCTGCGCGCAGGCGCTGCGCAATTACCTCTGCGCTGTCCTGCCCGCGCCCCAGCAAGCGCACTTCCAGCGCATGCAGCGAGGGCGGCAGGATGAAGATGCTGATGCAGTCCGGAAATTTGCGCCGCACCTGCATCGCACCCTGCCAGTCGATCTCAAGCATTATGTCGCGCCCGCTCGCAGTTTCCGCCTCGATCCATGATTGCGAAGTGCCATACATGTTGCCATATACCTCGGCGCTTTCCAGAAAATCCCCATGCTTTGCCATGGCCAGAAAAACCTCGCGACTGACGAAATGATATTCCTTGCCATCCACTTCGCCGGGGCGCGGCGGGCGCGTGGTGTAGGAAACAGATACGTCAATCTGCCGGTTGCAGGTCAGCAAGGCGTTTACCAAGCTGGTTTTCCCCGCACCCGAAGGCGCGCTGACGATGAAAAGGTTTCCGGACATAGGGTTTGATTGTGCGGTTAACGAGTCAAATGGTGTAAAAACAACCAAATATTTTATATATGGGCACCTCTAAAAATTCATATTTCGTCGCTCCCGCGAAAGCGGGAGCCCAGTTAAATCAATAAGCTGGATTCCCGCCTTCGCGGGAATGACGTTAGGGGCGCCAATATTTCCATTGTACACATTCTCATGCGCACCCATTTTCATCGGGTGGCATCCGATTACTCCGCGCCAGTTTGTTGCATGGCATGGGTAACTGGCAAGGATTGTATCATCAAAATATTTTGATTTTCCCATCCATGGTTGTCCGCTACCGGGTACACCGTATAATGGCGCGCGAAACTTTAAAAGGCTATTCACCGTGATTGATTTTTGGCGGCGCGCCCTGGTTTTCCCCCTTGCCGCGCTTTTATTATCCCTGATTCTGTGGGCCGTTGGCGGCCCCTTGCCCGCAGCGCTGTTTTTCGGCGTGCTCCTGCTGGCCCGCCTGGTCTTTCACCTGCACCAGCTTGCTTTGCTTGAATACTGGCTGGCCGATCCTGGAGGGCGAGTGGTGCCGGACGGCAATGGGCTGTGGGAAGGGGTTTTCGCGCGGTTGAACCGGATGGTGCGCCTGCAACGCAAAGAGCACGAACAGCACATCGCCGCACTACAGCACATGGAGCAGGCCACTTCGGCGCTGCCGGAAGGAGTTGCCATTCTCGACGACGCCGATCACATCGAATGGTGTAACCCGCTGGTCGAGAAACATTTTGGACTGGATGGCGCGCGTGACATAGGCCAGCAGATTACTTATCTGGCGCGCCAGCCAGAATTCGTGCAGTTCCTCGCCGCAAAGGATTTTAGCGAGCCCCTGGTTTTGCGCGGTGCGCGCCAGGACGGCCTGATACTCTCCATCAAACTGATCCCTTACAGCGACAACAAGAAGTTGCTGATCAGCCGCGACATCACCCGTTTTGAGCGCATCGAAACCATGCGCCGTGATTTTGTCGCCAACGTGTCACATGAATTACGCACCCCCCTGACTGTGCTAAATGGTTTTGTCGAAACATTATGTGACGCGCCTAACCTTGAAAATGATATGGCGCGCCGCGCGCTGCACCTGATGGAAGAACAGACGCAGCGTATGGGGCGCCTGGTGGATGATCTGCTTACCCTGTCGAAACTGGATAATGCGCTTAATGCCTTGCAGGAAGAAACTGTGGAAATGCCGACACTGCTGCGTGCACTGCATAATGAAGGACTCTCGCTAAGCGGCGGGCAACATACATTGCGGCTGGAGCTTGGAAGTGACTGCACTTTATTGGGCAATACATTGGAACTGCGTAGCGCTTTCGGCAACCTGATATCCAATGCCATCCGTTACACGCCGCAGGGCGGCGAAATTGTGCTGCGCTGGCAGGAACAAAATGGTCAGCCGGTTTTCAGTGTGCGGGACAGCGGACTCGGCATCGCGCCACAGCATATTCCCCGCTTGACCGAGCGTTTTTATCGCGTGGACCATAGCCGTTCACGCGAAACCGGCGGCACGGGCCTGGGGCTGGCTATCGTCAAGCACGTGGTAAACCGGCACCAGGCGCGGCTGGAGATAATCAGCGAGGAAGGAAAAGGCAGCACTTTCAGCATCGTGTTCCCGGCCAAGCGGAGATTGCCTTTGATGGAAGCAGCTGTTGCCTAGTGTCTTCTGCGACACCAATTTTTCGGGATCAATCAGGGCGCGGATTTTCGGAGAAGCTGACGCGCTCGAAATCCAAACCCTTTTCTAAGCTAAACTCCATTTTTACATTCAGCTTTACCGAGTCTGCCTGGACAATTTCAACTATCCTCCCGGGCTTGAACCAATCGCGTGGCACTATCAGGCTGGCCGGAGTTTTTAGCGCGGGAACCGCAGGCAGCAGCAGTGCCGCGACGTAATTGTCCGATATGGTGAAGTTGATTCCGGTCGCTTTCATGGTGATGGTTTGCGGCAAGCCAGGCATGAAGCGCACGCCTGCATGCAATTGCCCGGTCTGGGCGACTTTGACCCAGCTCAACGTGCCAAGCTTAAATGCAATGGAATTAGTTGGGAGCAGCGCAACGAGCTGGTTTGGGCCGAAGCGTATGCCCGCATTACCCTCACGCAACATGGCCGCATCAAGAATACTCTCGTATTCAATCTGCCAGGTTTCTAACACATAACCCATTGCAGCCAGGTCATGGCGGTCAGTGTCGGACAACACTTGACCAAAGGCCTGGATTTGCTTGCGCGAGAGATCATCTTTACTCGCACTCCTGCTGGGTTGCTTGAACGGTTTGTTGGCGATATACGCGAAGCAGCCTTCGATTCCGTAGCACATCTGTGCTTGTTGCCGCTCAACGCTACGCGCGGCTGGAATCTCACTTCGTTCTTCGCACCAGCTCTGGTGCAGGTAGTTAAGCAACCTGGAGGCATCTGCGCTGTTGCAGCCCTCACCCAGTTCCAATTGCTGGGGTGATTGCCCCTGCTGCAAGAGGTCCATTTTCTCGCGCAACAGCTTGCTTAGCGGCTCCATCGCCAGATATCGCATATTATCTGATGGTTTCTCCTGCTGTAGTGGCTGTAAGCCTAGCAACCCGCTCAGGTCAACCGCCAGAGGTGGCGCTTCGCCTACGCTCCTGTTGCAACTGCGTTCCACGGTAATGGTTGGGCTCCATCGCGTCAGCCAATGATCCAGTAGTTGCAACTGGCTGCGCGTCAACTCTGGCCGGTAGGCATAGCTGGCAAGCAACAGCTTGGCATAAGCGGTGCGGCACAAGGTGGGGCTTTTGTCACCGCTGAACCCGTCTGCCACTTCCTTAAGGTGCAAGCCTTGCTCCTCGCTGAAGGCATACAGCGCATGCAGTTGATGCCACAACTTGCCATCGAATTCATAACCGGTGCGCAGGTACTCGAAAATCTGCAAGCCGCTATACAACAGGCAGCGCTGGCACAGCAACGCACTATACGGAGCGAGTTGCGAATCCCCCGCCATATATCCTTGCAGGCAGCGCTGATAGCCGGTGGCCATCCCTTGCCACAGCCCGACGATGGCCGCGAACACGGAGAGCTCGCCTTTGCCCAGCGGCAGCTTCTTGGCAACCAGTTTTTTGGCGTAATCGGCTTGTACGGATGATACCGTTTCTCGCAGCAACTCCAAGGTGCGCAGGCGTTCAAGGCCGCGCATCGGATAGCGGTTAAGCTCATCCAGTTGCGCGCGCAGCACGCCTTGCGCCAGATGCAAGTTGGTGAGATGCAGTTGCCCCAACCATTGCGCGCAGCCATCGGCATCCTTGAATGCCGGTTTGGCGCGGTCATCGGTGGGTTCTATGGGCAGGGTTAGCATAATGCAGTGCTGAGGACTGAGGGCCGAGGGCTGAGCAAAACCTGCTGCCCTGCTTTTAACTCAGTCCTCAGTCCTCGAGCCTCAGTCCTCACAACAGTACCCTTTCGATTCCGCCATTGTTGGCTTTGTTCACATAATCCACCAGCCAATTTTCACCCAGCAGGTGCCTGGCCATTTCGATCACCACATAATCCGCAGTGGTTCCGGAATCGTCATTGTAGCGTGAAAGCCCCTGCAGGCAAGCCGGGCAGGAAGTCAGTATCTTGATCTCGCCGGTGTAGCCATCCTTGCGCAACGCATCCGCACCCTTGCACATTTCCTCTTCCTTGCGGAAACGCACTTGGGTCGAAATATCCGGGCGTGCTGCCGCCAGCGTGCCCGACTCGCCGCAGCAGCGGTCATTCAAAGCTATCGGGACGCCCATCAGTTCATTCACCACTTTCAGTGGCTGATAAGTTTTTATCGGCGTGTGGCAAGGGTCGTGGTACATGAAGCGCGCTCCCTCTATGCCTTGCAGCTTCACCCCTTTCTCCAGCAGATACTCGTGAATGTCGAGCAGGCGGCAACCGGGGAAAATCTTGTCGAACTGGTAGTGCAGCAATTGGTCCATGCAAGTGCCGCACGATACCACCACCGTCTTGATGTCCAAGTAGTTAAGCGTATTGGCCACACGGTGGAACAGCACGCGGTTGCCGGTGATCATCTGGCTGGCCTTGTCATCCATACCCGATGAATTTTGTGGGTAGCCGCAGCAAATGTAGCCGGGCGGCAGCACGGTGATCGCACCGGTCTCATACAGCATCGCTTGCGTTGCCAGCCCTACCTGCCCGAACAGCCGCTCCGAACCGCAGCCCGGAAAATAGAACACTGCCTCGGACTCTTCATTTACTTTGTGCGGGTTGCGGATAACGGGCACCACGGTACTATCCTCAATATCCAGCAAGGCGCGCGAAGTTTTCTTGGGCAGGTTGCCGGGCATGGGTTTGTTGACGAAGTGGATCACCTGCGACCGGACAAGCGGTGAAACATAGGGTGCGCGCCCCAGCGTCGCAGGGGGGTGCGCGGTTTGGTCGCGGAACAGGCCGAAATGTTTGGCGAGCCGGTAGCCGATGCGCTGCGCCTTGTAGCCCCACGCTATCATCAGTTTGCGTACCATCTTGATGGTGGCGGGGTCGGTGGCGTTGAGGAAAAACATCGAGGCCGCCGTGCCCGGATTGAATTTTTTCTTGCCGTGTTTGCGCAGGAAGTTGCGCATGGCGATGGAAACATCACCGAAATCAATATCCACCGGACAGGGTTTGAGGCATTTGTGGCACACCGTGCAATGGTCGGCCACATCGTTGAACTCATCGAAGTGCGCGATAGAAACTCCGCGCCGCGTCTGCTCCTCGTACAAAAACGCTTCGATCAGCAGCGAAGTGCCGAGTATCTTGTTGCGCGGCGAATACAGCAGATTGGCGCGCGGCACATGGGTTGAACATACCGGCTTGCATTTGCCGCAGCGCAAGCAATCCTTGATCGAGTCGGAGATTTCGCCCAGTTCGCTTTGCTCAAGAATCAGGCTTTCCAGTTCCATCAAATTAAAGCTGGGCGTGTAGGCACGCTCCAGATTGCCGCCGCTGAGCAGTTTGCCTTTGTTGAAGCGGCCATCCGGATCAACCTGTTGCTTGTAGGCGGCAAACGCGGCAATCTCGCCTGTTTCCAAATAATCGAATTTGGTGATGCCGATGCCGTGCTCGCCGGAGATTACCCCGTCCAAGCTTTTCGCCAAGCGCATGATGCGATCCACCGCCGCGTTGGCCTGCTGCAGCATGGCATAGTCATCCGAGTTCACCGGGATATTGGTATGCACATTGCCGTCTCCCGCGTGCATGTGCAGCGCGACGAACACGCGGCTTTTCAACACGCTTTGATGGATGGCGTCGCACTGCTCAAGTATGGTCTGGTAGGTGCGCCCGCTAAAAATCTGGCGCAATGGCTCGCGCACTTCGAGCTTCCATGAGGCGCGGATGGTATGGTCTTGCAGGGCGTGGAAAACAGTAGAGCCGTTAGCCGGTAGTCGGTAGTCGATAGTTGTGGATTGTAGGTCTAACTTTGAACTATCGACTAACGACTCAGAACTAGGTTTATCAAGATTGTCCCTCAGCCATTGCCAGCGGGTGCGCACAACGCTCAACAGTTGCTGTGCCTGTTGTGCGCGGTTGTCGAGCAGTTCGGCGCTGCCCAATTGCGCGTCATCCTGATAGTGCAACGGCAATTCGCCGTTGAAGAATTCATCCAGCGCATCCAGCAATTTGAGTTTGTTATGCAGCGACAACTCGATGTTGATGCGCTCAATACCGTCGCAGTAATCGCCCATGCGCGGCAGCGGAATCACCACGTCCTCGTTGATCTTGAACGCGTTGGTGTGCTTGGCGATGGCGGCGGTGCGCGCACGGTCCAGCCAGAATTTCTTGCGCGCCTCGGCGGACACCGCGATAAAGCCCTCGCCGCTGCGCAGGTTGGCCAGCCGCACGATTTCCGAGGCGGCTTGCGCCACGGCGTTTTCGTCGTCGCCCACCACATCGGCGAGCAGCACCATCTTGGGCCGCGTGCCGCGCCTGGATTTGGTGGAATAGCCCACCGCCTTGAGATAACGCTCATCCAGGTGCTCCAGCCCGGCCAGCAGCGCGGGTTGGCGGCTGTTGAAATAAGAGGTGATCTCGACAATGGCCGGCACCGCCTCGTGCACCTGTCCGAAAAACTCCAGGCACACTGTGCGTGTATGCTGATGCGCGCGGTGCAGAATAAAGCACGCCGAAGTGATGATGCCGTCGCAGCCTTCCTTTTGTATGCCCGGCAGGCCGGACAGGAACTTGTCCGTCACATCCTTGCCCAGCCCGGTCTTGCGGAATTTGCCGCCGGGAATCTCCAGCATTTCCGGTGCACCCTGCGGGGCTTTACCGTCCGCAGCAAAACGGGTGATGCGGAAGCGCGCCACATCCGCATCGTGTATCTTGCCGAGGTTATGATCCAGCCGCTCCACCGTCATCCACAAGCCATCCGGTGTGACCATGCGCCACGATGCCAGGTTGTCCAGCGCGGTGCCCCACAGCACCGCTTTCTTGCCGCCCGCATTCATCGAAACATTGCCGCCGATGCAAGAAGCATCCGCCGAAGTCGGGTCCACAGCGAACACCAGCCCGCTGGCTTCCGCCGCTTCCATCACGCGGCGTGTCACCACGCCCGCACCGCAACGGACGGTGGCATAAGGCTCGCTCAGGCCGGGCAGGATGAGATGCTCTATGGCGGAGAGCGCATCCAGTTTTTCGGTATTGATCACCGCAGAAATTTTATCCAGCGGCACTGCGCCGCCGGTATAGCCGGTGCCGCCGCCGCGCGGGATGATGGTCAGCTTGAGTTCGATGCAGGCGCGCACCAGCGGGGCGACTTCTTCCTCGGTGTCCGGGGTAAGCACCACGAACGGATATTCCACACGCCAGTCGGTGGCGTCGGTCACATGCGTGACGCGCGCCAGCCCGTCGAACTGAATGTTATCGCGGCGCGTGATGCGGCTCAATACGCGCAACACGCGGCGACGCAGCCGCAGGGTGTCATCGAAATCGGCGGAAAATTCGTTGACCGCGCGGTGCGCCAATTCCAGCAGGCGCTTCACCTCCTCGTTGTCCTGGCGGCGCTGCTCGATAGCGTGCAGGCGATGGCGCAGTGCGGCGATGAGGGCGCCGCGCCGCTTGCGATTGTTCAGCAAGTCATCCTGTAAATACGGGTTGCGCAATATCACCCAGATGTCGCCCAGCACTTCGTACAACATGCGCGCGGATCGCCCGGTGCGGCGCTCCCCGCGCAAGCTGTTGATGATATCCCACCCCTCGTGGCCCAGAATGCGGATGGTGATCTCGCGGTCGGAGAACGAGGTGTAGTTGTATGGGATTTCACGCAAACGTGCGGTCATCGGGATATTGGATACGCTGAAAAGATATATTTTACCGCATCACACGCACCCGCTCGACCCCAAATTGAAAGGGGAAACATAGATGTGGCCTTCTCAGTTTCGCAACAGCATCCGCATTGTAGCTATTGGGTTATGTCCCTTCCCAACGTCACGAAAATTACGCAATAGCCCGCTCGACGGACAGCGCCTCAGCTTGTCGCAATGCAGTTTCGGCCACCTTCTCCTGTATGTCCGGTGGGTAGCCATAGTTGGCCGGCACGCGCAGTTTGGCGCGCACACTCTCCGTCTCAACTCGATCTTGCCGTACAGCATACCGGGGATGCGGGCGATGGTTTTTTTGCTCGGAGTGGGGTGGAAACAGCATCTTGAAATTCGGAATATCGGGCGGCATCCCGTTCGGATCATGCAATCCAGTGCATGCGAGTTCCCCGTGTGTTTGAAGTTCCTGTTGCTAGAAACTGTGCGCTGTTGTCGGGAACGTGCCCGACTTCACCTCGGCCACATAGCGCGCCACTGCATCGGCGATATCTTGCGCGCCTTGCATGTAATTCTTCACAAAACGCGCCTTGGCGCCGGGGTAGATATCCAGCATGTCGTGCAACACCAGCACCTGGCCGGAACAGGCCGCGCCTGCACCGATGCCTATAGTTGGAATGGAAATGTTCCCGGTGATTTCCTCGGCAAGGCTGGCAGGCATCGCTTCCAGCACCAGCAAGCCTGCACCCGACTGCTCTACCGCCAGCGCGTCCTGCAATAGCCGTTGGGCGGCCGTTTCATTTTTGCCCTGCACGCGGTAGCCGCCCATCTGGTGCACCGACTGCGGGGTCAGTCCAATGTGAGAACATACCGGGATGCCGCGCCGGGTGAGGAAGGCAATGGTGTCGGCCATCACCGCCCCTCCTTCGAGTTTGACCATCTGTGCGCCAACCGCCATCAGTCGCGTGGCATGTTCAAATGTTTTTTCCGGGCTGACCTGAAAGGTGCCGAATGGCATGTCGGCGATGATAAACGCCCGCTTTGCCCCGCGCGCCACACAAGCCGTGTGATAAGCCATTTCGTCCAGAGTCACCGGCAAGGTGGTGTCATGGCCTTGCAACACCATGCCGAGCGAATCGCCCACCAGCAGAACATCCACACCAGCAGTTTCGAGCAATTCCGCAAAACTGGCGTCGTAACAGGTCAAAACAGCGATCTTTTCGCCCTTGTCACGCATTGCCTGCAAATCTGTCATCGTCTTCGGTTTAGGGGTCATGCGCTATATTCTCCAGTTGCTGTTGCCGGCAATCCTGCAATGCTTTTTCCGCCGGGCCGATGCCGGGAATCATGCAGTCCGGCGCAATCTCCAGCAATGGGCGCAGCACGAACGCACGAACGTGCATCTGCGGATGCGGGATGGTCAGGCCGTGCTCATGGCAACACAAATCATCATACAGCAACACATCCAAATCCAGTGTGCGCGGCGCGTTGCGGAATTCGCGCGTGCGGCCGCGCTCGCGCTCCAGGCCAAGCAGCGCATCCAGCAAGATGCGGGGGCTTAAAGCGGTTTCCAGTTTCGCCACCGCATTGATGAAATCCGGCTGCTCCGGGTAGCCCACAGGTGCGCTGCGGTATAACGATGAGCGTGCCAACAGGCGAGTGTGCGGCAACCCATCCAACGCCTGCAAAGCCCGCAGAACCTGATTTTGTGGATCGTCCAGATTGCTGCCCAGGCCGATGAAAACCGTATGTGCCGTTTTCACTCTATGGGCAATTCCGCCTGCACTGGCGCTTCAGCCGCAGGTTGTTTGCGACGGCGGCGGCGCTTCTTGGGCACCTCGTCCGGCTGCAACATTTCGGTGCGGCGCTCGTCCGTGGCATCCTGAAACTCATCCCACCACAAGCCCATTTCCGCATCCACCTCGCCGCTCTCGCAGCGCAACAACAGGAAATCAAAGGCGGCGCGGAAACGCGGCTGTGACAACAAGCGCACCGGGCGCTGGCCGCCACGCTGCTCGAAACGCGGTTGCAACAGCCACAACTCTTTCATGATCGCGTCGTACCGGCGGGGGATGGACAATTGCTCGCGTTGCCGGTCCAGCACCTCATCCATTGCCGCATGCAGTGCCGCCACGGGGCGTTCGCCCGCCTCCTGATGCACTTTCCACGCAGCCAGCGCCTCATGCCACAGCAGCGCCGCAAACAGGAATGCGGGGGACACCGATTTTTCCTCGCTGATGCGCTGGTCGGTATTCTGCAATGCCAGCATGACGAATTTCTCGCCCATCGGCTGTTCCAGGATTACGTCCAGCATCGGCAACAGGCCGTGGTGCAAATCCATCTCGCGCAGTTTTTTGATGCACACCACCGCATGCCCCGACAACAGCAACTTGAGCATCTCATCCAGCAGGCGCGCCTGCGGCACATTGCCGAGCAATTCCTTCATGCCGAAGATGGGTGCGGCAGTGGCGGCATCCAGCTTCATGCCCAGTTTGGCCGACAGGCGCACCGCGCGCAACATGCGCACCGGGTCTTCGCGGTAGCGCACTGCCGGATCGCCGATCATGCGCAAGGTGTTGGCGCGGATGTCGGCATAGCCATCGTGGTAATCGAAAATTTCCTGGGTGGCTGGATCGTAAAATAATGCGTTGGCGGTGAAGTCGCGCCGCGCCGCATCCTGTTCCTGGTCGCCGAATTCGTTATCGCGCAACAGGCGCCCATGCTCATCGGTCTGCGCATCTTCCGCCTCGATCATGCGGCGGAAAGTGGAGGTCTCCACCACCTCCTCGCCGAACATCACATGCACCAAACGGAAACGCCGCCCGATGATGCGCGAACGGCGGAATACGCCGCGCACCTCTTCCGGCGTGGCATCGGTGGCAATATCGAAATCCTTGGGGTGGCGGCCCAGCAGCAAGTCGCGCACCGCGCCTCCCACCACAAAAGCCTTGTAGCCAGCCGCCTGCAGGCCATCTGTCACCCTGCGCGCAGCCGTGCTGATGCCGTCGCTGCCGACTCTATGCACATCAAAAGGGATTATGCGACACTTGCCTTCCACCGGGGCTGGAGCAGACTTTCCGAACACACGCTTGAACAGTTTTTTAATCATCGCCTTCTATGCAATTAAATGCCGCGCTAAGCGCGCGGCATCAGAGAAACGCGAATTATACACCCGGCACAAAACAGCGCTTTTTTCCACGGTTTTGGTTGATGGCAGAGGGCGTAAAAAAGCGCACGACAAGCGTGCGCCTGGCCGTTACAAAAATTCCGTAATTAACCTTTCAGGCATGTGCTCATAAACTTCTTGCGCTCATCACCTTTCATTGCTTTTTCCTTGGCATCTTTGTTGCAGTTCTTCATTTTTTCCTGCTGCGCAGATTTTTTGTCTGCCGGTGCCGCATCAGCTTTCTTTTCAGCGGGCGCCTCGGCCTTCTTGCTCAGGCATTCCTTCATGAACGCTTTGCGCTCGTCGCCTTTCAACGCCTTCTCCTTGGCGTCCTTGTTGCAGTTCTTCATTTTGTCCTGCTGTGCCCCGGCAATAGCGGGGGCGGATGCGGCAAACAACAAACCCAGACATGCGAGCGCGATCAGTTTTTTCATTAGCATTTCCTTTTTAAATAGTTAAGTTCGGCGAGTCGGTTCAACTCGGACAATGTTCCCGTCGCTGGACAGGAAACCCCGGCATTATAATGCAGCACGGGGATTGCAGCATCTTCCATCAACCCTTCTGGGCAAGATGGTGGCCTACGAAGCTGGCGTACACTCAATATTCAACATTAACTGCGCGCCAAAAATCAGAGCGTTCAGAATGTATGACTATTAAAGGGAACCTCTTTCAAAATTCGATAGGGGTAGAGAAAGGCTCACGCCCTCCCCTCCCTCCGAACCGTGCGTGCGGTTCTCCCGCACACGGCTCTCCAGTTAGTGGTTCCCACATCGGGGTTGGCTCGCCAGTAGTCGGAGTTTGTTTCAGTGAAAAGCCCCAACTCAGCGAATTTTGCATCTGGCCAATATCTGGCCTTCTGCTTCCTTTGACACCGTTACCCAGTGCCGCCAACATGCGTTCCGCACAGATGGTGCGATCTACCCATTCCCATCCGGTTGGGGCAGATTCAGCTTGTATAGCCCTTGCGGGCACTTCCACCGTTTCGCTCATGCTCTCGCTCCTCCCGTCCTTCCCGCATCCATTTTCCTGCCTCCCTTCCCTCGGCACGGCTTTGCTTTCCGCGCTTTCCAGACCGCCTCTGCATGAGTTTAGGCTCCAGGGTTCGCCCCCCAGCATGACGCCAGTTTCCCAGCCGTTTCGCCATGGTCTGCTCTTCAGTCTTGCGGTAATACGAAGGCTCTGACTCCTGCTTCCCGTCACTTCGGGCAGCAGGTCTCCCCGCTTGTCTCACCATACCTTCCCGACATTCCGCCTCCAACCACGCGATGTGCCCCGGCATCGTTTTACACGCCAGTTACAACGTGCCGGACGAGTTTCGGACTTCGCCACGAATGAGCAGGCTCGTCGTCACACCCCGCCGAATCGAGTTCGCGTTACTGCGGACTGCCAGTTCGCTTCCGGTTGCTCTCCACCCCGCCTCGCGGCGACGCAGTTACCTTCAGCTACGGAGTTTTGGCTTACCCCGACACGGACTTTCACCGTGCAGATATAGCGCCTTCACGGGCGCACTCATTCCCGCGAAAGCGGGAATCCAGTTTGTTGATTTGACTGGGCTCCCACTTTTGCGAGAGCGACAAAAGTGAATTTTTAGAGGTGCCCTAAACACAACCATCCTGACATTTCGCTTTACTGTCCGTCTTACTTGAAGGAGGCGCGACGGCTCAGCCCAATTACTGCTGTTCACCGCGAATTATGGCGGCCATCTAAACCAAGTGAGGGCGCATGAATACACTTGGACACTTTCAAATCTATTTTGCAACGGCAGATTACTTGTCCCCAACAAAAAAATATCTCTCCCAATATGGAAAGGTCAAAGCCAACGGCCCATGCCATATACGAAATGTTGTTGGATATGAAGAATGTGCTGCCGCTTGTGGAAATTTTGCATTTGCCAAAGCGTTATACCGGATGCAAATTGGGACACCAGTTATTCCGAAATCTGACAACTTAAATACAAGAAACTGGTTGGCGAGCAATCTCATTCGCTTGGCGTCAGCTACATTGGAAAAACCGAGTGAGCTGATTAACGACGTTATCAGGCTGCTAGAACCAACAGATGACCATAACGATGGCGGCGGGTTTGGCGCGAAATATTTGGTGATCATCAAATCAGAGAGGGACACATGAAGTGCTGGATCTGCGGTGATGAAGCAAACTCTGGTGAACATCAAATCAAGGCTTCAGACTTGAAGTCGGTGTTCGGACACGTCACGCAAAAATCACCGCTGCGCTTCCATACTGATCAGAAGCGCAACCAACCCATTCGAGGAATCAAATCCGATAAGCTCAAATACCTCGCTCTTCTTTGTGCTCGCTGCAACAACGAGCGCACTCAGCCACACGACAAGGCGTGGGAACGGCTTTCAATTTATCTACAGAAACGCCAGCCCCCGATCCGGCCAGGCATGAAAGTTCGTTTGAATCGTACCTTTCCTGGCAGTGTATCGAAGTCAATGCTCAACGTGCATCTATACTTTCTTAAGCTATTCGGCTGCTTAATAACCGAGCACAACATTCCGATCGATATCGACCAGTTTTCCAATTCTATTTTGATAGGTGTTCACCATCCCAAGGTTTGGCTTGCACTACATACCGGGTTGCAGCAGCCGGGTATCAAACATGCTGGTTATTCGCAAATGGCACTGGAGAAAGAATCTGGCAATGTTGTATATGCGAGTTGGTTCTACGTTGTCGATAAAGTGGCCGTCAATGTCATTTACGCAGAACAAAGCGAACGTCGTAAAGGGCTTGTCCATGCTTGGCATCCTTTGAGTATGGGCAAGCATGTCCGCATCGTTGGCCAATGAAAAATTACCCAGCAGTTATCTGCATAAAGTAGAAAACATGAAAGCGTATAAATTTCTAAATGCCCAATATGCAATTCAAGCTATACACCAAGGGACTGGTTCGTTGTGATGTCTTGCCGCCCTCTTCTTCACAATCGTCGAAAAATTGGGGAATGTCATATGTGCGGCATGATAGCGAGAATCCTGACCAAGAGCCTTTGTTCCCAGGTGCAATAAAGCAACTTCTACAAATCTGTCTGGTTGTGCCTAAAAGGGTAGGCCGGAATCAATTTTCGATCTATTTGGAAGCGGAGTTATATATTGATAACGGACAGCCAGTAATTGAACGATTTGAAATTGATGAGGATTGTTGGCGGGTAATGAATATGGCTGGTTGAGTAACACTTGCAGCAACAAAAGTGGATGGAGTCCTAACCGCCTTGCCATTTTCCACCCATGCAAATTAGACAAGCATCTCGTTCAGAGGCTGCCCAAGTCAAAGCGCCTAGTCCAGTGGCCTCAGCACATAACTTGTGCTTCGTCCGCCAGCGTCGGATTTCATCAGAATACCGTTGGCGATCAGGTTAGTGATGTCACGCAGTGCCGTATCCGGCGAACACTTGGCGATGGCTGCCCACTTGCTGCTGGTCAGTTTGCCCTCAAAGCCATCAAGCAGCCGGTTGATCAGCTTGACCTGCCGCTCATTCAAGGGCGCTCCCGCCCAGCGCTGCCAGAAGCTGGCCTTGTTTAGTACAGCAGAGAGCGTGATTTCGGCGCCTTGCATGGCGCGCAACAGGCAGCCAAGAAACCATTCCAGCCAATCCGTGACTTCCAATGTGCCTTTTTGGGTGAGCTCAAGCATGTCGTAATAGTTTTTGCGTTCTCGCTGGATTTGCGCGGACAGGCTGTAGAACCGCTGCGCCGATTGTTCGGCGCGCGCCAGCACCATGTCACCGATTGCACGCGCAATGCGGCCATTGCCATCATCAAACGGATGGATGGTGACAAACCACAGATGGGCCAAGCCGGCTTTCACGAACGGGGCAAGCTCCTGATACACATTGAACCAATTTAAAAAATCCGGCATTTCGGCTCCCAGCAGGTGCGCGGGCGGGGCTTCGTAATGTACTTTTTGCCGTCCGACCGGGCCGGAAACGACTTGCATCGGCCCGGATGCATCGTTGCGCCATCTACCAGTGCGGATCGCCGCCAAGCCGCTGTAGCCGGTTGGAAACAGCGCTGCATGCCAGCCGAATAGTCGCTTGGCAGTCAGCCGTTGATCAAAATGGCCGGTCGCATCCAGCACCATATCGACCACGCCGTCCACATGCCGATCCGCTGGAGCCAAAGCGCCAATATCCACACCCAAGCGGCGTGCGATGGAGGAACGCACGGTGTCCGGATTCAGATGCTCGCCTTCTATCTCGCTGGTTTTGAGTACGTCCTCGGTCAGCACCTGCAAGGTGGCCTGGTTGCGCAACCCGAGACCCAAGCCATGCATGCGGCCCAGCAAGTGGCCCTGGGTGTGATGCACCTGCGCCAGCAGGCCAGCCAGACGTTGCAGGTCATACCGCCAGTGGGGCCAGTCGGACTGTTGCCAGATGTAGGTTTTATTTCCGCGTTTCATGCGGAGATTGTAAGGTGCATTCTCCGCAAGATCAATCTATTCGCCGCATTTTATGCGGTTAATAGGTCGGGCCGCTTAACCCAGCTCTTTAGGGCACCTCTAAAAATCCACATTTCATCCCAACTGCTGCGTTGCGTAAAAAATTTCTTGCTTACATATCACACATATGCGGCGCGGCGAAATTTTTTCCGCGCCTTGCATTTGAGCGAACTCTGAATTTTTAGAGGTGCCCTTTAATCAGATCAGGATGTTTAGGAGACGCTGATTTATTCGATTTTGTCGTTCCCGCGCATAACCAGCGACTTTGCTGGCGGTTTTTGTCAGCTTAGTCGAATGGCTAGCAGCCTGTCTGGCTTCCACGATAAAAAATATCGTAAACAACCAACAAATTACAGTTGCGGTGCGGTATAATTACGCTTGTTAATCAATAAGTTGAATATAATTCCATGAGCCGCTTCAAGCCGATCAAACGTGACATGAACTACCTGTTCCCGCCTTCGATGAGCGACTGGCTACCGGAGCATCACTTGTCGCGATTTGTTGTTGAGATTGTCGATCAGCTGGACCTGAAGCCCATGGAACGCGCCTACGGCACCAGCGGGAGCGATCCGTATCACCCGGCATTGCTGCTGTCCGTTCTGGTTTACGGCTACGCCACGGGCGTGTTCTCCAGCCGCAAGCTGGAAAACGCCACCTACGATTCGGTCGCCTTCCGCTTTGTGGCCGCAGACGAGCACCCCGACCACAACACGCTGAACACCTTCCGCAAACGGTTCCTGAAAGAGATCGAAGGGCTGATGGTGCAAGTCCTGTTGATCGCCCGCACCCTGGGCGTGCTCAACCTCGGCAACATCGCGCTGGACGGCAGCAAGATCAAAGCCAACGCATCCAAACACAGCGCCATGAGTTACGGGCACATCAATAAGCTGGAAGAACAACTGAAATGCGAAGTAAAGAAGCTCATGGAGCTGGCCGAAGCGGCGGACAACGAGAAGATACCGGACGGCATGAACCTGCCCGACGAGATCGCCCGCCGCGAAGATCGCCTCAAGGCTATCGCCGGGGCTAAAGCCAAGATCGAAGAGCGCGCCAAAGAACGGTTCGAGCAAGAGCAAGCCGACTACCAGGCCAAGCTTGCCAAGCGCGAAGCGAAGGCAAAGGAAAGCGGAAACAAACCTCGGGGCAAACCTCCTGCTCCCCCTGTGGAAGGCGCGCAGGACAAAGACCAGATCAACCTCACCGACGAAGAATCGCGCATCATGAAAGTATCCGACGGCGGGTTCGACCAGTGCTACAACAGCCAGATTGCGGTGGACATGGACAGCATGCTGATCGTGACGAGCAACACCGTGCAGGCGTGCAACGACAAGCAGCAAGTCGAACCGATACTCGAACAGCTCAAGGCATTGCCGGTCGAGCTGGGCAAGCCCGGCAATCTGGTCGCGGACACGGGTTATTTCTCGGAGGCCAACGTCAATGCCTGCGGCGAACAGAAAATCACCCCGTTGATCGCGGTGAAGCGCGAGGAACACCACCCCGACCCGATGGCGCGATTCACCGAGCCGCCGCCACTATCGGCGGATGCCACGGAGGTCGAGAAGATGCGCCATTTGCTGCTGACGATGGCGGGGCGGGCACTCTATGCGAAACGCAAATGCACGGTGGAACCGGTGTTCGGCATCATCAAGGCGATACTGGGATTCCGGCAATTCTCGTTGCGGGGATTGGAAAACGTCAGCGGCGAGTTTAATCTGGTCGCGATGGCGTGGAATTTGAAGCGAATGTTCGTGTTGGCGGGGTAGTTTTGAGCGGCAACGAGGCGATTTGCGATGAAAATGACCGTTATCAAGCGACCAAAAACAGTTTGATGAGAAACTGAAAATGCAATTTATGAAATCACGATCAAATCCGCTCGGCAAGTCCGAGTTGTTGTTGAGATTAACGGGAAGCCAGACAGGCTGCTAGTAGTTCCATCAGGCGGAAACCCAGTTAAATAAAGGCACTGGATCTCCGCTTTCGCGGAGATGACGATTAAATCAGTGCTTCCCTTATCCAGCAGCTTGAATAAATTGATCACCGCCGCTACGGGTTTGGCTTGCCCGCGCTCATAGCGCAAAAAAGCATTTTTCCGCCACCAGCCAGCTTTGCCGCTTGGGCCCGGGTCAGTTTTAAGCGCTTGCGTATGGCTTCCAATTCACTGGCGGCCTGGCGGTCAACCTGGTCACGGAACGCCAGCCATGCGGCTTCTTCGGCAGCGTCGTGAACCAGAACCGCCTCGTCACATTTGTTGCAAAATGCCCCACGCAACTGCGCTTGATATTGGTGGCCTTTATATTCCTGCGTCACGGTCTTGCGGCCATCATGCAGCACGCCCTCGCCGCAGACGGGGCAGGCTGCCCATTCCATTTGCTCTTTTTCATCTCATCGCACCAACCAGCCATTCGTGGTGGATTAAGCAAACACGACCGACACATGACCCTCGGTGCGTGAACGAGGCACAGGCTTGATAACAATCTCAACATCACGACCTAAACGGGTTAGGCAATCCAACATCTTGGATTCGGAGATGCCGCGAAACTGCCCACGCAACAAACCAGATAGCTTGGGCTGTGTGATGCCCAGTAGTTCTGCTGCTTGGGTTTGAGTCAGCTTCCGTCTTTTAATGATGTCGCCAATCTTGGTGGCCAATTGAGCTTTGATCAACATTTCTTCGGGGTCGAGAATGCCTAGATCAGCGTACACATTGGTGCTGCCGCGTTCGATATTGCTCATTTTTTTACTCCTTCTGAATGCTGCTGCGCAGATTTCAATCTCTCGCGAATTAAATCCACATCTTGTTTGGCGGTTTCAGCGCCCTTGTGAGATTTCTTCTGAAAACAATGCAATACGTACACTGCATTGCCAAAGCGGACGGTATAGACAGCACGATAGGTGCTGCCATCGTCATCTTCAACAACCTCAAGCACGCCCGCAGAGCCAAAGCCCTTTAGTGGTTTTGCCTGTGAATGCTTTCCGCCGTTTTGAGCAATATGAAGCGCATATCCAAAAACATCCACAACATCGGACGGCATAGCCAGCAAATCTTTTTTGGAGGATGCCACCCACTCTAGCGGCTTGACCAAAACTGTACTCATGGGCGAATTATACCTCTATAGGAATAATCGCAAGATACTTAATTCAGTTTAGGTAAACCCCCGGCTATGCCCTGATCTTTACCCATAATCGGTTCTGCTGGACACGGTGATCTGTGTCGCATCATTCATTACGCGCCACATGGCAACGATGTCATCCAAGCGCTGCAAGCCAAGCCACAAGGTTTGCGTTCCCGGCTCACCGTCACTTTTACGCCCGAGGAATCCGCCGAGACTGGCAACGTGGCGGGTGGCGTCGCGCAAGGTGGGCGGCCGTGCAGGGGCAACGGGATTTTTCGTTGTGAACACCATCAGTGCTTTCCACTCGGCCTCCTCGAAATACACTGTGCAAGGAGCCTGCGGTACTTCTCGTCCAAGCTTATTCAAGTAGTATATTCGCCAAGCCACTACCAGATCGATGGCCAGGCACGCCTCAATCCGATCTGCTTGCCCGAGTTGCCGTTGTTCGATGCGGCATCCGCTCTTCAAGGTGCGATGGAGTAACCGCGTGGTAATGCCATGTGCCGCCATGTCATGAAAAATCATTCGCAAACTCATCCTGACATTTCGTTTTGGCGCGCGTCGTATGTAGCGAGAGGCACGAAGACAAACCGACAACGTAGCAACCGCCCTCAACTCACGCTCCAGCTAGACATTTGCCCGCAACGCCTGAAAACCATCAGGAAGTTGTGCGGGAGTTGAAGGCTGCCGGTGTCGAGTATGATGTTACCCCGCCACCCGTAACCAAGTTGCCTGAAAAAATTAAGGGCAAGGCAACAGTTTATAGTCCGGCACCGAAGAAAGCACCTGCGCGAGAAAAACTGACATGTACGCAGTGCGGCATCAAGGCATGGGTTGCGCCGGGGACGAAGATTATTTGTGGGGTTTGTAGTGTTGAAATGATCGGTGCAAAATAAGACTGACTAATCGCCAACATTGATAGTCTGCTTTTGGGAATTGCGAATGTCGCTATCGTGTGAATGTCCGGAATGAGGCCGGACGACCAGCAACTACAAATTCTCCTGTGTCGGATTTGAAATATTTCGGCTGGCGGGTTTCGAGCACAGTGGTGAGCTTCCAGCATTAACACAGTGTGCTTTCAGAAACCGTTTAAGCGATGCGGGGAGAAATTGGCGCTTACGTAGCGCCCGCACCTCGACGCGGGCGAGGATTGAAACCGTTTGAAGTTGTTTCCAGCACGGGCCGCACCGGTAGCCCTTCGACTAAGCAACCAAAGACAGGCGGCCAAGTTGCTGGTTATCAGGGCGAACGGAATTTTTCTTAAGAGCACTTCTAAAAATTCACATTTCGTCGCTCCCGCGAAAGCGGGAGCCCAGTCAAATCAACAAGCTGGATTCCCGCTTTCGCAGGAATGACGAATTTTTAAAAGTGCCCTTAAATGAGCAGCATTGGGATTAACGCAACGTCATGATGCGCCAGCTCTGCTCCCCGGCATGTGCGCGCAACGTGGCGTCCGGGTCAACCGCCACCGGGCTCTTCACTTTGCGCAGCAACGGCAGGTCGTTCAGCGAATCGCTGTAAAACCAGCTCCCGGCAAAGCTGTTCCAGTTCCATCCATGTTGCGCCATCCAGCTTTCCAGGCGGGTGATCTTGCCCTCGCGAAAGCATGGCACACCGGCCACGCGCCCGGTGAATTCGCCGCCCTTCTGCTCCGGTTCGGTGGCAATCAGGTGCTCTATGCCAAACTCGCGCGCGATCGGCGCGGTCACAAAGCTGTTGGTGGCGGTGATGATGACGCACACATCATTCGCCGCGCGCGGCGAGATGACGACGCGCGGGCTGTATGTGTTCAAGCACAGTGGCGAGTTAGGCAATGCGCCCGCGCATAGCCTGTTCAATCTGGTGAAAGCAGAGAAAAACACCGGTGAACCTGCGCGCGATTTTTCCGATTACACAGTTACGGTGAATGACGCCGGATTGCCACAGGGCGTGGAGTTACTGAGGAAAGTTGGTTGAGATCAGCACCGCCCAACCCAATATCCGGGACGGCGGCTGTGATGGGCAATCGCGATCACTCTGACGGATGCGCCCTGAATTCGAAAAACTAATGTGTATGGGAAACGCTTGAAATACAGACGAACCGTTCCGTGCAGTCCAGCAGTGCCGACACCGAGTTGTTCGGCGGCCAGTCGGACGACGCGCTGCAATTCCTGGGTGAAAGCGCGGCTGGGCGATGATCCGCCATTATCTCGATACCAATGGGTCGCTTCTTCTGCTTCAGCGAGCGCCTCTGGATTGAACGAGACGCGCATCAATCAGCGTGCGTTTTCGATAATGGCATCAAGTCGTGCGAATACTTCTTCTGCCGGAATCCAGACTGTCTTACCGGCATCCATGTCCGCCACGCGACGGGCGATTTCTTCGTCCCAAGCTTGTGCTATGGCTTCCGGCGAATCTTCGGGTTCGCTTTCAAGGCTGAGGATCAGGCGATGGATCAACTTGCCACGTTCCGGCGGCGATAGTTGCAAAGCCTGACTTTCCAGTTCTTCCAGAATTGTTGCCATGATGCCCTCCGTAGGTACGAAAATTCAAGCGATATGATAGCACCACTGCCATGAACGAAATAGCCGACCCCATCAACGTTTCCGCCCTCAACCAGTACACTTATTGCCCGAGACGTTGTGGTTTGATTTATTTGGAGAGCGAATTTTCCGACAACATCCACACTGCACGCGGCAACGCTGAACATGAGCGCGTGGATCAGTCGGGGTATGTGACAACCCGCGAAAGTGCGCGGGCTGAGTATGCCTTGCCCGTATGGTCTGAGCGGCTTGGGCTAATCGGCAAATGTGACGTGGTGGAATTCTGGCCGGGTGGCAATATCTATCCGGTGGAATACAAGCATGGGGAACGCAAGAGGCGTCTCAATGATGATCTGCAATTGGTGGCACAGGCAATGTGTCTGGAAGAAATGACCGGCAAGGTCATCACGCATGGTGCGATCTATCACCACGGTTCGCGGCGCAGGCGGGAGGTGGCGATTACGCAAGATTTGCGCGGCAAGGTGGAAGAGACCGTGAACTCTATTCGCGCGATGATGGATTCAGGCAAGCTGCCGCCTCCGGTCAATGATGCGCGCTGCAAGGAGTGTTCGCTGAAGGAAATTTGCCAGCCCGACGCGCTGGCGGAACGGCACAGGTTGAAGTCTTTGCGCGAGGAGTTGTTCAGCGCCGCTGACCTGATGAAATAAAAATGCCAAACATCATCATCAATCGTTGCTCCACCACGCTCATTTCTTCCGGGGTTAATCTACCCAGAGAGTGCTTGCCAAAACGACTCCGATCCAGTGCCCGCATTTGCTCCAGGACGATATGACTATCTTTCAACAAGCGGTCACGTGCGGGCACTGCAATGCGCAGTTGGGCGAGCCCCGGCCAATATTTTGTAGTAAGCGGCGCCGCCATGACAACCGGCGATCCCGCCTCAAGAAAGAGCGGCTCCATCAAAATGACAACCGGGCGAACTTTGCCGATTTCTGCACCTACATTGGGATTGAGTCGCGCAACCCATATTTCTCCGCGACGCATTATTTCCACCACTGTTCAGGTTCGGGATCACCAGGTTTGCGTCCTTCTGAAATATCGAGTGCTTCGCTATCCGCAACCGCGAATTCTTCCGCGATTGCAATGCTTTCGGCACGCGCATCAGGATTGGTCGCCAAAAAACGAAAAGCTTCAACCATCCCGGCTAGAAGTTGTTCTCGTTCTTGGTCACGCACAAACTTCTCCAATGCCGTGCGCGCCAACTCGGAACGGTTCTGGTGGGTCTGTGCCGCTAATACGGTTAATTGCTGGTCCAGCTTTTCCGGCAAGCGCAAAGTTAGTGTTCCCATTTCAGCCACCTTGAATGTCTTTTTGACATACAGATTGTAATACAAATTGCGCACAATTCAAAATACACTTTATGTGATGACCCAGAACGCCTATCTCCATCTGGAGAACAACACGCTGCGGGTGGGCGTGGTCACCAACTGCTGTAGCGCCCGCGCCTCGGCGCGGGCGAGGATTGAAACAAGCGCGAAAAGAATGCGCATGTGAGCGAAGCGAAGGTAGCCCTTCGACATGCTGATGCAACAACTAGCCATTCGACTAAGCCGCCCAAAGACGGGCGGCCAAGTCGCTGGTTATCAGGGCGAATGGAATTTTTCTTAAATGAACAGCATTGGGATTAACGCAACGTCATGATGCGCCAGCCCTGCTCCTCGGCATGTGCGCGCAACGTGGCGTCCGGGTCAACCGCCACCGGATTTTTCACTTTGCGCAGCAGCGGCAGGTCGTTCAGCGAATCGCTATAAAACCAGCTCCCGGCAAAACTTTCCCAGCTCCACCCTTGTTGCGCCATCCAGCTTTCCAGGCGGGTGATCTTGCCCTCGCGGAAGCACGGCACACCGGACACGCGCCCGGTAAATTCACCGTTCTTCTGTTCCGGCTCGGTGGCAATCAGGTGCTCCACGCCAAACTCGCGCGCGATCGGCGCGGTCACAAAGCTGTTGGTGGCGGTGATGATGACGCACACATCATTCGCCGCGCGGTGCCGCGTCACCAGTTCGCGTGCGGCGGAACCTATCATGCCGCGCACCTTGCGCCGCATGAATTCCTCATGCCATGCGTCCAGCACCTTGCGCGCGTGGCGCGACAAGGGCTTCAACTGGAAGTCGAGGAACTCGTGGATGTCCAGCGTGCCCGCCTTGTACTGCTCGTAAAAAGCCAGGTTCTTCGTTTCGAATAGTTCGCGGTCGAGCACGCCCTGCTCGATGAGAAACTGCGCCCACTCGAAATCGCTGTCACCGCTCAACAAGGTATTGTCCAAATCAAATAGCGCTAAATTCACAATTGCTCCGGAATAAATGTTTGTATCACTTCTTTCAATAACGGCACGGACGCCCCGCGCTTCAGGCGCAGGCAATGCGTATCCAGCGCATCCAGGGTTGCCAGCAGCGCGGGCAAATCGCGCCGCCCGTGGCGCAACAGGTATTGCGCCACTTCATGCGGCACGACAAAGCCGCGCGCCTGCGCGTGACCCTCCAGCGCCTGTGCTTTTTCTTCATCGCTCAGGCCATGCACCTGGTACACCAGCCCCCAGCCCAGCCGTGTGCGCAGGTCATCGCGCAGATGCAGATGAGCGGGCGCCACTATACCGCTCACCAGCAACATGCCGCCGCTTTCGCGCAGTTGGTTGTAGAGATTGAACAGCGCAATCTGAGCGGCAGCATCCAGAGCCTCCACATCGTCAACTGCAATCACTTGAACGGCCTCCGGCACGGTGCTGCGGGTATAAATTGCGGGTTGCCCCAACGCGCGCGCCTGCTCCACCGCCGCTTGCAGCAGATGGCTCTTGCCGCTGCCCGCCTCTCCCCACAGGTAAAAACATCGCTCGTTCACCGCTCCCGCCAACGCATGGCGCAACGCCGAGAGCAACTCGACGTTGCGCCCGGCAACAAAATTGTCCAGTGTGGGTAGCCAGTCGGGGGTGATGTTAAGTAGCAGTTGTGTCATGGTCAACGCAACCCATCACCAGAACGTTGCATCCTGGAAACGGCAGTTGGCGGAAATTTTTAGCTTCATGCTGGTAGGCTGCATTCGTAGGTGCGAATTTATTCGCATATAGCCCGTTGTTAGTGCGAATAAATTCGCACCTACAAAACCGCCAACTGCTTTTTCCAGGTTGTATGGGCATTTGGGGTAAAATCAATAAACAGAACGGCCTGCACTTTATCCCGAAGAAAGCGAGAACTCAACTTGATTCCATCCAGCAACAGCCTTTCCTACCGCGATGCCGGTGTGGACATTGACGCCGGAGACCGCCTGGTCGAAAACATCAAGCCTTATGCCAAACGCACCATGCGCCCCGAGGTCTTGAGTGGCATCGGCGGCTTCGGTGGACTGGTCGAAATTTCCAAGAAATTCCGCGAACCGGTATTGGTTTCCGGCACCGACGGCGTGGGCACTAAATTGAAACTGGCGTTCGAACTCAACCGCCACGACACAGTCGGCATAGATCTGGTGGCGATGAGCGTAAACGACATCCTGGTGCAGGGCGCAGAGCCGCTGTTCTTCCTCGATTATTTTGCCTGCGGCAAGCTGGATGTGGAAGCCGCCACCGAAGTCATCAAGGGCATCGCGGCGGGCTGCGAGCAGGCCGGTTGCGCGCTGATCGGCGGCGAGACCGCCGAGATGCCGGGCATGTATCCGGCAGGTGAATACGACCTCGCCGGTTTCGCGGTGGGCGTGGTGGAAAAAGCCAACATCATCACCGGCGCCGACATCAAACCCGGCGATGTGGTGCTGGGGCTGGCCTCCAGCGGCGCGCATTCCAACGGCTATTCGCTGGTGCGCAAGATTATCGGGCGCTCCGCTCCCGACCTCGACGCCCAGTTCGACGGCGGGCGCACGCTGGCCGATTGCATCATGGCGCCCACCCGCATCTATGTGAAACCGCTGTTGGCGCTGATGCAAAAAATCAAGGTCAAAGGCATGGCGCACATAACCGGCGGCGGCCTGCTGGAAAACGTGCCGCGCGTGTTGCCGGAAAATGTCACCGCCGTGCTGGATGGAAAATCCTGGCACACACCGAAACTGTTCGACTGGCTGCGCGAGCAAGGCAACGTGGCGCAACAGGAAATGTACCGCACCTTCAACTGCGGCATCGGCATGGTGGTGATCGTAGCCAAGAGTGATGCCGCTAGCGCAATCAACCAGCTAGAAGCCGCCGGGGAAACCGTGCGGGTGATCGGCGACATACAGGCGCGCCACGGTGATGGGGCGCAAACCCGGGTCGAATAGGACAACGTGAAGAACATCGTCATTTTGATCTCCGGACGCGGCAGCAATATGCAGGCGCTGCTGGAAGCAAACCTGCCCTGCCGCGTGGCGGCGGTCGTCAGCAACCGCGCCGATGCGCCGGGTTTAGCCATCGCCGAACAACATGGCATCGCAACACAAATCGTGGCGCACCGCGACTACTCCGACCGCGAGTCGTTCGATGCCGCGCTTGCCGCTGCCATAGACCGCTACCAGCCCGATCTCGTGGTGCTCGCCGGATTCATGCGCATCCTCACCCCCGCTTTTGTGGCGCGCTACCAAGGCAGGCTCATCAATATCCACCCCTCGCTGCTGCCCGCATATAGCGGTCTCGACACGCACGCGCGCGCGCTCAAGGATGGCGTAAAAATACACGGCTGCACCGTGCATTTCGTCACCAGCGACCTCGACCACGGCCCCATCATCATCCAGGCCGCCGTGCCGGTGCTGATGGATGATACCCCGACAACCCTGGCGGCGCGGGTGCTGCACGAAGAGCATCGCATCTACCCGCAAGCCATCCGCTGGTTTTGCAATAATCAATTCAAACTGAACGAGCGAGGGCAGGTCATATTCCGGCATCTTAAACAGCCCGGTTTTACGTTGGTTTCACCCGGCCTGGAGTAGCCATGAAATATCTGTTGCAGTCTATCGCATGGCTCATGCTGTGCGCCGTTGGCTCTGCATTTGCTGACGCACCGGGCAGCGTCCATGCCACTTACGATGTTTACAAAGACAGTTTGAAAATCGGGCAGATTGAAGAAACTTATACGCGCGACAATAACCGCTATGCGCTGTCCAGCACCACGACCCCGCTGGGCTTGCTGGCGGTGTTCAAACCGGAAAAGGTTTTTGTCAGCAGCAGCGGCTTGATCGGCGAACAGGGCCTGCAACCGCTGCGCTTCAGCTACCAGCGCGAACGTGACGAGAGCAAGGGCAGTCATGCAGAATTCGATTGGGACGCCAAACAGATCACCCTGATACATCAGACTCAACGCACGGTGGCCGCGCTGCCCGATGGCACGCAAGACCGCTTGAGCGCGATGTATCAATTCATGTTCCTGCCGCTGCAAATTTCTGCAACACTGGATTTTCCGATGACCAACGGCAGAAAATTGGACAGCTACCACTACGCCATCACACGCAGCGAGAAGATCAAGACACCAGTTGGAGAGTTCGATACTTTGTATCTCGACAATCAAGCCAAAGCAGGCGAAACCCGCAACGAGATATGGCTGGCCACGCAACACAATAATCTGCCGTGCAAAATGACCATCACCGATGCCAATGGCGATCAGCTCACCCAGGTATTGAGCAAACTCGACATTAAGCCGTGATCGCATTGCCCCGCACTTCAGCCGGAAGAACCATCCTGTCCATGGCACTGTCGGTGCTGGCGCATGCCATTGTGCTATTTACGCCGATAATCAAGTTACCGCCCAGCGAAGCGCCGCTGCCACCCCTTACCGCCAAACTTGAACCGCTGCCCAGGGTCGCCGCCAAATTCACTCCCGTAAAAAAGCGCCGCGTTAAGCCCAAGCCTGCACCAACAGTTCCCGGCCCAGCCAAACTGCCTGACCCCGAGCCAACCGTCGCTGGCCCGCCGGAAATACCGCAGGCTATTCCTGAGCCGCAGCCATCAGTAACGCCGCCGGTTGTTTCTGAGCCGCAACCAGCAGAAGCCCCGCAGATTATTTCAGAGCCGCAACTACCTCCCCCTGCCGAGGCTGCGCAGGAAGCCCGGCCCGCGCACCCGCTACCCAGGCATGCACAACTGACTTTTATCGCCTATAAGGGAACCAGCTTCTCGGTCGGCGAAGCACGTTATCGTTTGGATATTGGCGATGACAAAAGCTACACGCTCAAGGCGGGCTTGAATGCCACCGGGATCATCAGCCTCTTCAGCACCTTCGAAATGAACCAGCTCAGCAGCGGCACGCTGACCGCACAAGGGCTGCGCCCGGATGAATTCAGCGAAACAAGAAACACCGCAAGAGGCAGGGAAACGCTGTCAGCCAGATTTAATTGGTCAGATCAGTTGCTGTCTTTTTCGAGTGGCCGTGAAGTGCCGCTACCCGGCCAGGCACAAGACATCCTCAGCTTCGTGTTCCAGCTTTCGCAATTGCCGCTCGAAAATGGCGTGTTGCCGATGCACATCAGCAACGGCAAAAAACTGGAAAATTACGAAATCGCGGTCGGCGGGGAAGAAGAGATTGAAACCCGCCTGGGCAAATTGCGCGCAGTGCCGGTGCACAAAATCCACGGTCCAGATGAAGATAGCCTGATCGTCTGGCTGGGGCTGGAATATCGCCTGTTGCCCATCAAGATCCGCCAGATTGACCGCAACGGTGAAGTCTCCGCCGAAATGGTCATTTCTGATATACGCGTAGCGGATGAATAACCGTTACACTTCGACAATATTTATCGCATTACATTGCACACATCATGTTGATCACCGAATACCGCTTTGACCTCGTTACCCAGGCCCTGCGCAGCATCCTGCCGCTGGCGCACCCCGCCGATGCGCTGCTTCGCCAATTCTTCCAGCGGGAGCGCATCGGTTCCAACGAGCGCGCGCTGGTGGCGGAAACCGTGTTCGGCGTGCTGCGCCACCGCCTGTTTCTGGAGCACGCTTGCGCCGGCCAACCTGTTTCCGCCAACGGGGCCACGCCGCGCCGCATGGCATTGGCTTACTGGATCCGGTTCAACGGCTACAACCTGCGCGAACTCGCCCCGCTGTTGAAACGCGACGAGGAAAAGTGGCTGGGCCAGATCAAGGGTATCAACATTGACGAACTGCCTTTGCCGGTGCAGGCCGAACTGCCCGACTGGCTGATTGAAAAGCTGCGCAGTGAAATGACGGATGCTGCCATCCTCACGCTGGGCCGCTCCATGCAACAGCCCGCCGCGCTGGATTTGCGCGTCAACACCCTGCTTGCCGGGCGCGATGAAGTGCTGCAATCCCTGCAAGCCGAAGGACTGGACGCGCAAGCCACGCCCTGGTCGCCCATCGGTATCCGCATCAAGGGCAAGCCTTCGCTCACCCGGCACCCTTTGTTCCTCACCGGAAAATTTGAAGTGCAGGATGAAGGCAGTCAGTTGCTCGGGTTTTTGCTCGCCCCCAAGCGCAACGACATGGTGGTGGATTTTTGCGCCGGATCGGGCGGCAAGGCGCTGATGCTGGGCGCCATGATGCGCTCGCAGGGGCGGCTGTACGCTTTCGACGTATCCGAGAAGCGGCTGTCCAACCTGAAGCCGCGCCTGAAGCGCTCAGGATTAAGCAACCTCTATCCGCAGCTCATCGCGCACGAAAACGACAACAAGGTGAAACGCCTGGCCGGCAAGATTGACCGTGTGCTGGTGGACGCGCCGTGCAGCGGGATGGGCACGTTGCGCCGCAACCCGGACATGAAATTCCGCCAGTCGCCGCAAAGCGTGGCGGAGCTCACGCAAAAGCAGGCCGCCATACTGGCCGCCGCCAGCAAGCTGCTCAAGCCCGGTGGCCGCCTGGTGTACGCCACCTGCAGCTTGCTGCACGAAGAAAATCGCGCCATTGTGGATGATTTTCTGTCCAGCCATGCAGACTTTGCCCTGTGCCCTGCCGGAGAAATTCTCGCACAACAATTGATCCCGCTGGAAACAGGCGAATGCCTGCAACTGTTGCCTCAACTGCACGGCACCGATGCTTTCTTCGCGGCGGTGCTGGAACGGGCCCGGACGGTTGTCTGACGGATATTCCATCTAGCCCAAGGCGATATATCGCTACAAGCCATTGAGTTTAAATAAAATTACTGACTTTCCGCAAAAGAGCTTACTGCCTACATTGAGCTGCTCCAGCAGGAAACGTTAGGCCGAGTGCATTGAGTATCCGAGATTGGAGCGCATCGGGTTGTGGCAAGCGGGTGAACGATACTTCATTTGACTCGTAATGTAGGTAGGTCAGACGAGACAGTGCGACGAGCGCATCATCGATTGTCACCGCCTCTGTGCCGGTAGCGATCTTGCCCATGGCCTCATGCAGCAGGCCTTCAAAAGCGCGGGCGATTTTTAGTGACAGCATGGTCACAAACACATGCGCTCTGGTTCGCTCGGCGTTCCGCAAAAAGATAGGGCGCACTTCCAGCAAGCCGGTTTTCATGGTGCGGAAATCCCGCTCGACTTTCTGCAAATCACCGTAGCGCGCGTGAACCGTCGCAGCTTGCATGTGTTCCGGGCTCACATCGGTTTCCAGGCAGTAACACCCATCAAGCAAGGCGGCATTCTGCATGAGCGCTTGATCGGTGTCGCAAGATATTTTGCGATCTTCAACGCCGAGCGACAGCGTGACAAACGCGGTGAGCTTGTGGCTTTTTACCCAGCGCTGCAACCGCGCCAACCCGGCTTCGGCATTGGCGCAAGGATGCTCGCCGGCAAAGGTGTTGCGCGCCGCTATTTTTTCTTGCAAGGTGGCGAGCTTATCCTTGCGGCGCAACGCTTCGCGATCACGCGTCTGATCGTTGCGGCGCAGAATGAGCCGTTTGTCGCCATGCTCGGCTTCACAGATTTCGCTATCGAACAGATCTGCTTGCAGGACGCCGCTTTTGAGCAGGGTGCGAATCTGCGCATCCGTCAGGGCGGTAATGTAGTGCCAGCCCTTTCCTTCTAGCGCCAATTTTCCTTTGGCCTTGATCATGCCACGGTCGCCCACCATCACGACTTCGTCGATTTTGAACTGCTCCTTCAGCAGGCGGATTTGCTCCGCCACGGTGCTGGGGTCGGCGGTGTTGCCTTCGAACACTCGCACTGCCAGCGGCTCGCCGTCATCCGCGGTCAGCAGCCCGATCACGATCTGCTGCTTGCCGCTTTTTTTATCGCGGTTGTAGCCGTGGGCGGCCAGTTCATTTTGCTCGCCTTCCAGATAGCTCGAGGTCACGTCATAGAGCACCAGCAACGGTGTGCGCCCCGCGCGCTTCACGTGCTCGCGGTAAAGGCGCTGCTCGATCTTGGCCTGCCGCGCAGCAAGCCAATCCAGCGCGCCGTACAAGTTGTTTTCATCAAAGGCTGACAGGCCCAGGATGTCCGCCGTAGCGTGCTGTTTTGCCCAGCGCACGGCGGACAGTCGCGAACCCGCATGACCGATGCGCGCCAACACCAGAAATAGCACCCTGAGCGCTTCCTGGCTTTTGCCTAATGCGCCAGAGATACCGAGGCGGTCGGCGAGTTGTTTGAGGGCGAATAGAACGCCGAATATTTCGCCCGATACCGGGTCGCCACCAGATGCGAACTCGCCCTTCAATGCCGAGCGCATGGCTTCGACAACGGCGGGGTTCCAGTTCGTCACGTTGGCGAGCGTATGCGTCTTGACCTTCCCGTCTTCGCGATAGCTTTCGCGCAAAAGGATTGCGGGCGGGGAGTTCCGGTTGGGGATTGAGGTCAGATACATGACTATGTATTTTACATACAAAGCAGGTTATTGCAAGCAACTTTAGCTTTAGTTTGCTAATTACATGCCTACAATAAAATTAAAAAACCTCAAGAAACAGGGTCAAGCTCAATTGAATCAATGCATTGATGAAAATTGACTGGTGGAAGATCCGTCAGAGAAACGAGGTAGGCACGGCGCATCCCCTTTGGCGTGGGGACTGCCGGGCCATGCAATACATCGCCGTACCAGACCGAACCTGCAAACTCGGCGGCAAAGCTGCGCTTCTCTTCCAGAATGCTGGCTGAGCCAGGCATACGGGACAGGCCGTGAATCTGCAACAGGCGGTGGATGGACGAGCGCGACAGGACATTGTCGGCGACGACACCGGCGGTCTCAAGCAACTGCTGAATCTGACGGATCGAGCGGCGTGGGTTCTCACGCTTGGAGTTGAGGATAGCCTCTTGAACTTCAGGGGTGAGTTTGGATAATCCACGGTCTGCGCGGATCTGCGGAACCAATGCTTCGATACCCCCCTTCTGCCAATTGTAATACCAGGCCTGAATGGTCTTCTCGCCCAGTTGAGTGCGGCACGAGCCGGGAATGACGTAGCTCTGTTGCGCCAGTTCGCGGATGATTTGCTGCAGTTGTCCTCGCTGCAAGCTCTCCCGGCTGACCAGTTGCCCGATGACTGACAGGCGAAACAATGCGGTCTTATCAATCTGTTTCATGCTTGCTCCTCGTGGTTAAAGAAGCATGCATGGAACCAGAAATCAAAAGATTAAAAAACAGGCTAAAGTGTGTGGGGTAGACAGCGTATGGCGAAAACACCTGTCACGCGCCGAATAAATGTCAGTGCATCATGGGATTGCGGCCGCACCTGACAAGGTAAATGACCCCGATTGCCCGTATGACCCCAACGACGCGGCAGCGGTAAAGGCGTTCTGGGCGAAGGGCAAAGTTCGCCTGCCCGGCCAGCGTGGCCCACAAAAGCGTCCCACCAAGGTGGCAGTAACGGTGCGGTATAGCCCCGAAGTTGTGGAGTACTTTCGAGCGACCGGCGAAGGCTGGCAAACCCGCATGAATGATGCATTGCGTGCGTATGTGAAGCGGCACCGCGCGGCGTAATCACCCGGCATCCCGGTGGCCCAACCGGGTATCAATTCCGCAATGCCTTGTTTTTGTCTGCGCGAAAATTATGGCACACCCCAATTCATCGGACAAAGGCACCATGGAAAACCCCGCCCAATTTCCTAAGGAAGCGCAGATTTATTCGGTTTTGTCGTTCCCGCGAAGGCGGGAACCCAGTCAAATAAAGGCACTGGATCCCCGCCAACGCGGGGATGACGAATTAATCCGTGTTTCCCTAAGCCTGCACCCACCCCTGCGCTTCTTCGTAATCGCTGAACGCACGGATATCCGCATCCACGAACAGGCGCGCCAGCCATGCCTGCCAGGTGAGCCACTGGTCGTCGGTGACGACGGCGATCTTGTTGAAGTCGTGGTTGTGTTCGCGGCTGAAGAATTTGATTTCTTCCCACGCCACGTCCGGGGTGTAGGCGATCATGCCGCGCAGGTCGAACAGCAGGTTCACTGCGCCCGGCACTTTGAGTTTGTACAGCGCGTGTTCTTCGAATTGCTTGAAATCGGCAATCGTGAATTCGCCCATGACGGCGATGTTGACGAGGTTGTCGGTTTGTTCGATGGTGATCATGTTGTTCCTTTTTGGGGCGGGTGTTTGGGTGACAGGCGCAAGCTTAGCACACCGCTGGCGATGATGAGCGCGATGCCGAGCCATGCGCTCAACGCCAGTAGTTCGTGCCACAGCAGCAACCCGAACAGGGCCGAGAACACGATGGTGCTGTAGGCCAGGCTGCCGACCACCAGCGTCTGGCCGGTGCGGTAGGCGCGGGTCATGGCGAGTTGCGCGAACGTGGCCGATGCGCCGAGGGCCACGAGCAGCGGGAGATCGCCGAATGAAACAGGGTGCAGCGTGTCTCGCAGCATCCATGCACCGCTGGCGAGCGTGGCGATCAGGTTGAAATAGAACACGACGCGCATGCCGGGTTCACCCAGCACGCCGAGCTGGCGCACATTGAGCAGGGCAACCCCCGCCAGCAGGCCGGAGAGTAGACCGAGCAGCCCCGGCAGCAATTGATCCTGCTCCAGCGTCGGGCGCAACAACAGCAACACGCCGACGAAACCGACTGCCAATGCGCCGCTCAGGGGCAGGTGAAACTTGTCTTTCAGCACCAGCACGGTCAATGCGGAGAGGAACAGCGACGAGGTGTAGTTGAGCGTGATGGCGGTTGCCAGCGGCAATACGCCGATGCAATGGAAGAACAGCATCATCGCGAACGTGCCGGATAGGCCGCGCCACAGATGGCCGCGCCCGTGTCGTGTGGACAGGGAAACTTTCGAGCGGCGCAGCATCGCATACACGATGATCAAGCCGAAGAACGAGCGGTAGAAAACGAGTTCGCTGCTGGAGAAATGCGGGGAGCCGAATTTGACCAGCACACCCATGATGGCGAACAGGAACCCGGCGACGAGCATCCACAGTGCGCCCACTTATGGTGACTCTTTCAAAGTTGCGAAACGGGACGAATACAAGGGTAAATAGGGCTTGCTGAAGTAGCGCGGATTGTCCCTTAAAGCGCTGGCGCGTACAACAAAAATTGCCCGCACCACAGGCTGTGTTATTCGCCAGCAAACAAAATTGCGGCAACACCCGCCTGCGCTTTAGGTAAAATGCGCCTTCCTTCACGAAGATAAAGTACACATGGCGGGCAAAACGCATAAAACACCCAGCTTTGAGGCGGCGCTGGCCGAGCTGGAGCAAGTGGTGGCAGAGATGGAAGCGGGGCAACTGCCGCTGGAAGATGCGCTGGCTGCTTACAAGCGCGGCGCCGAGCTGTTGCAGCAATGCCGCGTTCGCCTGGAAGATGCGCAGCAGCAGGTGCGTATTCTGGAGGAAGGCACGCTGAAAAATTTTGCCGACAATGTTTCCGCTGCGGGCAATTCCGCCAGGCGTGAAGATGCCTGATTTCCTGACTTGGGCGAATGCCCATCAGCTCCGTTTCGAGGATGTGTTGCGCCACCTGCTGCCGCAGCCCGGCACGACGCCGCAGCGCTTGCATGAGGCCATGCGCTACAGCGTGCTGGATGGCGGCAAGCGCGTGCGCCCGTTGCTTGCCTTTGCCGCCGGTGAGCTGGTCAATGCGGATATCTCGCGCGTCAACATCGCTGCCGCCGCTGTTGAGCTGATCCATGCCTATTCGCTGGTGCATGACGATATGCCGTGCATGGATGACGATGTGTTGCGCCGTGGCAAGCCGACCTGCCATGTCGAATACGACGAGGCCACCGCGCTGCTGGTCGGCGATGCCTTGCAAAGCCTGGCATTTCAACTTCTGGCGGAGCATCGGCTGAATGATGATGCGGCATGTCAATTGGCCATGATCAAGCTGCTGGCAGCGGCTTCCGGTTCGCGCGGCATGGCGGGCGGGCAGGCGATAGATTTGGATAGCGTGGGCAAGCAACTCAACTTGCCCGAACTCGAATCCATGCATATCCACAAGACCGGCGCGCTGATCCGCTCCGCTGTTCTGCTTGGCGCGCAGTGCTGCGACAGCCGTGCGACGGCACATCGCGCAGCAAGCTGCGCTCCTACAACACTGGCTAAATTGGATCATTTCGGCAAATGTGTCGGGCTGGCTTTCCAGGTGGTGGACGATGTGCTCGACAGCGAGGCGGACACCGCAACCCTGGGCAAGACCGCTGGCAAGGATGCCGAGCAGGACAAGCCAACTTATGTCACCCTGTTGGGCGTGCGGGCCGCCAGAGAAATGGCGGCGGGACTGCATGGCGATGCGCTGGATGCGCTGTCCGGCTTTGGCGAAGAAGCGCGCCGCCTGCGCGAATTGGCGGATTTTATTGTGTTGAGAAAGTTTTGATGAATTCCTGCGGTTCCCCAATTATTTGTCACTCCCGCGCAGGCGGGAGCCCAGTTAATAAAATCGCTGGATTCCCGCTTGCGCGGGAATGACGGAATTTTTCGAGGCATTTGATGTACACCCTGCTCAACACCATCAACACCCCCGGCGACTTGCGCCATCTGGAACGCAAGCAACTGCCGCAGCTCGCGCACGAATTGCGCCTGTTCCTGATCGAGTCGGTGAGCAAGACCGGCGGGCATCTGTCATCCAATCTCGGCACGGTGGAGCTGACCATCGCGCTGCACTATGTGTTCAACACGCCGGATGACAGGCTGGTGTGGGATGTGGGGCACCAGACCTACGCGCACAAGATACTCACCGGACGGCGCGATGCGATGAACAGGCTGCGCATGGCGGGCGGCCTGTCCGGTTTTCCCAAGCGCGACGAAAGCCCTTACGACGCCTTCTGTACCGGGCATTCCAGCACCTCGATTTCCGCCGCGCTGGGCATGGCGGTGGCGGCCAAGCTGGCCGGTTCAGACAGCCGCGCAGTGGCCATCATCGGCGACGGCGCGATGAGCGGCGGCATGGCGTTCGAGGCGCTCAACAATGCGGGTGCGATGAATGCCAACCTGCTGGTGGTGCTCAATGACAACGATATGTCTATTTCGTCGCCTGTGGGCGCGCTCAACAATTACCTGGCCAAGCTGATGTCCGGGCGCTTCTATGCGGCGATGCGGCGCGGCGGCGAAAAGGTGCTGGGCGTGGTGCCGCCGATGCTGGAATTTGCCAAGCGCACCGAGGAGCACATGAAGGGCATGGTTACACCGGGCACGTTGTTCGAAGAATTCGGTTTTAATTATATCGGCCCCATAGACGGCCACGACCTGGACGTGCTGACCACCACGCTAAATAACATCCGCCATCTGGAAGGGCCGCAGTTCCTGCACGTGGTCACACAGAAGGGCAAGGGCTACACACATGCTGAAAAAGACTGTGTGCTATACCACGGTGTCGGCAAATTCGATCCGGCTCACGGCATCGTCACCAAAGAGGCTGCCAAGCCGAGCTATACGGAGGTTTTCGGCGGCTGGCTGTGCGATATGGCGGAACAGGATAAGCGGCTGATCGGCATTACCCCGGCGATGTGCGAAGGCTCCGGCATGACGGCGTTTGCGCAGAAATTTCCGCAGCGTTATTTCGATGTGGGCATCGCCGAGCAGCACGCGCTGACCTTCGCCGCCGGATTGGCATGTGAAGGGCTGAAACCGATAGTGGCGATCTATTCAACTTTTTTGCAGCGTGCGTATGACCAACTGATCCACGACATCGCCATCCAGAACCTGCCGGTCATGCTGGCGATAGACCGTGGCGGGCTGGTCGGCGCCGACGGCGCGACACATGCCGGCAGCTTTGATCTGAGTTACTTGCGCTGTATCCCCAACATGACGGTGATGGCGCCGAGTGATGAGAACGAGTGCCGCCAGATGCTGACCACCGCATTTCATCTCGACACCCCGAGCGCGGTGCGCTATCCGCGCGGTTGCGGGCCGGGCGTTGCGCCGGATAAGGAAATGCAAGTGCTGCCTGTCGGCAAGGGTGAGTTGCGCCGTGCCGGTAGAAAAATCGCCATCCTGGCTTTCGGTTCCATGCTCGCGCCCGCACTGGGCGCGGCGGAGCAGCTTGATGCCACGGTCGCCAACATGCGCTTCGTCAAACCGCTGGATGAAGAGTTGGCGCTGAGCTTGGCGCATGAACATGATTTGCTGGTGACGGTGGAGGAAAATACCGTGCAGGGCGGAGCGGGAAGCGCGGTGGCGGAGTGTTTACAGCGGCATGGTGTGGAGATCCCGCTGCTGCAACTCGGTTTGCCGGATGTGTTCCTGGAGCATGGCGAACCGGCGCAGATGCTTGCCGCTTGTGGCCTGGATGCCGCCGGTATCGCCGCCTCCATACGGCGCAAAATGCCGGGGTGAAAGCACGGAATGCCGGTTTATAATTTCAATCATGCCGGGCTGCGCCCGGCATGGTGGGCATAGCCCACCCTACGATACTGTTACAAATCAATCCCGATCTAGCCGAATGAGGTTAACCATGGATTCTCCCGTACCGAATAACATCGCAGATGTGCAAAATCTGGCCGACACGCGCCATCTGGCGATCAACAAGGTCGGCATCAAGAGCATCCGCCATCCGGTCATTGTCAGGGACAAGAGCGCCGGCGGGGTGCAGCACACCATCGCAACATTCAACATGTACGTCCACCTGCCGCATAATTTCAAAGGCACGCACATGTCGCGTTTTGTCGAGATACTCAACCAGCACGGGCGCGAGATTTCGGTGGAGTCATTCGAAAACATCCTGCGCGAAATGGTCGATAAACTGGAAGCGCAATCCGGCTACATCGAAATGAGCTTTCCCTATTTCATCAACAAGACCGCGCCGGTGTCCGGTGTGCGGAGCCTGCTGGACTATGACGTCACTTTTATCGGCGAGATTGAAAAAGGGGAATACCATTTCACCATGAGAGTGCTGGTGCCGGTCACCAGCCTGTGTCCCTGCTCCAAGGAAATTTCCGAGCGCGGCGCGCACAACCAGCGCTCGCATGTAACCATCACCGTGCGCACCAACCATACCGTATGGATAGAAGAAGTGGTGCGCTATGCCGAGAAGCAGGCATCCTGCGAACTGTACGGATTGCTCAAGCGCCCGGATGAAAAATATGTCACCGAGCGCGCCTACGACAATCCAAAATTTGTCGAGGATATGGTGCGCGATGTCGCGGCGTCGCTGTGTCTCGATGATCGCATTGACGCCTATATGGTGGAATCGGAGAATTTTGAATCCATACACAATCACTCTGCGTATGCGTTGATTGAACGTGATAAAACCAAATTATAGGGGCGCGATTCATCGCACCCCTACAGCTTATTAAATCTGATATGAAACCTGTCGCCATATTCCGCCATGCCGCTGCCGAAGGCCCCGGCTACTTCGCCGATTTTCTCCATGAGCGCGCTATTCCCTGGCAGCTTATCCGCATTGATGCCGGAGATGCCGTGCCGCAAGATGTCAGCGTTTATTCCGGCCTGGTGTTCATGGGCGGGCCGATGAGCGTGAACGATGACCTGCCGTGGATAGCGCAGGTGCTGGCGCTGATCCGTCAGGCGGTGGCGCGGGACATTCCGGTGCTCGGGCATTGTCTCGGCGGGCAGCTCATGTCCAAGGCGCTGGGCGGAGTGGTGACGCGCAATCCAATCAAGGAAATCGGCTGGGGTGAAGTGACGGTATCCGGCAACGCACAGGCGCGCGCCTGGCTCGGCGATACTCGGTTGTTCGAGGCATTTCATTGGCACGGCGAAACCTTCAGCCTGCCGCAAGGCGCGATCCATCTGTTGTCCAGCGCATACTGCGCCAATCAGGCATACGCGCTGGGCAAGCACCTTGCCCTGCAATGCCATGTGGAAATGACCGAACAGATGATCCGCGATTGGTGCGAGATAGGGGAGAATGAAATTGCCGCCAGCGCCAGCAGTCCGGCGGTGCAGCCCGCAGCAACCATGCAGGCGCAAACAGCGGATAAGCTGCCGCAACTGCACGCCATTGCGCGGCAGCTCTATCTGCGCTGGGTTGCGGGGCTACAGGTCTAAAACGGTTCTCCATATTTTTCATTTATGGCATCACCCGCCTTATAAAGTGCCCACGTCTTTATCCGATCCCGATTCCATGGTCAGTTTGTCACTAATGACTTGTACTTCCCAAGTGCTGCCCAGTGCAAGCGCCAATGCCGCCAATGCCAACCGGCCACGTCAGCCCTGATAAACAGTCTGCCCATCGAGCAGCGTATAGCGCACCCGGCCTTGCATCTCGTAGCCGTTGAACGGTGTGTTTTTGCCCTGGCTCTTTAGTGCTGCGGGTTCAACTTTCCAGTTTGTCTCCGGGTTGAAAATGCAGATATCCGCATGCGCGCCAACTGACAGGTGGCCCATCTTCTGCCCCAGCAATTGCGCGGGGTTGATGGTCACGCGGGACAGCGCATCCAGCAGCGGCACCTTGTCCTGTTCCGCCCATTTCAGCACCAGCGGCAACAGCAACTCTATGCCGGTTGCGCCCGCTTCCGCTTCGGCGAATGGCAACTGTTTGGCATCGTCATCCACCGGGGAATGGTTGGAGCAGACCGCATCTATCGTTCCGTCCCCAAGTCCTGCGCGCAAAGCATCGCGGTCGCGCTGGCTGCGCAGCGGCGGAACCAGATGGCAATTGGAATCGAAAAACCCGATGTCCATTTCAGTCAGGTGCACGTGGTTCATGGACACATCGCAGGTCACCGCCAGCCCTTCGCGTTTGGCGGCGCGCACCATCTCCACGCCCGCCGCGCTGGAAAGGCGGCAGATGTGCAGGATCACGCCGGTCTCGCGCGCCAGTTGCAGCATGGTCGCAAGCGCGATGGTTTCAGCCACTACCGGGATAGACGGCAACCCGAGGCGGGTTGCCACCTCGCCATCGTGCGCCACGCCGTTTCTGGCGAGGAAACTGTCCTGCGGGCGCAGCCATACACGGTAGCCGAAGGTTGCCGCGTACTGCATGGCGCGCATCAATACCCGCGTATCGGTCAGCGGCGCATCGGCCTGGCTGAATGCCTTGCAGCCAGCTTCCGTAAGCTCGATCATTTCGGTGAGCTCCGTGCCTTTCAAACCGTAGGTCAAAGCGCCGATCGGGAACACGCGCGCCTGGTTAAGCGAGCGGGCGCGGTGCTTGAGCATCTCCACCAGCCCCGGCTCGTCCAGCGGAGGATCGGTATCGGGCAGGCAGGATAAGGAGGTGACTCCGCCCGTCACCGCGGCCGTCATCTCGGATTCCAGCGTGGCCTTGTATTCGTAGCCCGGCTCGCGCAATCGCGCGGCGACATCCACCAATCCCGGCATCACGATCAATCCGCTGGCATCGATCACCTGCTCTGCCACGAAACCTTGCGGCGCTTTGCCGATGGCGGCGATGCGCCGCTCGGCGATGAATACATCCTGTTGCGCGTCGATCTTGTTTCTGGGGTCGATCAGGCGACCGTTTTTGATATGGATATTCATACCTTTGCTCCCGCCAGCATACTCATAACCGCCATGCGCACCGCGATGCCGAACGTGACCTGCGGCAGGATGACCGAATGCGGTCCGTCCGCCACGCTGGAGTCGATCTCCACGCCACGATTCATCGGCCCCGGATGCATCACGATGGCATCCGCTCTGGCCAGCGCCAGTTTGTCCTGCGTCAGGCCGTAGTATTTGAAATATTCCTGCGCCGAAGGCAGCAATGCGCCTTGCATACGCTCGTTCTGCAAACGCAGCATCATCACTACATCCACATCTTTCAAACCCTGCTCCATGTCGTGATAGACCTGCACCCCGAGATTTTCCACCATCGTCGGCAGCAGCGTCTTGGGCGCGATCACGCGCACTTCGGGCACGCCCAACGTGGTCAGTGCATGGATCTGCGAGCGTGCCACGCGCGAATGCAGGATGTCGCCGACTATCGCCACGCGCAGATTATGGAATTCTTTTTTGTAGTGGCGGATGGTGAACATGTCCAGCAGCGCCTGCGTGGGGTGCGCATGGCGCCCGTCGCCCGCGTTGATGACGTGAATTTCCGGCGCGACATGCCTGGCGATAAGGTGCGCGGCACCGCTTTGCGAGTGGCGCACTATGAACATGTCGGCGTGCATGGCGCACAGGTTGTCCACGGTATCGAGCAGCGTCTCGCCCTTGCTGGCGGAGGAAGAGCTGATGTTGAGGTTGACCACATCCGCCGACAGGCGCTTGGCGGCAATTTCGAAGGTGGTGCGGGTGCGCGTGCTGTTCTCGAAAAAAATGTTGAATACCGACTTGCCGTGCAGCAGCGGTACTTTCTTGATCTCCCGGCCTTCGGCCACATTCACGAAAGAGGCGGTGCGATCCAGGATGTCGCGCAAAATGGGCGCCGGCAAGCCCTCGGTGGAGAGCAGGTGCTGCAATTCGCCATGTTTGTTGAGCTGCGGATTGTTCATGCAATAGTCCCCATCGCGGGTTCGTCAAAATAAGCCTGCAGAATCTGTTGTGCCGCGACCTGGTCAAGCAGCGGTTTCTGTTTGATGCCGTATATGCCCTTTTCGGCCAACTGCGAACTTGCGGCTGCGGAAGTATAACGCTCATCCACCAGAATGGTGGGCAAATCAAAACGCCCTTTGAGGCGCTGGGCGAAACGGCGGCACAACCGTGTCAGTTCGTGTGGCGTGCCGTCATCATTGCCGGGTAGCCCCACTACCAGCGCTGCCGGTTGCCACTCACGGATGAGCGCCCCGATAGCCGCAAAGCGCTGCTCGTTTTGTTCACCGCGCAAAGTTGTCAACGGCTGCGCCGTGCCGGTAATGGAATTGCCGACCGCCACGCCGATGCGTTTAGTGCCAAAATCAAATGCCAGCAAAGTGCCGGATGGTGCCGGTGTCATCATGTGACGGCCCTCAAGATTCTAATTTCAAGCCAGCCTGAATTTTGCACAAGAAGGGCGAATTTAACAGCAACCATTTGATATGATTTGAGTAATCTTAAAACCGGTATGTCAGAATTGCTGCTGCTCCTAGCCTGCTGCTGATTTTACCCCAGAACAACTCCGATTTACTCTGCTGAGCCTTATCCAATGTGGTATGAGCCTGAAGGAGGGCTGTATTTCCAACGAGGAATGAGCCTGAAGCGAAGAATCTGAGGTCGATTGAAGGAGTGGGTTGATCATTGCAAGGATGATGATCAACATGAACGAAACACGGCTTTGCACGATAGAACAGATTGAGCAATTTCTTGGTGGCTGCCTCCAGATTGAATTCACCAAGTCTGGTGACGACAGCGAACGCTATGAGCACATCAGTCGCGTGCTCAAACGCTTTGACTATCCCAAGCAGGGCAAGCGAGAGAAAGGTGTGCTGCTGAAGTACCTGCAAGTCACCAGCGGCTACAGCCGCGCGCAGGTCACACGCCTGGTCACGCAGTGGTTCACAAACCGCTTGGCTACCGTACCCCTGTCCAAACGCTACCGTGCGCCTGCTGCCCCTTTTGCGCGCAAATACACGGCTATCGATATCGCGCTTCTCGCAGAGATGGACAAGGCCAATGAGGACGTGTGTGGCCCGGCCATTGCGCACCTCTTGCAGCGCGCTTACAGCGTCTATGGTGACGCGCGCTATGAGCGGGTGTCCGGCCTGTCGGTTTCGCACCTGTACAACCTGCGCAAAAGCTCGGGCTATCAAGCCTTGCGGGTGGTTTTCACCAAGACTAATCCGGTGTGCAATCACATCGGGGTACGCAAAGTACCACGCCCCAAAGGGCGGGTTGGGTTTGTGCGCATCGACACCGTCCACCAAGGCGATCTTGACGGCATCAAAGGCGTGTATCACATCACCTGCGTTGACGAGGTCAGCCAGTGGCAGGTCGAGGCGTGCGTGCAGGGTATTAGCGAGGCATTTTTGTTGCCCGTGCTGGAGTTGGTGATCGAACAGTTCCCGTTTGTAATTATGGGGTTTCACTCGGACAACGGCTCCGAGTACATCAATGGCCCGGTGGCTGCGATCCTTGAGAAGCTGCGCATCGAGCAAACCAAATCTCGCTCGCGCCACAGCAACGATAACGCGCTGGCCGAGAGCAAGAATGCCAGTGTGGTGCGCAAGCACATGGGCTTCGAACATATCCCCCAGAAGTACGCCAAACCCATCAATGAGTTCTATCAGGAAACGTTCAATCCGTGGCTCAACTTTCACCGCCCGTGCATGTTTGCAACCGAGATCATTAGCCCCAAGGGCAAGATCGTCAAACGCTATAAAGACGAGGATGTGAAGACTCCGCTGGAATGCTTGGTGCTGTTGAGTGTGAAGGGTTTAGTCACGCTCAAAGAGGGCATCACTCTGGACGCATTGCAGGCGCAGGCGAAGTCCGAAACAGACTTGGCAGCAGCACAGGAAATGCAGCGCGCCAAGAGTGATTTATTTGCAAGTTTTCAAAAACAAAAACGCCGGGCATAACCGATCGGAAAACAACACCGGAAAAGCACCAATTCTTGAGACTAAAATCATTAGAAAATAAACTCAAAACCGACTGGCAAAAATCCATTAAACTTAACTTTTAAACCCGACCAACCCGCACAAACAAATCACCCAGATCGTCGCCGCTTCAGGCTCATACCTGAATTGGAAAATACTTGCTGCCGATCCCTGTGATGCTCGCTACTTCACGCACTCGCCACGAAATTACTGCCACAGCGCGTAACTCAGATCGCTGCGGCAGAAAACCCGGCAAGTTGCCATGCGTTGCCAGTTCAGACAGATCCTTTCGGCTGATTTCAAATTTCAAATTGGAACGGATTGACGTTTGTCACAATACCGGGCTTTAACCTATACTTCACCCACTATGATTATTGCCCCTATGATTATTGCCAAGATACGCATCATGAAACTACGCTACCTGTTTGTGCTGCTGTGGCTAAGCCATACCGGCTGGGCGCAGGCTGAGATATATAAACATGTCGATGCCGAAGGGCACGTCACTTATTCCAGCACACCGGCAAAAGGCTCGAAAAAAATCGATCTGGGGCCGTTGAACGCCTCGCCACCCCCTGAACGCTCGCGCAATATTATCAGCCCTTCCGATTTCCCAAAAGTAGATAGCGCAACACAGAAAAGCCGAGATAACACGCGCCGTAAAATACTTGAAGACGAATTGGCAACTGAAGAAAACTTGCTCGCAGACGCCCGCCAGAAACTGAAAGATGCCGAGGGTAATTCGGAAACGCCAGCCAAAAAAATTAAAACCCTGCAGGAGCAAGTTTTGTTTCACGAGAAGAACATGGATGCACTCAAATCCGAAATCACCAACAACAGGTAATCATGATGCTTCTGGCATGCTCCCTGCTAAATGAATGTTCATGCCGGATACAATATTCCCCACGCTAGAACACCTTGCCACGGCGGTCATCCTGCTGGACGAACAGTCGCGCGTCGCCTACCTCAACCCTGCCGCTGAAAACCTGTTTGCGTTGAGCAGCAAGAACCTGATCGGCCTTCCGGTGCAGCAAGCCTTCACCCACACCGGGCAACTCGCCGCTGCGATGCAGCAGGCGCTGAATAACAACGCCAGCTACATCGAGCATGACCTCACTCTGGGTACGCACACGCATGGCAAGCTGCACCTGCGCTGCACCGCCACGCCGCTGCTATTGGGCAAAAGCTTACTGCTGCTTGAATTCCACCCAATGGACCGCCCGCTGAAACTGGCGCGTGAGGAACAGATGCTCGACCAGACCCAAGCCAACCGCCTGCTGCTGCGCAACCTGGCGCATGAAATCAAAAACCCCCTGGGCGGTATCCGGGGCGCGGCGCAATTACTGGAGCAGGAGCTGGAAAAGCCCGGTTTGCGCGAATATACCCAGGTGGTGATTCAGGAAGCCGACCGCCTGCGTTCGCTGATAGAAAAATTGCTCGTGCCGCAGCATGCGCCTAATTTCAGTGCGCTCAACATCCATGAAGTGCTGGAACGGGTGCGTAGTTTGGTGCTGGCCGAGATGCCGACGGAATTGGTCATCCAGCGCGACTACGACACCAGCCTGCCGCCACTGCTCGGCGACAAGGAGCAACTGATCCAGGTGATGCTCAATATCGTGCGCAATGCGGCGCAGGCAATGCAGGGCCAAGGCATTATTGAACTGCGCACCCGTATTGCGCGCCAGGTCACATTGATGAAGAAATTACACCGTCTGGCGGTGATGGTTCAAGTCATAGACAACGGTCCGGGCGTGCCGGAACATTTGCGCGACAAGATTTTTTATCCGCTGGTGTCCGGACGCCCCGATGGACATGGTTTGGGGCTGACTCTGGCGCAGGACTTCGTCAGCCAGCATCATGGCAACATCGAATTCGACAGCGAACCGGGGTGCACCTGCTTTACCGTGATGCTTCCGCTACAATGAATTCGAATAAGCTAGAAACAGCAATTGGCGGTTTCGTAGGTGCGAATTTATTCGCACCTACGAATGCAGTCCAACATCACCATCATGTTCGCAGTTATCCATGTAATCTGCGAATGATGATTTTTCCCAAGATGAACAACATGGGTGCCACAATATGAAACCTGTCTGGATCATAGACGACGACCGCTCCATCCGCTGGGTGCTGGAAAAAGCCCTGGCGCGGGAGGACATCGAATTCAAGAGCTTCGCTTCCGCCGATGAAGCCACGCGGGCGCTCACACATGGTGCACCGCAGGTGGTCATCAGCGACATCCGCATGCCCGGCAGTTCCGGGCTGGAACTGTTGCAAACCCTGCGTGGGCAATACCCGCATCTTCCGGTCATCATCATGACCGCCTATTCCGATTTGGAGAGTGCGGTTTCCTCCTTTCAGGGCGGGGCGTTTGAGTACCTGCCCAAGCCGTTCGATATCAACCATGCGGTCGAGCTGATCCGCCGCGCGCTGGAACAAAGCCAGCGCAAGAACGCCTCCCCCGAAGACACACTTGCCGCGCCGCCGGACATCCTGGGGCAGGCGCCCGCCATGCAGGAAGTATTCCGCGCCATCGGCAGGCTTGCGCAATCACAAGCCACCGTATTGATCAACGGCGAATCCGGCACCGGCAAGGAGCTGGTCGCGCATGCCCTGCACCGCCACAGCCCACGTGCGGACAAGCCGTTCGTTGCCATCAACACCGCCGCCATCCCGAAGGATTTGCTCGAATCGGAATTGTTCGGCCATGAGCGAGGCGCCTTCACCGGCGCCACTGCCACGCGGCATGGGCGCTTCGAGCAGGCCGAGGGCGGCACCCTGTTCCTCGACGAAATCGGCGACATGCCCGCCGAGCTGCAAACGCGGCTGCTACGCGTGCTGTCCGATAACAACTTCTATCGCGTCGGCGGCCATCAGCCGATCAAGGCCAATGTGCGCATCATCGCCGCCACCCACCAGAACCTTGACGAGCGCGTGAAACAGGGGCTGTTCCGCGAGGATTTATTCCACCGCCTCAACGTCATCCGGCTGCGCCTGCCGCCGCTGCGCGAACGGCGTGAGGACACCCCGCTGCTGGCGCAATACTTCTTGCAGAAGAGCGCGCGTGAACTTGGTGTCGAACAAAAAACCTTGAGCGCAGCCGCGCTGCAATACCTCGCGGCTCAGGACTTTCCCGGCAACGTGCGGCAACTGGAAAACCTGTGCCACTGGCTCACCGTGATGACGCCCTCGCGGCAAATTGAAATCGCCGACCTGCCGCCGGAATGGCGCGAGACACAAGCCACCTTTCTGTCGAATAACTGGCGCACAGCGCTGGCACAGCAAGTCACGCTTGCGCTACAACGCGGCGATCAGAATATTCTGGACAACCTGAGCCGGCAATTTGAAGGCACGCTCATCACTCAGGCGCTGCAACACACCGGCGGACGCCGCATCGAAGCCGCGACATTGCTGGGCATGGGGCGCAACACCCTCACGCGCAAGGTTCAGGAACTGGGACTGGATGGGGAAAACGAGTAGGCGAAATATTTTCAACACCCAGCTCATGTAAAAATAACTTTATTAAAAACTAGACCAGGTTCAAAACTAAAACCAGGTAAGCCACGCACGCCGAGATCAGGGCTAAGGCAAAGTTGTGCGATGTCATGTCAATGCTCCTTTCGGTGATTGCAGGTAATGCGGGGTTGATCACCTGCGCAATGTATAAAAGCAGCAACCGTAAACTTCCAGTAGGCACGCTGTACTAGCCAAACCGGTCGAACTGCTCGTGTTCGCAATTTAAGCGCTGCCCCTTGCGCATCCCGCACACAAGGGGGTTTTCGCATAGTTACTCATGCTACATCCTGTTAGTTAGCACACGAGTTGCAGATTCGTCGGAGCGAAGTACTCAGTGTTGCCCTGCACCGTGTGTGTAGCTTTGGGCGCGTTAATGTCATTCTTGACGGCGCGCCAGCTGCATGTCGATTTGCTCTCAGCGGCCAGTTGCAGTTGTGCGGGCACTTTGTAGTAGCCGCTTATGTCCACATTACGGGTAAAGCTGGGGTTCAGTCCGGAATAAATCACTTCCAGATCGTTGGATGAAAAAGCCGGGCCAGCCTGAGCTGCCGAGGTTGCCAGAACGCCAGTGATGATGCTTGCCAAGATACGTGTTTTCATGATGAATCTCCTTGTTGGTTAGTAAATTAAAATTCCTTGCACCGGTTTCAGAACTGGGTGGTTTCCAGTGAATGCAGTATTGCAAACGTTTATTAACCGAACCTGAAAAAATGATTAACCGAAACTTAATTTTCAGCAGCCCGAGTAAATTTGCAGGTCAGTGCCAGATCACCAATTCCTGGAGGCGGCGTATACAGATTTTTGTTAAATACCCCGTGCATGCTGCGCACGAGGGAGCATTCGCATAGTTACTCACGCATAAATCTTGTTAGCACACGAGTTGCAGGTTAGCCGGAGCGAAGTATTCGGTGTTGCCTGCCACAGTGTAAGCGGCCTTCAATGAATTGATTTCGTTCTTCACCATGCGCCAATTGCATGCCGATTTATTCGCAGCCTGTTTCAACTGGGCTGGTGCCGTGTAGTAGCCGCTTATGTCCACATTACGGGTAAAGCTAGGGTTCAGGCCGGAATAAATTACATCAAGCTGGGAAGCTGAACTTGCCTGTGCAACCGAAATCGCGAAGTCATTCGCGACCTGTTTTTGCTGTTGTGGTGTCGTGTAATAGGTACTTACGTCTTGCAGTTGTGGAGGTGTCGTGTAATAACCGCTTACGTCTATATCACGGGTAAAACTGGGGTTCAAACCGGAGTAAATTATTTCGACTGGAGAGATCGAAACCTCTTGCGCAATCGAAGCCATCAGATTACTCGCAGCGGCCTGTTGCAGTTGTGCTGGCGCCGTGTAGTAACCACTTATGTCCACATTGCGGGTGAAGCTGGGGTTCGCTCCGGAATAAATTACTTCCAGATCGCTGGTTGAAAAAGGCGTGCCTGCCTGTGCGGCAGAAGTTGCAAAAACGCCAGTGATGATGCTTGCCAAGATACATGTTTTCATGATGAGTCTCCTTAGGTAATAAAATTAAAATAAATTTTTGGTGCAATGGTGAAATAGTTACTTCTACGAAAGTGCATGCATTAAGTATTAGCACATACCATGCCAACAGTTAACTTATTGATATATAATGTATTATGTTTTTGCTTGCTACGAATTGTGTTCACAATAAACACTAAACACGTTCACCAGTGAACATGCAAACAATTGCGGACATATTTTTTTGTGCAGGAAACCAGAAATGAGATGGCGCTAATACAAGATGCTTATTTCAGATGCGAACACTCCCTGATGGAGAGGAGGCAATCGTTCCTTCCCCCTCAGGGATGGGGGTGGGACTGCCGGGATGCAGGCGATTAAACCGTGGAATGGCTAGATGTTTCGTCCGTCATGATGGCTAGCTGTCGTATCAGTAGCTCCATCAGCAGGACAACTTATTGGTTTTGTCTGCTACGCGGAACTATTTGATCCTAAATTCCTAAGTTGAGAACAAACAATTTACAGGGGAAGCAACATGGGCACGCTTCTCCCTCACCCCTACCCATGAACCTCAAGCAGGCAATGGGTTTGGTGTAAGCACCAGATTATGCTTCGATGCCAGCTTTCGCAGTAAACGTTGTTCGGTTTGGGCGAATTTTTGCTCATAATACGTGAGACCTTTTTCAACAAATTGAATACCTTTGACCATTACATTCCAGTACAACGTAGCGATTTTTCGCGCCAGCGCCTGGTTGGCAAGCAGCCCGCCCCGGCGTGCGCGGATGCGCCGGTAGAAGCCGCCGAGCGCCTTGTCGGTGCTGTTGGCCAAAGAGCGTGCCACCGTGCAAAATACCCGGCCAGCACGGTTGCGTTGGCGCGCCTGGCGTCCGCGCCGCTTGCCGCTTTGATGTGCTCCTGGAGCCAGCCCCAGCCACGCGGTGAAGTGTTTGGCCGTTGGCCAGCGTGCCAAATCAGTGCCGACTTCGCTGGCCAATTGCAGAATCGAGTAGTCCGTCAAACCCGGCAATACGCTCGCATCACGGCCACCATTGAGCGCTACAACCAGCGGATGCATATCCGCAATACGCGGCGCATTCTGGCTGGTTGCTTTCACGGGTTTTTTCTTGATGCCAACCTTCTGTATCGGGGCAACCCTGTTGTCGGAGCAGGTGTCGAACCCTGCCGGGCTATGTTTGCTGCCACTGCCGTCGTCGCTGGCGCCGTTATCCTGCGCGCTACGTGCGCGCAACGCCTGCTCGACTCGCGCATCGCACCCGGCGATCTGCGCCTGATAAAAATCCCAGCCCGACAGTGCCTGCGACAGCGCAAACAGATGTTCTTCGCGCCACGAGCCTTGCAACGCGGCGCGCATACGTCCGGCTTTAGCCTTGCGAATCTGCACATCACACAAGGCCAACAACGTTTCGGTATCGCGCTCACCGCCCACAATGGCGCGCACTATGGCCAGGCCGCTCACGCCGGCCAGCGAGCTGATGACCTCGTGAATCTTGATATTCATCCGGTCCAGCGCCTTTTGCATGTGCTGCACATGCTGGGCCGCCATGCTGATGTGGTCGGTGCGCAGCCGCATGTAATCCTGCAAGCGCCGGATGTCGGCTTCCGGGACGAACCCCGCACGCAGCAGGCCATGCGCGTGCAAGGTGGCCAGCCACTGGCAGTCGGCCATGTCGGTCTTGCGGCCAGGCACATTCTGCACGTGGCGGCCATTGACCATGACCACTTCGAGCCCTGCTGCTTCGAGCACCTCGTACACGCACAGCCAGTAAATGCCTGTCGCTTCCATCGCGACCGTTTTAACGCCGCTGGCGACAAGATGATCGCGCAAAGCGTACAAGTCTGCGGTCATGGTGCCAAAGACCTTGGGCGCATCACCGGCAATCGAGGTGTGCAAGCTCTCGCTGCCCACATCGATACCGGCCGCCCTATCGTTGAATACCTGCAATCCTTTCATGTCAGCTCCTTGTTTGAGAGAGAGTCGCCCGCAAAATCCGCCTGGTTGGACGAAATGGATGCAAACCTACCCAACGGGAAGCAACCTCGCTCACCAAACAATCCTCGTACCGCCAACCAGCGCCAGTCTCTCCCACGGGCTTCGCAGCACCAAAGGGAATGCGGCAATTCTGCGGCTATCGCGAACACTGCTACTGTACTCCGCTCAGGTTCATGGGACTCAATTCGGGCGAAAAAAATTGGCGACTGCGGTCTCTCCCCGAGGGAGAGGGGCTTTGCTCCCTTCCCCCTCGGGGGGAAGGGCCGGGGATGAGGGTTTACCCTCTGTCGGTTCATTTTCAACCGAGGTTTTCAGGTTGATTGCTGTATTCCGGCCTTCGCCGGAATGACGATGCTCATATTGAGCATCGTTAAGCCGCCAGCCCCTGGCTGCGCAGGTAGTCTTCATAATTACCCTGGTAATCCACCATGCCCTTCGGTGTCATGTCGAAGATGCGCGTGGCCAGCGATGAGACGAATTCGCGGTCGTGGCTGACGAACACCAGCGTGCCTTTGTATTGATCCAGCGCGGTGTTGAGCGACTCGATGGATTCCATGTCCATGTGGTTGGTTGGCTCATCCATCAGCAGCACATTGGGCCTTTGCAGCATCAGCTTGCCGAACATCATGCGCCCCTTCTCACCGCCGGAAATTACCTTTACCGATTTTTTCACGTCGTCGCCGGAAAATAACAAACGGCCCAACGTACCGCGCACCATCTGGTCGTCATCAGTGGGGCCGCGACAGTAGGTCATCCAGTCGGTGAGGGTTTTGTCCACGGCAAATTCATGCGCAAGGTCTTGCGCAAAGTGGCCGATCCTGGCCTTGTCCGTCCATTTGATGATGCCGGTATCGGGTGTGAGGTCGCCTGCCAGGCAGCGCAGCAGCGTGGTTTTGCCGATGCCGTTGGGGCCGATGATGGCGATTTTTTCGCCGGCATCAATGCGAAAATTCATATTGGAAAATAGCATGCGGTCAAAACCCTTCGCTATCTTCTGCACCTCCACCGCCACGCGGTGCAGCTTGTCGCGCTCGTCATACTCAAAGCGGATGAACGGATATTGGCGGCTGGATGGCTTGATGTCTTCGATCTTGATTTTGTCGATCTGGCGCGCGCGCGAAGTGGCCTGCCTGGCCTTGGAAGCATTCGCCGAAAAGCGCGCCACAAAGGCTTTCAGTTCGGCCACTTTTTCCTTGGCGCGGGCATTGTCGGTCGCCTGCTGCTCGCGCGCCTGCGTCGAGGCCAGCATGTATTCGTCGTAAGTGCCGGGGTAAACAGTGATCCTGCCGTAGTCCAGATCGGCCATGTGGGTGCATACACTGTTCAGGAAATGGCGGTCATGCGAAATGATGACCATGGTGCTGTTGCGCGCGTTGAGAATATCCTCCAGCCAGCGGATGGTATTGATGTCCAGATTGTTGGTCGGCTCGTCCAGCAACAATATTTCCGGGTTGGAAAATAGCGCCTGCGCCAGCAACACGCGCAATTTGAATCCGGGCGCGACTGCTCTCATCAATCCGTTATGCAATTCCAGCGCAATGCCCACGCCGAGCAATAATTCCCCGGCGCGCGGCTCGGCAGTGTAGCCATCGTATTCGGCGAACTGCGCCTCCAGATCGGCGGCGCGCATATAATCTTCCTCGCTCGCATCGGGGTTGGCGTAAATCGCATCGCGCTCCGACATCGCCGACCACATCTCGCCATGCCCCATCATCACCACATCCAGCACGCGCATCTCCTCAAAGGCGAACTGGTCCTGATGCAGCTTGCCGAGACGCTCGCCCTTGTCCAGCATCACATTGCCAGAGCTCTGCTCCAGATCGCCACCGAGGATTTTCATAAAGGTGGACTTGCCGCAACCGTTCGCGCCGATCAGCCCGTAGCGGTTACCGTCACCGAATTTCACGGAGACATTTTCAAACAGGGGCTTCGCCCCAAATTGCATGGTGATATTGGCGGTGGAAAGCATGTAAAACTCGCACAGAAAATTTTGGAGCGCGATTCTAACACTGTGCGGATATATTACCCTTGCAATCTATACCATTATGAGAGCGTTCCCCAGTCTGTGGGAATCAAGTTCAGGATGTGTTCTGGCGATTGCGAAACAAGGCGAATTGATGGCAAATAGGTTACTTACCGAATCCATACTGTCTTCACATTTACAAATTCATGTATCCCTACCTTTGACAGTTCGCGCCCGAAGCCTGAAGATTTTGTGCCACCGAACGGCAGGCGCGGATCGGATTTGACCAGGCCATTGATGAAGGTGCAGCCAGCTTGGATATGCGCTGCCAACTGCTCGGCGCGTGCCACGTCCTTGCTCCAGATCGATGAGCCGAGCCCAAAGCGGGTTTCGTTGGCGATGTGCAGCGCATCCTCTTCACTCGCGGCGCGAATCACGGTCGCCACCGGACCAAACAGCTCTTCGTGGTATGCGCGGGTTTTTGCGGTAACACGATCCAGAATGGATGGCCGGTAAAAAAACCCTTCCCTCTCGACTGGTTTACAACCGATTACAGCCACTGCGCCTTGCGCGATGGAATCGGTAACTTGCCGGTGTAATGATTCACGCAGGTCGAGGCGCGCCATGGGGCCGATTTGAGTGGAGTCGTCCATCGGGTCCCCAGGTTTGAGTGCTTCCACTTTACTTTTGAATTCGCGCAAAAATTCGCCTGCGATTTGCGGCGCGACGATAAAACGTTTGGCGGCGATGCACGATTGTCCGCAATTCAGGAAACGCGAGGCCACCGCCATATTGACGGCCAATTCCAGATCAGCGTCGTGCAGCACGATAAACGGATCGGAGCCGCCCAATTCCAGCACGCATTTCTTAAGGTGCTGGCCTGCGCACGACGCTACTTTTCTTCCGGCGGCCTCCGATCCGGTGAGCGTGACCGCATGCACATGCGGGCTGGCGATTACATCGGCCACTTGGTCAGCTTCGACCATCAAGGCCGTAAATAATCCTTCAGGCAATCCGCAATCGCGGAAGATTGTTTCCAGTGCGAGCGCGCACCGTGGCACATTCGGCGCATGTTTCAGTGCCACCGCGTTGCCCGCCATCAAGGCCGGGGCAGCGGCGCGAAACACCTGCCAGAAGGGAAAGTTCCACGGCATGATGGCGAGCACCACGCCGAGCGGGTAATACGCGATATAGCTTTTCCCAGCATCCGATTCCACCGGTTCGGCACGTAGAAAATTCCCGGCATGCTGCGCATAGTAGTCGCATACACCGGCGCATTTTTCGACTTCGGCGCGGGCTTCGCGCAGCAGCTTGCCCATTTCCTGAGTGATGATGGTCGCATATCGGTCACGCTGTGCACGCAAGCAGATCGCTACGTCACGCAGCACTTGGGAGCGATGGGCAAAAGCAGATTGACTCCATATTTGTTGCGCACCGTGGGTTTTTTCCAAGGCTTGCGCCAGTCGATGTTCATCCCAACTGTTGTAGCTTTGAATTACCTGATTGGTGGACGGGTTCAGGCTTAAATGAGGCATGGTGGCTATCCTTCTGGCTGTTGCAATATCCCGTTGCGGGCTTTAATTATAGCCCGTGCAGGGCGCGAGAATATCCGCTGTTCTTGCCACTATTCCATTCCAGTATCAGAGTATGGCAGCAAGGTAATCCGCTGCTTCGATTGTGCCGGATGGCACAGGCGCAGGCGGCATGGGCATCGCCCAAAGTTGGTTGAGCGAGCTGCCCATGTCGCCCGCGAGCAGTACATCGCGCTGTATTTCCATACATACGCCATGCTCCGCCAGCCATTGCACCAGATACGGTTCTTCCGGCCAGTCGCGGCGCGCAACGTAAAGCACCGGCACTCTGGCGCATGCGGCTTCCGCGAAGGTTCCGTAGCCGGGTTTGGTCAACACGGCATCACATGAGGCCAGCACATCGCCGAAAGACAAATCCAATGATTCGAGCACCGCCATGTCATCACGCATGGCTTGCCACGCCTGCGGGATGATCCAGCGCACACCGGGTAAATGCGGCCAGCGCTCCACCGGCAAGCGGAATTCCATGCCGCCCATCGCTACCAGCACCAGTTTTTCAGATTCAACCAGCCGCAATTTTTCGGCGATGTGTCCGCGTTGATTGATTCCCGTCCGCGCAATCGGATTGATGTTGCGCGCATTGAAAAAATCCGGCATCGGCATGGCAGGTTGCAGCTTCAGGAAACATTCGGCGCTGTTATAAGCTTCCAGCATCTGCGCTCGAATGGTGTGGCTGGCCGTGTCACCAGCGCAATAATGGTGATAAATATCCGCCCAGTTCAGGCTGCACATCCCAACGGCACGCACATCCGCTATACGCGCTGCGGCCAGCGATAGATAGGGTGCATTGGCCAGCAGCAAATCAGGTTCTAGAGCACGCATGGCATGCGCCTCTCGTTCCACTTTTTCTTCCCAATTGGCGTGAAAAACACGGTAAGCAATAGCGCTCTCTTCAACCTGCACATCCACCGCATTCGCCATTTTCATTCCAAAATCAAACGCAACCGGAACGTGGTAAAAATCACAATGAAAACTCTTCTGCAGCAGGAAGAGAGGTGCGGTAGTGCGCAACGTTATGCGCAGTTCAGGGATGCGCCGCGTCAGTTCGTTCACCACGGGTGCGGTCTGGGCGACGTGGCCGAAGCCGTGCGAAGAAATATCAACCAGAAGGTGAGGCATGTTTTGGAGGCGGTGTTTCGTGCCTTTAATCAGGCAACAGCCTCGGTAGATGAAATAATGCCGGGCTAAAGTTTAATAAAATGCTCGCGATAATGCTTCATTTCACTGATGGATTCGTAGATGTCTGCCAGCGCCTCGTGCTTGCCGTGTTTTTTTACGCCCTGCGCCATGCCCGGCTTCCAGCGCCTGGCCAGCTCCTTGAGTGTACTCACATCGAGGTTGCGGTAATGAAAATATTCTTCGAATTTCGGCATCCAGCGCGCAAGGAAGCGCCGGTCCTGGCAGATGGAATTGCCGCACATCGGTGAGATACGGGCCGGCACATATTCCTTGAGGAATTCGATCATCTGTGCTTCCACCGCCGCCTCATCCAGCGTGGAGGCTTTCACTTTGTCGATCAAGCCGGATTTTGCATGGGTGGATTTGTTCCATGCATCCATGCCATCCAGCACGCTGTCTGATTGATGCACCACCAGCACGGGAGACTCGGTGATAGTTTCCAGATTGCTGTCGGTGATGACCATCGCCACTTCGATGATGCGGTCGGTGTCCGGGGTTAAGCCGGTCATCTCCATGTCTATCCAGATAAGGTTGTCCTGATTTTGTGCCATAATCATTTTGCGTCCAGAGCTGTCTGGTGCGTATTGTGTCATACAGCCGCAGTACACCGCCATTCCAAATTTCAAAACATAATGACCTCATTCCAATTTTCCGAACTATTTGTCAGCGCACTGCTGTTGACCACGCTTGCCAAGTTATGGCTGGCGCGGCGCCATCTCGCCCACCTCGCGGCGCATCGCGCCGAGGTGCCGCTGGCTTTCCGCGAGCAGGTTGATCTAGCCGCACACCAAAAAGCGGCGGATTACACCAGCGCCAAGACGCGTTTTTCCATGCTGGGTGCGCTGTTCGATGCCGCCCTGTTGCTCGCCCTTACGCTGGGCGGCGGCATCCAGTGGATCACCGATGCCTGCCTGCGCGCTTTCAGCACTCCCATCGCACAGGGCATGGCAGTCATCGTCGGTGTAATGCTGCTTTCCTCGCTGCTGGAAATGCCGTTCAGCCTGTACCGCACCTTTGTCATCGAGGCGCGCTACGGCTTCAACAAAATGACCATGGCGCTTTATCTGGCCGATGCATTGAAAGGGTTGCTGCTCGGCGCTGCGCTCGGCCTGCCGCTGTTATTCGGCGTGCTGTGGATGATGGAGCGCATGGGCGTCAACTGGTGGCTGTATGTGTGGGGCGTGTGGGTGGTCTTCAACTTGCTGCTGCTGTTCATCTACCCCTCGTTTATCGCGCCGTTGTTCAACAAATTCCAGCCGCTACGGGACGAAACGCTCAAGGCGCGCATCGAAGCGCTGCTGGGAAAGTGCGGCTTCACCGCAAGCGGACTGTTCGTTATGGACGGCTCCAAGCGCAGCACGCACGGTAACGCCTATTTCACCGGCTTCGGCAAAACCAAGCGCATCGTGTTTTTCGACACGCTGCTGGAACGCCTCAGCTCGGGCGAGATTGAGGCGGTGCTGGCGCACGAGCTGGGCCACTTCAAACGTCGCCACGTGGTGAAACGCATCGTGTTCACCTTTGCGCTGAGCTTGGGTTTTCTCTGGCTGTTGGCGCAGATGATGCAGTCAAACTGGTTCTACCAGGGGCTGGGCGTCTCCATGACCTCCAGCACATTGGACACTGCGCTGGCGCTGCTGCTGTTTTTCATGGTACTGCCGGTATTCAGCTTTCTGCTGCACCCGCTGATGTCGGCGTATTCGCGCAAGCACGAGTTCGAGGCGGACGCTTACGCTGCGCAGCAGACCGATGGCCGCGACTTGTCCAGTGCGCTGGTGAAAATGTATCAGGATAATGCCGCGACACTGACACCCGACCCGTTGTATTCTACGTTCTACGATTCGCACCCGCCCGCGCTGGTGCGCATCGCCCGTATGCAAACATTATCTTGATGCTCGCGCAGCGAAACCTTGTCCCCCTCGCCCGAGAGTTTAAGATTGTTTTTCACGTTTGTCCTTTCTCCCGCTTGCGGGAGAGAGTTAGAGAGAGGGGCTTCGTGCGGGGGAGGGATGGGGAGATAACCAGCCACTTGGTTGCCGTCTTTGGGCAACCTAGTGGAATGGCTAGTAGTTTTATCAGGGAACGGCCATGGCAAATCGTCGTTTCATCATTCAGAATATTGATTTGCCATGACCGTTAACAGGAGGATACTCATGAAACGAATCCCCATACTCACCCTGTTCCTTGCAGCTGGCAGCGTGTTTGCCGCCCCCTTTCAGAACGGCGATCCACATGCCGGAAAGGAGCTGTTTGACAAGTACAACTGCAACAGTTGCCACATCGGTAAAATCGGCGGAGACGGCAGCGCAATTTTTACGCGGCCAAACCACAAGGCTACCAGCCCGCAGTTGATAATTGAACGGATCAAAATGTGTTCCGGCAGCATCGGTACTAATCTGTCCGCTCAAGAACAGGAACATCTCGGAGCTTATCTTAACCAGCATTACTACAAATTCAAGTGAATGCCATGGAAGCCGTTTGCGATCTGACCAACAAACAGTGCAAGCCCTGCGAGGGCGGCGTGCCGCCGTTGCTGCAGGATGAAATAAACACCCTGATGAAGCAGCTCGATGGCTGGGTGCAATATGATCAACTCATCGGCAAAACATTCGAGTTCAAAAACTATTACCAGACCATGGCGTTCGTGAATGCAGTGGCGTGGTTGTCCCACCGCGAAGACCATCACCCCGACATGACGGTGCGCTACAACAAGTGCCACGTGGAATACTCCACCCATGCCATCAACGGCCTGTCGGAAAACGACTTTATTTGCGCCGCCAAGGTGGATGCACTGTTCAAGATTTGAAACCAAATGCCCAATAGCACGAAACTGTGTCATTCCCGCCTGCGCGGGAATGACGGTCTAATGGATTATTTGGGTTGAAGCTACAGGGACAAATTATCGCGGCTTTTGGCCGCCGATATCTGGCGGAGTTGCCCGACGGCGAATTGCTCGACTGTGTTCCGCGCGGCAAAAAAAGCGAAGTGGCATGCGGAGATGTGGTTGAGATCCAGCGCATCTCTGAAAGGCAGGCCGTCATAGAAAAAATCGTGCCGCGCAAAACCTTGCTGTACCGCTCCGATGCATTCCGCCAGAAACTCATCGCCGCCAACGTTACGCAGATCATTGTGGTCGTGGCCGCCGAGCCTTCGTTCAACGACGAGTTGTTGGCGCGCTGCCTGGTGGCCGCATACAACCAGCAACTGGAAACGCTCATCGTGCTGAACAAGTGCGATTTACTGGAAACAGCAAAGGCATCACGCGCCCAGTTGGAACCCTATCGCGCCATCGGCTACCGCGTGCTGGAACTCTCCGCCAAGCAGAGCGCCTCGCCTTTATTACCCTACCTGCAAGGACATACCAGCGTGCTGGTTGGTCAATCCGGCATGGGCAAATCCACACTTATCAATTCATTACTGCCTGATGCGCAGGCCGCCACGCGCGAAATTTCCACCGCACTGGATTCAGGCAAGCACACCACCACCCACGCGCGCCTCTACCACCTGAACACAGACAGCCATCTGATTGATTGCCCCGGTGTGCAGGCGTTCGGCCTGCATCACCTGAGTTTCGGCGCGATAGAAGAAGGATTCGTCGAGTTTACGCAGTATCTCGGCCAGTGCCGCTTTCGGGACTGCCGCCACCGGAATGAGCCAAGCTGCGCATTACGCAACGGAGTTGCCACAGGAAAAATTGATGCTCGCAGGCTGGAATTGTTTCTGCAAATTACCGCCGGGAAACGTTGAACTTAGAAAACACAGTTGGCGAACAAAATTCTTGCACTCCAACGGATTAAGCTGCTTTCGTAGGTGCGAATGAATTCGCACCTAAGGGAGTTGGAAATTCTTAAAGTACCGTTAATCATGTCACCAACATCACCCCACCCCCCTCCTGACCTCCCCCTTGAAGGGGAAGGAAATATACTCCCTCCCCTTCAAGGGGAGGGTTGGGGTGGGGATGGGTTTTGTTTTGGCTTATGTGACGTAATTTATAAGTGGTATTTTGGTAATTTCCTGCTCCCTAACTATTGATATAAAACAAAAGGCCGTCAACAGACGGCCTTTTGTTTATTACCTTTGACTACTTCAATTCAGCTTGTGCTATCAGAACAGCCTAGCGTAAACCTGGATACGATTTACTTTGTATGGCAACTGAAGCAAACTCCACTGGCCTTGTTATCTTTACGTAAGAAAGTCTTGATGAACTCGGTGCCGGGACCAGCCGAAGGAACGCCATGCGGATCGTGGCATGATGCGCATTCGACTCTCGCTTCCCCTGCCGTTTGATACAGGCGAATATCGGTCTTGTCCAAGCCAGTGCTGCCGGTTGCTGATTCAAAAAAGCTGATCGAACCTGCGGCGGTAGGTGTTTTCCAGTCTGTTCCTGCGCCGTTGGTCGTCGGGAATTTAACTCCTATCGGGTGGTCGTTCTTCAAGTCCGTGCCAATAAAGGCCAAGCGCATATCGTGGGTAGAACCTGCGCCAGCTCCTGTCCCATTCTCTGAGTGGCATGACAAGCAACCAATCGTATTTAGGGCCGTGTCGTTACTGCCGCCCGTGTTAGCGCCCACGGCGTAACCTCCTGGATTAGGGGTGCCTAACAAAGGAAAACCGTCCTTGCTGTTCATGCCTTGGTGACCAGCCGTATCAGGCGCGCAACATTGTTGATACCCACTGGTCGGATTATTCCAAGAATTGAGGAAAGTAAGGTTTTGAGTCGTTTGTTGGCTTGCCAAGTAACGTCCGGAATAAGAGGCATTTCTGGTGACCGAAGGCATATTGATGATCGAATCAATGGCGGTCTGCCCATCGTGGCAGGACAAACAGGACAGTGAAGCTGCGCCCGGCTGCATGGATGCGCCCGGCGCCACCGAAAATGACCCGGTGTTTAGCTGGTTGTATGTTTGATACGCGGTGGCCCTGATCGTGCGGTTCCACAGCGGCACTGCTATGGTTGTATTGGCACCGTGAGGCGTGTGGCAATAAACGCAAACCTCCTGATAATCATTGCGAACAGCGTTTTCAACGTTCATGTAGCCGCGCTGAGCGCTCCAAGTTGGGCTAAAATTGTGGCGCGTGTTGGCAATGCTGTCCTTGTTGGTAAAACAAGAATACGGTTCGCCACTAATCGGATCAATTTGTCCACAATTCGCTGACTGTGGTGGTGTCTGCCCCCAAGCGAACGTTGTAAATGCCATACAGGCGGCTATCACAGAAAGCTTTTGCATTCTGCGGTGTAATTTGTTGCGAGAATTGACGTTCATAAAACCACCCTTAAGCAATAGAAAATAACGGATTAAATTTCACTTACAGGCGCTTTTTATTGGTTTTCCAGAGGGGCGCCATCTTTTAGCTTGTTGCTTGCCAACTAGTTCATGCACATAATATGCCAATATCCAACCCATTGTTTTATTGAATGTGCCCCGTCAATTATGAATCCCATTTCACGAAGTCGAGAAATGCTGCCCCGTAACTTTCTCAATTTTGGGATTTTTTTACGTTGTTTTGCCACTTGACCGTGATAGAAAATCACGGGGTTTTGCTCAGGCACTATTAATTAGACCCGAATTACCCTTGGGCACAATTAGAACCTTCATTCCCACCCCCGACAATCCCATTCGATAGCATGGCTGCGGCGGGAATCTAGTGTAGTGATGGCCGTTGGCATAAGTTCAAAACAGCGCGCAACACTACACTAGCTTGTTGATTTGACTATTGATCCGGCACGAATTGAACGCGATTGTCGTTCGTGCTGAGCCTGTCGAAGCACCCGAATCCGCTTACATTTCGACAAGCTCAATGCGAATGGATTCTTGGATAAATCGCGCCGGATCAATAGGCTCCCGCCTTCGCGGGAGCGACGAATTATGAATTTTTAGAGGTGCCCTTAAAAGAACAATCTGGGATTATTTGGATCAGAACGGCTTGAAAATCTTAGTATCCTGTTCGGATTCTGGTGCCGGCGCAGGTAACAGAACCGGGCTGGGCTCAGGCAGCATCTGCCGTACCTCGCTCTCTTTCAGGCGCTTGATAACTTCAACCTTGTTGAATAACTGATCCACCACATACACACGCCCGGTTTCATCCACAGCAATGCCGCTTAACAAACCATATCGCCCTGGATTGCTTTCCAGGCTCGTCTCGCCTATAGCCAGCAGCAACTGCCCTTCGGGGTTGAATATCTGGAAATTGTTAAAGGCGGCGTCGCTGACGTAAACATTCCCCTCGGCGTCAACGGCGATGCCGCGCGGCCTTGCCAGTTTTCCGGGTTCCGCGCCGACTCTGCCGAAGCTGCGCAGGAACTTGCCGTCGCGATCAAAAATCTGGACACGGAAGTTGCCTGAGTCAAGCACGTAAAGCTTACCGTCCGCTCCGGTCACGCCTTGCAGCGGGGCGTTGAACTGACCATCACCGCTGCCCCGGCTGCCGATCACCTGTATTTTTTTACCTTCCTTGTCATAGACGACCACGCGATGGTTGACTGTCTCGTTGTTTGCACGGTCAATCACGTAGATGCGCTCGCCATCGCGGCTCACGGCCACGCCGGAAGGCCGTTCCAGGTCTTGCGGGCCGCCCACTTTGCGCAGGAACAATCCGAGGTTGTCATACACCAGCACCGTGCGTTGCTTGGTGTCAGACACATAAACGTTCATCTGCTCATCCAGAGCAAGCCCTGATGGTTTTTCCAGTTCGCCGGGTTTTCGTAAACCGAAACGGAATAACTTGCGCCGGGGCACATCAAACACCAGTATTGTGCTCGAGCCGATGTCGGCAACATAAATGCGCCCGTTCCGGGCCGCGATGGCGGAGGGTTTATTGAACACCGGCTGTGTGGATACGGTTTCACCCGTCAACTGACGGCGCAAATGATCTTCCTCGGACTCGGCAAGGATGTCGGCGGGCGAGCGTAGCGTGACTTCATAAGCAAAGCGCGGTTCATCGGGCGGCTGCGGCCAGATCAAGGGGCCATCGAAAGCTTTTTCATCCTGCTTCGGAATCTCGGCACAGGCCGCAAGCATCAAGATGATGGTCAGCAAAAATAGGCGAGTGATACTGAACATATAGGTAATTATTCCCATGGCAAGTTATTTGCGTGACGGATACAAGTCCAAAGTGCAACAGTATTATCGAGGGATTATAGCTGTTCCCAGATTAATATATTATAACTGCTAGTGATATAGGAATATTCCCATGAACCTACAACAACTGCGCTACCTCAACGAAATCGTGCGTCAAAGACTGAAAATCTCCGATGCCGCGAATGCGTTGTACACTTCACAGCCCGGCATCAGCAAGCAGATAAAATTACTTGAGGAAGAGCTGGGCATCGAGATTTTCGTGCGCAACGGCAAGCGCATCGCAGCCATCACCGAACCGGGAAAAGCCGTTCTGGCCATTGCCCAGCGCATGCTGCACGATGCGGATAACCTCAAGCAGGTGGGGCAAGAGTTTCACTCGCAGGGTAGCGGCCATCTGACCATCGCGACCACCCATACCCAAGCACGCTATGCCCTTCCCGCCGTGGTCAAACAATTCATCAAACGCTATCCCGGCGTTAAGTTGGGGTTGCACCAGGGCAACCCGTCCCAGATCGCAGAACAAGTGTTGAGCGGAGAAGCCGACATCGGCATCGCCACCGAAAGCCTTTCGCTCTACGACGACCTCGTCACCCTGCCGTGCTACGAATGGAACCATTGCGTCATCACCCCGCTACGCCACCCCTTGCTGGCAGAGAAAAAACTGACGCTGGCGAAAATTGCGCAATATCCCATCATCACTTACGACTTTGCGTTTAGCGGACGCGGCAAAATCAATGCCGCGTTCGAAGCGGCAAACATCCAGCCGAACATCGCGCTGACCGCGATTGATGCGGACGTGATCAAAACCTATGTTGAATTGGGGCTGGGCATCGGCATACTGGCGAAAATGGCCTTCATACCAGAACGCGACAAACACTTGCGCATGCTGGATGCCGGGCATCTGTTCAAACCCAGCACCACGCGGATAGCGATACGCAAGAACGAATACCTGCGCGGTTACACTTACGATTTCATCGAACTGTTTGCGCCGCACCTGACACGCGAGGTTGTCGCAAAGGCAATGCATCTGTCCGCTCAACTGGAGAACCAACCATGAATGACACCCTGCGCATCCAGCAAGCCCACCGCAGCATCCGCAGCTACAAACCCGACCCGCTCAGCGATGCCATGCTCGACCAGATCATCGCCGCCGCGCACCGCGCGCCAACCTCGATGAACGCGCAGGATATTTCGCTGATCGTGGTGCGCGATGCGGAAAAGCGCGCGCGTATCGCCGAGCTTGCCAGCGGGCAGGCGTGGATCGCGCAGGCGCCGGTATTCATCGTCATCGCCATCGACTACCACAAGACCGACCTCGGCGTGCGCAAAGCCGGACAGGCGCAGATCATCCACGAAAGCATGGAAGGCTTCGGCGTCGCCGCGACCGATGCGGGCATCGTCCTCGGCACGTTGATCACCGCCGCCGAATCGCTGGGCTTAGGTATCGTCCCAATCGGCAGCATCCGCCGCAACCCGCAGGGCATGATAGACCTGCTCGGCATGCCGCCGCTCACCTTCCCGCTGGTCGGCCTGTGCATCGGGCACATCAAGGACGAAGTGCCGCTGAAGCCGCGCCTGGACACCAAGACCTTCCGCCACGACGAGCGCTATGATGCCTCCGGCTACGCGGCCGCGATCGACGCCTACGACGCGGAGATCATGGACTACTGGAAACGGGTCGGAAACAGCGAGGGCATCCCGTGGTCGGGCAACCTCGGCAACTCCTACAAGCAGGTGTATTTCCCGCAGGTCAGGCCGGTCGCGGCAATGCAGGGATTGTTGAACGACAAGTGATGGAGCGATGGACGGCTATCGACCCCAAGCTGTCTGATGGCGTACACAAGTGCTATGGCAGGTTTGTGATCTCTACGCTGCCAGTCGACTTTTGTAGCTGATCGTCAGCCTCGGACAAAGCGTGCAATCGAACATGTAGGCTGAAACTAGGGCGATTCCCTTCGGTGTTTTTGACGTGTCGCGATGCGGAGCTTAGTGGCACAAGTGGGGCACCATTTGCCAGCCTTAATGCTGCTAGGCACGGCTTCCCATTCATGGCCGTCGGCACAGCGCCACCTGAGCTTCGTCGTACTTGAAACATATTGATCCGATAGGCACAAGCCACCTCGTCCCTCGGCAATATGTTGCAGTTGCTTCAATGGTTCAATCAGAACGTGACCTGCGCAAATTGGGCACCAACTTTCAGCGTGCTTGACATGTGACGGCTTGGCTTCCCATTCGTGACCCAAGGAACATCTCCACTGATGCTTCTTCTGAGCATACGTTAGTCATGTTCGATTGGGGCGAGCGGCAAGTTCCAGACAAAGGGGAAGTCATTCGCCTCAAGAAACTTCCCCTACCCCACTATTGACCATCTTAGCCGATAGCCGCCATTAGCAACCTCAGCTCACCGCCCGCTTGGAAAAATCCTTAGGCCGGAATCCCAGCATACCCAGCGCCGCGAAATACACCGCGACGCCTCCGGCAACCAATGCCGACAAGCGCAGGATGCGCGCCCAGCCAGAACTGTTCAGCCAGCTTTGCTCGCTGCCCATGCCGAACCACAACACTATTCCCAAGGCCGACACGGCGATGCCTACCTTGACAAAAAATTTTGCCCAGCCCGGTTCGGGTTGATAAATGCCGTCCTTGCGCAAGTAATAGAACAGGATTGCAGAATTCAGGCACGCGCCAAGGCCGATGGACAGCGCAAGCCCGGCGTGCTGCATCCAGCCGATAAACAGCGCGTTCATCGCCTGCGTAGCCAGCAGCGTGATAATGCCGATCTTCACCGGCGTCTTGATGTCTTGGCGCGCATAAAAACCCGGCGCGAGGATTTTCACCAGGATCAAGCCGATCAGCCCCACGCTGTAGCCGACCAGCGCCTGGCGCGTCATCAGCACATCGTGCGCGCCAAATGCGCCATGCTGAAAGAAGGTCGCCAGCAAGGGCACGCCGATCATGCCCAGGGCCAGCGCGGCGGGCAGCGTCAAGATGATGGTCAGACGCAAGCCCCAATCCAATAGCCTGGAATACTCCGCCGTGTTGTTATCGGCATGGCACTTGGAAAGCGACGGCAGCAAAATCGTGCCGATGGCCACGCCCAGAATGCCGGTGGGAAATTCCATCAGCCGGTCCGCGTAATACAGCCACGACACGCTGCCCGCCACCAGAAAAGAGGCGAAGATGGTATTGATGATGAGGCTGATCTGGCCGATGGAAACGCCGAATACCGCCGGGCCCATCTGCTTGATTACGCGCCACATGCCTTCATCTTTCAGGCTGAAGCGCAGCGCGGGCAACATGCCGATTTTTTTCAAAAACGGGATTTGAAATGCGAGCTGCACGAACCCGGCCAGAAACACCGCCCATGCCAGCGCCATGATGGGCGGATCGCAATACGGCGCCAGCCACAGTGCCGCGCCGATAAAACACAGGTTGAGCAGGACGGGGGCGAAGGCGGGCACCCAAAATTTGTTGTAGGTGTTGAGTATGCCCGCCGCCACCGCAACCAGCGAGATGAAAAAGATGTAAGGGGAAGTGATGCGCAGCAGTTGGACGGTGAGCGCGAACTTGTCCGGGTCTTTCACGAAGCCCGGCGCGCTGATGTACACCAGGATCGGCGCGGCGATGATACCGATCAGCGTGACGATGAACAGGATGATCGCCAGCATGGTTGTGACATGATCCACCAACAGCTTGGTTTCGTCATGACCGCGGCGGTTTTTGTATTCGCCGAAGATCGGCACGAAAGCCTGCGAGAATGCGCCCTCCGCAAACAGGCGGCGCAGCAGGTTGGGCAGCTTGAAGGCCACGAAGAAAGCGTCGGTCGCCATGCCCGCGCCGAAAATGCGCGCGATCAACACGTCGCGGGCGAACGCGAGTATGCGTGAAACCAGCGTCAGGCTGCTGATGGTGGCGAGAGCTTTCAGGAGATTCATGCTGGGTCGTGTGTTATCCGCTATAAACGCCGCGCATCATACCATCGCGCCAGGAACAGACGCGCAACCCGACTATCAATGGCAGCTCTCAGGGAGTTACAAAAAACAGCAGTCCGATGTTGTAATAGCTATGGAGCAACACCGGAACCAGAATACCGCCATACCGCTCGCGAAAAAAACCCAGCACCAGGGATACGGCGAAATATCCGGGGATGAGCATTAAAGGATGTTGCCAGATATGGGCGCATGCAAACGCGATGCTGGTTAACCAGTTAGCCCTGCTGAACCCGGCGGTTACGGGTTTGAAGCTTTCCCTGGACAGCAACCCGCCTTGCAGAAAACCCCGGAACAGCACTTCCTCAGCGATGGAGATCAATGTGACCAGGGCAATCGCGCTGGCTGCCCCTCCTTTGAGATATGCACCATCCCAGGCGGGGAGCCAGGGCCAGATCAGCAGCGGCGCTATAACCGCAGCGATGAGCTTGTAGTCAGGCTTCCCCACGTGTGCGTACACGCTGGCGCAACCAGTAAGCCAGCATGATAAACATGGCCAACGGCAGGGAGGAATCAGGATAAGCAGCGGCTGGCATGATCGAGCATCCGCCGCCACCGCCGCCCGTTGCGGGCGCAGGTGCAGCATTGGCGGTGCCGGAAATGGCGACTTGGGTCGCGGGGAGCACGCTGTTTGACAAGCCGACCGTGACGGTTCCGGAATATGCACCGGCGGCAGCCGGTGTAATAGTGACTGTCACGCCACATGTCGCGCCTGCCGCAAGCGTGATGTTGCTGCAATTGTCTATTGAGGTCGCCATGATCGCGGGTTGAGATAGTGTCACCCCCACCAGCTTCACCTCTATCGCATTCGGGTTGGCAAACGTCAGGTCGACTGTCGTTGATTCGCCAACATAAACCGTAGCAGCCATCACAGTTGGCATCGCGGCTATCAACGGAGATCCGGCTATTCCGGTGAGTCCTACGGTCGTGGTCACTCCAGCCGTGCTGGTGGGAACTGACAACGTTGCCGAGTGGCTGCCTGCCGCCGTCGGCGTGTAGTTCATCGTGACTTGGCAGGTTCCTGAAGGAGCTATGGTTGCCGCGTTGCAGGTGTCGGTTACCACGGTAAAGAGTGCTGCATTGGCTCCGGTGATGGTGGCCGCACCAGCTACCAGGGAGCCTTGCGAGGAGTTGGTCAAGGTGACATATTTGCTGGTGTTGGCATGGGTTGACAGCGAACCAAAATCAACCGAGGCTGAAGAAGCGGTCAATGGCGTGATGCTGTTTTGCACGGCCAGCTTGGCGTTGAGTAACCCAGCGCCGCAGTTATTATTGGTGGCGCAATCTCTGGCGGGGAACAGCAAGCCCGGAGATGTTTGAAAGGATGGGAAAGGGGTCAGCGTAGCCGGGGCGCTCAGGATGGTCTTGGCTTGCGCCGGGGTAAGGGCAGGATTGCGGGCCATCATCAACGCGACCGCCGCCGATACGTGCGGCGTGGCCATACTGGTGCCCTGATAGTAAACATAATTTGAACCTGCCAAGGTGGCGGGAGTGGTTAACGATGTATTGAGGGTGGACAGGATGCCGGGATCAATGGTGGCGTGATAACCTTGATAGCTTCCCGGTGCGGCCAGGGTTACATAGGTTGGGTTAGTGGTGTTGCTCGGCGGCGAGCTGAAGTTGCTGTAATACGCACGGCTGCCATCCCTTGCTATGGCAGCAACGGAAATCACGTTATTGCAGTTTGCTGGGTTAGTGTAAGCGACATCGGTGTTGGAATTACCTGCGGCCACCACCACTACCGCGCCTGCGGCCACTGCCGCGTTGATTGCCGGCCCAATAGTAATTGAGGGACATGCTCCTATTCCGCCCATGCTCAGATTGATGACCTTGGCAGGATTGGTGTTGGCAATGGTTGGGTGCACCCCAGCCGCCCATTTAATTCCTTCCGCTATATCGGATGCATACCCGCCGCCCTTGCCCAGAACACGGACAGGCAATATTTTAGCGTTATACGCCCCGCCGATTACCCCAATATTATTATTGCCAATCGCCGCGATGGTGCCGGCAACATGTGTGCCGTGCCAAGAAGAATTGCCCGGCGCGATAAAGTCGCCCAAGTCAGTTGCGTCAGGGGAGGCTGCCACAACCGCGCTCGCAGCAAGTGTGGTGGCCGCGCATGTGCCGCGCACCCTGCAGTCGGTGATGAAGTCGTAGCCGGGTGAAACAAGATTGCCAGTGGCTGGCGAAACCGAGCCTGCGTCCCCCACAATATCCACATGCGGTGTGATCCCGGTATCCACTACGGCCACGACCACGCCGGTTCCGGTAGCGGTGACCCATGCCGTCTCGAAATCGGCGCCATAGCTGCCGGTGCCGCCGGGCGCAGGCGAGGCCACCGCACTCACTGGCCACATTCCCCACAGGCCGGGGTTGCCGGTAGGGCCTGTGGGGTAGTAGGTGTCGTTCGGTGCGGTTTGGATAGTCAGGATTGCATCTTCTTCGACATACTCCACATTAGCCAGCCCGGCGATGCCGGTGATCGCTCGATCAATGGCCTGTTTGTTGGGCGGGCCTGGTATGGAGAGTACGTGCGCGCCGTTTGAAAGAGCGTGCATTTCGGTCATGTTTATTCCTGCCGCAGCCTGCATCTGGCTAACGGTCTGGGCGGCAAACGGCCTGCTCAGTTCGGTGCTGATTTGCGCGACACTCAAGCCTTTAGGCAGGTAATTCGGCCTGAGTTTAACGATCAGCCGGTCACTGACCCTGGGAGCGGTGTTTGGAGGCGCATAATTTGCCTTGCCGATTTCGGCTGCCAGTGCGGGCGTGGAGCCAAGTGTCCAGATTATGGAAAACGCAAATGAAACTGCATTCTTTGTGCTTCGCTTCAAAAAACATCCCCTTTATGTTGACTGTTAATAGCGTGCTGTGATGTGGTGAATTCTATTGCTGATGTTGCATCAGTGCATCCTGTTCCACGGCCTGAATCCCCAGAGACTTACCGCCCACCAGCAACGCCTTTTCAAATGATGAGAAGGTGTTGTTCTGTGGCAGACCCAGCTCGTAGATCAGCGCGCTATCGCCGTACTGCCGGAAAAGGACCGGGTGGCATTGGCAAGCTTCGGAAATAACCGCAGCCAGTTGTTTGCTGTCCGCTGCGGGTGCTCGGGAAAAGTAAACGATCACGCGCATGGGCGACTGCGCTGTGGCAGCGTGCCCTTCGGTGAGCGGCGCATCTTTTGCCGCATGAGCACAGCCGTTTAGCGTAACTGCGAACAGGATGGCCGCCAGCAGAGTGGGTTGCTTGAAGGCGAGGGCGCGCGAAGCCAGCTTCAGGCTGCTAATGGCGGCGAGAGGTTCAAGCATCCTGGGGAAGTGGTTGGCGGTTTTGCAGGTGCGAATTTATTCGATGGAATTACCAGTTATTGCGGTTCGGGTTGCGGCGTTCTCGGCCTATAACCGGCAGCGGCCCGGTGGCTTCAGTGTCCCTGCTGCCGCGCCCGGATCGGACAACGAGGCGATTCTCGGCAATATATCGCGTGATCATATCGAACACATCCGGATCGGCTTTCTGCAATGAAACCCGTACCACCACAGATTTTGTGCCATCAATCACCACAGGGCGGGCATACGGAAAATACATCTTGCGCCCGTCTACCCCTGCCCTGGCCAGCGAGTTGCAAAGACTCTCCGCCCAATCCACTGGCTGGAAGACTTTTCCTTCTATGGTTATCCCTTGAATAACAAATTCGGCGGCTTCGGAAAACATGTTTCACCTCCCCGGATATTTTTTGTGGCGCGATGGCCATCATACCATTACTGCCCGGTGCGGCGAAAAAGCTCCCGCCCCATCCATGTGCCGTCATCGGATGGCTGGCGGAAAAATAAACATTTGCCAAAGCGGGCGAGCCTACATATAATGCGCGCCTTTTATCGCAAGCGAAATTCTCAAGGAGTTGCCATGGCAAACAGCGCACAAGCCAGAAAACGCGCAAGACAAGCGGACAAACAACGCGACCATAACACGGGCCTGCGTTCGGAACTGCGAACCGCGATCAAGAAAGTAAAGAAAGCTATTGAAGCGGGCGACAAGGCCGCCGCCAAGGTTGTGTTCAGCGAATCCACCAGCATCGTGGACGCCATCGCCGACAAGAAGATTATCCACAAGAACAAGGCATCACGCCACAAGAGCCGCCTGTCCGCCGCCATCAAGGCGATGGCATAAGACTGCCCAAACGGCTTCACTAAAAACCAAGCCGACACGTTCTCTGTCGGCTTTTGTTTTTGGAGTAACTTTCCCCTTGCATGGCAAGGGTGGTTGGCTCAATATACGCGTCTTCAGGGATTTAATACGGCGGCTTTGCCGCCGTCTTGCATTTTATGTCTATGTCGCACTTGATGAACACTTATGCCCGCCTGCCAGTTGCCTTCACACGCGGTGAAGGCGCATGGTTGTGGGACAGCAACGGCAAGCGCTATCTCGACGCGCTCGCCGGTATCGCCGTCAATACGCTGGGACACGCCCATCCGCGTTTTACTGCCGCGCTCAATGCGCAAATCGGCAAGCTGATCCATGTTTCCAACATCTATCAGGTGCGCGAACAGGAACAACTCGCCGACAAGCTGTGCGCGCTATCCAACATGCAGGAAGTGTTCCTGTGCAATTCCGGCTGCGAGGCCAATGAAGCGGCGATCAAGCTGGCACGCATGTTTGGCCACCACAAGGGTATCGAAATGCCCACCATCATCGTGATGGAGAAGGCGTTTCATGGCCGCACCCTGGCCACCCTGTCCGCTACTGGCAGCCGCAAGGTGCAGGCCGGTTTCGAGCCGCTGGTCAAGGGTTTCGTGCGCGTGCCTTATGACGATCTTGCGGCTATCCGCCAGGTCGCCGAACACAACCACGATGTCGTGGCGGTGCTGGTCGAACCGATACAGGGCGAAGGCGGTATCCGCACCCTGGATATTCATTATCTGGAACAACTGCGTCATATCTGCGACCAGCACGACTGGCTGCTGATGCTGGACGAGGTGCAATGCGGCATTGGCCGCACCGGCAAATGGTTCGCCCACCAGCACACCGGCATCTTGCCGGACGTGATGACCCTGGCAAAAGGCTTGGGCTCCGGCGTGCCCGTTGGCGCCTGCCTGGCCGCCGGCAAGGCGGCTGGCACCTTTAAGCCCGGCAACCACGGTTCCACTTTCGGCGGCAACCCGCTGGCAAGCCAGGCCGCGCTTACTACGCTGAATATTCTGGAACAGGACAAGTTGCTCGACCATGCCGCAAACCTGGGCAACTTTCTGCTGCAAGGCTTCCATGAGCGCTTGGGCCAGCTTGCCGGAGTGACCTCCATCCGCGGGCAAGGGCTGATGATCGGCATCGAATTGAACAGGCCTTGCGCGGAACTGGTGCAGCAAGCCCTGGCGCAAGGGCTGCTGATCAATGTCACCGCCGACAATGTCATCCGCTTGCTGCCGCCGTTGGTGTTCACTCAAGCGGAAGCGCAGCAATTGCTGGACATGTTATGCCCTCTGGTCACCGGTTTCCTGTCGCAAAGCGCCTGACCATGGACATCAAGCATTTTCTGCAATTCAATGACCTGGCACTGGCAGAACTCGAACATATTTTCGAGCGCACCCGCATCATCAAGCAGCGCTTCAAGTCCTATCAACCCTATCATCCGCTGGCCGACCGCACGCTGGTGATGATTTTCGAGAAGAATTCCACGCGCACGCGGTTGTCGTTCGAGGCCGGGATGCAGCAGCTCGGCGGCTCCGCCATCTACCTCAACACGCGCGACACGCAGCTCGGGCGCGGCGAGCCGGTGGAAGACGCGGCGCAAGTCATCTCGCGCATGAGCGACATCGTGATGATCCGCACCTTTGAACAAAGCATCATCGAACGTTTTGCGCAAAATTCGCGTGTGCCGGTGATTAACGGCCTGACCAACGAATACCACCCCTGCCAGATTCTCGCCGACATCTACACCTACATCGAGCAGCGCGGAACTATCCGGGGCAAGACCGTGGCGTGGATCGGCGATTCCAACAATGTGTGCAACACCTGGCTGCAGGCGGCGGAAGTATTCGGTTTCAACGTGCATGTTTCCACCCCGCCCGGCTACGAAGTGGAACCCGAACGCGCCGGATTATTCGGCGAGGACAACTACGAGGAATTCACCAACCCGATGGACGCCGCGCGCAATGCCGATCTCATCACCACCGACGTGTGGACCAGCATGGGTTTCGAGCGCGAGAACGATGCGCGCCGCAAGGCCTTTGCCGATTGGATCGTGGATGCGGAAATGATGTCTGTGGCGAAACCGGATGCGCTGTTCATGCACTGCCTGCCCGCACATCGCGGCGAGGAAGTGGACGCCGCCGTGATTGACGGCCCGCAAAGCGCGGTGTGGGATGAAGCGGAGAACAGATTGCATGTGCAGAAGGCGCTGCTGGAATATTTGCTGCTGGGTAAAGTAAACACGTAGGGCGGGCGTAGCCCGCCACGGCGGGTAAAACCCGCCCTACCTTCAAACAAAAACAATCGAACGAGATACAAGCAATGAGCGAAATCAAAAAAGTCGTCCTCGCCTATTCGGGCGGACTGGACACCTCGGTGATTCTCAAGTGGTTGCAGGACACTTACCAATGCGAAGTGGTCACCTTCACTGCCGACATCGGCCAGGGCGAGGAACTGGAACCGGCGCGCGCCAAGGCCCTGAAGATGGGCATCAAGCCGGGAAATATTTTTATTGACGACCTGCGCGAAGAGTTCGTGCGCGATTTCGTGTTTCCGATGTTCCGCGCCAACACAGTTTACGAAGGCGAATATCTGCTCGGCACTTCCATCGCGCGCCCGCTGATCGCCAAGCGCCAGATAGAAATCGCCAAACAGGTCGGCGCGGAAGCGGTTTCGCACGGCGCCACCGGCAAGGGCAACGACCAGGTGCGTTTCGAGCTGGGCGCTTATGCGCTCAACCCCAACATCAAGGTCATTGCGCCGTGGCGCGAATGGGATTTGTTGTCGCGTGAAAAGCTGATGGCTTACGCCGAAAATGCTGGCATTCCGATTGACATGAAACACAAACAGGGCGGCAGCCCCTACTCAATGGATGCGAACCTGCTGCACATCAGCTTTGAAGGCCGCCATCTGGAAAACCCTGCTGCCGAAGCCGAGGAAGGCATGTGGCGCTGGACAGTATCACCGGAAGCCGCACCCGATGCTGCCGAATATCTCGACATCGAATTCGAACATGGCGACATCGTGGCTCTCAACGGCACGCGCCTCAGCCCGGCACAAGCGCTGGCCAAATTAAATGTGCTCGGCGGCAAGCACGGCATCGGTCGTCTCGATCTGGTGGAAAACCGCTACGTCGGCATGAAGTCGCGCGGCTGTTATGAAACTCCCGGCGGCACCATTATGCTCAAGGCGCACCGCGCCATCGAATCCATCACGCTGGATCGCGAAGTGGCGCACCTCAAGGACGACCTGATGCCGCGCTACGCCAGCATGATCTATAACGGCTACTGGTGGTCGCCTGAACGCAAGGCATTGCAGGTGTTAATTGACAACACCCAGCAGCACGTCAACGGCTGGGTGCGCGTCAAGCTGTACAAGGGCAATGTGATCGTAGTGGGGCGCGACTCCCAAACCGATTCGCTGTTTGACCCGACCATAGCCACTTTCGAGGACGACAAGGGTGCTTACGACCAGAAGGATGCGGGCGGCTTCATCAAGCTGAACGCGCTGCGCATGCGCATCGCGGCAAATCTGCAAAAGAGGAAATAAGCCAACTGGGGGCTGCCATGATCCACGAGCTAAGCGGTGACATACTATTAAGCGGCGCGAAAGCCATCGTGCAAGGCGTGGCGCCAAATGATGATTTTCATTATGGTCTCGCGCTGCAACTGCGCGAGCGCATGCCGGCCTTGTACAAGGATTTTCGCCATTTCTGCCAGACCCAGCATCCCAAATCGGGCGGATTATGGACCTGGATGAGTGCCGACAGCCGCTACATCGTCAACCTGTTCGCGCGGGACGCCGCCTACGATCATGGCAGCAAACCAGGTCATGCGACACTCAGCCATGTGAATCATTCCCTGCATGCCCTGCGAGGCTTCGTTCAGAAAGAAAAAATCAACAGCCTCGCATTGCCACGCCTCTCATGCGGGATAAACGGTCTCGACTGGAACGATGTTATGCCGTTGATCGAGAAACAACTCGGTGACCTTGGTATCCCCGTATTTCTTTATGCCACTTACCAAAAAGGCGTCAAAGCCAACGAACCAAAATAAAAAGGAAATAAGCATGTCCGATAGATTCGACAACGTCAGCGTAGCAAAAAAAGCCAACGTTTTTTTTGATGGCAAGTGCGTATCGCATTCTGTATATTTTCCCGACGGCACGCGCAAGACCTGCGGCGTGATCATGCCTGGCAGCCAACTTACTTTCAACGTCGGCACACCTGAATTGATGGAGATCACGAGCGGCGAATGCTCGGTGAAGATTGCCGGGGAGCCCGCGTTTAATATCTACACTGCCGGCAGCAGTTTCAAGGTGGCAGCGAACAGCAGTTTCGATATCCACGCGAAAGACGAAGTTAATTACGTCTGCAGTTTTGGTTAATATCAGCCAGTAGCTTGTGGCCTATAGCCAGCAGCAAAACCACGGCTTGGCTACTCGCCACGGTCTACCGGTTACAAGTTCATCGGAGAAAACCATGCCCTCTTTCGACATTGTTTCAGAAGTAGAAAAAACCGAAGTCAAAAACGCAATCGATCAGACCAACAAGGAAGTTGGCACACGCTTCGATTTCAAAGGCTCCGATGCGCGCGTGGAGCAAGCGGAGTTGGTGCTAACGGTGTATGCCGACAACGACTTCCAACTGGGCCAGGTGCAGGACATCCTCAATACCAAACTGACCAAGCGCTGCGTAGATATCAAGTGCCTGGATGTCAGCGACAAGATCGAGAAAGTCAGCGGCAACAAGGTAAAACGCATTTGCACGGTCAAAGTGGGGGTTGAAATCGAACTGGCAAAAAAGATCGTCAAGTTGCTCAAAGACAGCAAGATGAAGGTGCAGGCCAGCATCCAGGGTGACACCGTGCGTGTCACCGGCAAGAACCGCGACGACTTGCAAACCGCTATTGCGTTCATCAAGAAATCCATCACCGAATTCCCGCTGCAATACCAGAACTTCCGCGACTGAATTTCGTCCAAAGATGAAGCATAGCTGATGATTTTCAGCCGACAATGCGCTTGACCTCCACGCATTTGGCCTGCGTAGCGGCACTTCTTCTGAGTTTCAGTTGCTCCGCCCTGGCAGCCGACGGCCTCTCTACCTATCCGGAAATATTGGCAGATGATATCGGGCGTATCATCACTGCGCCTGCACGCTGGCAAGAGCGTGAATGGCAGGACTTCGGGCTGGCTGCCATTAGCGTGATCGGTGTCGGCGCGATAGCCGACCGACCACTCCGCGACGAGATGCGCCGCCATGCCCCCAACAATAACCACTTCATGATCGAAGTTGAACGCTTAGGCGCGGAATATTCACTGGCTGTGCTGGGCGGCTTTTATCTGGCGGGTACCATGGGCGATAACGGCACGGCGACAGCCGTTGCACAAGACGGCCTGGCAGCATGCCTCATCGCCAGCGGCATGGTCACGCCGACGATTAAATATGTTACAGGCCGCAGCCGCCCGCGCCAGAATGCCGGTATCGCGCGGTTCCGCCCGTTCAGCGGAAACTCTTCGTTCCCTTCCGGTCATGCCACCCAAGCGTTCGCGTTAGCCTCGGTCATCTCCAGTCACTACGATGACAGGTGGGTGAAATATTCTTCTTTCACGGTTGCCGGCCTGGTCGGCTTGGCGCGCAGCTACCACGATGCACACTTCGCTTCGGATGTTCTGGCGGGCGCATGGATCGGCTCGCTGGTCGGTGATAGCGTGGTTGCACACAATAAACTGCTACGCTCTACCAAAGTGGTATTGCTGCCGGAAATTTCAGCGGGGTTTGCTGGTATGCGCATGGTTAGTGTTTTCTAGAACGTAACATCCCAAGCGTATACAATTGACTCAGGCCACGAACCCTTCACTTATGAAAAATACTATAGATGCACAAATTGAGTTCTCCTTCCAGGGAATAAATTACTCTCTGAGCTCGACCATCGACCTCGATCAGTTCTTGGAACACGAGCATTCATTCCCATCGTTTCATGCAATATTGGCGAAAGAACACCGCATCGACACTTACTCCTATCTGTATGAGGTGATGCAGGAAACGGAAATCGAATTTATAAATGCGCAGGGCATGGCTGCAAAGTTTTTGAGTGGTGGGATTTTTGACCTGAATGGATTTAAGGGTGGCTGGCAGGAGAATAAAACTCTCGCCCTGTTGCGCCCTATCGCCATGCGCGAATTGGGCATATCCGATCTGGAACAACATCAGCCGCTAAAAAATGCACTTGTTCAAGCATTCAACTTGGGGAGAAACGTATGAAAACTGCTTTAGTTTTGTTCGCAGATGGCAGCGAAGAATTGGAGGCCGTGACGGTCGTCAACATTCTGCGGCGGGCGGGCGTCTTGGTGACGTTGGCAGGTTTAACGGATGGCACATTGCATGGCAGCCGCGGCGTGGCGCTACAACCCGACACTACTCTGGATGCGGTGCTGAATAAAGATTTTGACATGATCGTGCTACCCGGCGGGCAGCCCGGCACCAATCATCTCAAAGCCGACACGCGGGTATTGCAGTTGGTACAGCAAATGACCCGGCAAGGGAAATATGTTGCCGCGATTTGCGCCGCACCCTCGGTGCTGGCCAGCGCCGGATTGCTCGACGGCAAGCAAGCCACCAGTTACCCCGGCGCGCTCGATCCATTTCCCCACGTCATGCAGCAACACACTGCCGTGGCGGAAGATGGCAAACTGATTACTTCACGCGGCCCTGGTACGGCTATGGATTTCGCGCTCACGCTGGTGGAGCGGCTGGCCGGTAAAGCCAAACGCAATGAAGTCGAGGCGGGTTTGCAGCGTTAACGTGAACGTCGCGAAGCGACACCACATCATTCACCCCCGCTGGGGGATAACCAGCGGCTTGGCAGCCGCATTTTGGCAGCCTAGCCGAATGGCAATAACCAATGACTTGCCCAGCGTCATTTGCTGGGTTAGTCAGACGGCTAGAGTTTCATCAGTAGCTCCATCAGAGGGAAGAGAGAGGGAAGTGCCTGCACTGCTCAAGAAATTGCCTCCCGCCATCACCGCGCTGTTGCTGCAATGTGCAGCCTACGCGCTAACCCTGCTCAGCGCTCGAATCCTGGCCGTGCAGATGGCCCCGCTGGCGTTCGCCTTGCTGTGTGGCCTGTTCGCGATGACCCTCAGCCACTTCGTCGGGCAGGCGCGCTGGTGGTTGTTCATCCAGTTGCTGTTCGCACCCGCACTGGTATTGATGCTCGCATTGAACATTTCCCCCGGATTTTTTCTCACCGCGTTCCTGCTGCTGCTGCTGGTGTATTGGAGCACCTACCGCAGCCAGGTTCCGCTGTATCTTTCCAGCAACAAGGTGTGGCGCGCGTTGGAAAATCTTCTGCCGGACGCCAGCTTCAGATTCATCGATCTTGGCTCCGGCCTGGGCGGTGTGCTGACCTATCTCGCCAATGTCCGTCCGGATGGGCGCTACAGCGGGGTGGAGTCTGCGCCGCTGCCGTGGCTGTGGAGTTGGCTGCGCATCCGCCTGGGTGGTTATCGCCAGTGTCAGGTTCACTGGGGCAACATGTGGGGTTGCGATCTGTCGGAATTCGACGTGGTGTTCGCCTATCTCTCGCCGGTGCCAATGGAGCGGCTGTGGCGCAAAGCGCGTGCCGAGATGCGTCCGGGCAGCATCTTCATCAGCAGCACTTTTGCGGTGCCGGATGAATCATCCCATGAGACGATAGAGACCGACGACCTCCATGGCTCCACCCTGTTTATATGGCGGATGTAAATTGAGCGCACAACAATAGATGGCCGCGAGAGCCCGGGAAAAATTATAAACGATCACAAAAAGGAATAGTCCGCGATGCACATGCATGAAACCCATCCATTTTCTTACGACGTTGAGGAAGCCAATTTCGACGAACGCGTGGTCGTCTGTTCGCAGGGCACACCCATCCTGCTCGACATCGGTGCTGAATGGTGTGCGCCGTGTAATGTGCTCGGCCCGCGCCTGGAAAAACTGGCGCAAGAATATGGCGGCAAATTCATGCTGGCCAAAGTGGATGCAGACGAGAACATGCGCATAGCCGGAAAGCACAAAGTACGCGGTTTCCCGACGGTCATCGCTTACAGCCACGGCCAGGAGTTCGACCGTTTCCACAGTGCGCAGCCGGATCATTTCTTGCGCCAGTTCATCGACAAGCTGATCGCCCACCACCAATCCAAAGCATGACACACCCAGACTGCGCGCGTGGCCGAAGCTAAAATCACCTAACTTCCTGATGGAAAAGCTGCCCATCTTGGACGCATTCTGGCGCATTCGGGCGAACCCTGAATATTTAGAAGCACCCACAAATAGCAAAACTACTCTTTCAACCAGGCCGGTTCTTAACTAGAATCGGGTTCTCAGATACGCGTTAATTGGGCAACACACAGGAGCCAGACATGCAAAACAGGACGATGATTCAAACTCCGGATGCGCCAGCCGCCATCGGCACTTATTCGCAAGCTATTCGTGTAGATGATACGGTATACCTCTCTGGCCAGATTGGCCTGGATCCGGGCACCATGCAGATGGTCGAAGGCATAGAGAAGCAGATACACCGTGTATTTCAGAACCTGCGCGCAGTGGCCACTGCCGCTGGCGGTAGCCTGAACGATGTGGTCAAGCTGAATGTTTACCTCACCGACTTGGGCAACTTCACCAGGGTGAACGAAATCATGGCAACTTATTTCCATCAACCTTACCCGGCACGCGCGGTAGTGGGTGTCTCGGCGCTGCCGCGCGGGGCGTTGGTGGAAATAGACGGCGTGCTGTGTATTCAGGATTAAGGCAGGGCGCCTGATTGCTCCGCACGCCCGTGCCATTTCCAACGTGATCTCCAGCAGCATCCCCAAAGCCACGCTGGCCAAACTCGCCAAGCTTGGCATCCATAACCGTTTCGACCTAGTGCTGCACCTGCCGCTACGTTATGAAGATGAAACGCAGTTGCAACGCATCGTCGAGCTCACGCCCGGCATGAACGCACAGGTGGAGGGCGAGATCATCCATAGCGAAATCGTCTATCGCCCGCGCCGCACCCTGGTGTGCCAAATGCAGGATGACAGCGGGGTGCTGCATCTGCGCTTCCTGCATTTTTACCCCAGCCAGCAAAAAAGCCTCGCCGTAGGCAAAAAAATCCGCGCGCTGGGCGAGGCGCGCATGGGTTACTTCGGCATGGAAATGGTGCATCCCAAGTGTCGCGTGACAAGTGAGGACACGCCGCTCAAGCAGGCGCTGACACCGGTCTACCCCACCACAGCCGGGCTGCCGCAGGCGACATTAAGCAAACAGATTCAGTCCGCACTCAACGAACTGGAGCTGCCCGACACGCTGCCGCCAACCTTGCTTGACAGGCTCAAGTTACCCGGTTTTGCCGACAGCGTGAAGCTGCTGCATAACCCGCCGCCGGAAATTGCTGAAGAGACGCTTGCCGAGCGCACCCATCCTGCCTGGCTGCGCGTCAAGTTTGACGAGCTGCTGGCGCAGCAGCTTTCCATGCGTCTGCACTATCGCAAGCGGCGCAGCCGACCCGCACCGCGCCTGCCGGCGCATGACCGGTACACGCAACAACTGTTGCAAGCGCTGCCGTTCCGCTTGACCCATGCCCAGCAAAGGGTCTCGCGGGAAATCAGCCTCAACCTTGACCAGCCCCACCCGATGCAGCGCCTGCTGCAAGGCGATGTGGGTAGCGGCAAAACCATAGTCGCAACGCTGGCCGCCTTGCAAGCCATGGAGAACGGCTATCAGGTGGCGCTGATGTCGCCTACCGAGATTCTTGCCGAGCAGCACTATCTCAAGCTTCGCGGCTGGCTCGCCCCGCTCGGCATTGCGCCGGTGTGGCTATCCGGCAGCCTGAAAAAAAAGGACAAGCAGGCCGCTGCCGAACGCATCGCGCAGGGCGAGACGCAACTCGCGATCGGCACACACGCGCTGTTTCAGGAACAGGTGGAGTTTCAAAAACTGGGGCTGGTCATTGTCGATGAACAGCACAAGTTCGGCGTGCAGCAACGTCTTGCGCTCCGCAGTAAAGGCGACGAACCGCACCAGCTGATGATGAGCGCAACCCCAATCCCGCGCACGCTGGCGATGAGTTATTACGCCGATCTCGATGTATCGGTAATCGATGAACTGCCGCCGGGGCGCACACCGGTCACCACCAAGCTCATCCATGATGCACGGCGCGAGGAAGTGTTCGTGCGCGTCCGCGACACCTGCATGGCCGGGCAGCAGGCTTATTGGGTGTGCCCGCTGATTGATGAATCGGAAACACTGGAGTTGCAAACTGTAATCGAGACACATCAGGCTTTGCGCGCCGCTTTTCCGGAACTTAACGTCGGCCTGGTGCATGGCAAGCTGGACAGCGCCGAGAAGGCGCGCGTAATGGCGGCGTTCCAGGCAGGCGAAGTACAGTTGCTGGTCGCCACCACGGTAATCGAGGTCGGCGTGGACGTGCCCAACGCCAACATGATGGTGATCGAACATGCCGAGCGCATGGGACTGGCGCAACTGCACCAGTTGCGCGGGCGCGTCGGGCGCGGTGCAGTACACAGCACGTGCGTTCTGCTGTTTCAACAACCGTTATCGGAACTGGCGCGCGCACGGCTGAAAATCATCTATGAAAACACCGACGGGTTCGAGATCGCGCAGCACGACCTGCGCCTGCGCGGCCCCGGCGAACTGCTAGGCGCACGCCAGAGCGGTGTTCCGATGCTGCGTTTCGCCGACGTGAGCGCAGATGTAAATTTGCTCAATGGCGCACGCGCCGTCGCGGACGAAATGCTGCGCGATTTTCCCGAAGCCGCGCAGAAACACTTGCAACGCTGGATGGCAAACAGGCATGATTACCTGCATGTCTGACCAATACTGGCAAAGCTTTCTTCCGGTTACCGCTGCCGGGTATATGCACTGGCTGCGCGACCACGGCTCGCTCACGTTGCGCATCCAGCAGCGTTGCGCCGCTTTCAGCGTGCGTAATGCAGGTAATTGCCTGGCGGTTGCGGCGTACGACGAAACCGCGTTGCTCGGTTTGCCGCCCCGGCATAAAATTTACACGCGTGAGGTATTTTTATACGCGGACGGCAAGCCGGTAGTGTTTGCGCATAGCGTGGTTGCGCCGCAGCATCTGCGCGGAGTGTGGCGCGCATTGCAAAACCTGGGCAATAAGCCGCTTGGAGCGCTGCTATTTACCCATCCGCTGGTGAAGCGTGCGCCATTGCACTACAAGGCGCTCCAGCCGCAACACGCGCTGTTCCAGCGTGCGGCTGCAATGCTGGATGCGGCGCCTGAGCGTATGTGGGCGCGCCGCTCGCTGTTTTCCCTGCGCGATGCGCCGCTGCTGGTGACGGAAGTGTTCCTGCCGGATATTTTGAAATTACACAAATGAAGTTAGCTGAACGCCTGTGTCTCTACATCAAGCTAACCCGGCTCAACCGCCCCATTGGCATCCTGCTGCTGCTGTGGCCCACGCTGTGGGGCTTGTGGATCGCCGGTGACGGCCATCCGCCCTGGCATATTGCCGCCATCTTCATCCTCGGCACGATCCTGATGCGTTCGGCGGGTTGCGTCATCAACGACTATGCCGACCGCGATTTTGACAGGCACGTGAAACGCACCCGCGACCGCCCCGTTACCAGCGGAAAAATTGCCCCGCACGAAGCGCTGTGGCTGGCAGCAGGCCTGGCGTTGACCGCTTTCCTGCTGATCCAGCCGCTCAACGGATTAACGCTGCTGCTGTCCGTCCCAGCCGTGCTCCTCGCCGCCAGCTACCCGTTCACCAAACGCTTATTCGCCATCCCGCAAGCCTATCTCGGCATCGCGTTCGGCTTCGGCATCCCGATGGCCTTTGCCGCGCAACTGGGCGGCGTGCCCAACGTGGCGTGGTTGCTGCTGCTGGCTAATGTGTTCTGGGCGATTGCCTACGACACCGAATATGCGATGGTGGACCGGGACGACGATATCCATCTCGGCATCCATTCCTCTGCGTTGTTTTTTGGAAAGCACGACGTGCTCGCGGTGATGGCCTGTTACGCCACCACCCTCGGCATCCTGGCTGGAACCGGTTACACGCTGGGGCTGGGGGCGTTTTACTACCTCGGCCTGCTGGTTGCGGCAGGCATCGCCGCCTACCACTACGCACTGATCCGCAAACGCCAGCGCGAGATGTGCTTCAGAGCGTTCCTGCATAACAACTGGTTCGGTGCGGCTGTGTTCGCGGGGATAGCACTGAACTATCTGCTTCGGTATCAATGAATTCGCTTTTGATCGCAATTTATGTTCATCTCATGCTGAACCACTTACCGTCGTTGCATAATTCCTGTGCGTTGCGTAGTATTCATTAAAGAAGTCTTTGGAACCTCACCCCCGGTCAGGAATGACCGCCCATCTTTACCGTATTCGGTGGTTTATCCCGATCAGGTGTTTGGGGGATGAAAGAAGCCCCGTAGAAAAAGCTTTACATGGGATGTAGTTATTGCTAGGATTTAAACCACTTTATACGGAAAAGCTCTGACCAGCCTATGCTTAAAGGAAATTTTGATATCCCGCTGGATTTTCTGCGTACCAAGTCGCCACCTTTAATGGGGGTGGATATTAGTACGTCTTCGGTAAAAATGGTGGAGTTAAGTGAATCGCCGAAAAAGAACGGCTATGTAGTCGAGCGCTATGCTATTGAAGCATTGCCTAAAGACGCAGTGATCGATGGCAACATCAACAACCTGGAAGCGGTTTCAGAGAGCTTGGCGCGAGCACTGAAACGGATGGGAACGCGCATCAAGAACGTTAGCTTGGCGTTGCCCTCTGCAGCGGTGATTACCAAAAAAATTCTGCTACCTAGCGGGTTGCGCGAGGAAGATCTGGAATATCAGGTTGAATCTGAAGCAAACCAGTATATCCCTTTTGCCATGGACGAAGTCAACCTGGATTTTCAGGTAATAGGCCCGGCCCCTGGCAATCCAGAAGAAATTGAGGTACTGCTGGCAGCCTCACGCAAAGCCAATGTGGAGGATCGCATTGCAGTCGCACAAGCGGCTGGACTCAGGGCAGTTGTGGTGGACGTAGAGCCCTATGCTGCCGAGATGGCGTTTGATCAGATATGTGTGCAATTGCCGGGAGGCGCCGCAGATCAGTGCGTGGCATTGGTGGATATTGGCGCAAATGTAATGAATGTAAACGTACTGCGCAACAAACAATCGGTTTACACGCGTGATCAGCAGGTTGGTGGCGAACAGTTGACCCAGCAGATCCAAAACATGTTTGGTTTGTCTGCTGATGAGGCTGAGGCAGGCAAACGCAACGGCGGCCTGCCAGATAATTACGAAAGCGATGTGCTTGCTCCATTCCGCGAAAATGTGGCAAGCGAGGTGGCGCGTGCCCTGCAATTTTTCTTTACTTCATCCCAGTTTAATGAGGTGAACTATATTGTACTGGCAGGCGGTTGTGCAGCGCTGGCAGGCCTGGATGATGCGGTCGCGACGCGCACGCAGGTGAACACGCTTGTGGCTAATCCGTTTGCGCAGATGGCATTATCCAGCCGCATTAAACCGCGCCAATTACAGACAGACGCGCCGGCGCTGATGATTGCTTGTGGTCTTGCGATGCGGAGGTTTGACCCTTCATGATACGTATTAACTTATTGCCACACCGCGCTGAGAGGCGCAAAGCGCGCCAAGTTCAGCTTATCGCTTTTAGTGCAATCTCTCTGGTGTTGGGCGCATTGGTTGTGGGTTTTGTTCATGCTGCTATCAGTTCCAAAATTTCTTATCAGGAGCGGCGTAACCAATACCTTAAGCAGGAAACGACAGTTCTTGACAAGCAAATCGCAGAAATCAAGAAATTGCGCGAACAGACCGAATCTTTGCTTGCACGCAAGACGGTGGTAGAGGGGCTGCAAACTACCCGCTCGGATGTGGTGCATCTGATGGATCAGATGTTGCGTATTTTGCCTGAAGGTGTGTATTTGAAATCGATTAAACAGACCGGCAACAGGATTAACTTAATTGGCTATGCCCAGTCGAATGCGCGGGTATCCACTCTGATGCGCTCAATCGAGAGCTCTCCCTGGTTAGAGAAGCCGGCATTGGTTGAAATTCATTCGACGACTGCTGCCGGGGTGCGCGTGAGCGAATTTGCCCTGAATTTAAGTTTGAAAAACCAAACTCCAACAACCCCCACTGCTCCGGCCAAAACCGTCGGCACGAAAGGTTAGGTGTACCCATGAATTTGTTGGAAGAGCTAAAAAATGTTAACCCAAGAAATCCTGGTAGCTGGCCTTGGCCAGTAAAACTGATCTCGCTTTTGACAATATTCGTAGCGGTGATATTTGGGGGGTTCGTATTTGACTGGCAAGGGCAGTTGGAAAATCTGAGCAATGCCGAGCAAGAAGAGGCAAGGCTGAAAGAGACATTTCTCCTCAAGAAAAAACAAGCCATCAATCTGGATATCATCAAGAAGCAGCTTACCGAAACACAGCAGTCGCTTGGTGCATTGCTCAAGCAGTTGCCAAACAAATCTGAAATGGACGCACTGTTGACAGACATTAACCAGGCTGGCTTGGGGCGTGGATTACAGTTTGAATTATTCAGGCCCGGCGCCGAGAGGGTGACCGGTGTGTTTGCTGAGCAACCGATAACCCTGAAAGTAACGGGTAACTATGACGATCTTGGCAAGTTTGCCAGCGACATTTCCCAATTACCACGTATCGTGACTTTGAACGACATCAGTATCAATCCTGCGGGCGCACAACTTGTGATGGATGCGATGGCCAAGACATATCGTTATCTGGACGAGGAAGAGCTGGCCGCACAGAAGCAAGCGGCAAAATCAGCTACCGGAGCGAAAAAATGATGAGATCAGCCCTGCTATTGTTGCTGGCCTCCGTCTTGCTGACTGCATGTGGCGGTGAAGAATTTCAGGACTTGCGTGATTTCGTCAAGAATTCTGGAGCCAATCTGCGCGGCAAGGTAGATGCGCCGCCCGAGGTCAAGCCATACGAGCCGTTCAACTATGATAATTCCATAGGCGTGCCCGACCCATTTAAACCACGCAAGCCGGAAGTAAAAAGCGGCGGGCGCCCCGGCCTTAATCAGCCAGACTTGGGACGGCATCGGGAAGCGCTGGAAGAATTCCCATTGGAGAGCCTGAAGATGGTTGGCTTTCTCCGCCAGGGCAAAATGAGTTACGCAATTATTCGTTCACCTGACAGCAAGCTGCACCGCATCAAGATAGGCAATTACCTGGGCCAGAATTTTGGTCAAATTACGGAGGTGTCAGACACCGAAGTAAAAATCAAGGAAACAATTCAAGACAGCACTGGGGATTGGTTGGAGCGCGTGAGCAGTATGCAACTATTGGAATGATCAGGAGCAAACATGAGAAAGTTTAATAACAAAGTCGCGGTAACGCCGTTCCATGAGGCTGGGCTTAGCGGAAATCGCCTCCCCTCGGGGCAATTAGCCGTGTGCCAGAACAGCCGCTTGCGAGTGGTCAGCGACACAGCCCAAAGAATTTTTCGATTTGCCATCGCCGCATTTACGGTTTGTGCGCTGACCGCGCATGCGCAAAGCAATACGGACACACAAAACAGCATTCAGTCGCTTAGCGTCAGCGCTGCACCGGGCGGCAAACTGGTCATGAAAGTTGAAATGAAAAGCGCGCTCGCTAATCCGCCTGCCGGATTTACTATCAGCACTCCGCCGCGCATCGCTTTCGACTTCCCCAATACCACGAATGGCCTGGGCAAGTCCACCCAGGAATTCAGCGAAGTTGGGCTGCGGAGCGCCAATATTGTGCAGGCGGGCAACCGTACACGCCTGGTGGTCAACCTGAGCCAAATGCTGTCATATGATCTTCAGATTGATGGCAATAACCTGCTGATCACTCTGCAAGGTAAAGCAGCCAATGTCGCTGATACGAGTTCTGTCTCCCACTTTGCTGAAGCCAAGCCGGTTGTGCAAAAACACAGCCTGCGCGATGTGGATTTCCATCGTGGAAAAAATGGCGAAGGGCGCATTCAGATTGACCTGTCGGATGCCAATGTAGGAATAGACATCAAGCAACATGGCAAGAACCTGATTGTGGATTTCTTTAAAACCAACTTGCCGCGCAACCTGCAACGCAAGCTTGACGTAACGGATTTTGGCACCCCAGTGGAGGGAATAGACACTTTTGTACGGGGTGACGATGTGCGCATGGTCATCGAACCCAAGGGCGTATGGGAACAAGCTGCCTACCAGGCGGACAATAAATTCATCGTGGAAATCAAACCGCTGACGAGTGACCCAAACAAACTGGTGAAGGGTAGCCAGGTTGGCTATTCGGGAGAGAAACTGACGCTGAATTTCCAGAGCATTCTGGTACGCGAAGCCCTGTATGTGATTGGTGATTTTATCAATAGCAACAACATCAACATGAACATGATAATCAGCGATACGGTGAGCGGCAATCTCACCCTGCGCCTGAAAGATGTACCGTGGGATCAGGCGCTGGACATTATTTTGCAGAGCAAGGGATTGGATAAACGTGTAAATGGCAACGTGATGCAAATAGCCCCGCGTGACGAATTGGCAGCCAAAGAAAAAATTACTCTCACTTCGAGCCAGGAAATTTCTGACCTTGAGATTCTCCGTACCGAAAGCTTCTCGCTGAGTTATCAGAAGGGAGATGCGGTCGCCACCATGCTGACAAATGACAAGCAGCGCATACTTTCCAAGCGAGGGAGCGCAGTGGTGGATAGCCGCACCAATACTTTGTTCATAAAGGACACCCCTTCAGCTTTGGAAGAAGCACGCAAACTTATCAAGCAAATTGATGTGCCGGTGCGCCAGGTAATGATCGAAGCACGGTTCGTGGAAGCAAAAGATGATTTCAACCGGACGCTGGGTGGTAAATTGGGCTATACCGGACCCGGTAGCCCTGGCAGCATTCCTGTTGCAGGCAGCGGGTTTGGCGCTGGCTCCCAGCGTGCTGGAGTAACAGGAAACGTGACGCTACCTGCGGTCACATCATTCGGCGATTTGACCCTTGCGCTATTTAACCCGACGGCAACAAAAACCCTGACTTTGGAGCTGACCGCATCAGAGATAGATGGAACATCCAAAAATATTGCCAGCCCGCGTGTTGTGACGGCAGATTCAAAGCCGGCGACTATCAAATCGGGTGTCCAGATTCCTTATACAGTGGCTGGCACCGGATCGACACCGGCGACGACAGCGTTCAAGGATGCAACCTTGAGCCTCACGGTGACCCCGCAGATTACGCCTGACGATCACATCAACATGGACTTGAACGTAACCCAAGATACAGTTGGCGCCATATATGGCGGTATACCGAGCATCAATAACAAACAAGTAACAACTCAAGTATTGGTTGAGAACGGCGGCACAGTCGTAATTGGTGGGGTTTATACGCAAAACGAATCCGATACGACTCAGAAGGTCCCGTTATTTGGAGATGTCCCAGTCCTTGGCTGGCTTTTCAAGAACAACACCAAAACCATAAACAAAACTGAGTTGTTGATTTTTATCACCCCCAAAATTCTGAAGGAAAGCTTGAATCTGCGCTAAGCCGTTGGTGTGTTCAACAGCAGCCCGGCTTCTGCCGGGCTTTTTCTTGTCGGATACACCAAAGATCGCAATGCACCACGATGCAAATCTCGTGAGTAACTGTCCGCAGTGAGAATGGGATTTTTTTAGCTACAATCCAACTATGCAGCTTATTGACACCACTCTTGCAAAGCGCCCTTCCGGCAATATTTTTCTTGTAGGTATGATGGGAGCTGGGAAAACCACGGTCGGAAAATTGCTTGCCCAGCATTTAGAGAAAACATTTGTCGACAGCGACGAAGAAATCCAACAGCGAACTGGCGTGACCATACCGCATATTTTCGATATTGAGGGCGAGGCCGGTTTCCGTCAACGCGAAATGAACGTTATTCAAGAGTTGGTAAAACTGAATAATATTGTATTGGCAACAGGGGGTGGCGTAGTGTTAAACGAGCACAACCGCGACGCATTAATCTGTAATGGGTTAGTGGTTTACCTGAAAAGTACGGTGCATGATCTCTGGCAGCGCACCCGCCATGACCGCAGCCGCCCGCTATTGCAGGGTGCCGACCCGCGCTCCAAACTGAAAGAATTGTACGAACAACGTGACCCGCTTTACGCACAGGTAGCCGATCTGGTAATACCTACCGGCAAACAAAGCGTACTTAGCCTGGTGCTACATCTACAGCAGGAAATGAACCAATTACAAAAATTTAATGCGGCAATTTGAACCCTCCAATGCTATGCAAACATTGACCGTCGGGCTGGAACGCAGTTATCCCATCCATATCGGCGGCAACCTTCTCGCCCGTGCCGACTTGCTGTTGCCACATTTGCCGCGCAAGAGAGCGGCAGTAGTGACCAACACCACCGTGGCCCCGCTGTACCTGGAAGCATTGCGCGCCATGCTGCAAGTCAACGGCGTGGAGGTTATCCCTATCGTCCTGCCGGATGGTGAGGAATACAAAAATACAGAAACGCTGGGGTTGATTTATAACGCGCTGCTGACCTATCGTTGCGAGCGCACCACGCCGCTGATCGCCTTGGGCGGCGGCGTTATCGGCGACATGACCGGCTACGCCGCCGCGACGTTTCTGCGCGGCGTGCCCTTTATCCAGATACCTACCACGCTGCTGGCGCAAGTTGACTCCTCGGTCGGCGGTAAGACCGGCATCAACCACCCGCTAGGCAAGAACATGATAGGCGCATTCCACCAGCCGCAAGTAGTGCTGGCCGACATCGCCACACTTAACACCCTGCCGGATCAGGAATTGCGCGCTGGCCTGGCGGAAATCATCAAATACGGCCTGATCCGCGACCTGCCGTTCTTCGGATGGCTGGAACAGAACATGGCAAAACTGCTGGCGCGCGATGCGGAGGCGCTGCAATACGCCATCGTGCACAGTTGCCGGAATAAGGCCGAAGTGGTCGCCGCAGACGAGCGCGAAAGCGGCGAGCGCGCCCTGCTCAACCTCGGCCATACTTTTGGCCATGCTATCGAAACCGGTATGGGCTATGGGGTGTGGCTGCACGGCGAAGCGGTGGCAGCAGGCACCATCATGGCTGCCGATTTATCTTGCCGCCTTGGCTGGATAAGTGTGCAGGACACCGCTCGAATCCGTCATCTGTTTGAGCGCGCCGGGCTGCCCGTCATTGCACCTGCCCTGGGAGCAGAGAAATATCTGCAACTGATGGGGCTGGATAAAAAAGTGACCGGCGGCAAGATGCGCTTCGTATTGCTCAAGGCTATCGGCCAAGCGGTAATCAGCGGCGATGTGCCGGAAGACTTGTTACGGCAAACTTTTGAAGCGTGCTGCGAGAGGGTGGCATACGAAGCTGCCGGGAACCCACCGGGCCCCCCTTGCAGGGATAGCAAGCATGGCTGAACTTGCACCCTATGCGGTAAGTGAGCACAACACGCGCGGCAGGGCTGTGCGCGAAGAAACGCCCTTCGGGCGCAGCGAATTTCAGCGCGACCGCGACCGCATCATCCACTCCACCGCATTTCGCCGCCTTGAATACAAGACCCAGGTATTCGTTAACCACGAGGGCGACCTGTTCCGCACCCGGCTGACACACAGCATCGAGGTGGCGCAAATCGCCCGCTCCATCGCACGCCATCTGAAATTGAACGAAGATCTGGTGGAGGCCATCTCGCTGGCGCACGACCTCGGACACACGCCGTTCGGCCATGCCGGGCAGGATGCGCTCAATACCTGCATGAAAGACTATGGCGGCTTCGAGCACAACCTGCAATCGCTGCGCGTGGTGGACATGTTGGAAGAGCGCTATGCCGACTTCGATGGCCTGAACCTGTGCTTTGAAACGCGCGAAGGCATCCTCAAACATTGTGCGCCGGAAGTCGCCGAAAAATTGGGCCCGGTAGGCGAGCGTTTCATCAAAAAACAACGCCCTTCGCTGGAGGCGCAGATTGCCAATCTGGCCGACGAAATCGCTTACAACAATCACGATGTGGATGATGGGCTGCGCTCCGGGCTGATTTCGCTGGAGCAGATCGCCTCGGTGCGCTTATTTGCCAGCAATCTCGATGTTGTGCGCAAAGCGCATCCGAGCCTTGGCGACCGCCGCCTGATACACGAAACGATACGGCACATGATCAACACGCTGGCTACTGACCTGATACGGCAAACCGGGCAGAATATACAAACGCATGGCATACAAAATCTTGATGACGTGCGGTCTGCCCCGCCTTTGGCCGCATTCAGCACCGAAGTGCGCGAGCAAAGCCGTGAGTTGAAAGCATTTCTGCACATCCACCTGTATCGCCATTATCAAGTCATGCGCATGAACACCAAGGCACACCGCATCATCAGCGAACTGTTTCAGGTCTTTATGGCGGACAACCGTTTGCTTCCGCCACAGCACCAGCGGCAAGAGGAGGATGACCGCGCCCGCGCCGTGTCCGACTACATCGCGGGCATGACTGACCGCTACGCCATCCGCGAGCACCGCCGCATCTTCGCGGTTGAAGAAACCTGAAATCTATTTGGCCAGCCGCTTCAGCAGTTTCTCATGTATCCCGCCGAACCCACCGTTGCTCATCACCAGGACGTGATCGCCCGGGCGCGCAATGGAAGCGATGGCTTCGATCAATCCGCCCAGATCATCCTTGACGACGGCCTTGCTGCCTAGCGGAGCAAGTGCGGCAACCGCATCCCAGCCCAGATTAGCGCCGTAACAGAAAACGAAGTCGGCATCTTTCAAACTTCCGGGCAGGGCATCTTTCATCACTCCCAGTTTCATGGTGTTGGAGCGTGGCTCCAGCACCGCCAGAATTCTTGTGGCGCCCACCTTGTGGCGCAACCCTGCAACGGTGGTATCAATTGCGGTGGGATGATGGGCGAAATCGTCATACACAGTAATGCCGTTAACCGTGCCGCACACCTCCATGCGCCGCTTCACGTTCTTGAATTCACCGAGCGCCGCCAACCCCTGCGCCACCGGCACTCCGGCGTGGCGCGCGGCGGCGAGTGCGGCGAGCGCATTCATGCGGTTGTGATCGCCGAACAAGTCCCAGTGCAACGTGCCTTGCGGTTCACCGTTGAGGGCCACGCGGTTATTGTCATCAATCTGCCAGCCTAACTCCGTAATAGTCCCCTCTCCCGCTGGGGGAGGGCTGGGGAGGGGGTGATCTCCGAATCTCTCCACCAGCGTCCAGCAGCCGCGCCTGAGCACACGCTCCAACGCCGCTTCGCGCCCGTTGCTGACGATCAGTCCTTTGCCGGGTACGGTGCGCACCAGATGATGGAACTGGGTTTCGATGGCGCTCAAGTCGGCAAAGATGTCGGCGTGGTCGAATTCCAGATTGTTGAGTATCGCCGTGCGCGGGCGGTAATGCACGAACTTGGAACGCTTGTCGAAGAATGCAGTGTCGTATTCATCCGCCTCGATGACGAAAAGTCCCCCCTCTCCCTTGGGGAGAGGGGGGGGGGGAGAGGGAAGCCGCGCAGAAACACCAAAATTTTGTGGCACGCCGCCAATCAGGAAACCGGGGTTCAATCCCGCATATTCCAGTATCCACGCCAACATCGAGCTGGTGGTCGTTTTGCCATGCGTGCCCGCCACGCCCAGCACCCACTTGTCACGCAGCAGCGTGTCGGCCAGCCACTGCGGGCCGGAAGCGTAGGGCAGGTTGCGGTTGAGGATTTCCTCCATCAGCGGATTGCCGCGCGACACCACGTTGCCGATGACGAACACATCCGGATTGAGTTCGAGCTGCTCCACGCCGAAGCCCTCAATCAGCTCGATACCTTGTTCCATCAGTTGCGTGCTCATCGGCGGATAGACATTAGCGTCGCAGCCGGTGACGCGATAGCCCGCCTGCTTGAACAGAACGGCAATACCGCCCATGAAGGTGCCGCAGATTCCCAGGATATGGATGTGCATGTTATGTCCTGAAAATGAAATACACCGCGCCCATCAGGCACAGCGCCGCATACAAGTAATCCAGCTTAAGCGGCTGGTTCATGTACAACACCGCGAACGGCACGAACACCGACAGCGTGATAACCTCCTGCAATATCTTCAACTGCCCGAGGCTGAGTTCAGTGTAGCCGATGCGGTTGGCCGGCACCTGCAACAGGTATTCAAACAGTGCGATGCCCCAGCTAATCAGCGCCGCGATATACCACGGCGAGGTCGCCAGATTTTTCAGGTGCCCATACCAAGCGAACGTCATGAACAGGTTGGAAACGGCGAGCATCAAGGCCGTGACCAACAGCGGGTTCGAGATCTGATTCATCGAAAATTCAAAGTCGTCATCCGCAGATTACACAGATTTACGCAGATTAACCCAGCTTTTTGGACTAGCGTTTGAATCTGTGTCATCTGCGTAATCTGCGGAAAAGATTTAACGAACACCCAGCAACTCGACATCAAACACCAGCGTCGCATTCGGCGGAATCGCCCCGCCTGCACCGCGAGAGCCATAGCCGAGGTTAGCGGGGATAACTAAAGTGCGTTGGCCGCCCACTTTCATCCCTTCCACGCCTTGATCCCAACCCTTGATCACCTGACCCGCGCCGAGCGGAAAATTAAACGGTTGACCGCGGTCGCGCGAACTGTCGAACTTCTTGCCCTTGTGGCCGGCTGCGGCCTCGTCATACAGCCAGCCGGTGTAATGCACGGACACTTCGTGCCCTGCAGTGGCCTGCGCGCCGTTACCCGGCTTGATGTCGGTTTTAACCAGCTCAGTTATGTTGCTTGCTTCTTTTTTTGTTACAGCTTGTTCGGAATAGGCCGCAGTTGAGAAAATGCCAGCAGACAGCAGCAAAGCCAGAGGAAAAAACAGAGTGTGTTTCATCATTATGTAATGCTCCATTGAAATAATTTTAAATTGTTACAGGGTGCCCTGCGCGGGGTGAATTAATGCACAGCCAGCAATTCGACATCAAACACCAGCGTTGCATTCGGCGGGATCACCCCACCCGCGCCGCGTGCGCCGTAGCCCAGGTGTGCGGGGATGACCAGCGTGCGCTGCCCGCCTACTTTCATGCCTTCCACACCCTGATCCCAGCCCTTGATGACATGCCCCGCGCCGAGCGGAAAATCAAACGGCTCGTGGCGGTCGCGCGAGCTGTCGAATTTTGCGCCTTTATGGCCGGGCGCGGCTTCGTCGTACAGCCAGCCGGTGTAATGCACCAGCACCTCTTTGCCGTTGGTCGCCAGATCGCCTTCGCCCAGCTTGTTGTCGCTTTTAATCAGTTCAGTCATGTTGCCTGTTTCCTTCTGTGTTGTGGCTTATTCAGAGTAAGCCGTGGTTGAAAAATGCTGACCGACAACAGTACGGCCAGCGGTGAAAAAGTGATGCGTTTCATTCAATAACTTAGAAACTCGCGTAGCGATTCGTTCGCTCCCTCGCCCACGGGGAGAGTGTTGGGGTGTGCCCGTAAAGGGTAGGCCGTGGTTGTAAAGCTGACAAGTCGGCAACAACCTCGCTCAGGGAAACGGGCATGGCGGGTTCATCAGCAGGGGTGGCATACCTGCCGTGCCCGTTAGTTCTTTTGCAGGGTGGGCAACTCTACCATCCACGCAAATTGTACCTACCCCGTCTCGATTGAATTACTCTTTTGGTAATTCTTCCCGCTCCTTCTTGTATTTGTCGTAGCTTGGAGCGGGAGAGGCAGCGCGTTCGATTGGCGTTTTCTTCGCATCGTTATTGCTCACTATGCCTTCATATATTCTGCGATACAGATCGCTGGAGCAAGCCGCAAGCAGAAATGCAATCAGCAAATAAAGGATACATTTCATTGCTCTCTCCAATTTTGTTTAGCGAACGGGTTCAGACCAAAAGTTGTGCAATAAGCATATCCTGATGGAACTACTAGCCATCTGACTAACCCAGCATTTGACGCTGCAAATGACGCTGGGCAAGCCATTGGTTATAGCCATTCGACTAGGCAATCAGCCGAAGAGCTATTGGCCGGGCACCCGAAAGGCGATAGCCAAGTCACAGGTTATGAGCGTACTCGAAGCATATGCAGTTTCAGTATCTCATGATGAAGCTCGGTTATTCTTCATGCTGCCATTCTCCACATCACGGAATTGGCGAAGCCGAAACAGCCAGTCAATATGTCGAATGGCCTGGATAACCCGGCTACCTTGCCTGTCTTGCACAATCAAGTGGCTTCATCCGCCAGCGCCGCAAGCTGCTCCGCCTGGTGTTCCGCCATCAGCGCGCCGGTGAGTTCACCGATGTCACCGTCCATGATGTGATCCATCTTGTACAGGGTGAGGTTGATGCGGTGGTCGGTGACGCGGCCTTGCGGGAAGTTGTAGGTGCGGATGCGTTCGGAGCGGTCGCCGCTGCCCACCAGCGACTTACGCTCGGCGGCCTGTTTGCTGTGGGCTGCGCGCTCTTCCTTGTCCTTGATGCGCGCGGCCAGCACCGCCAGCGCCTGCGCCTTGTTCTTGTGCTGCGAACGTCCGTCCTGGCACTCCACCACCGTTCCGGTTGGCAGGTGGGTGATGCGCACCGCCGAATCGGTCTTGTTGATATGCTGGCCGCCCGCGCCCGAGGCGCGGAAAGTGTCTATGCGCAGATCGGCTGGATTCAGCACCACATCGCTGACCTCGTCTGCTTCCGGCAATACCGCCACGGTGCATGCCGAGGTGTGGATGCGCCCCTGCGCCTCGGTGGCGGGAACGCGCTGTACGCGATGCGCCCCGGATTCAAACTTCAACACCGAGTACGCGCCGTGCCCCACGATGCGGGCGATGATTTCCTTGTAGCCGCCTTTCTCGCCGGGGCTTTCCGAAATGATTTCGACCTGCCAGCGGTTGCGCTCGGCGAAGCGCGAATACATGCGGAACAGGTCGCCGGAAAACAGCGCCGCTTCATCGCCGCCGGTTCCGGCGCGGATTTCCAGAAACACGTTGCGCTCGTCGTTGGGATCTTTCGGCAACAGCTGTTTTTGCAAATCCGCTTCGATCTGTTCCAGGTGCGCCCGGCCCTGTTTTACCTCGGCATCGGCAAATTCGCGCATCCCAGGGTCGCGCAACTGGGGGTCGCTCGCCATTTCCAGCGCGGTGGCAATGTCCGCCGCACAAGCCTGATGGGCATGGTACAACTCCACCACCGGATCAAGCTCGGCGCGCTCGCGGCTCAGCCTGCGAAAAACATCCATGTCGCGCGTGGCATTCTCGCTGCTCAACAGGCGTCCTACCTCGTCCAGTCGTTCGCTTAACTGGGCAAGCTTGGCGGAAATACCGGGGTTCATTCAGAAGTGTGGAAATTGTAGATGCGGTGCACCATGTCAAGAAACACCTCGCGTTCGCTGGCCTCCAACTGGTTCAGCGCATGAGTCGGCGCGTGAAGAAATTTGTTGGTCAAGCCATTGCTCAATGACTCCAACACCTTTTCCGCTCCTTCGCCTTTTGCCAGCAAGCGCAAAGCTTTTTCAATTTCGTGGCGGCGATGGCGTTCTGCATGGCTGCGCAACGCGAGGATGGTGGGTACCACTTCCCGCGATTCCATCCAGCGGATGAAATCGGCCACGCCGGAATCAATGATGACCTCGGCTTCCTTGACCGCGCCCTGGCGCGCATCCATACCGTCGCGCACCACTTCGGACAAATCGTCTACGGTGTAAAGGAACACATCATTCAACTCGGCAACTTCGGCTTCCACGTCGCGCGGCACAGCCAGGTCAACGATAAATAGCGGGCGATGCTTGCGCGCCTTGAGCGCGCGCTCGACCATGCCCTTGCCCAATATAGGCAGAGGGCTGGCGGTGCAGGTCACGATGATGTCGTGCTGCGCCAGTTGCTCCGGCAGCTCGTTCAGGGTGATGGCATGCCCATTGATGCGCCGCGCCAATACCTGAGCACGGTCCAAAGTACGGTTGGCGACCGTGATGTGCTTGGGCGATCTGGCCGCAAAATGCACGGCGTTCAACTCGATCATTTCGCCTGCGCCGATGAACAGCACACGCTGTTCGGCAATGCTGGGAAATATGCGCTCTGCCAGCTTCACCGCCGCTGCGGCCATGGAAATCAGATTGGCGCCGATCTCGGTCTGCGTGCGCACATCCTTGGCTACCGAGAAAGTGCGTTGAAACAATTTGTGCAGCAGGAAGCCCAGCGTGCCAGCCTGTTCCGCATAACGCACTGCCTGCTTCATCTGCCCCAGGATTTGCGGTTCACCCAGCACCATCGAATCCAGCCCGCTGGCAACGCGGAAAGCATGCTTCACCGCCTGATCATGCTGCAAGGTGTAGAGATAGGGCGCGATTTCACTGGCTTCCATCTGGCGGTAGCAAGCCAGCCAATTAACAGCTTGGGCAGGCTCATGCGTGTTGCAATATACCTCGGTGCGGTTGCAGGTAGAAAGTATGGTCGCTTCCTTGACCGCGCCATTCTCAACCAGATTGTGCAATGCTGGTTCCATTGCATCAACACTGAACGCAAACCGTTCCCGCATAGAGAGCGGAGCAGTCTGATGGTTAATACCAAAGGTGAATAGCTGCATAAAGGCGAATGGGTTATGAAGATTAAGCGTGGCCTGAATTATAGTGTTTCACCGCTACGAAAGCCAGCCAGCGATTGAATGGAACTATCTGGCGAAAAACAAATGTTTATGGAATGTGAACGTTTCTATAATCATGCGCCGGAGTAAATTTGACGCGCAACGCAAAAGGTGGATATGGCCTGTGGCAACGGCGATTCCGGGGGCACACCGTGCGCGATGACAATGATCTTGCCGGACATGTGGATTACATCCATTACAACCCGGTCAAACATGGCTTGGTTTCGTGCGTGGTAGAGTGGCCGCATTCATCGTTCCACCGTTATGTGGCAAGGGGTGTTGCCTGAGGATTGGACGGGTGGAACGGGTGATGTGTTGACGCTCACCTAAAATTGACCATGTAACCGGGTTTATGCGCGTTTAAATTTGACCAGGTTGTTAACCTCTCCTGCCCAATTATTGAGCAGGAGTTACAAAGGGTGATAACCATGATCATGTACGCAAAGATATCCGTTCGATATTCGCAGTCAGGTACAACTGCCGGTAAAACTGGGTTGACCCTCCTGTGTGCTGAGCATAGCGTCCGTGACACCCGAGTTGCCTGCACACCGTTCCGGCTAACGGTGTAGTCGGATGGTCAATCACCGAGTTGTGGCACTTATCGCAGCGCCACTCAGCAGACACGTCCAGCAAATGACAAGCATCAGGGCGCAACCCCCAAACCAAGATGCCTGCCTGCTCTGCTTCCACCGCCTGTGCGAGACCTTGTGATTCGAGTGCCTGAAGTGTCACACGGTAAATGTCAGCGATCACAGAATCATCAACGAATGCTTCGCGATTCAGATTATCGAGAGACTTGAAAGCCCAATCTCGGTAGAACACAGCCTCATCGCCCGTGACCGCATCGCATTTGTTGTACGGCAACAACGACAAATACCTCGGGCGGCGCGGCGACTTCAGCATCGCGTACTCGGCGGGGTTGTTGCTCCTGTATACAAAGAGGTTGCAACCACACCTCGCGTAGGTAACCAGAAAATCATCCCAGATCGCGCCCACCCGCATCATGCGCGCCAAGAACCCGCGCATGAAGGCAAGCACCTCGTCTTGAGAAATCTCGCGCAAGGCGTCCACCTTCCCGCGCAGGGACTGCATCGCTTCTGCTGCTGCCGCTTCGAGGGAGTCTTCATTGAAAGCAAGAGATGCGGTCCGGGTTCGCGGCAAGGTGCGTCCAACATGTGCGTCTTGTGCAAATTCGCCCTGCATCGCCCAGGTTAAGCCGCGATGCACCAGTTGCTGAAGATAACCATCCGCCGGCAACACGTCCTGATGCAAGAGTTTGTCGTAATCCCGCAGCCAGGCAATGGCCGGGGGAAGGAAAGTCTTGATGTAAGCCTTGTCACCTTTTAACTCATTTACCCAGCGGTCTTTGAATGCAGCCGGTAATTCCGCCAGTGTCAGCGGCTTTCCTGCCGCCACCGCATCGTGAATCACCTGAGCCATGGCAGGGCGCAAATTAAGCCGCCAGGTTCTCGCCTCGAAGAAACCCGCGCGATGCGCTGCATCCTGCACCGAGTCAGAAAACGCAATCAGCTTCTTGTCAGCGTTATAACTGCTCACTGCTGTCCGGTTAAACGAGAGGGCGAATCGCTGAAAGCCATGATTGACGCAGGATTCCAAGCAATGAAGGGTGTCTCCGATTTGAACGGCGAAGGGCGGTTCTGGCAGTCTTCCGGTTTTTCTTCCGGAGGCTGCCATGAACATCGGCAAAACGCTGTTCGCTCAACTCATGGACTTCCTCCCCTGGAAGACCTTCCATCGCATCGTCGAGCGCTACGACGGCGACCGCTACGTGAAGTCCATGACATGCGCCGACCAATTCCGCGTGATGGCCTTCGCTCAACTGACGTACCGAGAGAGCCTGCGCGACATCGAAGTCTGTCTTTCGGCGCAGTCGGCCAAGCTCTACCACATGGGTTTGCGGCAGGAGACCAAACGCTCGACGCTGGCCGATACCAACGAGGCACGCGACTGGCGTATCCACGCCGAATTCGCCCAGCGCCTGATCGAGCAAGCGCGCAAGCTCTATGCGGGCGACAGCTTTGGCATCGAGTTGGAGAACACTGTCTACGCGCTGGACTCGACGACTATCGATCTGTGCCTGTCGCTTTTTCCGTGGGCGTTGTTTCGCACCACCAAGTCGGCGGTGAAGATGCATACGCTGCTCGACTTGCGCGGCAACATTCCCAGCTTCATCCACATCTCCGACGGCAAGCTGGGCGACGTCAAAGCGCTCGACATCCTGGTGCTGGAGGCCGGCGCGATCTACGTCATGGATCGGGGTTATCTGGACTTCGCGCGGCTTTACACGATGCATCGGGCACAAGCCTTCTTCGTCACCCGCGCCAAGTCGAACACCCGGCTCAAGCGCGTCTATTCGGCTGTGGCGGATCGCAGCGCAGGTATCATCTGCGATCAGACCGTCGCACTCACCGGAACCACCAGCCGCAAGGACTATCCGGAGCATCTGCGCCGCATCCGGTTCAAGGATCCCGAGACCGGGAAAACGCTGGTATTCCTCACCAACAACTTCGCGTTGCCGGCAGCCACCATCTGCGCGCTCTACAAGGCGCGCTGGCAGGTGGAGCTGTTTTTCAAATGGATCAAGCAGCATCTGCGTATCAAGAAGTTCTACGGCAACTCGGAGAATGCGGTGAAGTCGCAAATCTGGATCGCCGTATCGGTCTATGTCCTCGTCGCCATCGTCAAGAAGCGCCTCAATCTGGACGCTTCGCTCTACACTTTGTTACAGATATTTTCGCTCACCCTTTTCGAGAAAATGCCCATCCAGCAAGCGTTTGCGGGCAGCGACTACAAATCAGAACATGGGGAAGATTGCAACCAGCTGAATCTATTCGCGTTTTAACCGGACAGCAGTGATAACTGCTGCCAAACAACTGGCCCTCCGCGACACTGGCCAGACTTGCGGCTTGAGAACCCACGATAGTCAGCGTGCGATCTCCGTCGCAATAGGGGCAGTCATGATGGGAGATAGTGAAAGCAGCACCGTTGCGCCGCGCCTTGCGCTCATTGCTGGACACATCAACCGGCAGCAAATCAGCGCTCCCGCAGTGGCTGCATTCCACTGCCTGCTGCGCATTCAAGGTGCGGCAGACAGGACAAGCCTGCCTGCGCTCAATCTTCTTTGGATTAACTGGCGCCGAAACATCGGCAGGGAAAATGAACCTCGTGCTGACATCGTTACTGAAAAACGCCGCATAAAAAGCCTGAAGATCGCTTTTCAATTTACTGCCATCGGTCTTGGTCAGGGTAGCCCCCCATCCCATGGCGTGGCAGTCGCGACAGTGGATCAGGGGAAGATAATTTTCCCTGTCTTTGGCCGGTAGATCATCTGAGTGTACCAGTCGGGGTTCGGCGGAAAGGCTGGCCACCATGCGCCGCAGTTCCCGCATCCACAACTCGATCCGCACGCTCAAGAATGCCTCGCGTGCTGCCCCGCCCGACACATCTTTTCCGGCGTGGGAAACAAGCGAGATCAAGCTTAACACCCAGCGCTCCGGGTAATCATCGGGAGTAGACGCCGCATCGCGCAATCGGCGGCGAATGGCGTCAACCATATCTGCCAGCGCAACAGATTTCCCACCTTGGCGATTCAAATCGCGGAGAAGGTTCTGGAAAGCGACATGCTGCTTGAGTTGCCGTCCGAGTTCAATCTTGAACGGTAGCGTTGCCGCAGTTGTTACATCAGTAAGCGTGCCGAACCATAACCCATATTGGGCGGCGATGTAGGCATCCGCATTGTCGTGTTCCAGAGGCGAAAGGGTAACGTACTCTGCCGCCGACGGCATCTGCACATACTCAATCGAACAATCCTCAAGGTATTCCGCAACCGATTCCCTGTCCTCGCCGATCACCGCATCTTCGTCAAAAGGCTCACCGAACACATCACGCGCAAAATCGATCAGCGGCTTCGTGTCTTCATTTCCCATCGTCGCAGAAGTGCCCACGCAAGCCAGCGCACCGGGCGAGGTACGCAGTCGCGCCTTGATCCTCCTAATCAGGCAGGCAAGATCGGTGCCTTGCGCCCCGTCAAACGTATACAATTCGTCCACTACCAGAAAGCGCAAGGTATCCGGATCGTTGTGGCGCCACAGTTCAGAGTCTCGTGCGCGGATGAGCAGGAAATCCAGCATCTTGTAGTTGGTGAGCAGAATGTCCGGCGGCTCTTCGCGTATCCGGTCGCGCTCGGTGATGACGGTATAACGGTCTCCCTCGACGTGCATTACTGTCGTGCTGGACTCCCCGGATTCACCCCCCACATACAGGCCAGCCGTGATGCCGGCCAGTTCGGGACGGGTGACGATTTCTTTCGCCAGGCGATTGGCCTGATCCGTGGCCAGCGCATTCATGGGATAGACCAGGATCGCTTTGATGCCACGTCGGCCAGCCTTGCGCATCTGGCGGCAATGCTCCAAAACCGGATAGAGAAAGCACTCCGTCTTGCCGGAACCCGTCCCGGTGGCAACCAGCGTTGAAAGCGGGGCGTCACCGGCAAGGCGGGCGAATGAGCGCGCCTGATGTGCGTGCGGAATAAAATTGTCGCTCAGCCATTCAAACGCCTTCTTGCCACCGGTTTTTTTGCGAAACGGCAGTCCCACAGTGACGTATGGCCCTTTAGCCAAATTACCCGGCTCTGCCAGAAAGCGTGCAACCAGCTCCTCAAAACCCGGTGTCGTTGCAGGAAACGTCGTCTCCAGAAAATCGGCCACGCCCTGGCTGGTCTGCTCGGCAAGTATCAACGGCTGCATCAGTTCTCCCCGGTTTCTGCTGCGGCCTGTAGCACAGGCCAACACTGCGCGCGCAACTCTTCGAGCACCTCGGCCAGCGGCGGGGCAGAGAGCGTGCTGCGGGTCAGAAATGCCTGCCACATCGCCTGCCTCTCAAGCGCAAAACTGGGCGCAAGTCCTACCGGCAAGGTCAGCGGCAACGTTGTATTCCGGCGCGCGAAAGTAGCGCGCACCGCTGTCGGCAATAGAGCGTGGTCAAGATTTTCATAGCGCATCAGCACCCAAAGGTCGAAGTAATCTTTAACGCGGGAATTGAAGCTGGCCAACTTCACTATCGCTTCCAGTTTTTCAGCCACCACCGTTTCAAGGGGATATACCGCCAATACCGGTGCAGGCATATCCAGCAGAGTGGGATAGGCTTGCTGCGACGGCGCTGGCGTCACGGCATCGCCGAAACCGATGTCGCACTGGACCGGAATACGCGCACCATCGAGCGTGGCTGTCATGCTCACCCGCACGCCGGGATAGCCGGCCTCCTTGCGGATGTCCTCGGCCTTTACGGAGCCAGCATCGAGCACCAGTCCGTCATCCTCGACCATGCCCGCAATCTCGCGAAACACCACGGCGAATTCTTCTGGTTCGGCGTTACCAAATCCCAGAAAATCGGCATCGCGCGTCGGACGTTGAGTGAGATCGAACCACAAGCGGAACAGTAACGCCCCCTTGAGCACAAAGCGATCACGGTGGCGCGATTGTCCCAGTCGATAAAGCACACGCTCCAGCGCGTAACTCACCAGCAACTGCTGAAAATTCTCGCCGCGCTCGCGGGCGAGGTTACGCAAGCGCTGCCGGATTGAAGTCGCAATATGGGTCTGTTCCTTCATGCCACCAGCGCCTCCACATAGGGTCGTATCACCGCATGCACGCGACAGATATGCGCCATCGCATTCAATTCATCCAGCGTGAAACGTCGCTGCTGCCATCCCTCGCGTAGCGCCTCAATTGCCACATCCAGCCCGATGCGGTTGCGGAACTTGAAACCATCAGCCACAGTTTTCGCCACCGAATACACGCGCACCGTCCCACCCGACCGATGATGTGTCTCCACCCCCGCAGTAAATGCCTCTCCGGAAAAATGCACGATGCGCAACGGCGGGTATTCCTCCGGCTTGTGCCAGGCGCCTTTCGGCAGCGCCAGCCACACGACCGGTGGCGATTGCGTGGTGAGCTCATGAAACGCCAGCGCCGACAGCAAACACAACACCCCCTGCGGATAACGCTGCATCACCTGCACCCAGGAATCACTCGCATCCATCGCTTCTGCCACCCGATATGCCCCACGGCGCACCCGCACGATGCGCCTTTCATCGAGCAGCACCGCGAGTTCGCGATACAACGCCGGGCGCGACAGATCGAGCTTGGCCAGATCGGCGGCCGTGGCAACCCCTTGTTTGGCGATGAATTGGTAAATGATGTTCGGCTCGGCCACGAGACAATCCTCGTTACTTATGAATATGTGACTAGGTTAGTCTCAAGCGACATCAGATGCAAGCATCATGGAATGCACCCTGCCAAACGGAATAGCCCGGCATTTCATAACGCATTTTTTTCAGGTAACAACTTGAGCAAACTGCCGATGACATAATCGCCCGCAGCAATCGGATCATAGGCGATACCCGTTCTCAATAGCGCATTCATGTCGGTTAAAAATCCACGGTCATTCAGATGGCTTTGTAGCAGCCCGATGAATTCGTCTCGCGTGGCAACGGTACCCTCTTGTTGCAGGTAGTAGAGGAACAACTCAATAATCTCCGCCGGATTAACCGGTGTTCCAGCTTCGGTCAATGCCCAGTAGAGATCGAACAAATCTCGACCTCGCCTTCGTTGAAAAAGAGCGCGCATCTTGGTGCCCAACATCTCGTGTATTTCAAAACCGTTGACGGTGGTGGCAACTATTTCATCGCGAAAAAGATAACTGAAAGGCAGCAAAGAAATCGGGCGATAAGATTTTCTTTCAGTCACATTCGCCTCGATGACAAGCTCCAGCGGCATACCTCTCGGATCGGCCACCGAAGGCACACGGTAAATCACGCGCAGCACTTTGGACGGCTTGACCGCATTTCTCACCGCCAGCTTCACCGCTTGCCATGCCGAACTGGTGGGGCGTCCAAGCACACCGAGCAAAACGCGGTTGATGGCTTTTCGAACATGCTCATCCGGGCGGTCACCGATGACCACCAGGTCTATGTCTTCGCTATACCTTGATGCCGGAGCAAGATGAACCTTGTGGAGCAACGTCCCGCCGCGCATGGAAATTTGTGTTTTCAAAAACGCGTCATCAAACAATGCCGTCATGGCACGGCACAGCACAGCACAGCAATAAGCCCTGCTCAACCTGCCTTAGATTAGGCCACGGCACTTGCTGTTGATGCGCAAGAATATCGCGCTGGGTGAACGGAGTCATCGCAAATTCCCCGTGTTTTGAATGATTCCCCAGTCGCGACTAACCGGATAATCGGTAGCGGCGCTTTTGACATGGGTTGAAAGCGGCACAAGCTGCAAGGACTGCGGCAGCCACGCCTTGACGATGGCTGCGAAACTATTGGCGCCAAGTTCTTCCAGAATAAAACCCAGCCGTTGAGCTGTGGCAGTCTCACCTTCAGCCTCCAACATTTGCTTGAGTAACTTTGCTTTGATGAGTGGTAACACCGGGGCTATGGTCTCAACGGCGCGCTCGATACCGCCGAGACTAGGCGCATAGCGAATGAGATCAAACACCGTCGTTTCTGGGGTGCTTACAGTAAGGGGGCATGAGCATTTGCAAGCGGCTGAGCCTGGCTTTTTGCCATGCCCGACTTCACAAAAAAACGCACCCGGATACGGCCAATCACCATCTCGCGACGCGGCAGGCTGGTGATAATTTGGGTCTCTTGTATAGCCTGTGGGCTTGCGCCGTAAATGCCGGCTGCCGATTGCAAAGCAAGATAATAAGGTTGCCCCAGCCACTTGAAATAATCATCGAGCCAATCCGTCACCGGCGGCGCACCCACCGCACGATGCACAGGCTGAACAATCAAAAAATATTGTTGCCGTGGCGAAACGCCCTTCCTTTCAGGCGCAACAACTGATTTTTCGCGGCAATCACCGACAGCCCGGTTTTATCCGTCAGTTCATCCAGCGAAAAACTGGCGAATCCCGTTGCCAGCTTGGCATCAATAAAGCGGCTTGCCGCCCCAATTGAAGAAGAATTTAATTCATTATCCATTTGCGCAATGTAGCACGTCTCGCTTCAATGCGTAAATATAACATAAGGTAAAGTTATCGTTGGTCGGGCTCAATAACTACGCAAAGAACGCTTTTAACATGAAGATGCCAAAACACGGAGAATATCAATTCCGCATTCTGGCCTTGCTTGCGTATTAACTACACAAAACTACTCGTGACACACCAGAATTTTCCTGATGGATATGGATTCTCGAATCGAGTCTGAACTGTCATGGGAAGAGGACTTTTAAATCCGGGGATTCGAGCATACACCGCACCAAACTTTTTCATATGGCAGTGATTGAACCTCTCACCTGATCCGCACCAACAAAGATCCTTTTTTCGAATTTCTGGCCCCGCGAGATAAAGCGGTGAAACCATTTGTGTACCAGTAATAACCATACTCCCAACAAACACCACGTTAGCACTGTAAGCTCTATGTGTTAGCCGATTGGAGTGGTAGGTGCTTGTTACCGCAGTATCGGGCATCCTTCTTGAAACGGCGCACGAACAAGTGCTCAACATCTTCTTTCGTATAGTCTGATTTTCGAGGCAGGATAGTTGGGTCAAGCATCCGCATCAAGCTTGCAAAACTCTCTTTGTCGCCGTTGTGCGGTGTGGCTGTCAGCAGAACCAAGGCATCCGAACGATGCGCCAAGAGCGAGGCCAATTTATTACTAAGGAGTCGTTAAACAATTAGTGTATCAATTTTAGCTCGCACTCGGATCAATCCTGTAGTTCCATTCGCCATGAAACGAATTCCGGGTGATGCGTATTTTTTCAAATTCTGCGTCACTTACCTTAATGCCTGACGGATACGAAGATTCATCCAGTTCGGCATGGACTTTCAGTCCCTTCCGAGTGGTCGTTCCGGCAATGAGATTGACGATCACCTCGTGGCTAATCAAGGGCTGGCCGCGCCAATTCATGCTGATGTACGAGAACAGACGATGCTCGATCTTGTTCCATTTGCTAGTGCCCGGAGGCAGATGAGAGATGCTGATCGGGATATTGATCTCGTCAGCCAACCGCTGCAATTCCAATTTCCAAAGCCGTACCCGGCTACCGTTGCTACCGCCACCATCTGCCGTGATCATCAGTTCCGTTGCCGCAGGATAACGCTGCCTGCCCATCGTATTCCACCAGCGGCGAATTGTTTCGACCGCGAAACTTGCCGTGTCGTGATCCGTCCCCACACTGACCCAACCCGTGTTGCTGGCAACATCGTAGACGCCATAGGGGTTCGCGCGCCCAAGCTCCTTATCGATGAAGTCGTGCACCTTGACTAATTCTGGCTTCCCCTCGGGGCGCCAAGTTGTGCCGTTGTTCTTGTACGCACCAACAAGCTCTTTCTTCTTTGTGTCAACCGAAATAACCGGATTGCCTGCCGCTAGACGTTGTCCGGTCTGGTCGTTGATGAACTCGAATTGGGCATTGCGGTCCGGATGATCCGTCCCTTCCAGCATCTTTCGGTTTGCCTGCAAGCTATAACCCAACTCCCGCAGCAAGTCGCCCACTTTCGGATAGCTCACCGAATGGCCGTTCACAGCCAGCTCACCAGCCAGCGTACGCAGGCTTTTGCAAGTCCAGCGCAGGGGTGATTCGGGATCACCCCGTGTCGTCGCTTCGACCAATTTCTCCAGCGCCGCCATCACGCCAGAATCGGTTTCGGTGACAGATTTTCTGCCAGCTCCCGCTTTGCGAATTCGCTTGCCCTGACTTTCAACCGCCATCTTTTCGGTTGCCAGCTCTTCCAATCCGGCATGAATTGCGCGCCGGGACACACCGGTAGCCTGTGCAACCCTTGTAACGCCGCCATGGCCTAACACCGCAGCTTCCGCAGCAGCAAACAGACGCCTCATCCGCTCGTCCAACGTCCATGCAAGCTTCTCGAACCGGGTGCGTATTTGTTTGAGGTCGTCTGCATTCGCCATGACGACAATCATAGCACCTTCGATTTATTTGTTACAGTTATTTATTAACAGCTCCTAAGGGTTCGATTGCCCTTGAAGGAAACATTGTGCGCCTCATCAATGACGATGATGTCCCAGTAAGCGGTCTCGATATAGTGCCGGTACTCGGTATCCCGCTTGAGGGTATCAACCGAGATAATGGTCTTGTCGTGGTAGTGAAAAGGATGGCGCGCCCGGCGGGAGGCTTCGGAATCTAATCCGATTATGCGCATATAATATGTACATAAGTGGTACTATTATGGAAAATACGGTTTTACACAACTGAATTTCCACAAAAATGACTTCTAGCGCGCTCCATCAATTGCCACCCTCTGAACCTGACTCACCCCACTCAAAACCGTGTAATTCTGACGGGCAGCGCCTTTTTGACTTCCAATACTTGGTGAGTATCGGCCTCCACGAGCACTGGAAAGAAAATTATGACTGGTCGGTAAAAAACAACGTTTTTCGAGAATTACTTCTCGCCGCAAACGCCACAAACACAACAAGGGAAGCGCACAAGTTCTCATCCTTGGTTGCAGTCATATCAACTCAAAAAAACAATGAGTTACTTAGTTTGTGGGAGCACTCCTCACCCGGGGCGGAGCAGCTAAAAAAACTTAGCGACGCGATCAGGTGCGATAGCCAGTATTTTGAAAATTCCTACGTTGTTCCCTCCGAGAAGCGCGCTATCAGGCAGTTTCACAGGAAAATGCACTCCCAATATCTGATCGCCCTGCTGTCAGAAAGAATCCCTCGCGTTGCGCCGCAAGACAGCGAATGGCTCAATATCCTGAGATTGTGGGTTCTTACCCACGCAATCGAGCGTGCCTTGCATGAAAACTATCGGGATTCTGCGATCCACTCCGTTTCCACACAGCTGCGCATGGCATTGGACGAGCACGGGCAATGGAGAAATCTTTTTTTGTCCCTTCATTCCCGCCAGAGCAGAAAATTCGCTGCGACAGATTTTGACATCCTGTCGCGCTTCATATCGCAGGCGGCAAGAGAGCTGCTTGATAAGCATCTGCACCCCGGCGTAACCAGCACCCAGAGAGCATTTCTGCATGATCTTATCAAGGTCGCAAATCGGGTTCATGTAGTAGATGTCAGCACAGACGACTCGGATTACGCCTATATCCCGTTACGAATATTTTCTCCCGCAGCTTCTGCAACACGCCTTGCTTCCGCAGGCGGCACAATCGGCGGCGACGACAATGAGGATCTCGAAGACACCGAATATGCTACTGCCGAAGACGGCGATGGCACAAATGTCTTTGGCCACAAAAATGATAACGAGCTGTCATACACCCTCCAGAAAATCAAAGGGACGGGTTTACATATCTATTGTGTCGAGGAACTCCAGTACCTTCCGTTCACCTGGAACAAGATTAACCCGGGCGAATTGCGGCGAATTCAGGAATGGATCTCTGCTTCCCTTAAATCCGACAGCCAGGATTTGCGTTTTATCGCATCGGTTGTATGGCTTGCCACCAATTTTGGCAGGTCGCTAAAGCAAACCCTGAATATCAGTATCAGCAGCGGCCCAGTTGAAAGTAAATGGTGCCTCAACCCGGACAGTTTTACCCTCGAGCGAATTCCGCCCCGGCGCGTCCCCGGGTGGCACCCGGTCACAATTGAGGAGGCCGAGTGGGTTGCTGAGGATGCGAAAATTCAGTCCATTGAGCTGCCGGAAATTATCGCGTCCACCTTCAAAAGCCAGCTCGGATTGCATGCTGATGCCAAATTCGTTGGCGAATTGTGGAGCAAGAGCTGGGGAGATTCCCCGCTGGAGCTGTTCGCCAAAGAATTTCAACAGATCGCCCCGCGCGTTACCGGCGGCATGCTGGCAAACTCCCTCCCCCAACAGACATTTGAAAAAACCTCCGACCACACATTCGCGCGCTTGCTGGCAAGCCATCCCAACACCGCCCTTCCGGGCGCTTGCAGCTATTGCAGTTGGCCGACGGCCAAGATTTCTGGGGTGCTGGGCGGCGCGGCAACCATCCGGTTGGCGGATAAAGTCGGCGCCGACAATTCCAGCACCGACAATGCCATGGGCGGGCTGCTCGACCCGATAGAATCCATGGTTGTCGGTGCGATCCGCACGGCAACAACAAAGGTTGAACGGCTGCGCAGAGAAAACGATGTCGTGGCCTTCCATAACGCGTACACGGCCTATCTGGTTGCCGCAATGCTTGCAGGCTCGGGAGGCAGGCCGATCATTGACCCATTCGAAAGCTATTTCCATTTTGATTTTGACCAGAAATTCGTTTACGTCAGCGACAAGGACAGCGGCTCGCCGAGAGAAGCCCGTATCGTTTCCCTGCCAGACAATCTATGCGGCATGATCGCGGGTGATTACCTTGCCCACCTCAAACTTCTGGCAAACCTGATCGCCGGCATCAACCCGGAATTGTCAGACCGCGTGCGTTGCCTGACCAGCCGGAACGCTCCCGCCAAGATGCCTTTCTTCTTTCTGCTCGCCAAAAATGCCCGCTCGTGGAAATCTGTTTCGGAAAGCGAAATCGCGGCCCTCGATTTATTCGAGTGGCCGCTTCCGCTCAATCACTTCCGGCATCGCCTGCCGAGACTGTTGAGAAGGACAGGAGTGGATACGGAATTGATCGACTCCATCTTCGGCCACGCCGAATCCGGATCCCTGACGCACGGGGACTACTCTTTCAGAGCGTGGTCAGAGGACATGGACAAGATACGGCCGGTGCTCGGTGACGCCTTCGATGCCTTGGGTTTCATGAATATCGCGGGCTGGGCTGGCGCTTCGCCGGGAATATCGGTCGCCGGCAATCCCGGCGACCAGAGCATGGGCGACAGGGAATTTGGCGCGCAAGCGCGCGAAAGCCGCCGCAAGGAGCGCGCGAGGGTTGTGATCCGTGGTGCCAACATGCAAATCCGGCAATTTCTGGGAGACGGAAAAAAGCTGACAGACCTCACGGAGGGAGAGATAGACCGGCTTTCCAGAGAAATGCTGTTCAACTCCAAGGGGCTCCCGCATACCAACGGATACCTGAAGTATCGTGTTTTGCTCAAGAGAATCGAGCAGGAATGGAAAAAAAGCGGCAAGAAGGTGAAGCTTTCAAAACGCTATAGCAAGCTGTCGGAGGAGCCTGCCCCGTTTGATAAATATGCAAGTGGCGCGATGGCAGTTTTCGGCTCGATGCGGGCAGCCTGCAAAGATATTGCGGACACGCAAACCCCAACGATCGGCACGGGCGATTGCGCCACCATATTTGCTACCCTCCTTTGCCTGGAAAACCGCGTCTCGAACAAACGCCTGCTCGATCATGTTCTCTCGCGCGGTAATATCCGGCTGGTGACATTGAAACAGATGCCGCACCTGGAATACGCGGAAAAGTTTGAAGATTTGGTCGGCGATATCCCGGTAAACCAGTTTGCCCTGTCCGGTCGCGCGGCCTCGTATCTCGACCGCATCTGCTCCGGAGAACACAAAACCGAGCTTGCAACTTTACCACCGGCACTGTCGCCCATCGCCAGTATTCTCGATGTGGCGGGGTTATTGCCGCCGGGCACGGGCGCGAAGGATCTTATTCACGCGATCGCCGGCGTCGTGGATCAGGCCAACGCCATATCCCTGCCCGGCATCCTCGCAGGCTATCTCGGGGGAAGGGTTGAATCCTATTCTCTGGCCTGGCAGGACCGCGCAAGGCTGGAGCTCGGATACCCGATACAAGTCAGGAAAAATGACGAGGGGTGCGGCAAGGAAGAAAAGGACAACAAGCTCAGGTCGCTGATCTCCGCGAGCACCGCCATCTCTTCGTGCGGAGAAGCCGCGCCCCCGGAGCTGCAGCATCATGCGATGGCCTTTATCGGCGAGGTGAGGGGGCATCTGACAGGGTGCGAATCATCCCTGGGCAAGTCTCCGACCTCCTCAGCGCGCAGGGATCTTTCCCGGAAGATTCAGGATTCGATCGAAAAGTACGACGGGAAGGTCAGCCCCGCACTGGCGTTGCTGGCAAAGTGGGTGCAGTTCATTTTGTTCAGGAAAGTCAAAAAGGATTTGCTGGACATAAGCTCGATTGTTCGATACCTGAACGCGCTCTCGGGAAGCTTCGAGGAGGCCGCATATTCTGCGGATATGTTGGGCATGGATGATGAGGACATCACCATCCTGTACGGCAACCTGATTTTGTCCAGCAAGGCGAGAAACACGCAGTATGTTGCGAGAAGGCTGATCGAATTCCACCGGTGGGCCAGGCGCGAGTTCGGGGTCGAGGATCCGGATTGGGCCGAGCTCCCGGAAGTGTTTTCTACCGCCAATGTTTCGCCCGGCGTGATCACGGAGGCCGAATATCAGAGCGCCTTGCGGTTGCTGGTGCATATCGAGGAAAAGAACCATCGCCTGCTTCTTGCCGCGCCAATGATGTTGCTGTTGTGCTACAGGTTCGCGCTCCGCAGCGGAGAAGCCAGGGGGCTGCTGCGGTCCGATCTTGTCATTGCTGAAAACTCGATCACCGCACTGGTTCAGAACAACCGCTTCCGCCAGCTCAAGACCCCGCCCTCGCGCCGTCAGGTTCCGCTGCTTTTCAAATTGTCTGAACCGGAAATGTCCTTGCTGAAAAGGTGGGCCGACGAGGCGGCAAGCATGCACGGAAACGACATGAACCAGCCGCTGTTTTCAGACAGCAAGACAGATGACGGGCTTATGGATATCAAAAATATCCGGGAATGGGTAATCGCGGCGCTCCGGTTGGTCACGTCCAACAACGACATCGTGCTGCACCACGCGCGTCACAGTTGCGCGAACTTCGTCGCAGTTGCGCTTGCCGGGCAGAACCTGCCCCTGTGGGACGACGCCTCGGCGCCTTGCGGCGGCACGGGTGTTGCCGGGATTGAAACCGTCCTGCTCGGCAAAACTGGTGATACCAGAAGAAAGATGTGGGCGATAGCCCGGTACCTGGGCCATTCCCGGCGGGAAACTACCTGCGGGTATTACCTGCATTTTCTGGGGAGCTGGGCGGACACATACAACATATATATTGGACGCAACGCGCCGATGCCAAAGTTCATGAATGCATTCGGCCTGGATGATCTGCCCCGCGCTCCAGAAATCAAAACTCGCCTGCTGGAATTGATCAAGCCCAAACAAGCAAGCCCGAACACTACACAGATATTGAAACTGTTGAGGCTGGTTGCGCGTGGAAGAGCGATCCCTGACGCGGCCGACAGCCTCGGCATTGGCGAGAGCCATGCCATGGCGCTGAAAGCTGTACTGGAAATGATCGGGGCAAGGTTGCGGCTATGCAACGCCAAGCATGAAGCCGGCAAGAATGGTACGACCCCATATTTGATATTGCTGCGCAAGCTCAAGGAACCCGCGTGGAACCGCTTGATCGAATTTTCTGAAGCGATGGGCAAGAAGCCACCGGAAAGTGTTTCCGTGGGCAATGCCGAAAATATTGGAGAAATGATCGGGGCCAACGGCCAGATTCTGCTTTGGGAAGAAAAGCAGTTTTCATTGCTTGCGGCGTTCCTGAAACATTTTGAAATTGAAAATGGCGATTTCAGATTTGTGCGTTCTGAAAAAATGACTCCCGAATTGGATAAGCTTGCGTCTCGGTACGGCCTGGTATCAATCAGGGCATCGGGGACAGGCACCAAGGGATTTCAGCTCGATGTAATCTGCACAGGCAGGGGCAGCTTGGAGGTGGTGATTGAATCAAGGTACGCATTTGCTTATAAGAAAAATGATTGTCGGCAAATGCGCAACTCATATGATTTTATGGTGGCATTTATCGCATTTTCACTGGCTTGCATGATTGCGGGGGAGCAACATTAAAGCAGCACATCTCGATCTTTTTCCGCGATGATTGCAAAATCGTGTAAAAGAATAAGATACTTCCCATTGGCGTCACGTGTTTTTTCCACGAAAAATTTTGCTTCCAATGGCTCGCCCAACATATTTTTTAACTTTAGAAAATGGTAGTTTTCGTTGTAATGAACAATCGTCAGATTCTTTGGCTCAAATAGAATGCAGGTGCGTTCCAATGAATGCATCCCTACAACCCTCCCGCTAACCGTGAACTTTACTGGATCGAAAGGTGGAGGCGGCGGCTTGGCTGCAAAACTGCCCGCGTTTGCAACAGACAGCGAAAAGCTTTCCAGTTGGAGTGGCGTTGATAACTTCTTATCACCATTTGACTCAAGAAAATTTTCGGAATGCACTTTTACGATGCCTTTTACAGCGGGATCCTTCAAGGCTTCATGATGCACGCTCAAGTTTTTTTTATGGTTTTTGATAACAAGAAAAAGAAATTCCGACGCCACCTGCTCAACCAGCTTCTGGTCAAGATTATTGGGTTCCCCTTCATTTCCATGTAGGAAAAATGAAACGCTTGGGTAGCAAATGTCACCAGCGTACTCGTGTGCTTCTTTATTGAATATTTGCCCTTCCTTAAGGCCTAAAACTTCCTCAAGCAGCCTTGCAAGTGGCGCGCCAATTCTCAAGCAATCCCTCCATTTAATTTCTGACCAGTTACCAAATTGTTTATTGCCATCTTGCTCGATGGCCAGGTGTTTTGTCGTCACCTTGAACAGCTCGAATTTTTTCTCGTTCATTTCCGCGCTCCAAAAATTTGTGGAGCACGAATTTTGTATCATATTTTTTTGATCAGGTGTTTTGATTCACCCTCAAAAAGACCATGTTTGATGGAAAGGGAGAAAATAATTGCCAGTTTTTATGAAAATCTGGGTGTTTGGGGAGATTTTGTAGTTTTGGATAATTTTCCGCACACACTGCATCTTAGAACGTGTGCAGGCCCACTGGAAGAAAACCCGGCTCCGCCTACCTACCTGGTTCGCGTAGCAGCGGGTCGGGTTGGCAATGAAGTACTTTGTGAGAGCGCAGGCGCATGCAATGGCCCGGTCGGCGTCAGTTCGACCACGTATCTGGGAACGAAGGAAGTCGTGCTCACCTCTATGCCCTGTATCCGGTCAACCCTGTACGAGCGCGCCTCGCCGCTCTCGCGTTTTACCGCATAAAGAAGCAGGTTTCCTTCCCTGCTCCGGCGCAACGAATACGGCTCGATGAGTCTCCAGCTATTCTGATAACGGAGATTGACGCACAGGCGGTTGGCCGCCGCAAACCGGATTGACTCCAGCGGGACGGCGGTTCGCCAGGATTGCACCATCGCGGGCGGATGCCACGACTCGTCGAGCGCCTCCCTGATTTGCATGCCTGCGAGCACGGGCTTTTCCGTTACCTCATACAACCAGTCCAGCACCTGCGGCAACTCATTCCAGAACTGCTCGAATGGCGGCAACACCGGCAATTGATGCGCGAGCATGTCCTCCCATTCGGCCAGCAGTTTTTCCCGTGCATCGGGCCTTATCAACGAATTCTTGCCCGGCACCGGAATATTCTTGAAGGCACATTTCTCCCGCAAGGTGGTCATCACCACCAAACGATCCGGGCGGATTTCATCATGCCGGTAGAGATGCACCACGTCGTACAAGTCCCTGGGACGCTCGCGTTCCGCCAACGCCCTGACCTTTTCCGCGAAGACCTCTTCGAAGCAGTAGCTCAGGATATGAATCCCGGCTTCCGGGCGATCCGAATAAGGGTGATGAACTTCCCGCTCTTCCGGCGCGAGCACCAGCTTTTCCTTGCTCGTCAGGTCGAACTTGATGCGCGCAAGATTGCGCCGCTGCTGGAGCGGCCCGACGTAATAAACGCGCCCTTCTGCATATTTTCCGCCGGGGATGTCGGCGATCTTAAAGCGGATTTGATCGGCAGGTATTTCGATACCGCTCTCTTCGTAAATCCACTCCGAAATATCGCGGAAGGCGGCGCGCAGAAATCCTTCATCAATCTGTGCTTCCTCGGTGATGGTGAAATCGAGGTCTTCCGAAAACCGGTAGGTTTCGAAATAGCACTTCTTGAGACAAGTCCCGCCCTTGAATACCCAATGTTTCGCGAGCGAATCATTGGCGGAAATTCCAGCCAGCAGCCAGCCGAGCACATAGTCCTTCTCCACCACCGGCAGCGTGAGCGACAGCTCCCGCGCCAGTTCGGCAAGCTCCTGGCGGTCTATCATGCAGCCCCCTTCATCCAGCTTTTCGGCACCCAAAGCCGCCAGCGCGAAACCAGCCGCTCTGCGGGCTGCTTCGGATCAATGCGCGCATTCCCCTTGGTCAGGCGCTGGGCGCATTGCCCGATGATGCCTCGTTCATCCGGCGCGTGCTGCTCAAGCAGGAAGCCCAGGCGTTTGAAGACCGCGCCGTTTCCCAACTGGTCGGCATAGCCAATCAGCAGATCGAGATTCTTCGCTTCTGAATGCAGATAGTTCACCAGCATGTCTCCTGCCGAACGGATGCCCCCGCCCAGACGGGGATCTGCCAGCATATCGAGTATCGTCCGCGTCGGATCGGAAGCCGACACCTTTACCTGCCCGCGCCAGACAGCCTTGAGGCCGAACATCTTTTTTTTGCTGATGGTACAGAGCAGAAAGCTCGTCCCCTTGATGACCGGATTGCGGTCGCGCGGCGCAAGTTGCGTCATCACCACCGTGGTGCGGAACAACTGCTCGGTCAGATCCCAATGCTCGGCTGCGCTCCAGCCGCCGATGTAACAGGGCGCGTACAGGCTGGCGGCGATTTGCCACGGGTCATCCAGCGGAACATCGGCGCTGCTCGCCTCCAGCGGCACGGGCACATAAAGGCCGCGCTTGACCCGCGACAGCCAGCCCTTCCTGTTCCAGCGCGAGAGCATCTTGGCCGCATCGGTTGAATCCACCTTCAGAATGGCAGAAGCCTGGGCAACCGACACCGTACCCTTCGTCCCGCGAAGGATAGCCGCCAGCCGCTCCCGATCCAGTTTGCCTATGCCTGTAAGCGCGCCCATTGATATATCAACCATGCATTAGTTCATCATAAAGTAGAAATATAGCGCTTTCAGTATATTTATTCAATATATTGTATGCGTCGAAATTCAACTAAAAAAAGAAATGGGGTATTCAGCTAAGTGCTGTTATGTTGAAATTATGCAATTGAATCAAATACTCCGCAGGTTCGATCTGCCGCGCCCGCGCCGGGGTCGACTACCCATGCAACTACGCAGAATTTATGGCGTGGTTTCCAGATGATACTGCCTACATCGATCTGATCGAACAGTGCGTTTCCATGCATCCTATGTCCTTCCGCGAGCTTGTAGCCAATCCCAAGCCCAGAGTTGAGGGGCAGGAGTTCGCAGTGTCCGCCAAGCTTCGCCATAAAGCGCCAGCTTCGCTGGATATTTCCGTGCCTTCGCACCCATGGAGAGGCTAGCCACAGCACTTAGCTGAATACCCCATAAAAAGAATAGAAGCGCTTTTAACATACAACGTCAAGTGTTACTGCCTGCCTCAATGTTTCTATCGAAATAGTTCTTTGGGCTATGTGCATTCCGAGGTTGAATTCGCGAGCACAATTATTGGTGGGAAAAAGGCTGTTTCGTGCATTTCAGGGTTGCGTGTTGGCTGCGCGAGGAAGATTAGGGCTCGCGTCAAAATAACCTGATTATTATTTTGACCGCATTGGCAGTAGCTTGTAGTTCCATTCCCAGTGGAAGTTGGCGCGCTTGAGATTTAGCGCGGCCAACTCTTCATCGGTGACGGTGATGCCTGTGGGGTAGTTGCCGGCATCGAGTTCAGCGCGAATCTTCAACCCGGTTTTGGTAGTGGTGTTGGCGATGTTCACCAGTGGCCGCCCGCGCCAGTTGCGGGTGATGTGGGAGAACATGCGGTGTTCGATCTAGTTCCATTTGCTCGTGCCCGGCGGGAAATGGCGGACATGGATCGGCATTTCCAGCTTGGTCGCCAATTCTTGCATGGCCACTTTCCAAAAACGGCAACGGCTGCCGTGCTGCCCCCGCCGTCCGCCGTGATCAACAACTCTTTTGCGTCGCGGTAGCGCTTGGAGCCCATCTTTTTCCACCAGCGCGCGATGGCCTCGGCAGCAAAGCGCGCGGTATCGTGGTCGATGCCCACGCTCACCCGTTCCACGGTGATTCGGCCACCCTGTCACCCTCAATAAGACCATGTTTGAGGGAAATGGAGAAAATAATTGGCGATTTTTATGGAGATTTGGGGTTTTGGAAGATTTCGTGGTCGATGGAACAGGTTTGGCACACTTGCCGCCCCATTTCGATCATGTATGTAGAAATGACATGATTTCTAATCGAGTACCAAAGTCACTGCTCTAAGGAATTGGCAGCCATGCACTGCTGCGCACAACGATGTACTACCGAGTCCCGCAAAAGTGTCGCAGGAAAATTGCCGCAGACATCAATACCGCCGCGTTGCCTCAAGTTAAAAGGTTACTTTGGTGAGGGATTTCTTGCCTGAAGTTTTTTGGTTACCGAACGAGTTTAAAAATCGACTTCAGTTTACGCTGAATCTGTTTTTGAAGCTGGAGCGGGTTGAGCATTTTGCTTGGACTGATAGCTTGTCCTTGGTGGTTTGCGGCACGTCAGGGTGGCCGATCAATCGCTGGGCTTTCTCTCCAAGTTCGCGCGCGTGCCTTCCCTGTGTATTCCCTGGAAACACGATCCACGGATTTTCCCGCACAACCTCTCGATTATGGACATGACCAAGCGCCCAATAGTGGTAGCCCTTGATGACAAGCTTTTCTGAAGTTGTCGGCGCATAGGATTCGTGACCCTCACGGCCAGCGAGTGCCGTATGCAGCATTCCGATGTTAAGTAGTCCGGCGTGTGCATCCTGATACTGGGCAGCAAGATCACCCGCTGCCCAGGTATTAAACAAGGAGCGCACGTTAATCACGTTAATGTACTTGTCCCTTGCCGGCCAACCTTGCATGAGGCTGAGCATCCCCCGGCCAGGGAGTTTCCCGCCGTGGGTTAAGAGTTTTTCGAAGGTATCCAACCGCGATCCACAACTCCGGCATCATAACCGGCAACAAGGTTTGCCAATATACTAACTGCTTGCTATATTACGTACTGTTTATTATGCATTATTTATAATATCTATCTGGCAACTATACCGGCAATCATGGCCACTGAAAAAATCACTCACTACACGCAACCGCGCCAGTTCGAGCCTCTCTTGCCGCAGAATCGGCTGGATGAGTTGCGCCAGCGCACGCGCGCGATCGTGGTGAAATCCCTCCACCTGACTGGCAGCGCACACTCAGCAACTATTGCAAATCTGCGCGAGTTGGTACGGGCAATGAATTCCTATTACTCAAATCGGATAGAGGGCCAAAGCACGCATCCGATGAATATCGAAAGGGCATTGCGCCGGGACTTTTCCGAGAAACCCGACGTGGCTAAGCTGCAGCGCTTGGCGGTGGCACACATCGAAGCCGAGCGGGAACTCGAACAAAGAATGGCTGAAGGCGGCTCAGCTTTGACTGCTGCTTTTCTTCAGCAGGCGCATGCCGCGCTCTATGGCCGCCTTTCCATTGAAGACCGAACCACGCCCGATGGCCGTATCGTCGAGCCGGGAGTGCTGCGAATAGAGCAGGTGGCCATCGGTCGCCATGAACCGCCTCTGTGGTCTTCCCTGCCAGCGTTCCTTGCCCGGATGGATGAGGTGTATTCACAAGACGCAACCCTGGACGACATTCTTCCAAGAATTGCTGCCGCACATCACCGAGCGGCATGGGTACATCCGTTCCTCGACGGCAACGGTCGCGCCGTGCGGCTGCAGACACACTGCGCCCTTTGGCCCCTCAGTGCCGGCCTGTGGTCGATGAACCGTGGACTTGCACGCAACCGCGACATGTATTACGCCAAGCTCGATGCCGCAGATAGCCACCGTCAGGGCGATCTGGATGGGCGCGGCAACCTAAGTGAAAAGCTGCTGTGGGACTGGTGCGAATGGTTCATTTCCATCGCCGAGGATCAGGTGAGCTTCATGTCCAAAATGCTGAACCTGGACGAGATGAAGGTGCGCATTTCTGCCTTGATCTCATTTCGCTCGAAATTTGACAAGGGCATCCGCGAAGAAGCCATCGTACCCCTGTACCATATGTTCCTGGCAGGGCCAACGCCGCGCGGTGAATTCCAGCAAATGACTGGTCTGGGAGAACGCACCGCGCGTTCACTATTGTCCAGGCTTGTCGAAACGGGTCTGGTCGCAAGTGATGGGCATACTGCACCGGTGCGGCTCGCGTTTCCGCTAGATGCCCTTAATTTCCTACTGCCCGAACTTTACCCGGAAGCGGATACGCAGGCGCTCTGATAGCGGTGTACCGCAAAGATAAAGCCAAGGATTTTCTTGGCGTCTGCGGAGAGGTGTTCGTCATCTTCATACTTTATGCACGTTCCACTGCACCACTCCCCAGATGGAGAAATCATGTTCCGGTTTGACCAGCACATCATGGAAGGACGGATGAGCAGCCCGCAATACGTGGCCTTCCGGGGTATGCAATAACTGCTTGACCGTGAATTCGCCATCCAGCACCGCGATTACCACACAGCCGACGGTTGCCGGCACGGAACGATCAACGATCAGCAAATCGCCGTCGAAGATGCCCATGCCGCGCATGGAATCACCCGCCACACGCATAAAAAAGGTGGATTCCTTATGCTGGATCAAGTGTTCATCGAGGCTCAGCCTTTTCTCGACATAGTCGTCAGCCGGCGACGGAAAGCCCGCCGGAACCGATTTGCGCAACAGGGCAATTTGCCGTTGGAACAGTTCCTTGCTGGGGTGGGTCAGCGAACGCAAGGTGCTGATGGCTCGTTGGCCAGAATGGGTTGCGGTTTGCATCATGTTTACCTGCGATATTTGCGGATCAGCCCGACCAGCACGCCGAATATTTCCAGCGTTCCATGCGGGCGGATGACCGGGTAGCCCGGATTGGCGGGAAGCAGGACGTATTTGCCGCGCTCCTTGCCCAGTTTCTTCAAAGTAAATTCGCCGTCAACGATGGCCACTACGATGCTGCCGACATCGGCCAGATGGCGCTTCTCGACGACGGCCACATCGCCATCATGAATGCCCGCGCCAATCATGGAATCGCCTTTAACCGGTATCATCGTGGTCAGTGATGGCGTTTCTACCAGCATTTCATCGATGACGTAATACTCGCCCTGGGTTGCGGCCACCGCTAGCGGCATTCCTGCCTGCACGGACGACTCGGCCAATGGGCGGGAGAAAAACTGGCGGGTAGGTATCCAGACGCCATCCGGGGTGCGCTCGATGAAGGCTGCTTTTTCCAGCCGATCAAGGATGGCTTTTACCCAGGACTTGGAAGCGATCCCGAATACCTCGCACAGCTTGGTATAAGATGGGATGCTCTTCCAGTCGGCGTAATAGTCCTGCAGCCTGGCGAGATACTCGGTGTCCTTGGCGCCGGACATGGGCGTGGTGGAATCGAAGTCAGTCATGGCGGTCAGCAAACAGAACAAACGTTCTGCGAATAGTAAAGAACGAACGTTCTGTTGTCAATCAGATCGTGGCTGATGGTTCGATCAGCCCTGCGTCATCCCTCAATCCGACGCGGTTGAGTTCGCGGGTAACAGGCCAGGCCTGTAAGGTTCCAGGCTCGAACGGGTGAATCATGGGGAGCAATTTATCGGCCAGATGCTCTTGTGGAGACAGCCAAATATCCCATTGATCAGGATTGAGGATCACGGGCATATCCGTACCTGCTGCGCGACCTGGAGATCGCCCGCCCGAACCAGGTGTGGGCGGCGGACATCACCCGCATACCGATGAAACGCGGTTTCTTGTACCTGTTTGCCGTGATGGACTGGGCCAGCCGCCGGGTGCTGGCATGGCGGTTGTCCAACACCCTGACCGCCGACTTCTGCATCGAGGCTGTCCAGGAAGCGATCAACCGATATGGCAAGCCGGACATCTTCAACACCGACCAGGGCTGCCAGTTCACCGGCCAGGAGTTCACCGGGCTATTACAGGAACAAGGCATCCGGATCAGCATGGACGGCAAGGGCTGCTGGCGGGACAACGTGTTTGTGGGGCGGTTGTGGCGGAGCGTCAAGTACGAGGAGGTTTACCTTCATGCTTACGGCAGCGCCGGCGATGCAAAGGCCGGGCTGGGGAAATACTTTAACCGTTACAACCAGATCAGGCCGCACACGGCGCTTGACGGCAAAACGCCGGATGAGTTCTACTACGAAAACCTGCCCGCACTGCCAAAAGCAGCGTAGGCACTAACCGCGAGGCTTCCACTTAAGAAACAGAAAATACTGTCCAATCAAGTGGGGCCACCTCTCTTTTTATTTGATATTTTCGTTTGGTTGGGCGCGCGGCGATGGCTAACATTATTGAGTTGGGGCAGATTGGACCCCTTCCATATTACCGCACCACCGGTATCTCATCCCACTTCGTTGTATACGCCGGACTCTTGTTCCCGGCCTTCATTTTCCAGTTCTGCCCTATCCCATCACTTGCCAGCCTGATTGCCCCCTTGCCCATTTTGAGGTTGATCTGGTCGAGCGTGGACATCAGTCTATTGTCTCTTGGCGACGCTGGGCGAGCGGAGAACATATCCCCCTGTCGGATATTGTCCGGCGAGATGTCAGACAGCATCACGCCCGCCTTCTGGTAACGGAATTCTTCTCTATATATCCTGCGCAGACATACCAGCACCGCGTCGACCAACACACGGGTATCGTTGGTCGCCTGCGGCAGGGCCACCCTCATGCCGGGGCTGTATTGTGGCTCGCCCTCCTTGTGCGGGTTGGTGCGGATATAGACATAGGCTGTGGCGGCTACCGAATGCTGCCGGCGCAGCTTTTCTGCGGCGCGGGACATGTAGGTGCTGACGGCTTCCTCCAGCTCTTTGATATCGGTGACGTACCGCCCGAAGCTGCGCGAGCTGATGATCTGCTGTTTGGCGGGGGCGACATCCACCATTTCAAGACAGGACTCGCCGCGCAATTCCCGCACCGTGCGTTCCATCACCACGCCGAAGCGGTCGCGCAGGCGCGTGACATCGAAATCCCGTAGCTGCTTCACCGTGTTGATGCCGCCCGCCTGTAGTTGTGCGGTAAGTTTTCTCCCGATGCCCCAGACCTCCCCGACCTCAATGCCGGCGAGGATCTCGTCAATCTGTGCTGCCGGCATCATCTTGAAGTTGCACACCCCCTCGTATTGCGGGCGTTTCTTCGCAACATGGCTGGCAAGCTTGGCGAGCGTCCTGGTCGGGGCGATGCCGACACAGACCGGCAGGCCCAGCCACTGCCTGATGCGCTGACGGATCGCCTGCCCGGTTTCAGTCAGGTCACCGGGCATCCCGTACATGTCCAGGAAGCATTCGTCGATGCTGTACACCTCCTGCCGGGGACTGAAGTCGTGCAGTACCGACATGACGCGGTTGGACAGGTCGGCGTACAAGGCATAGTTGGAGGATAACGCGATGATGCCGTGCTTCCTGGCCAGATCTTTCAGCTTGAACCACGGCTCGCCCATCTTGACGCCCAGCGCTTTGGCTTCCGCGCTTCGGGCAACCGCACAGCCGTCGTTATTGGACAGCACCACCACGGGCACACCTTCCAGTTTGGGATTCATCACCCGTTCGGCGCTGACGTAGAAGTTGTTCACATCGACCAGCGCGATCGTGTTCATGGTGAGCGCCTACTTCACCGGATGCACTGCGCTGGTGACAACACCCCAGATGGTCAGCACCTGCCCTTCCTTGAACCGGATCGGCGCGTATTTGGGGTTTTCGGCATGCAGTTCGACAACGTCGCCGCGCTTCACCAGGCGCTTGATGGTCAGTTCGCCGTCGATCACGGCAACCACGACGGTGCGATCTGCGGGTTCGATGGAGCGGTCGACCACGATGATGTCGCCATCATGGATTCCCGCGTCGATCATCGAGTCGCCCTTGACACGCAGGAAGAAGGTGGCGGATTTGTTCTGCACCAGCAGCTGGTTGAGATCGAGCCGGTCTTCAACATAATCGTCGGCGGGGGAGGGAAAACCTGCCGGGACGGCGTGGCCGAACAGCGGAATAAGTTGAACCGGGGCAAGCAGGCCCGGCAGCCAGGCTTCGTGGCTGCGGTCGAGCGCTGAAAGAGAAAAGGGGAAGCGGCTTGCCATGATGGGTGTTGCCCGGATGGATATAGAACAGTCGCCACCACGATACTGAACGTTTGTTCTCCAGTCAATTCGACCCTAAATAATCCGCGACAGCGGATACTCATGTCAGGACTCTATGAAGCCAACCTGCATGCAAACATCCCGGGCTTCGCCATTCTCACAGCGGAAGCGGATGGCGATTTACGCGAGGTGCATGACAGGAAGCCCGTCGTACTGTCCGGCGAGGCTGCCAGGTTATGGATCAGCCGTGAATTGCCTGCCGATGAAATTGCCAGGCTTGCCCAAAGCCCGCTGGCGGCAGCATGGTTTGCCTGGCATGCGGTTTCAACACGGGTGAACAACACGAGGAATGATGGGGCGGAATTGATCGTCAGGACGCCGTAGTATAGACGACGATGGAAATTGGCCAGACGTTCAGCGGTGAAACACACCACACCCAATGTGGGTGAAATTATGGTGAATTATTCCAGCCGACATAATTATTTTAATTTAAATAATTCCGCATAATTCAAGAGCGAGTAACTCGAACTACCATTCACTGAAACTTGGTTTTCTTGCTTACATATTACACATTGCGGCTCTACGAAATCTTTTCCGCGCCTTGCATTTGGACAAACTCCGAATGTTTCGATGCGCCCTCAAGTAATATCTTCGTCCATTCAGGAGGAAATGAGCCACTTCTTAATTTTTGGAACGCCTTAACAATTCCTGACTGTAGTATTGTTTTTACTTTACCGACTACATCGTCTACCTTCTCTTTGTCTGCGCTTGAGCCATGTACAATTTTACTTCTAAGTGTATAAGCCTTTTTAAAAAGGTTGTAGACATCTTCTTTCTTCATGTCTTTTTCCTCATGCCACGTAGCAGCATTAAGCGCAAGACGATAACTCAGTTCATTCTTGTCGTCATCAAGGTAAAGGGATTCGGCGGCAATCATGCAGTCTATCAATTTATCTTCTGATTTTTGGCGCGTTTCAGCGTAATAAAGTCTTTTCATTGCATTTACAACGCGCCTTTGTTCTTTGTTAATTGCGACACTTCTCGTTAGTGTCCATATCTCTTGAAGCATCGCAATTTTATCTTCTGTTAGAGTGTCACTGATGCCAGAAACCATGAATCTAATGCTAGACCCAGTGGTGTATCCAGTTGTTCCTCTGGATAGAATACCGTTCGTTTCAAAACTAGGAGCTGAATGGTATCCACCCGCATGATACGCAACTTGATTTCCCAAGAGTGGCACGATCGACAGGAATTCTTCAAGGGTGGTTTCTTTGGCTAACAACCTCTCCATGAAATCTGCGGGCACAGTATCTTGAGGCACAAAAACTTTCTTTACAGTCTCACATCTAATCAAACCATGCCAATTTGCATACGCACGTTCAACAATGTTTGGATTGCCAGTGGGTTCAATAATATCGAATCCAAGGCAATTTAGTTTTTCTTGATCCGTAAGTTTTCGAAAGGAAGTTTGGGAATCAAGAACAATTTCCTCCTGTGCACCAATACCGCTTATTGGCCAGACTGTGGTGGTTGTAATATTCTCATTGTTCACAGCATCCAGGAGATTTCTCACCGCTCTTGATGCATCATGCTCGGTATCAAGATAAATCTTATTTCCATCAGTTTTTAGTGTCGGCAATAGTGGCCTGCACAAATCATCAATCGAGAAAGAGCTTCTTGATCCATAGGGTGTTCCTATAAGCGCCCCAATATGTTTTGCGAAATTGACGTGGCCAAGTCCAATTCTTTTGACATTTAACCACTCTTTATTCTCAAAAATTATTTTAAGGAGTTCGGTCTCCTTATAGAAAACTTGGCAGGGTAGTTTTATGAAATTTCCAACATTATCTTTGTGCCACGTAGGAAATCCAATTCGCTGAACTAGGTTTTCCAGTTCGTTTTTTATGAGAAGTAGACAACAATCAACCCATGCCTGCAGTGCTTCCGATAGAGCTGTATCATTTGAATTATTTTGCATAACCATAGTGGACCTCAATTTTCGGACAGTGAATAAAGATGGCATGCTTGTTGATGATTGACCAAGTGACCACAACAAGTGAACTCTCGCCCCCGATTCCTTAATCCACAATCGTTGAAACCAACAAATATCTCTTTGCCCTCGTTGCAGCAACATGTAAAAGGCATCGCTCATTGGTTAGCGCGTCCACTAGAACACCAGCATCGTTATCTTCAGCAAATGCATTTGCGTAATATTCTGGATTTCGGTATCCGGCAATAATTACCGCATCGAACTCAAGACCTTTAACTCGGTGCATGGTCGCAACGCGAATACCTAGGTTATCTTGGTCATCACCAGTGTTCTTATCCAACTTGAGCGCTGCCTTTCCCTCTGCACCGAGCCAGTTGGCATATTCAGTTGCTTCAGCGTTGGTTCTGACAACGATGCAAATACTTCGTTGAGAAAAGCCTTCTGCATCCAGGTGATCCAGGGTAGCCAAGATTGACTTGCGCTCATCTTCCCGTGAATGACTCGCTATTTCTTCGGGTTTAGAGCCATGCGTCAGTGATCGGTAACCCACTAATGTGTCAGGCTGACCATCAAGGTCATCAATAGAACAGTTGGCTAGTCGGGCTGTAGCCCAAAGACGAATTTCGTCCGTTGTCCGATAGTTGATTTTGAGTCGGCGCCCACGCCCTTTAATATCGATGCCGACCTTGGACAAGGTTACTTTGTGGCGATAAATTCGCTGGTGCGCATCACCGACAATAAACAAATCATTTACCCCTGGCGGCACAGCCGCGCGCAATAGCGAGAGCGCAGCCGCGCTTAAATCCTGGGTCTCATCCACCACAACGGAATGAATCCCTAACGATCCTTTCTCATTCTTTAACAATGCAAGGGCATCCCGGTACGCCTCCTCAGGCTCACGATAATTTGCCGCTCGAAGCTGAGACCGGTACTCAGCAAATACTGGCCACATCAATCCACGCTGAGGGCGACTAAGCTGAGCGCCCCGACCAATACGCGTTGCCTTCATATAATCTTCGGCGGACTCACAACCCTGCGGTAGTACGACACGTTCGAATTCAGCTCGATAAAATGAGTCAAGATATTCGATACCCTCAGGCTTACGCGTTAATGCCCTGACCCAAAAATCCTTACGCTTTTTTTCATCGAACAAAAGTTCCTGGCGATAACCAAAACGCCGTAACAATGCTGATGCCCATTGATCAATATTAACGACTTCAATCCGTTCACGTTCGGCTGGCGAAGCAATCATCGCAATCTGAGTTTTGATATCGTCAGCCAGGGTACGGGTGAAGGTTGTGAAAAGGACGGGTTTGCCGGAGATATCCTTCAGCTTACGGGCAAGCCAAACCGCCCGGTGCATAGCCACCACCGTCTTGCCGGTACCCGCGCCGCCAAGAACACGAACCGCACCATTCCAGTCGCGCTCGATAAGCTTGCGCTGCGAGGGGTGCAAGAAAACCCGCCAACTCGCGAGAGGAGCGGCCAACAGTGCCTCAAGATCGCTGTCATCAGTAATCACCACGAAATGACGCTTCGTGGTATCGCGGTTCAGTGCCTCGGCAAAATCCCAAGTATCTACTGTTTCTGGCGCTTCCCGTTCGCGTATCAGTTCATCGTAGCTCTCACCGGCCACAAAGAAAAACAATGCCTCGAAGGCATCATCGGGTAATCGCTTCTGCAAGTCATTCAACTCATCCTCAGAACTTGTCGCTCGCACGATAGGCAAAGCTTCAGCAGGAACCCCCAATCGAAGGAGTTCTCGATCTTTCAATTGGGCGAATAAATCGTTACGGCCAAGGGAAGACTGCGGCACTTCCACAGGTCGTTCGTGGGTGGATGAAAATATCTGGATATTTCCAATTTCAGGATTGATCGCAACCTTATGCGTTTTTGCCCATTCATAGGCATCATCATGCCGATCAATCCATAGCAGACAATAGACATTCCCCGTATCGGGTTTTAGAACAATGCCGCGATAGTTCTGGTCAATTCGCACTGAACGCATGTTGGGGTCGGCAGCACTCTGAATTTTTTCGTAGTTGATACCAGGAGACGCTGGATTCTTGCGGAACTGGGAAATGAATTTAATTGCAGCTTGCTGTCGGTCTCTTGCTATGGCAGCAAAAGACCACAAGCAGTCATCTGATATCGCTACTTTTACCGGCTGCTGCATTTCGTCCTCCTCATTTCCTCAACAGGTCGCGCAAAGTTGCGTCCAGACCTTCAGTGCCTATCACTACTGCTTTCCAATTATTGGATTCAAATATTGAGCCTTCAAAACCGGCTAGGAGCACAGCCACTTTTTTTGACGGCCAGGCCAATTCAGATTCGGCCACTACACACCCGCTATCATCCAGTAATTGAAATCCAACAACAGGTGCCACCACACCCTCTGCGAAAAGTGACGCGATCAAGCCCTGCACTTCGGATGCCGCGTATGCAGCGGCTTCTTCCCATTCGGCAGTCATGCCAGAGGATACTTGGTATACCGGGGACGCAGATAGAGGTGAAATATCGCATTCGTTGTCCGCCACGGCCCAAGTATTAACCAATGGTAGTAGCAGGTTTGCCGCATGCCACCATTGTTGCCACAGCCGACGCTGATCTGATTCCGCTACGGAGGGGTTATCCATCACCTCTGGGCATTGCATCCCATGCTGCAATGGCTCGATTTCAAGTTGCTGTCATTGGTCGGTCGCCAACGTGCGCCGGTCATCCGCGTGCCGCGCGGCATTGCTGCCGGAGAAACGTTGGTGCTGATCGCCGCGCTCATCCCTAACCGTCGCGGCCAGCCGGTGTTGAACGACTGGTTTGCGGTGCGAATAGATAACACTGGCAAGGTGTTGGGCGAGCTGTCTTTTGATGAACTGATTAAATCCACCGGACTCGGGCATGAAGAATTCCCCAATGCGGAAAAGCCCTTCGACGCCAAAGCGCTGCAAGCCTTGTTACCGTCCGCGCTTGACCATGCCGGAAGACGCATGGTGCAAGCGCAAAAACAATTCAGCGTCAAAATGCGCGAACGTGCCGCCACCGAACTGGCGCGTTTAGACCAACTGCGCGGCCAACATCTCCAGCAGATCGAACTCGATTTTCAAGCGGTGAGCGACACCCCCTTGGCCAAAATCGCCGCGCACAAACAAACCCAACGGGTGAGTGAAATTGACACCCTGTTTAACGAATACAAACGCTGGGTCAGCGCCACGCTGGAGCTGGATGAACGCGCCCATTTGACGGTCGCAGCGGTATTGATTTCTTAATGGACATCTCATGGCCTTCCCGCTAACCGGTATTGAAAATTCCAACGACTTCTACAGCCAGCACTATCTGGATGAAGTGTTGGAAAGCGACCTCAAGGACTTGTTCGCCAGTTGGCAAGAGCTTGGAAGTGCTTCTCCTGCTGCAAAATTAAAAAGTATGGCGGGAGAGTATTTCCGCTTGCGCGACCGCACCCTCAAGGCGCGCACGCTGGCTGATCGCGTTGCCTTGCTGCGTGAACTGGCCGAGCAATTGCTGCCTGCGCTGGGCTATGACGTGCAGCCGGAAACAGTGGCATTTGAAGTGGGGGATTTGCCGGTGCTGGCCTGTTACCGCAGTGCGGACGGCAATCCAGCGCTGGTGATTGCCCTCGCACCGATGGAAATGTCGGCCAGTGAAGATGACTGGTGCGTGTTAAACGCCGCACCGCTCGCCCCGCGTGAATCGCCAATCACCGAAATACCCGACAGCGAACCCGCCTTTCTCCCCGACACCGACTGGGAAACTGCCGTCAGCAAAATCGTGTTTGCCGACACCCATCCGCCGCGCTGGTTATTGCTACTCGGGCATAACGAACTGCTGCTGATCGAACGCAGCAAATGGGCGCGCAAGGCACTGCTGCGCTTCGAGCTGCCGGAAATCTTCGGCCCGCGCGATGACAAATTATTTCGTGCCGCCGCCGCCCTTGCCAGCAAACAATCGGTGCTGCCGCTTGAGGGTATGGCGCTGCTCGACACGCTGGACAGCAACTCCCACAAGCACGCGTTCGGCGTGTCGGGCGCACTCAAATACGCGCTGCGTGAAGCGATCGAGCTAATCGGCAATGAAGCCATCCGCTACAAGCGCGAAGTCGCCAAGGAAAAGGTTTTCGAGCGCAACGACATTGACCTCGCCGCCGAACTATCGCGCGAATGCCTCACCTTCATGTACCGCATGCTGTTTTTGATGTATCTGGAAGCGCGTCCCGAGCTGGGTTATGCGCCGGTGCAAGCCGCTGCGTACTTGCGCGGCTACAGTCTGGAACACCTGCGCGATCTGGAAAATCTGTCGCTGACCACACCGGAAGCACTGGATGGAACCTACATCCACGAATCGCTGCAAGCCTTGTTTAACCTCATCTGGGACGGTTTTCCGGTAAGTGGCAAATCCGGAGGACAGCATTCTGTAACTTTCATCGACAACAATGGTTTCCGGCTGGCTCCGTTGCAGGGGCACCTGTTCGATCCGGCTAGACTCAAAATTCTCAACTCGGTGAAGCTGCGCAACCGAGTGATGCAGCAAGTCATCAAACTCATGTCGCTGGCCGAGGCCAAAGGCCGTGGCAAGGCTGGACGCATCTCCTACGCGCAACTGGGCATCAACCAACTGGGCGCGGTGTACGAATCGCTGCTGTCGTTCCGGGGGTTTTTTGCCGAAGAAGAGCTGTATGAAGTGAAATCGGCTGGCAAGAACAAAACGCCTGAAATTGACCCAGAAAATGACGGGGACGACGAAGAGCCAGATGACGAAGCTCCCGCCGAACGCGGCAACGGTGACGCTTACGACCCGCTGGCCGCCGCCTGGTTTGTGCCCGCGCGCGAAGCGGCCAATTACAGCAAAGACGAAACCCTGTTTAACGGCGAGCCGCGCATTCATCCCAAAGGCCAATTCATCTACCGCCTGGCGGGTCGTGCACGCGAAAAGAGCGCGTCGTATTACACCCCCGAAGTGCTGACCCAGTGCCTGGTGAAATATGCGCTGAAGGAATTATTGAAAGACCTCAAGCAGGCTGACGATATTTTGCAGCTCACCGTATGCGAACCGGCAATGGGCTCGGCTGCGTTTTTGAACGAAGCCATCAACCAGCTGGCCGAAGAATATTTACAGCGAAAACAAAAAGAACTTGGCCAACTCATCCCCCACGACGATTACACCCGCGAGAAGCAGCGCGTCAAAATGTACCTCGCCGACAACAACGTGTTCGGCGTGGACTTAGCCTGCCCGCCGACAGCATCGTCACTACCACCATAATCGACGACACCCAACCCGGCGGCCCGCAGACACGAACCCGCAGCTACACCGCTCCATTCGCCCTCGCCAGCCGCGAAGCAGATTATAAAATCGCATGGGCGTTTTTTGCGTAGAAGTCGAATCAATAACTGCTACACAACATAAATATTGCACAATAACTAGATTGTTGTTATCGTGCGAAAACTACGTTACTGATAGTTTGTCATGCGCCACGAAAATATCGAACGCTATTTGCAGGATACGCTGGGGCTGACCGCAGCTGTTAAGCCTTGGGCTGGAAAATCAGTTTTGCCGTATTTCCTGCACGACGCTTATGAGTTTGCCAGCATTGAGTTGCTGGGCGCGCATTATGTGTTGATGTTGGCGCGCGATCAGGCTGCGAGCGCGGCCAAGGTGCGCAAGGATAGAGATGCGCTGGAAAAAGCGAGCGGAGAAGTGGCTATCTATGTGACACCGGTGTTGAGTTCTTACGAGCGCAAGCGGCTGGTCGGTCAGCGTGTGCCTTTTGTCGTTCCGGGTAATCAACTCTATCTGCCCGATTTGGGCATTGATCTGCGCGAGTATTTTCGCCAGCGACGCGAAGCATCTGACAAGGGATTAAGCCCGGCAACGCAGGCTTTGCTGATTAGCGCGTTACTGAATCCGTGGAAAGAGGAGGTGCATCCGGCGGAATTGGCTGACGGGTTGGGTTACACCAGCATGACCTTGTCGCGGGCGGTGAAGGAACTGGAAAATGCCGGACTCGCCTCGGTGGTGGGTGTGGGGCGCGAGCGTTGGTTGCGGTTTGAGGGCAATGCGCAGGCGGTTTGGACTAAGGCATTGCCGCTATTGCGCGATCCGGTGAAGCAAGCCGTCTGGGCGATGCAGAATCCCACCGTGCAGCAACAATCGCGTTTGGCCGGAGAAAGCGCGCTGGCTCATGCCACCTTGCTTTCGGAACCCGCACATCCTGTTTATGCCATCAGCAGCGAACAATGGAAGCGTGCGCAGAAATTGGGAATGCTCGCTTTACCGTCGCCCGAACCCGGTGCTTGCCGCTGGCAGATTTGGCGGTATGACCCGAACATCAGTCCCGTTGCCGGAACAGTCGATCCTTTGTCGTTAATCTTAAGCTTGCGCAACGAACGCGACGAGCGGATTCAGCATGCGCTGAGTGAATTTGAGAAGGGATTGTCATGATCAAAGGGTTGGATGTTTTTCGTCTCCATTTTGCGCAATACACCGATCGCTATGTGCTGATTGGCGGGGTGGCGGCCAGTCTTGCGATGGAAGAGGCAGGGCTGGATTTTAGAGCAACTAAAGATATTGATCTGGTGTTGGTGGTCGAGGCGATGGATGCCGAGTTCGGCCAGCACTTCTGGCAGTTTATCCAAGATGGCGGCTATGAAATTCGCGAGCGCAGCGGGGGTAAGCCGCAGTTTTACCGTTTTCAGAAGCCAACGAATCCAAGTTTCCCGGTGATGTTGGAGTTGTTTTCCCGGATTCCGGACGGGTTGGCTTTGTCTCCCGATACACACCTGACCCCTATTCCCATTGATGAGGCAGTGTCGAGTCTGTCGGCCATTTTGTTGGATAACGACTATTACGCTTTTATCTTGGCAGGTGCGAACGTGACAGGTGATATTGCCTGGGTGGGGCCGGATAGGCTGATTCCCCTGAAAGCGAATGCTTGGCTAGATTTGAGCGAAAGAGTCGCCCAAGGTGAGGCAATTGACTCCCAGAAAGTACGCAAACACCTGCATGATGTCTTGCGCCTTTCCCAATTGCTTGCGCCTACCACGCGGATTGATTTGCCTGCTCGGGTTGCAGACGATTTGAATCGATTTTTGGGGTTGATGCTACAAGAAAAAGTGGATATGAAGACTTTGGGTTTGGGGCAAACGAAGTTGCCGACGATTGCTGATCGGATTCGTGAAGCGTATGGGATAGCGTAAGACGGCTTTGGGACAAGCCTAGTCACTTATAAACAAGTAACGAGGATTGTTTCTTGATTCGGTCAAGTGCCATTTGCCAGTACATTGCTAAACGCGATTTTCAGCAGTAAAAAAGGGAAACACAATGCAGCCTTTAATTCTTGCCGAACAAACCCGTCAGGGCGTGGCCGATTTTCTGGAGACGACGTTTCCTGCAACGACGCAGGGCTTTGAGGATTTGGTGGCGCGATTTTTGGCTGAACCGGGGAATTTGGCGAAAGGACCCTACGTCACAGTCGGCTTACCGTTTCGTAAACAATCCGGCGGCAAGAAGGCGTTTGAGTGGTTGAGCGATAACTTTATCCCGCACGCACATCAGGCACGTTCATTCGCCCGCCTCACTGGTGATGCACCGCTTTCAACGCTGGTGGCGACGGGCACGGGTTCCGGCAAGACGGAGTGTTTTCTCTATCCGGTTCTGGAGCATTGCCGCTTGATGCGAAAGGCGGGTCGGCGCGGCATTAAAGCCATTTTGATTTACCCCATGAATGCGTTGGCGACAGATCAGGCGAATCGTTTGGCTAAAGAAATTGTCACGCGCCCTGAATTGGCGGGCATCACGGCGGGCTTGTATATCGGCGGCGAATCGGATGAAGCCAGTACGACGGTGGGGCCGAATAAAAATGGCGATGGTTACACCGTCATCACCGAGCGCGACCGGATACGTGAAGAGCCGCCGGATAGCCGTGACAACTTCAGTGAATGTCGGCTTCAGCTAGGCCATGGATAGCGGCGCGCCCCCGGCGACCGAGGGCTAACCCGGCTTCACCTTCCCGAGAAACGCCCGCACACGCTTAGCGTTGGTGCCCAGGTCGCTGCGTCCCACGCGCGATAGCGAGCGCACGTCGACCTGCGAACCGGTAGCCGCCGCCGTGATGCGGATTACCACGTCATCCCTGAAGCCGAAAAACGGCGTCGTGTCCGTGGCTTCGATACGACCCTCCTCCGGAACCGCTGCGACGATCTCCCAGCCGAGTCCGCGTGCTGCAGCAAGGCAGCGCTCGAATGCTTCCCGCGCGGGCACGGACAGCGCCAGCGGGACGATGTCGGTATAGGCCTGCTTCTGCTGCTGCGCGATCTCGGCGCCGGCGTAATCGACACTGTTTGCGGCGCCCTTGCGCAGTGGTACTGCCGCAACGAAGCGCGGTGGATTGACGGTGTCGGTGGTGATGTCGTGGATGGGCGGTACCTGCTGGGCGCGTTGGCGCAACTGCCATGGAATTCCGAACGCGAGCGCACCCGCCACCAGTCCTGTCACTGCAACCATGACGGCGCGCCGCGACTGGCGATACCCCGCCCACAGCACTGCGAACAGCGACAGCACCGCGCCGACCGCGCCACCCCAGGCCGCCCAGCGCAGCAGCGTAAAGGCGAACCGGTAGTCCCACCAGCCAAAGCGGTTGCCCGGGCCGGAGGTAAGCAACGCCAGCGCGGATATGGCTGCAATCGCAAAGCTAAACATGGCGAACCCCGATGCTGCCGCGCCGCTCGCGCGGCGTGCGCCGGTTTCGGCTGATGACTGATCCGCGCTGTTCATGGTTGCCCCCGGTTCCCGTCGATGGATGCGCCAGCGGGCATTCTATGCGCAACGCCGGTCATGTCAGATAGGAAATTCACCGCACAAGTCAAACAAAACTTCGGTATGCGCGCCCCGACAATCCGATTTTCATCCTTATGCAGGTAATCGGTTTGGGTCTGTGCCGCAGCGCATGCAATTAATTGGGGCCATTTGCGCAGTTCTGCTCATGGCACGATCCTGCCCGCCGCTCATGCTGATTGCATTCCTAAAACCGGTCATTGTAATTTTGCAAGCGCACAAATTTGGTCGTGGCACCTGATAGCTGATGCCCACAGTGCCGGGCAAAGCAGGCGCACTGCCAAGGATCTGTTTGCGCAAATCAAAGCGTCCGGCTACGTGGGTGGTTATAACCAGCTCACCGCTTTCATCCGCGACTGGCAAAGTCGGGCGCGCCGGTGTCAGTGCCTATAGATTCGGCGACTCGGGGTTTATGATCAAGTTTCTCCCTTTATGTATGTTTGCGCGTGGCGACAAGGCTGGCAACAACGCTTGACGGCGGGCTGAACCGGGGACAACCCCGCCGCCAGTTGCTCAGCATTTGTAATTGCGATTTCCTCAGTGGCCGTTAGGCTTTCCAGACGTGAGCCGGTCCATCAGCGCGAAACATCACGCCCGAGACGAAGAAGGCCATACCTTCCACCCCAGTTGCTGGTTGGTGTAGGCCTCGACATTGACGAATGCTTTCAGGAGCTCAATGCCAGAAATGGCGACGATGGAGCCGATGACCTTGAGTTTCAGGTCGGAGAAGCTCACATGTCCCATCCAGTCGGGCCGATCCTCGCTGTCTCCGGTATTGATCTTGGAGACGAAATTTTCGTAGCCGGCGAAGATGAACTTCCCTCGATTTTTCGTCTTCCAACGGATGTGCTTCATGCTACCAGTTTTTCCATCTGTTGAGCGATGAACAAGCCATCCAGAGGGCAGCGCTGAATATCTCCTTTTGTCGTGCGCCGTGCAAAGGCGGCGCTTTTCGGTGGGTGAGAGTCACACCCGGAAACGCTCCAACCGGAAGCAACCGAAGCGACAATAGAGGTAACGAAATGGTTGAAGCCTTTGGGTAAAGATCGGCAAGGCGTGTTGCTGTTCGTGCGAGCGCTGCTTTCCCAGATGGATGTGCCGACTCGCAGTGCGTTTGTCATGATTGTCGTCACTCCTGCCGAGCGAGCTGCCGCCGCCAGTTTTACGTCCGTACCGCGCAGCCTTGCTTCGGCGCTCAGCCCAACGCTCGGTGGCGCCATGTTTGCTGCCGGTTGGCTGGCAGCACCTTTGGTGGTCTGCGGAGTTCTGAAAATTGCCTATGATTTGGCCCTTTGGCGTGCCTTCCGGCAACATCAAAAAAAGTTTAAGCGAGTGACTGGTTATGGCATGTAGGGTGAATTCATTATTGCGAAATGCCTGCCGTAAAACGATTACTGGAAATAATAATATTTGCCCGCCCTATGTGAATATTTAAGTGTTTTTCACCGGAATATGCAGTCACAAAGACTTGTAGTCAAATTTGCCAAAAAACGCGCAATGAAATTTTTTTGTAGTCACCAAATGGTCACCATTTAGTCACCAAATAGTCACCATGAATTTTTTGAGCTACTGGATGACCTTAAGTCACATGACCACAAGTCTGAATTTTGGTGCGCTCGGCGGGATTCGAACCCACCACCCTCGGCTTCGGAAACCGATACTCTATCCAAATGAGCTACGAGCGCGTCTGGAAAAAACTAAGAATTTCAGAGAAATCTGAAAAGTGAGCTTATGGTCATTTTACCTCATCGTGCCCAAATGACTTGCCAATATGCTTGGCCTCAGTAGAACTGCGATTCTCCACCAAAGAGATAGATTGTTTTCATCTGCCAATGCTAAACCATCAAAAAATATCATCATCGAGTCGCTCATTACCCATTACATTGGCAAGTCCGATATTCCTGTAATCGGAGACTCTTTCGATGAGGTATCCAATATCAAGCCGGCAAAGCGCTCAACCGATAATTCAGTCACGGGTTCTGATGCGGCTGGATGGATTAGCTACGACAGATTGCTTTGCTTACGCCTTAAGGAAATGCTGACTTTCGAGCAAGCAAAAGAGAGAGCCGCCGCACTAACAATCAACGCCAAAACAGCCCAGAAGTTCATTGATACTTACCAAGATATTGTCAAAAATACCGGCTTTACTGATTTTGAGCCAAGCAACTCGGAAATCATAAACGGGCGCCCCAAGAGAAATAATGGGGTCACCAAAGGAGCAGCCGAGCGTGAAAGAGGATTGACCGCGTCTCACAGGCTATCAAAAACCACTGATAATTTTTTACAAACCCTCAATGAGTTTGTCAGCATCTGGATCAGCAGGGTTGATTGTAAGAATCCATGGTTTGTAGCTCGTGACGAAAGGGAGTTTAAGTTGACTGTTGATGTGCTCCGTAAAGTCGGCGTTGATGAAAATCAACTTGAATTTTGTTACTGCAATTTTGAATTGATTCGTTTAAGCAAATTACTCTCTAAGCAGCAATTGGAGTCCGCAGTTTCACAAGAGCGCAGATTAAGCAATGGTTCAAATGAAATCCGAGTGTCTGAAATCGGTGTTCGGGTCAGGCAAAAAACCAAATCAAAGATTGGCGACAACCGCGATACGCATCGACTTGTGCTAGTGTTGGCAGCAATTTCCAGAACAGGGTTAATTTGAACCCGCGCCATTAAACACTTTTCAGCTCAACGCCTGTTTCAAATATGAATTGGCTAGGGCACTTAGTGCAGGAGATATAGAGGGATTTTTTTGCTCTAGTCATGCCCACATAAAACAAACGACGCTCTTCCTCGATGGCTTTCTTAGTGAATTGTTTGATATCCGGAATTACAAGATCATCGATTTGGAGTAACCATACATTGTCAAATTCCAATCCCTTGCTCGAATGTAGCGTATTCAAATAAACCTCTGGTACTTTCTTCTCATCTTTCTTACCACTTTCTCGTCTGCTCGTTACTTTTTGCAACCTGTGTTTTAGTGTTCCATCAATATTTGTAAGTAATCTGCAAGCGATGGCCATCAACTTTTTTTCATCCTTTGCTTTTCCTTTTTTCTTTCTGTCATTTGTTATTTTTCCATCTCTTAAAACAATTTGTTGTGTCATCCAATCAAAAGCACTTCTTACGACAAAATTCACATTACCTTTGTGATTCTCAAACAACAATTTCTGGATGACATGAGTAAATTCAACAAGGCTTTTTGCAGTTTCTTCACCTAGCTCGATCAAATCTAATTCATGAGCACAATAAATAAATTCACTGATATCTTTTCCATATATTTCGGCACACTTTGACAAAACCTTTTGGCTATATCCAGCATAAAACATGGCACTTTCGATACCAGCTCTACTTTCTTCAACAACTGATGTCAACAACCCAATCGCAAAGCAAACAGGCTCCTCTACCCAAATGTCCTGTTCCGGCGTGGAGTGTGGAATCCCTTCGATTTTAAGAGCCATAGCCAAGACGTTAAGGTTATGGTGATTCCTAGCCAGCACTGCCCATTCACCTTCCCTCACTCCGACTGAGTATTTCGCCGGGTTTAAGATTTCATTGTCAATACAGGTTCCTTTTATCCTCTTCACTACCAGGTTGGCTTCCCTTAACGCGCTTTTGCAATGCCATGCTTCAATAATTCCACCCATGCCACGATGCGATATCAGTTTCTTGTCAATCCTGTCGATGTTATTGGCAATTACTTTACCAGCCGCATTGAGTATTTCACAATGGCTTCTGTAATTTGTGTCCAGGATAATAGTCTCAGCACCTAATTTATTTTTAAAGTTCAGCATACCTTGTAAGCCAAGAGAGCTTCGAAACCTATATATAGATTGGTCATCATCCCCCACCAGAGTCAAAGTTGCCCCAGCTTTTATATGCTGCAAACACCATTCGTGTTGCAATGGATCCATGTCCTGCGCCTCATCGCAAAATATATATTTACAATCCTTTGGCGGGATTTCTCCATTTTGCATTTTTTCAACTGCTTCACTAATCATTCCTGTAAAGTCTGTAGCATTTATCTGATCCAACAACCCAATATAGCATTTGAATAATTGTTCCAAATCCTTACTTGAATGCTCATCGCGCATGTTTATCCTAAAGTTATCAATATATGCAATTGCATCATCAATGCTTAGATTTGGTAAATTACATTCTTCCAAAGCCCGTTCAACCAATTGGCTTACCTCAGAACCCTGAATTGGTTTCTTAATAATTCCCGCCCGCCTTAGCTGATTATTTGCAAGTGCATGAAAAGTGCCACTGGCCACATGACTTTTAAATTTACTTCCTGTGACTTGAGTAATTCTTTCTTTAATTTCTGCTGCCGCATCCGTCCCAAAGGTCGCAACAACAATTCTAGATTGTGGATCCACTCTTGAAATGTGCTCAGCTTTGTAGGCAATTACCCGAGTTTTGCCACTTCCTGGACAGGCGATCACTACACAATGTTTATGGCAGTGAATGACTTTTTGTTGACTTGGGTTGAGTGACATAGCATTTCTTTTTTATATATTAAGAAATACCAATATGCCACAGTTCAAATAAATTGCGTTCCCTCAAACCCCATCAATTTGTGGACGAATAGCGATATTTCCATCAATTTTGTTAATTTATGCATGTTCCATGACCATTCGTCCACCTGGTCCACGGGAAGTCGTGTAGCCGAGCAACTGACCAATCTTTTCCCGGTAGTGCTTTGGCCCCATCCAAAACTTTCACTCAGCGACAAACACGATTCTGCTGTTCACTCCCAATAGTATGTCTGCCTTTCCGCAATCGTTGAAAGTCTCTCCAGTTGCTGCACTCTCAAATTGTCCATTGAGCTGAACCAGGAGGTGTTGCCGAATATCCTTTGCTCTTGTCCATCAGATATCGTCATCCTGGCTCGACGTATGCCCACAAATTTTTCATTACTACCGCACCACCGGTATCTCTTCCCACTTCGTGGTATACGCCGGACTCTTGTTCCCGGCCTTCATTTTCCAGCTCTGCCCTACCCCATCGCTTGCCAGCCGGATTGCCGACTGGCCCATCTTGAGGTTGATCTGGTCGAGCGTGGTCATCAGCCTGGCGTCTCTGGGCGACATTGGGCGAGCGGAGAACAGATCCCCCTGTCGGATATTGTCCGGCGAGATGTCTGACAGCATCACGCCCGCCTTCTGGTAACGGAATTCTTCTCTATAGATCCTGCGCAGACATACCAGTACCGCGTCGACCAGCACACGGGTATCGTTGGTCGCCTGCGGCAGGGCCACCCTCACGCACCAGACGACGCATGATGTCGGTCAGATACCGCTCGACCGGCACACCAATCTCGTAGCCTGCCATCGCCACGCCCATGGTTTTCAGATCACGCTCGACACTCAACTGGTCGGCTCTGACCACATAGTCATGTATCTGGTTGGTTTGACCGGGGTTGCTGTTGAGCGATTCGGTCAGCCAGATCACCACATCCGTGCCACCATCGCTGATCCAGTCGAACGACTCTTTCGCGATCACCGCATCGATCAGGGTGCTGGACACATTGGTGTGATGTCTTCCCCGCCCCTCTTGCCAGTGCAAAAAATAATTCTCGATGCGATGCGACAGCGCCCAGTCATAGACCCCCTGGTGGTAAGGCCGCCACCTTTGCGCATTCGCGCGGTCGGTGACAGTCAAGTCTGTCACCACCTTGCCGAGGTCGTGGCATATGCCAGCCAGGAACACGGCCAGCCGCCAGCGCGGCTCTATCACCCGTCGTTGCTGTGGCGTTATCACGCCGCGTATCAACTTGCCCTCGGTTTGTTGCAGTGCCCATAACCCGACTTCGAGAGAGTGGCGCAACATGCCGCCCGCACCGCGATGATGATGCGCCTGCGAGGCCGGCAAGAGATGGACGAAGGCGGCAAGGCGCAACATCGCCGGGTTGTAGTAAGTTGCCAGCAGCTTCGCGTCAGCAATCAAGTTGTGAATTCCGCCCGTCAGTTCGTGTTGCGTGGCGAGCAGTTCGGCGGGGGCATACACCGGCAATCCCTCCATGAATGGCGGGTAGCGCGGTATCCTTTGCAGGTCTTCAATCCGCCTGGCAGACGCAATCTGTTTGATTTGCGCAACATCATGCGCGCCCGGCAGAAAGCGGAATTTGCGCAGTAGTCGATCAGTCAAGGTTTCCATGAATCAGAACAGCCTGAACGCCTTGCCGATGACCTGGCTGGCTGACACCAGGCCAACCGCTTCATACCGGGAATCAAGACTCAGCGGGTGATCGGCCATTGCATAGTAGTGGCCAGCGGGGATTACGCCATTGAACCCCAGTTCCCGAATCGGTCGCCCGGTGCTGGTCGCAGGTTTTGCTTCACCCACGAATTTTCCATTGACATAGTATTTGTGGTCGCGGGATTCGACAGAATCGCCCGCTGTGCCCATGACGCGCTTCAGGAAGCGTGTGCCTTGCGGGTACAGGAAATCGCTCTGGTAGTTGAAGGCGACGTACTCCCCTCGTTTGGGGAAGTCGCCCTTCTCTATGAGAAACAGCGTGCCCGGCAGGCTGACGCTGGCGTTGACGGCAAACTCATACCTCAGCGAAAAAGCGAGATATGCAAGCAGAAGCAGGATGTATGTTTTGTACTGGCGGCAGAGATGCTCGTACAGCACATCCATCTTGCCTGAAAACCAGAATAACGCCTTGAGGGATTGAATGTCTTCCATGCAACAATTGTTGCGTGGAAGGCATAATAAAATCAGGTGGATTCTGAGCAATTATGCACAGAATCTGTGTTGCAATTAACTGGGCTGTGTGAATGTCGCATTCACATCAAGAATATTACTGAACTGCCAGAGGTAGTCTTGGATAGGGTATTCGGGCGTAGAAGATCGCCTACTTTCAAAAATATCCGCTGTCTATTTTGGGTCGTCCCAGTTCGGCACAGGATCATGAGATGCTAGTTTAAGAAGAAGTTCTCCGCCACGTTCCTCGTCAAATAGTTCTTGGATGAAATGATAGGTGTGGTTCACAACATCAGTCATTAGCACTTTCATTTCCGCATCGTTGATTCGCGAAACATCATTCCATGGGATTTCACCGAAAGGTGTGTGGACGACAACATCTGAATAGTCCCCGCACTTCGAGTCTGGGATTATCCCAGCGTGCAAATCTTCCAGAACTGAATTGCGAAAACATTTCAAGACAAGATATTTGGCCAGCCGCTGTTGCAAAACAGGGTCGGTAATAAGTGCTTTGACAGATTCGTCCTTATTCATGGAGGATTCAAGTTCGAAGTGCAACAAATAAGTTACCTGCCCCTTCCGACCGCATTTCAAGTTTTGAGCTGGTTGAAACAAGATAGGCCAAGGGTTGGTTGAGTTCGAACGGGAAGATCACCGCCATCGATTGCAATGTCGATACGGATACCGGCTTGCCGGTATAGCAAATTACTGCCTCAATTAACCACGCGACAGCCTGATCGTTAGTCAAAGCGATTGGCGGACGACGAATTAACCGGTTGCCTTTCTCAGCACGCTCGATGGCACCCCAACTGGCTAGGGATTGCAACACCATGTTGGTCATACGGTAAGTGCCTTCGCGTTCACCGTATATTTCGCTCATCCGCCGATGCACCTCTGCCGAAGTGCAATCGCCTTGCAACGCAGACAAGCGGCCAACCAACTCGGCCACCTTCCCAAAGAACGGATAGGTAGCAATAGCCATTCCCCAGCTCAACGCCAGAACAGAGACATCAGGATTCGTCCTGAAAATATCGATACCACGATTCGCAAACTCGGCGAGCTCTGGGCGTGGCTCCAACCAAAGTCGATTCAGAACGGTGCGGGTCTTTTTCCTAGCCATAACGCTCAGCCCCGCATTCACCAACAGCTCGTTCATCTCCTCAATGCTGACTGTGCCGGCACGAACTTTGAGCGCAGCAGTAACCCACTCAATGTGAATGAATCGATCAAAGCCAATTTTTGGAGCGGCAGAATTCATTCAGCTCAACTCACATAACTTATTTTTACAAAGGGCACGATCAGCTCCTCAACCGAGACACCGCCATGCGCAACGACTTGCTCACCTTGCGGCACAAAGGCTGCTCGCCCTTCTGAGAATAATGGCAAAAAGTTGGTCGGTAGTCCTGCTATATCCAGTCGGAACGTGTTTGCGTTCGTGGCTGCCGCTTCTGCCGCGAGGGTTTCAGTACGGTAGGTTCTAACACGCTCACCGCGCAAATCCGACGTTACGCCCTGATTCAGGCGTCCCTGTCCAATGGCGTCAACGTTACCATGATCAGAAGTCAGGTAAACATGAAATCCTTTGTCGAGCAGCATCGTAAGCAGCCGGTCAACGAAGCCCGACTCGCACCACTTGGCAATCTGGCCTGCGATACCGTTCTTGCCCAGAGCCGCACCGTGAACAATTTCGTCAACCATATCGACGACGATGCCCGCCACCTTGATAGATGGGTTGGCAAATGCAGCTTCCAGATCGTCGAGCTGATCCGTGCGCTTGAGCCCTTTGCGGTACAGCACTTCATTGGCACGCAGACCTTGATCCTGCCAGAAGCGTGACCACTGAGTCGGCTCCGGTGATGTCGTTTCGATTGTGTCGGCAAACTCTCGTGGCTTGAGCCCGGAGAACAACGCCTGCCTCGACACCGAAGTCAGGGTCGGAAGCCAGGCAAAGCACGTATTCTCCTCAAAGGCCAGCTTGGGCGATTGCTTGACCAGCCCTTCGCGCACATGAATCCACTGATCAACTGCCAATCCATCAAACACCAGCAGCGCGACCTTGGTTTCTCCTGCACTGCGTCGCATCGACAGGAAGCGCGGAACCTGATGCACCATGACAGGTCCCTTCGCCACTGGCAGCGAAGAAAGATCAGCGTAATGCTTGGTCACCCACTCGCACAAACGCGAGTCAGCGGTGGTTTGCAGCTCAATGATATTGTCCTTGATGCTGTCGGCACGGGCAGCATCAAGCCCATGAAACCTTGCCAGCACTTCGCCCATCCGACGTGACAAGTGCGCCCAATCACGATGTGATGAATCAATGGTCGGCATGGCCTGCATGAGGCTCTTGATGCCCTCCAGAACCAAGTTCCGCATCGCGGCAGGATCTTGGACGATACCGACCTTTGCCCACTCAGGTATGTCTGCAAGTGCGCCATGCACCGCTAACGGATGCAGCGTACCTTCCAGAAACATCGAGTCGATGACCATCCAAACGTCTGGATGCTCGAAAGGGACATTCGCCTTATCAATATAATCAGATGGTATCGGCTCACCTGTACGCATTCCTGCAATGCCCCGCTGAGCCAGATACCGATACCACGCATCCTGGACAACACGCAGCAGCACGCTCTTGGATGAAAATAGTTCTGCTAACGGCAATCCTTTGAACGCATCATGGTCGGCAAGAACATACGCCACATGGCTTGCCAACACCTGTGGCAGATCCCCATCACGGTAATGCAAACGCAGCAGTTCACGCCATAGATCCTCAGGCCTGGTGATCAAATGCGGGCTGATACGAAAAATATGCATCAGAATGAATTCCTTGGTCGCAGCCTCACCGATTGGCTGAGATGCGTGTTTGGACTGTGCCTCGAAAAGCTGCTCAAGGTATTCCGCCCCAATCTGACGCACGACCGTATAACTAAGCTTGGGAAACAAGTCGGCCAGACTTAGGCTAACTGTTCGTGCTTGCCGCAGATAATCCCACGGCAAGTCAGCGATATTTGTCCCACGGAGATGGAGCACCAGTGAACTGGCTGGGCCGGTTTTACCTTGATCCCACTCAGCCCGGTAACATTCCTCGTACTCAGTGCGAAACACGATAGAATCCTCAAACGGCAACACAGCGAAACCGCGCGCGCGCAGCCCCGACAGCACCTGCTCGTCCAGCAGCACGTCGTCCGGGTCGGCCACGATCCACAAGCGAGCCAGCTCAGCCGGAAACTCCTTGAGAATTCGTTCTATCCAAAGACTCATGCCATTACTCCAAGACCATCTTCCTTACTGGACAGCCATTCGCCTACCCGCAGCAGCATCACCGCGTTGAGATCAGGCACAATCGCTTCGGCATCATCTATAGCTGCCATACGTGCCTGGTGTTCGGCGTCCAGTCGCTTACGGCGATGGTCGCGCACTGCTGGCAGCCCAATTCTTCCAATTGCCTGATAACGTGAATTGTAGGCATAACGTGCTCGTTCCCGTTCTTCCTTGAGCCGCGTGTGATGTTCTTCCAGCAATTCCGTGAACAAACGCTCTCCTTGGCCTTTCGCAGCCGAAAAAGCGTCCTCAAACCAGCGTGTCGCATCAGCAAAGTTTGACGACCCATTGATCGCCACAATCTCTGTCAGCAACAAATCCCATATCCGTTTAGCAGTGGGGACAAAGGTACGGCCATCGTCGGTCACGAACAACGGTAGGAATCGCCTGCGGTTGAAGCCCTCGGCGGCGAGGCTGATCTCCCACAAAGACCAAACGCCGCGAATGCTGTCAGGCAATCCCGCGATTGAAACGATGGGCAACGGCTGACCGGCAACACAGCGCGGCAATTCGCTGATCAAGGCCTGCGCCCGTGCGTCTTCCAACGTCACCCACTCCAACTCCGGATTTTGCTCGGCAGTTCGGGCATCGAAGCAAACCTGTGCCGACTCGCTGCCATCCGCCCATTTTACGCGCCACGCCTGATTTACCTTAACGGCAGAACCACCGCGCGCTGGCAAGCCACTGGTAATCGCACGTTCCAGCCAGAACTGCGCCGGATGATCGCGCCACTTGCGGGCCTCAGCCGCCTCAAGCTCATGGCTGTCGGATAGAAGATTCTCGCTCTGCTTGGCCTCTGTGATCTTCTCTTTAATCTGCGTAATGACAACATCGCACTCCTGCTCGATAGACTCAGGATTCTGCAAGCCATGCACAAACAACTCATCGAACATCGCTTCCGATTCCACCGAGTCCATCACATCGGAGGCTTTATCCACGCCAAATTCTTCGGCGATTACCGCCAACTTTTCTTCCAGCACTTGGCGAACACGATGCTCGACTGTGTCTTCCAATACAAAATTGATCGCGCGCACCACATGTCGCTGGCCGATACGATCCACACGGCCAATACGTTGCTCGATCCGCATCGGGTTCCACGGCATGTCGAAATTCACGATGACATGGCAGAACTGTAGGTTCAGACCTTCACCGCCAGCATCAGTCGAGATCAATACCCTAACATCGCGCGCGAATACCTGCTGTGCCTTGGCACGCGCATCAAGATCCATTCCGCCATTGAGTAACGCAACCGAGAACCCGCGACTCTCGAAGAATCCGGCCAGCATGGCTTGAGTCGGCACGAACTCGGTGAAGACCAACACCTTGAGCGACGGCTCACCTTCCTCTTGCTGTAACTTGTACACCAGCTCCAGCAAGGCCTCGGCCTTGGCGTCAGTGCCAGCGGCTTCAGTCTCGCGTGCCAGAGCCAGCAGTGCTTCAACTTCTGACTTCTCCATCGCCAAGCCATTCGCGTTGATCGCGATATCCACCTGCGACTGACCATCCAAGTCAGCCCATTCGTCCGGCTCGGCATTCTCAAACAAGGACGCCTGCGGCTGCGGTGCATCCAGTGCCAGCAAGCGCCGTTCCAGCGTTGTGCGAATCGCGGCAGTGCTGGATGTTACCAAACGCTGCATCAGAATCATCAGGAAACCAACGTGCCGTTGCTTGGTCGCCAAGGCTTGGTTGTAGCCGTGGCGCACGTAGTTGGTCACCGCCTCATACAAGCGCTGCTGGGCATTGTGACGTGTCTGCCATGCCACGGCTTGCAAGCGCGTCACCCTCGGCTTGAACAAGGGCTGGCCTTCGGCATCAATGGATGCACGTTTCTCGGTGCGGATCACAAACGGGCGCACACGGTCACGACTCACGCTGCTTTCGTCCGGAAATGAATCTCGGTCGATAAGCTGCATCAACCGCATGAATTGATCTGTTTTACCTTGGTGCGGGGTGGCGGAGAGCAGCAGGAAATACGGAGCCGCTTCGGCGAGTGCCGCGCCCAGCTTGTAGCGGGCTACTTGCTCGGTGCTGCCCCCCAACCGATGCGCTTCGTCGATAATCACTAAATCCCAAGAGGCCGAGATCAAGTCTTCGAATCGCTCGCGGTTGTAGTTGTTCAGTTGCTCAAGACTCCAACCACGGCGACCTTCAATGGGTTTTACCGAATCCAACGAGCAGATCACCTGATCGTGTACACGCCAGAGGTTTTCTTCGTCATTTCGCCACTGCCGGAAAGCAGCGAGTTCGGCGGGCTCAATGAACTGCAATTTTTCATTGAAGTGCAGACGCATTTCCGCCTGCCACTGATGCACCAACCCTTTCGGTGCCACTACCAAAATGCGACGCGCCATACCGCGCAGCTTCAACTCGCGAAGTATTAGCCCAGCCTCAATCGTCTTACCCAAACCTACTTCGTCCGCCAGCAAGTAACGAATGCGGTCGCGACTCATGGCGCGATTCAAGGCATAAAGTTGATGCGGCAAGGGAACAACGCTGGACTGGATCGGTGCCAGCAGCAGATTGTCTTCCAGCGCGTCGAGCAGCTTGGCTGCTGCTGCCGTGTGCAGAAGGTGGTCAACCGTAGGCTTGATTGTGTCCAGTATAGCCAGTTCCTGCGACCGGGCGCGCACAACGGCATCCTTGGTGGGCAGCCAGACACGGAAGACCGTTTCGCCCCACAAATCTTGGCATTCCACCACGCGACAGGGCGCGGCATGGCGCGTATGCCAGCACCAGTCACCAAGGCCTAGACTGAGCGCTGCCAGGGTCACCCGCCAGCCTCTGTACGAGTCAGCGCTTGGTCATACCAAAGCAGTAATTTCTCGTCTTCCTGTAGAGACTCTTCGGGGATCTTATGCGCAATAGCGATGATGGTTTTGTAATCCTTATTTGCCCATGAATTCTTGAAGCCTGCACGCATCACCTCAAGACGGAACTCCTTGAGTTTTCTTCCCGTGAAAGCCCGGTAAGCCTCAAACTCTTTCAGCAGAGCCTTCTCGCGTTTTTTCTCCAAGTCCTGTGCCTTGTTGGGGTCGGGCACATACCAGCGATCTTTCGCTTTGGCGATCAGGCGAGGATCGTTTTTCTCCAAGCCACGCAGATCCTTGAAATTGGTAGATAGCAGACTGTGAATCTGGCTAGGCACTTCGCCTGTACCATCGTATTGAATGAAGTTATCTTCAATCAACGCCGAAAGTTCTGGCTTTGCCTCATGTTTTTTCCAACCCGCACCCAGTTGACTAATGAACTCTGGGTGAATCTCTTGATAAGTCGATGGACGTTTCTTCAAAAAGTCCGTCAACCAATCAATCGCGCTACGCTCGTCTGAGATGAACATTTCCATCTGTGGTGCGACAGCCACCTGCATCCGCTTCTTGTCATATTCACTAACCTGCTCGGGCAGGAAGACCATGCCATCCCGCGCGGCAAAACGTTGCGCCAGACCTGCCTGGAATTCCTGACTGGAGAGAGGCACCGGGAAGCTGTGTCGGACGAACCAAGCTACCATGCGGTCGAAAATAATGCGTGGGTCACGCTCAGCCACAAATTCTAAGGCACCGTCTTTCATTTTTACCGTTGGGAGATACTTCAAATGGGTACGAACAAAATCCCATACTGACTCTTCGCTACCCCTCGCTTTGGTGAATCGATCTTCCAAACCGCCATTTGGTTTGTATGCGGAAATAACAAGGTCTTGTTTGACGGCAACTGTAGTAGTCACGGACTTAAAACTGCCTTGCATTTTATCCAGCGCCGACACGTTCGCCACAACAAATCCCGCTTCTTGCAGGGCGGTTTGAAGGCTGTTCCAGACAGCCGCCTGAGTATTAGAGAACACTACTGTCATCCAACGACCGGGCTTGAGGACACGGTAATACTCTGAAAAGCAAGCTGTCATCAGGTGCCGGTAGTCACCCACTGATTTTTGAGCCGAACGATTCTGTTTCGACCTGTCCACGATTGCATCCAGCTTTGCTTGCGACAACAGCCGGTACCAACTTTCCACGACAAAATTAAGCTCTGCGTATGGAATGTTGTCGCCGAAAGGTGGGTCGGTAAAGATGTAATCTATGCTTTCATTTGGTAATGGTAAGCAAGCAGCTGAGCCAATGGTGATACCTACCTCGCCAGTGCCAATTTTTGAACCACTGAACGCTTTAATTAACCGATTTAATTTTCCACCAAGGTTATAACCAGCACTGCATTCGGCGATTTGCGATCCAATATAAAAAACTCCTGTTAGTTGACGATTGACCTGAGACCCGTCAGGACGGCCTTGTTGAATCGGTTGATATCGATTTAGGACCGAAAGTCCCCAAATAGCCTGCTCTACAAAGAAAAGCAGCATATTCCGTAGACGGGTATTTTCTGTTGCATTTGCTTTTCTCCATAAAGCAGCCAAAGCATGAGCCTGACGTGGTAAAAATAGCTGATGCGTATAGGAAACGCCTTTTTCTTTCAGTCTTGGTGCTTCCCACATATCATCAAATGGAAATGCTTGACGTGGCACTTCCAGAGGAAGCGGCAGCGCTGCAATCTGATTTAGTAAAGCGATATCCGCTGAATCAGGTTTTTTTTCAAGGCGTTTACCGGTGATCTTGTAGACAATCAATGCCGGTTTGCGTTTAAGTGTTTTAATCGTTTGCCCGATGGCAGAGTCGAAAGTGTTCTCATAAAGTCGCTCCAAACTAGCTTTGGTTAGTTCGACTGCGCAATGCGGGCAAGGGAAGTTATCTCTGACCCGTTTGGTTTCCTGATCAAGTGCCTCATCGAGGAAAACCACCTCGCCCGTGCATGATGGGCACGAGAACACATCGCTCCATACGGTGTATTCAATTTTCCCTTTAGTTTTTCCATCGGTATGCAAGGTTTCGTACATCCACCCAAGTTCCGTGGATACTTCATCAAGTAGTTTCTTGCCCGCTTGTGCGAAGGCTTCCAAGTCAAATGGCAAGGTGTAGTTCGTTGCGATAAAGCTCGCCGCTGGAGATAAATCGTTGAGTATGGTACGGCGAGCCCCCCATTTTGGCGCGACTTTCCCAGCAATTTTCCACTCACTTTCAAGTTGTGCGCGGTAACTCTCTGGAGCCGATTCGCACCATTGGGCAGCAACACCGGTCATGCCAGAACCACAAAACCCATCCAGTACGATGTCGCCAGGTTCGGTGTAATGCAGGATGGATGGGACGATGGCTAAGTGCGGCACCTTAGTGTGATAGCTATGCGCCTTGTACAGCGGATCGGTTTTACCTACTTGAACATCAATCGCCAGCGGTTCACGGGTATAGCCGGAGTTGGGGTCATACGGCTTGCCATAAATCTTTATAAAATCCTCGATGAAAGGGTTCGGGCAAGCGGTGTAATAGGGTGGGTCAGACAGCGCGAGAATGGCTTCGTCCGTGCCGATGGGAAAGCCTTCGATTTTGCGAAACTCTGGGTCTTGCAGCTTTTCTCGCAAAATAGCCAAGTAGTGCTCGCGCCGGGCTTCATCGCTCGGGAATGTCTGGTCAAGGCATTCAACCGGGCCGGACGGCGCTTGCGTGTCTCGCCTGAATAAATCACTCATTGTTATCGCTCTCTAAATCGTTGGCTGTTTGGTGCGCGGGCATTTGTTGCCAGTCATCGGCAATCGTCTTCCAATCCACGCTGCGATCAACCGCTGCATCTTGGCCAGTCTCATCTCGTGCCTTGCCAGACCACACCGCCCAGAAATCTGGATCTTCGGATTTTGGTCGCTGGCCATCGGGTAAGGCATTCATCTGAACCAGCACCGGCAACTCGGATGCCCAACCCAGCAGGATGGCATGGCGGGAGGGCAGCGACGGCAGATCACGCAGCAGGCCGCGCAGGTTGTCCGGCACCAGCTTATGCACCAGCTCCTGATCGCGGTCGTTGCTGATGCGGTGCAGCAGATAACTGTTGCATTGGGACAGCACCGTGGGCGACAGCTCGCTGGGGCGCTGGGATGACAGCACTAGCCCTAGGCCAAACTTGCGCCCTTCTCGTGCGATTTTCTCGAACACCTGACAGCAAATGGCGGCGGAGTTCTGGTTCTCGGCGTCGTCTTTGTAGCGCTTGATAAAGGTGTGCGCCTCTTCCATCACCAGCACGGTGGGCAGCGTTTTGCCGTGGTTGAGCTTTCGATAACGCTGCAAGGCTTCCAGCGTCATACGGGCGATGACGGCGGTGACGATATGCACGACTTCGGTGGGAACCAGTGACAGGTCGATAACTGTTACCGTGCCGTTGGAGGCTTGATTGTCGCCGATGTGGCATTTGAGCCAATCTTCGAGGGTAACGCCTTCAGTCTCGCCTGATATCGATTTGATATTTCTATCCGCCAACATGGTTCGGATGCGCATGACCAAGAAATCGACAAATTGAGAGACATTTTCTTGCTGTGCTACCAGATCAATCTGGTCTGCAAGATCGGCTCCGTTAAACGGCAAAGGACAGCTTTCCTCGGGGCCTTCTTGGTAAATTATCCCTCCTAGGGAATCAATAAATACTGTGAGTGCATCGCGGATGGTCGTGATCTGTATTTGAGTAAACGCACGGAAATAGTGGTTGCCGGGTGGATACTCCTTGATCGTCGACGTCACAGCAGCATCGATAGCTGAAATAACCCCATTGAATTGCTGAGAAAAATCCAAGAAGTCATCTTTTAGGGCATTCAAGTCTTCCATGTACGCCTTGAGTCTGAAACCGAACTTTGTCTCTTCCGATTTTTCCAACCCGTTGCGTATCGCTGCTTGTATCTGCGTCAGTAGGGCGGAAAGGAATCTGCGAAGATGAAGTTTCTTTTCCTCGATCGTGCCTCCAGCGTTCAACCTCCCTGCCTTAACTTCTCTCAACGCACGCCTTAACGTAGGACGTTGCGTTTTTCCGCTGGCTTGCATGAATGCGGCCCATTCCTCACTATTCCAGAACCACAGCGGCACCTGGAGCTGTTCAATACCGCTGGCGTGGTTCGGCTCAACCGCGAACACCCGCACCTTGCCCAAGCCATCAAACGCCTTGGAGTATTCGCCATTGGGGTCGAGAACGATAAAGCGGGCATTGGGGTCGGCACCGCCACGTGCTTTTCTGGCTTCTTCCAGCGACCAGCGGATCAAACCGGCCACCGAGCAGGATTTGCCGCTGCCGGTATTGCCCAGCACGGCCAGATGGCGGCCGAACAGGCGATCCGGGTCGATCTTCACTTCAGCGTTGGCGGCCAGCGGGCTGATGCCGATCTTCACCCGGCGGTTGTCGCCAGATTCGACGATGGCGCGAAGCTGGCCTTGGGTGGGCAGCAGCACCGGGTCGCCCACCGTGGGGTAGGCTTCCACACCGCGCCGGAATCTATAGCGTTCCTTGCCTTCGTGCTGGCCTTCGTAGGACAGGCCGCCCAAAGGGTTGAGGCTCATTTTGCGCAGCGGATAGGGCAAGTCCACCAGGCCGAAGTCCTGCATACCTTTGCGCTTGGGATACTGGGAACGCTCGATGGTGATCCACTCCACCTGCGCCACCAGATAGCCTTCGTCGCTGGGCACCAACACATAGCCGTTGATACGCGGAAACGGCCGTGGCGTGCCGGTGTTCAGAGCGACGTTATCGGGCGCTTCGATATCCAGCAGCACCTTGATTTCGTCGGGCGAGACAAAGTCGATGCTGCCAATGCGCAAGGAGTCGGCGTAAGCGATGGGTGAGAAGCTCATATCAGGTCTGCCCCGTCAAACTCAGTACCGGTTTTCTCCGCTGCTGGGGCCGGATGCGGTTCAGTGCCATAGCGCTGCTTGAGCAGCTCGCTCATGCGGAAGGTGGTTTTGTCGATGGCTGCCTTGGGCAGGAAGGTTTCGGTCAAGATTTGTAAATCTGCCAGGGCCGGGCCGAGCATCAGGCTGATCTGCGAGGGACGCCCCAGCTCCTCGTAGGTTTGCATGATGCGACCGAGCGGGTCGTCGTAGGCAATCACCACCAGATGGGTCGATGGAATGGTGAGCATGTCGCGGATCACGCGGTTGATGTGCTCGTCGCCAAAGCTGTAGCCGTAGGTGATCAGCGTGCTGTTGGGACGGCACACGGCGGCGGCGAGGTCGCGGAACAGTTCTACATAGGGGTAGTCCGATGTCTCCCGATCCTTGGCGGCGTTGGGGTAGATCATCAGCTTGTGGGCACTGGCACCGTTTAATCCTGGCACCTTCAGATAAGGCCCGACTTCGTCCGCGCCAAAGGGCAGCCCGATACGGCGGATGTCCTTATCTGCCTGCACCCAGTCCACAGACCCATGCAACTTGGTAAAGCGGACCACACCTTCCAGATAGCGCGGTTCACCGCGAATGCCCGGTGGGTTGTAGTGCATGTCGAGGTCAAGCCGCGACGAGCGGAAGATCGGCATCAGATTACCGAGAAAACGATCCAGTAGATGCAGCCCCGCCAGCTCGGCTCCGGCCTCGATCAAGCGGTCGTAGTTGGTGGTGAAGATGTTCATCCGATCCCGCACACCCGTGCGACTGGCAAAGCTCATCAGGAAGGTGACTAATGTATTGAACGCTTGCTCGCGCTTGTCTTCAGCCGCTGTGGCAATACCAGTTTCGCTTTGGAGGATAGACTTGGCGAATTCTTTCAGCGTGTTGGTCAGTTCAGTGCGTAGCGTCTCGGCTTCTGCTGATTGGCCCAGAATTTCAAGGCCACGCAGCAATTCGTTGGCTGCGCGGAGTTGGTCTTCCAGATTGCCTTTTTCTCGTCCTGCCTTTTCGGCGGCATCTTCCGCTGCTTTCTTGATTTCGGCCTGATAGTTGGACAGCATCACAGCGCTCATACCTGCCGCTGCCTTGCCTGCCGCCAGATAATGCACCGCATGGGTAAGCCCCGAGCCCGCCAAAAGTGAGAGATGTTCCGACTGGAACAAGGCAGTCAGCCAAGGCTCGACGCGGCTGCGCAACTCCTTGAGGCCGAACGTTTGATCCTTGGTTGCCCAAGATGCTTCTGCGCCTTCGCAGAGCTTGAACTTGCCTTCTTCGGTAGTGGCTTCGAAGCGAACAGGGCGGTGATCGTCCCGGACTTTTAGCGTGTTGCCTGAGTATTTGCCGGAGCCTGTAGCACTGGTCTGTTGGTCGTGCGGTAAATCGCTCATGGCTTGAGTTCCTTGTTTTTCTGCTCGACCAGCAGCGCCCGCCCATGTTCGGTAAGGCGGTAACGCTGTTTACTGCTGTTCGGCTTGTCCGGGATGGACATCTCAATCAACCCATCTGCAAGCGCCGGTAACAGGTATGCCTCGGCGAAATGCTTTCTGTCCCGCAAGGTTAGTGCATCCATCAATGCTTGCCGTGACATCTCGCCCACCATTGCCGCCAGCACAGCACCAACTTGGGGGGTGACTTGCGGGGTAACTTGGGGGGTGACTTGGGGGGTGACTTGGGGGGTGACTTGTTCACTCGTTGTATCGGCTGTTGCCGCAAAGCGCTGCCGCAACTGCTCCGGCACCTGAAATTGTGTATCGGACAAGGATTCCAGCAGTTGCTGTTCGACCAGATGATCGGCAATGGCCTTGGCTTGCTGGGTGGTGCTGAGGCCCAGACTACGAATGTCGGTGAGGCTGAGGCGCGGCATTTCCAACGCCAGCGCCAGAGTGTCGGCCTGCTCTGAAGTGAGGCTGGCTCCGATGGTCTGGCGGAATCGCTGCATGGCTTCCGTCACTAGCGGCTTGTTGAGCAGCACCAGCTCGAACTGTTTGCGCGCCTTGTCGTTGGTCAGGTGTGGCGGTGTGCGCCCCAGTTCGTGCCAGTTGCGAAAGATTGCGCGGATGCCGGTGCCTGCCTGATCGGAAAGCCCGATGCGGCGAAAGGCTTTGACGATAGCCGGGTTGCGAACTTCCTTTTCGGTGGGGTCGAGCAGTTCTGCCTCTGTCGCAAAGGCGTCGCCGGGATTCCAGAAGATCGTGCGGTCGGTGAATAGCTTGATGGAAGCTTTGCGTCCGTGGTCGCCGTAATCCTGGTGGATCAGCAGGTTGATGGCAGCTTCGCGGAAAGCGACGTAATCGGGCGGATCATCGTTACGGCGCAAGGTGGCGGGGTCGAGTGAGAACGGATGCTCGGCGATGCGCATGTAGCGCGACACCAGTCCCTGCCAGGTCTGGAAGATATTTTCTTCAAAGACGTAGCGATCATGCCAACGCTCTTCCGGCGACCAACTATCGAAGGCCGTGTCGATACGCTGGTAATCCAGCACCGGGCGCGGAAGCAACTGACGCACATATTGAGCTTTCCCAAACAGCAGCACCCCGGCTCGGGTGGGCAGCAAACGCTCCTCTTGCTCGACGATGAAGTTCCAGTTCAGCAAGAACTGTGTCAGGTCGCTGATTTCGCCGTGTTCGGGGTTGCGCCGGACAAACTGTGCCTGATACCAGCGCACGGTGTCTTCGTCGAAACAGCGTTCCACCGAGAGATCGGCGATGGCTTCGCTGTCGTAACGCTCCTGTGCGGCATCACGCAGAAAGCGTTCCATTTCACTCTGGGTGCATTGTTCATCGCCAGCGCCGCGACGGATGTAGCTCTGCCGTGGGTCGCCCTTGAGATAGACAGGTTTTTCGAAGCGCTGATTTTCCGGGATGTGGAAAACCAGGACGTGCTTGCCTTCGATGTCGAAGCGCTGCTCGTCCACACGGATGATACGGTTGAGTTTGTTCCCACTACGAAGCGTGCTGAGAAAGTCGTTCAGCACCCGGTCGGGTTCTTCGACGCCGGTAATCTCAAGCTGGCCGTTCTGCTCGCTGACGCCAAACACCAGCCAGCCGCCTGCGGTATTGGCAAAAGCGGCGACTGTCTTGTAGGCCTCTTCCGGCACGCTACGCAGCGCTTTCTTGCATTCGAAGTCGTTCCATTCAAAGCCTTGTAGACGGGCGAGCAGATCGTCCTGATTCATAACTTACTCCACCACAAACCGTAGCTTGCTGGCGTCTTTGCCCTTGCAGCGGTCATTGAGGAAGTTCTCGAAGCGTTTGCGCAGATCATCCGGCGTGGCGGGTGAACCACCTTGCAGCAGCGCATTCTTGATGTCATTGCTGCTGACAGCGATTTTTTCCAGACCTGACAGGGCTTCCTGAACTGCGCTGACGAAATCTGGTGTCACGGGATCAGGCAACTTTTTTGCTGCGACGAAGCTCTTGATCAACTCGCGCGCCGAGGCTTTCAGCAAATCGAAATTGGCTTGGATAATTGGATCGTCCAAGTTGTCGAGCAGCGTTTGCTGCCAGCCATCCAGCAGTTTGTCCAGCTCCTCATCGAGTTGCTTGAGTACGTTGGCTGCTGGCAGCAAGTCGCCTTGCTCATTGGCTGGGCGAAAATTGCAGTGTGGGCAATAAGGGCTGGCACCCAGTTCCGACTCCACCAGCGATGCACAGCTCTTGAGCTTGTCCAGTCTGTCATCAAACGTGGTGAGTTGACTGGTTGGCATCAGCGAAATTCCGGTCAAGGCACGCATGGCGATGATTCGTGAATCCTTGCGCAGTGCGGACTTGGTCTTGTCTTCCGCCACGCCCAAACGTGCCTTGCTGTGCTGGGCAATGTAGGCGTTTATGTAATCCTTCTTGAGTTGTGCCAATGTTTGCCGGCACTCAGGCGCATGCTGCGCAGAGCGATCCAGCGCCAGCTTGTCGAGAATACCCTTGCGAGTGGCTTGTGCTTGTTTCACCCACGAGTGATCGCTGGTAAGCACCATTTCGGCTTGTGCAAGGTAGGAAGCCGTATTTCCCAGCTCTCCGACCAATTCCAGCAAACTTTCGACGACTGCCAACACTTCGAGGTTTTTCTTCTGTGCGTCGATGTCGCCTGAGCCGATACGCAAGTTCTTCAGCCTACCGACCGTGTTGTAGGGGGACAGTCCCTCGGTGAAGGTTTTGAGTGCCTCCAGACGGCTGCGCCAGTCGCGGATTTCTTCCTCACGCAGTAGCGGCTGACTCCAGAAGGTAAGCCTGCCTTGCAGGTCAGTATTAGCTCTGAGGATACGGTGAACCAGTCCACCTACGGCATCCAACAGTTGTTTGACGGGTTCTTCGGAACCTTGAATAGCCAGTTGTGCCAGACCGGGCGACAAACCCAGCAATTCGAACAGCGACCGCAGAACAGCGACGTTGATTTCCTTCGGTGCTTCGACATGCTTGAACTGTTTGAGCTCCTCCAGTGAATGTTCGGCAAGCAGCACGATTTTGCCCGAGTCGATTTTGTCGCCAGTGATTGAAAGCACGATGTCGCCAGAATACACAAGACCACCCAGCACGACGACAAGCAGATCGGGTTCCAAGCGGAAGCGGATCGGCGCGAAATACTCAACGTCGATTGCACCACTGAGCAACTCGCTACGATTGAGTACCTGACCATGCCCTTTGGCTTTCAAACGATTCAGCACCTCTTGTGCGTACTTCGATCGCCCCAGATCAATGCGGTCACCATCCAGCATCTCCAGCGCGTCCAGAACAGCCGTGGCATCTTTTGTGCGCGTGCCACCAGCCAGCGCCTTGAGTGCGTTGCTGAACAGTTGCTTGCGGTTCGATTCGGTAACCAGTACAGAAAATGTTGGGTACTCGGGTGACTGTTCTGCGAATTGCGGATTGAGTGCCAGCCCAGAGACGACGTTGACCACATCGCGGAAGTTGATGCGTTCATCTTGTCCGAGACGCGCCTTGTCACGCAGGGACTCGCCCTTGGTCCAGTCTTGCAGGGTTTTACTCTTGCCTTGATAGGTAACTTCAAAAGCGGTCATCTGCTTTTCTTGCAGCCATTTACTCATGTCGCGCAAGGCATCTTTGGCCTTATCCAAATAGATGGCCTTCGCCCCCCCGCTGGCAGTTGAGGCCAGATCCTGTGCTGCCGCAAAAAATGACAAGTGGTGTTTGATTGCCTCGTCCTTGCCTTTTAGTCGGAAGAACACCTCATCTGCTTTGCTTTCATCGTGGAAGCGCGGTGGCTCAAAGGGCTGGATGAAGTAGATGTAGAAATCCCGCTCGGGCTGAGCCGTTGGACGATCATTGGGTGCGCCGAAGAATAGGTAGCCATTACGCTCCACACGGCGATCTTGCCATTCAATTGGATATTGCCAAATCAAATGTCCGGGCACATAAGCTGCTTCGTCAGTGCGTTCCATCAAAATTTTGATGGCCCCAAAGTAGGCGCGATCCAACAAGTCATCTGATAGTGCTTCGGCACGTTTTTCAATCTGGGCGTCGTAGTCAACGTCTTTTTCCAGATCGAGAAAATACTGCTCGGTATCGGCTGCCTTGGAGATAAACTGACCGTTGACGGTTTTGACAATCTCGCGCAACGTGGTTTGTACCGCAGTGAGCAGGTCTTCTGCTGGAGACCCGCCCATATCCTCAATGCCTGGCTGAAACAGGCACAATGTATCGCGCAGCTCTTCGGCGGTGGGGCCAACAGGGACATAGATGTCGCCACCCGTCGTCAGTCGCTGTACCGACAGGCCGTTGATAATGCGTAGCGCCATCGGCTTATAAGCCGGGCGAGTGAAAGCTTTTTGCACGCGCTCAGAGAGTACATCCGATACCTTGAGCACCGGGCCGATATTGGGATCGGCTCTCAGCACAGAGTTGGTCACTACCGTGTCCCAAAACTTGTCGTAGCCAATGAGACCGGGCCGGTCTGTAGGAACCTCATCTTTTAGAATGGCTTGAATCTGGTCACGAAGGGTGACCAAGGCACCGCGTTTTTCAGTGAAGACCAGTCGCTCGAAAGTACCGATGTATTCCGGGTGGACGGGGAACAGCCGGACGTATTCATCCATTCGTTCGTTCATTGAACTGTAAAACTTGGCAAATGGGGTGAGATAGGAACGAATCTTGTCCTGTTGGTCCGCCGATTTTTTCAGTAGACGCTCGGCCACTACGAAGCTCACATCCTGACGCGCCAGAAGCACTTGAGTGAAGCGATCCTTCACGCGACGAAGACTATCCGCCACATGCTGGAAACGGCTACTGTCAAAGATGGCTTCCTGCACACCGGCCACAAAGCGGAAGCGCAAGTGTTTGGCGACCTCGCCAATCTCGCGCAGGAAGGACAAGTCCAGAACCAGATCGTGATCCCTGCGTGAGCGCAGGAATTCGAGGAACTCATCGACCACAAGCAAGACGCCGTGATTGGGGTAAACCTCGGCAAAAACCGCCATCATTTCCTCGAAGGCTTCCTTGTTGTTGACGACTTTGTCAGCAGGTGGAAAGGTGTAGCTGACGCCGTGCTTCTCCAGAAATAATTCAAGTTGCTGGGTAACAATATCGCGTAACGACATCTGGCTGGAAATTTCAATACGGTGAACCTTGAACTTGCCTGCAATTGCGCTGGCAGCTCCAACCACTTGGGGGTGGCGGATCATGGGTACATAGGCCGCGTCTTCGGCCACCAGTGAGAGCACCGACATCAAATGCGATTTACCCGTGCCGTAGTTACCGACCACAAGTATGCCCTTGTGATCGACCGACTCATCAAAAGCGAGCTGAGGAATAATTTGCTTGGAGATGCGCTCAGCCATGTCGTCGGAGATGACATAAGTCGCGACAAGTTTTTTGGCTTCGTCTGGCCTGTTAGCATCGAGTAGCTGAATGACCGATTCAATCGGTTCGAATTGGATGAGATCCCCGTAGCGCATGCGTTCCTCGCTTTACTATTTATTGTTGAAGTTCAAATGGAACAAAGCCGTCTATTGGGTAGTCCTGATGTTCTGCATGCCCCATTTCTGCATACGATAGCCGACCGTTGTACAACTCCCCCGGCCAAACCGCCACCACACGCTTGGCATGCGCGTATCGTTTCAAAAGGTCAAGCGGGTCTAGTTGCAACGACCGGTCAAACAAAAGTTCGATATTATCGACCAGAAGAATCCCGTCCTTTGCCTGTTGATCAGCGAGTTCGCGCAAAATTGTATTCGCGTGCAGATGGCGCTGCTTCTGAGGGATTGCCGAGAGTCGACTCCCCAGCTCTAAGCCGATGTTCAATACGCTGATATTTCTATGCTTCCCAAATGTGCTCAGTAGCGATGTCTTGCCTACTCCGGGTGCCCCAATGAGCAGGATGAGCTTGACTTGCAGAGCCCCGACATCGCAAACCAAGAGATCAAGTTTTCTGAGCATACGAAGTCAAATTTCCAAAGACGGAAGGCTAACACAGCACTGTGGATAATACGATACGCCCGAAGGCATAGATATTTTGGCAAAAGCCGGAAACTGTCCGTGAAAAACTTTCTGTTTTACGTTTGTGGTAGGCGAGTTGTCTGTCGGTAGCCAGGTTGCACAATTCTTTGACGGTCTTCAAATGGCACGGTCATGCCTACGAATCATGCTGATTGGCTTGTAGAGCAGAAATGTAGCACGGTGGCAGTAGGTATCTGCGCAGCATCCTCATGCCATGCTCTCCAGATACGGGCGCATCACATTGGCGACGCGGCAGACCTTGGCGTAGTACCAGATATCATCACTCGTCGTTCGCTTTTCGTGCCAAGCCTCACGCAGCGCTTCAAGCGCGACATCGATGCCGATCTTGTTGCGATATTTGAAACAGTCGGCAACAGTCTTTGCAACACCAGTGACACGGACGGTCACGCCATCCACGACGTGTTCTTCGACCCCCTCGGTAAACGCCGCACCGGAGAAACGCACGATGCGTAGCGGCGGGTAATCGAGTTTCGGTTTGACGGCCCTGTTTTCAACCGCCAGCCACACCTCAAAAGGCGCTTGGGTAGTCAGGTTGTGAAAACGGAGGGCAGAGAGCAAACAGACAACCCCTTTAGGAACCTTGCGTGACACTTCCGACAGCGATCCCTGGGCTGACACTACTCGCCCAGGCAAGCCATAAAGACCGCGCCCGACCCGCTCCAACTGCCCGCGACGGACAGCGCGCGTCAGCGAAACACGCGGAATACCCAGCGGGGTCAGATCACACGGGCGTATCAGCCCTTTGTTTCGAGCCAGATCAAGCAGATTTTCGGCAAGCTTATTCATGTCCGTCATGATGTTCCATAACATCGGCACTTGTCAATATATGTCAATATACCGGAACGTCTATTCTGCAAGAAGTATCCTCAGCGCAGCAGAGTAAATTGAGAAAGTTTGGGCATGCAGATATAAAACCAAACCAGAATACGCGCACGAGATAAACCTCGTTACTTATTGGCATGTGACTGGGTTAATCTCAAAAACTTGCTGCACTGAATCTGGATTATTCACTTCAGCATCTTTAAACATTCCACCAATGACCAGCCATACATCCCGAACGCCAAAAGATACTCGCGCAGATCACCCGTGCATAACCTGAGCGGCGAAACAAACCGCCTGTTGCTTGGCCACAGCAACGGTACACCTGAGTTGGTGAGCCAGTCGCCCATCAGGTGAGACAAGTAGCCGGTTGCGACCCCTGCTACCACCGGCACGGCATATCCCTGATGCCAGTGCAAATGATGCAGCGACCACCAGATCAACCACGACATGCCCGCAACAGCGAGCAGGCTGTGCGTGATGCCGCGATGACCGAACAAGGTTGCAATCGGTATCGAGAGCGGCAGAACACGTTTGCCAAATGCGCTTTGCGGGTGGTCGATATCCGGCATCATGCTGCCGAAGATTCCACCGCCAAGCACAAGTATCGCCTGCGAAGGTTGCGCGTTGAGCGCGCCTGAGACAAGCAACGACGATGCACATCCCGCTGCGATATGGGTGAAGGCGAGCATCTTCCAGTCAAATTCGCTTCTGTAAATTGCTGACCCACATCCAGGTCGCCCAGCCGATGGATGCAATCGCCAGAGGAGCAACGACTGAGGGTAAAGGTATCGGCAGCACCAGCCAGATTGCCACACCAGACATCACGACCGTGGAGATGAGCACGCCTATCCTGTGACGAATGGGCGACTGCGAAGAAAACTGAAAGGTACGTATCTGGACAGTGCCAACTTTTCCATTCCCATTCATGCGGCCATTCGGTCGGTAACTGAGTCCAGGTCATATCGGTAGTAATTTTCCATTATTTTCTTGAGGCCAGGGTCTAGCTTTGGAAACGAGAAAAATGCTGGAATGGCCGTGCGCAGTGCGTTTGCGACGATAAGCTCGGAAGGCGGGAGCGCCGGGTTCATGGTGCGGAGCCAACTGCGGAAACAACGCCACACCTCTGCCGTATGGTTCAGCGAGAGATGCTGTAGCAGGCCTTGGGCGATGCAGCCGAGCTGCACATGAATGTGGTAGGCGCGCAGCTTGCGGCGGATGGCGGCGCGATAGGCATCGGTGGTGCGATGCAGATACTGATCGCCCTCACCACGGCGCAGAGGCTTCATGGCAGCCATCCAGAAGTGGTAGGCATAAGCGCCGAGGACGTGGACGGCCTGCCGGAAACCCAGCTCAATCTTGAACCGATAGCCGTAGAGCTGGAGTATCTCCAGAGGTGCAAGTGAAAGATCCGTGCACAGCAGGAATATTGTTCCGCGAACCGGGTGGTGGACGATCACAAAACGGACGATACGGGCGACCGGGCGCCATAGTAAATCCACGCAGCGGAAACGCACGGTCACGTCGTTCTCGCCATAGACGGGGCTGGGAGCGGAGGTGAAAGCGGCATTATCCTTGGCGAGGTCCTTGAGACGAACCTTGTCGCCGTAGATTCGCGGACGCCCTTTGCCGCGATGCGGCACGTCGGGCACGGGGAGGTAGGCGACCGCGTTGCTTTTGGCGCGGGTCACGAGATGGTGCCCTTTGGCCAGGAGTGGGCGGATGATCTTGCCGCTTGCATAGTAGGCGTCGGCGATGAGCAGCACCTGGCGATCCCAGACGATGGCCACCGAAAACAGTAGCGCCACCAGCTTGTCGAGCAGGGTTCTTGCATCCCGGTTGGAAAACACCAGGCCTTCGTGAATGCGCGAAGTGAGCGGCACGGCGGTCACCTGCCCGGCAGGGCCGTGAACCAGCAGCGAGATAGCCTGGAGCGAATGGCCCATGATGTATTCTGGCTTGGAATTGCCAGCCGATTGCTGGTGCAGATACTTCACGGCGGGCATACGCTTTCCTTCTTTGGGTGCCTTGATCCCATCGGCGAGGCAGACGATGCGCTGGCCGACCTGAAATGGGCGGAACAAGGTAAGGCAGAGACGGACCCAGCAGGCGGTGAGCATATCCAGGTCGATGCCCTTGCTGTGAAAGAGATGAAGAAAGCGATGGTAGGCCTCGCCCCGGAAGTTCAGGACGCGGACAAAACTCGTGACACCGGCGTTGTCGGCGCGGCTGCATAAACCCATCAGGACAAAAACCATCCAGAAGAAAGTGCGTGACCGGCCACATGCTGGCCGGAGGGAACGCACCGTTTGCAACCACTCGATCCATAGTGTCATAGCAAAGTTCTCCTGTCGCAAGTGTAAGCCGATAGCATTATAGTGCTATCGGCCAAACAGTGCTATGCTTTCGCCATGGACATCAAGCTGGAAGCCCGGATCGAACGTCAGATCGAGAAGATCAAGCGCGACCTCGTCGCGCTGGGGGACTTGCGGCCTGGCAGCCTGTCAACCCAATACAATGTCTGCGGCTCGCCCGGTTGCCGCTGCAAGGCATCACCGCCGGAGAAGCACGGGCCTTACTATCAGGTCAGCTTCACACGGAAGGGAAAGAGCAGCAGTAAGTTTGTAAAGAAGAAGGATTTGCCTGCGATCCGCAAGCAATTGAAAAACTACGAGCGCATGAAGCTCCTCATGGATCGGTGGATTGATTTGGCTACAGAGCTATCAAATCTCCGGCTCACCAAAGAAAAGGACTGAAGTGAGAGGAGAACTTGTCACTGTCCAGTACGTATCATCCTTGTTGAATACCCGTCTATCGCCACCGCAATGGTGAATGGCATCAGGATGAACCAGAACAGCATGAGCAGATAGATGCGGTACACGATCAACGAACCCCACAGCCACGTTACAACAATCCGGTTCTGAATCCACTCCTTGAGTGGACTCGGCGTATCTTTGCTGGCGGCTGTGTCTTTGATTGCGTCCGACACGCCCTGGATTTGACCGGCGCTTATCAATCATGATCGAAGATTTATTCAAGTCCCCCACCATCTTGGCACGCTACCGTGAGGGGTCGCTCGCAGAGGCGAGAGAAGAATTTCTTAAGCATTGTGCGAAGGAAGGTTACTCATACTCTATGCTTCGGAAGATCGCCTGGATTCTCCTGGCTGTCGCAAACAGCATTGACATTGACCACGGCAACGTGTCTACGCAGGACATTGAACTGGCTGTGGATCGCCGTATGCGATTCAAACGCCAAGGTATACGTGCCAAGGAGTCTGTGTGGACGCGCCAGATGTTTATCCACTTCGCGACGGAATGGGTACGGCACATGGGAACCCTTCAACTATCCCCAAGGTACAGAACAATTTCACTGCGCTGATTGATTTTTTTGCCCGACACATGCGTGAAGAACGTGGCCTATCGCCAGTGACGATTACAACACGTTGTGAGCGCTTGGCCTGGTTCTTTGCTGGACTGCCACCATCCAGGGATACATTGAAAGCAATAACCATTTCCGATGTTGATGCTTTCATTGAGGCGAAGGGCAAACAAGGTTGGAAACGTGCCTCTTTGGCCGCGTTGGCAAGTTCCTTGCGCAGCTTCTTCAGCTTCGCCGAAGCCCAAGGCTGGTGTGATAAGGGAATTGCCGCAGTCATCGAATCACCACGGTTATATGCCCGCGAAGGAATCCCGGAGGGGCCTGAATGGGAAGAAGTACAGCGCCTCCTTGACAGCACTGGCGGCGATAGCCCCGCAGATATTCGCGACCACGCGATCTTGATGTTGCTGGCGCAATACGGACTGCGACGAGGCGAGATTGCCGGGTTGCAGTTGGGCGATCTGGATTGGGAAGGAGGACTGATTCACATTGCGCGACCGAAACAACGTCTCACTCAGTGCTACCCATTGCTGCCCACCGTGGGCGAAGCCATTTTGCGTTACCTGCGCGACGTGAGACCGAGATGCGGTCATCGAACATTGTTTCTGACGCTCGATGCACCCATTCGCCCGTTGTCTGCGGCGAGTATTACACCCATCGCACACTCCCGTCTAAGCAACCTTGGACTCACCCTGTCGCCACGCGGGGCGCATTGTCTGCGTCACGCCTGTGCGAGTCATCTCCTTTCATCGGGGTTTTCCCTGAAACAAATTGGCGATCATCTCGGTCATCGCAGCGCCAATTCGACCCTGGGCTATACCAAGATCGATCTAATTGGCCTGCGCCAAGTGGCCGAACTCGATCTGGGGAGGCTGCTATGAACCTATCGACGCTAATTTCCATGCACCTCTCACACAAGCGCGCCTTGGGGCACCGGTTCAAGTCAGAGGACGCTCTGCTCGGATCATTTTGCAGGGCGGTCGGCGATGCAACCCTGGCAAGCATCGATGCTGAAGCTGTGCTCGCCTTTCTAAACAGCCAAGGGCCTGTGACCGCGTACTGGGTTAAGAAGCACCACGTGCTATCGGGTTTATATCGCTTTGCCTTGGCGCGTGGCTTCGTCAGCAAGGTGCCTCTACCCCATAGAATTCCGAGGCTTGACGCCCCGGCATTCGTACCATACATATACTCCCAATCCGAGCTCAAACGCTTGCTCGACGCTGTCCCATCGGCGTGTTCAGGCCGAGTTTCGATCGACGATTTCGTTTTCAGGGCCTTGCTTTTGCTGCTTTACGGAGCACCTATTCCTCCAAGGGCGAGGTGGAACACCTTGGTGGTGCGATACACCAGCGCAAACGCCACGCCAATGGCACCGAAGAGAATGCCTTGGAGTAAGCCGTTAAGGAAAATCTGCATATTCGGTTGTTGGTTAAGTTTCTTGGCGTGTTCGGAGCCGGTGCATGATATTGCAAGCCTATGGCAATGACTAGCAACTTATAGGCCATGCTTCATCCACATCGGCATCGGCCAATGTCGCCATTGCCATCTCCCCCAAAATACATAACAATCCGCACCGCTTCATTTCCCAAACCACGAGGAGACACACGCATGAATCGCAAAGAACTGATCGGAGCACTGGCAGTCAAGACCGGCAGCAGCAAGGCAGACGCAGACCGCAGCATCGGCGCGCTGATCGAAATCATTTCTGCCACATTGAAGAAAGGCGACAGCGTCGCCCTGGTCGGCTTCGGCACTTTCGAAGTGCGCAAGCGCGCGGCACGCGCGGGCCGCAATCCTTCCACCGGGGAAGCGTTGAAGATCAAAGCCTCCAAGGCTCCCGCATTCAAGGCGGGCGCCACGCTCAAGGCGGCGGTGAACGGCGTCAAGAAGTAACGCCCAACCTTGTACAGGAACCACAACGCCCCGGTTCGGGGGCGTTGTGGCTTACAAGCAGGCTGCTTTTACTGACCATTCGAGTAGGCATGATATAAGCCCCAACCCGCGCCTCCGGGCGCGGTGCGCCGCATCAGCTCTTCCATGCCGGATGGCTGTTCCATGCCCGAGAGGAGCGCTGCCTCCGGCAGCGCAGGCTTTCTGATGCCCAACCAATCCGGTGCATGGGTGGAAGAGATCAGGCAATGCAACAGCGCCATGTAGTGCTTCTCGGGCAGATTGAGATTCCATCTCGCATTGGCCACGGCAATCCACTCAATGATCGTTACCCTGTGCCACATGAGCTTGCCCCGCTCGGTCGGCACCCACTCGCCTTCGGGTGACAGGCCGTATTCATCTGCCTTCCCGGCATCGTGCAGCAACCCCGCCAAGATACACAAGGCCAGACTTCCCTTCCCTATGGCCTTGCAATGATCCCGCATCCTCTCGGCGACCTCCACCGCATGGCGCAGGCTGCCATGTTTCTCGGAATGATGCCCGTACGTCGAAGATTGCAAGGTGCAGAACCGCCTGAAGCGCCCTCCCTCCCAGAACAGGGCATTGAGGAGATGGCGGTAGGGGCGGGGCAAGGCATCCACCAGCTTGGCCGCCCGCCGGATGAGCTCCCTGTCCTCCACCCAGCCATGCGGTACGGTATGGAACAGGTTCTCCCAGGTATCCGGGCGCCCCAGCGGTACCAGGCGCCTGATCCGGATGGCACCATGCTCGTACGAGGAGGCCCCAAACCAGCGGGGGGACACCAGTTCACCCGGCTTCAACCTGGTGTCGGGAGCACCCGTTACCCAGCATACCCTCAATGCCGTCTTTTCATGGAAGATGGTTGCCGTGCGACGGGTTTGCCGCTCCCCCTCTTTCTCATGGTCGATCGAGACCAGGCGGAACACCCTTGGCAACAAGCCCAGGTTTGGCGGGGCAAACTCTTCCCCCATCTGCTCCTGCAAGGCTTCCAGCAGCTTCATATCATCAAAATTATTCATGGCAAACCTCCTCGGCCACGGTTTCAGCCTGGTGAGGCTGGGCCGCTCCACTTTGCAGCAGGAGCCGCTCGAACGCGCTGCCGTCCTGCCGGGTCAGGTTGGGCACGAAGCGCGAGTACACGCGGAACAACATTTCTGTCGTAGAGTGTCCCATCTGCTTCGCGATCCATTCCGGGTTCTCGCCCGAGGCCAGCCACAAGGTGGCTGCGGTATGGCGGGTTTGATACGCGCGCCTGGTTTTTAACCCCAAGTGACGCAATATTGGAAACCAAACTCGATTGGTCACGTTTTTGTTGTCGAGCGGCTTGGCATTCCGGGTGCAGAATACGAAGTCACATTTTCCCTTTGTCACTTTTTCTTGGGCTTTGAGCGCGTCGTACACCGCCTGCGACATTTGAATATCCCTCTGTGAATAGTCGTTCTTGGTGTATTCCTCTTCGCCTTGCACTATCGTTTCCCGAACCAGGATCTGCTTGCGCTCGAAATCCACATACTTCCACTTCAACCCGTCCACCTCGCCGGACCGCATTCCGGTAAAGAAGCGAACGGTGTAATAGCTTTTAAAATCGGGGCGAACGGTTGCCAGGATCAGCCTCACCTCATCCATTGTGAACGGATCAACATCCGTCCGTTTCACCTTAAGCTGTTTGATATTCTGGAACGGTGTGCGAAAATCATGGCGGTCGGCGGCTTCATTGATGATCTGCCTCAACAGATTAGTTATGATGTTGATGCGGCGGTTGGACAGCATGGTTTTCCTGCCCCGTGCCTGGTCTTTGGAGAGCTCAGCACGGTATGCAAGAATGTCTGCCTTGGTGATTCGGCCGACCTCCCGATCACCCCAACGCGGGATGACGCGGCCATCCAGGTCGGCACGGACGTTTTTCTTGTGAGAGCGGCGCCATTCGACTTCCTTCTCGGTGAACCACGTTTCGACAAAATCACGGAGCAACGGCGTGCCGGCAACACCCGGCGTGCTCTGGTTCATCGCCTCTGAAACTGCCTGGGCGACCGGATTAGGCGCAAGAGATGGCGCAGATGAAACGATAAATTTTTCCGCATTTTTGCTGCCCGGGAAAAAGCGGTTGTAGTCAAAGGTGCCTGCGGCGATTTCAGATTCGATGCGCTCAACCAGCTTCTGCACTTTCTTGCGGTTGACCGCGTTGTCTTGAAGCGCGGTTTGCTCTCTACAACGTTCACTGCGATAGTAGAAATCGATGATCAGGCAGTTTGTTCTCTTGCGAACTTGAATACTAGCCATAGCACACCTCCCCGTTTGCCATGGGGATGGCGAGAGAGCCAGCCGTCAGTTTCATGTCGCGCTCGATCGTTTCCCAGATGTAGAGAATCTTGCGGCCCCCGAACGGGCGGATGTAATGCACGCCCTCGATCAGCACGCTGTCCTTGAGGCGCTCGCGGATGGTTCTCGGGTCGTAATGGATGCGCTCGGAAAGCCCGTCCGTTGTCAGATAAGTCTGGTTCATGGCAATGCTCCTTTGGTTGGTTAACGAATACGTCCCTGAAAAATTTCTCATGAACGTAGAACCAAATTAGCAGATAAAAAATGCGATTTTTTGCGAGAAAAAACTGAGCGTCAGAAACTGCGGTAGCAGATTTTAGAAGTGGATTTTGGAGAAATTCCTGAGAAGAAACTGTGCATCGTGTAGTGCCTAGCACAGAATTGCGGGAGATAATTCTGGAGTTGCTCTGTAATGGAGTGAGTTATGCTGGGAAACAATAATTATTGTGTTTTTTATATTTCAACGAGAGTTTAGTCACTAGCCACCAGTCGCGACACGAATGACTTCGGCTTCATGGGCAGTGACTTACCCATCCTTGCACGCCTGCTGAAGCTCGCCTGCAAATCTGTTTCTGACAGTCTGATCACTTGCTCGCGCCCTGTCCCGCCTTGGGTGATGACAGTGAGCTTAGGTTTGTCGAGCACGATCACGGATGCCAGCTCATCGCCCTCGTTCAATCCCATCACCACCACACCTTTACCGCCGCCAGACAATCGTTTCATCTCTGCCAGCACAAACACCAACATCCGGCCTGAGCGACTTGCCGATACCACCAACGATTGTTCGGATGGCGTAAATATCACCGGTGACAGGATGTGTTCATTCCCATCGATCGTGATGAATTGTTTACCGGCCTTGTTGCGACCCACCATATCGCTCAGCGTGCAGATAAATCCGTAACTTGCCGAAGTCGCCAACAAAACGCTCTGTTCGATAGCGCCGCAGAACACATGAACGATCTTGGCACCTGCGGCCACATCGATCAAAGTAGCCAATGGCACGCCATCGCCTCGCCCTGATGGGATTTGCGGCACGGGAATACTGCAAACCCGACCGTTGCTACAGATCACGATGCACTGGTCGGTCGTGCGGCACTCGAATGAATCCAGCACCCCATCGCCGTCCTTGAATGCCACACTGGTTAGATCAAGGCCATGCCCTTGCCTTGTTCGAGCCCAATGTTTCTTCGAGATGATCACGGTCACCGGTTCATCCACCACCTGAGTGGTGAGCACGACGCGCTCGGCTTGCTCAATGAGCGTGCGCCGGTCATCGCCGAAAGCTTTGATATCGTCCTCGATCTCTTTGGCGACACGCCGGCGCATGACTGAATCCGAGCGCAGAAGTTTATTCAGCTCGCCACCTTCGTCTTGCAACTGTTTCAGCTCGCGTTCGATCTTGATGCCTTCTATCTTGGCTAATTGGCGCAGCCTGATCTCCAGAATATCCTCGGCCTGCCGTTCAGACAGATCAAACCGTGTGATCAGTGCCGCTTTAGGTTCGTCAGATTCGCGTATCAATGCGATTACTTCGTCCAGATTGAGATAGACCGTCATGCGACCGTTCAGAATATGGATGCGGTCATTGATCTGCCCCAGCCGATGTTCACAACGACGACGTACCGTGGCGATACGGAACTGGGCCCATTCGCGGATGATGTCCGAGATGGATTTTTGTTTGGGTCGACCATCGATGCCGATCATCACCATATTGATCGACAATGAGCTTTCCAAACTGGTGTGCGCCAACAGGATGGTCATGAGTTCATCAACTGACTGTCGGCCCGTTTTCGGCTCAAAGACCAGTCGCACCGCCTGGTCTTTGTCTGACTCGTCGACGACTTTATCCAGCACGGAGAGAATCAACTGCTTGTTCTGCACCTGCTCTTGGGTCAATGCTTTTTTGTTGGCCCTGATCTTTGGATTGGTCAGTTCCTCGATTTCCTCCATGATCTTTTTGGAGGAAGTGCCATGTGGAAGTTCATATACCGCCACGCGCCATTGTCCGCGCGCCAGCTCCTCGAGCTTCCAGCGTGCGCGCATCTTTAACGAGCCGCGCCCGGTTCGAAAACATTCTCGAATCTCCAGAGGTGAGGAAATGATCTGGCCGCCACTTGGCAAGTCCGGACCTGTGATCGAAACCAATAGCTCATCATCCGAACACGCTGCATTCCTGACACACAATGCAGCAGCCGTACCCACTTCGCGCAGGTTGTGTGAGGGGATCTCGGTAGCCATACCGACCGCAATACCGGAGGCGCCATTGAGTAACACCATCGGCAGACGCGCCGGCAGCATGGCAGGTTCCTGGAAGTGACCGTCGTAGTTCGGAATCATGTCCACCGTGCCCATGTCCAGCTCAGACAGCAATACGGCAGCAATCGGTGTCAGCCGCGCTTCCGTATAGCGCATCGCAGCGGAGTTATCCCCATCACGAGAACCAAAGTTACCTTGCCCATCAACCAGCGGGTAACGCAACGAGAAGTTCTGCGCCAGCCGCACCATCGCATCGTAGGCTGAGGTATCACCATGCGGATGGAACTTGCCCAACACTTCGCCCACCACACGCGCCGATTTAACGTAGGTACTGTTGTGGGCCAAGCCCATTTCTCGCATCGCATAGAGGATGCGACGCTGAACAGGCTTTTGACCATCGCAGACATCCGGGAGTGCCCTGCCCTTCACCACTGACACCGCGTATTCCAGATAGGCACGCTCGGCATACAGCGCCAGCGGCACGGAATCGCCTTCAGGCAGATCAGGGAGCGGGGCAAAATGACGCTCGTTTTTACCGTTCCCCCCACCCGACGCTACGGGTTCGTCTTGAGTCGGTTTGCTTAAGACGGTTGTAGTGGCTGGCGGTTGTTCATCGTCGTCAGCGTCAAACAATGCTTGTTGTTGATCAGACATCGCCGGTTACCTCGTTTCCATGGAATTCCAGCCATTCGCGCCTCGAGCCGGATTCCTTCTTTGCCATCAGCATGGTCATGGTTTGTTCGGCGGCAGCAAATGAGGCGGTGTCCAGTTCGACCCGCAATGCGCGCCGTGTATCAGGACACATGGTGGTTTCCCATAATTGCACTGGATTCATCTCGCCCAGTCCTTTGAAGCGTGAGATGGTCCATGACCCCTCGCGTACTTTGTCTTTTCTCATCCGATCTTCGGTTGAGGCAAGCTCATCGGCATTCAGTGCATAGAGCTTGCGCAACGGCTTTTTACCTTGGGCTGGCACGTCGATGCGGAACAACGGTGGCTGGGCAAGATAGATGTGCCCAGCCTCGATCAGTTTGGGGAAGTGCTGGAAGAACAAGGTCAGCAGCAGCGTGGCAATGTGCGAACCATCCACGTCCGCGTCCGCCATGATGTAGATGCTGTGATAGCGCAAGCCGGACAGATCCGCGTTGTCCGTTCTGCTGTGCGGGTCTACGCCGATCGCCACCGCAATGTCATGCACTTCGGCATTGGAAAACAGCTTGTCGCGCTCAACCTCGAAAGTGTTGAGCACTTTGCCGCGCAGGGGGAGGATGGCCTGAAACTCTTTATCGCGCCCCTGCTTGGCCGAGCCACCCGCCGAGTCCCCTTCGACCAGGAACAATTCGTTGCGCGCGGGATTGAATTCCGCCGCGTCGGTGAGTTTTCCGGGGAGAACGGCAACCGATGAGCCTTTTTTCTTCTCGACCTTCTGCGATGAGCGCATCCGGGTTTGCGCCTGCTTGATGGATAGCTCGGCAATCTTCTTGCCATACTCGCTGTGTTCGTTGAGCCACAGCAGCAGCGGGTCGCCGACCATGCTGGAGACCAGCTTTAACGCATTGCGTGACACCAATTTTTCTTTGGTCTGACCTTGGAATGAGGGATCCAGCAGTTTGGCGGACAGGACAAAGCTGACACGGGAAAACACATCGTCGGAGGTCAGCTTGATTCCTTTCGGCATCATGCTATGCAGTTCGATGAAACTTTTGACGGCATTGAATACGCCATCACGCAACCCGGCATCATGCGTTCCACCTGACCAGGTCGGAATCAGATTGACGTAGGACTCTCGGGTGATCGTCCCCTCTTCCGCCCAGGCAAAAGCCCAGGCTGCACCTTCACCCTCGACAAAACTGTCATCGCCACCACGAGCGATGTATCGCTCGCCAGTAAAAATCGGAGCAGCCAGTTCCTGCTCGGCCAGTGCTTCAGCCAGGTAACCGCGCAAACCGTCTGGATAAGACCATGACTTGGTCTCTTTCGTCTGCTCGATGTTCAGCGTAACTGTTACGCCGGGCAGCAATACCGCCTTGGCGCGCAAGGCACGCTCCAGTTGCGCCAAGTTGATGCCGGGACTGTCGAAATACTTAATATCAGGCCATGCCCGCACTGTCGTGCCTGTCTTGCGCTTCGGGCAATCCCCAACTTTGGCAAGCGGGCCGATCGCCACACCATTCACGAAACGCAAGTGATGTTGGCCACCATCACGGAACACCGTGACCTCGACAGCGGTTGAGAGCGCATTGGTGACGGCAACCCCCACGCCATGCAAGCCACCCGCGAACTTGTATGCGCCACCCGAATCCTTGTCGAACTTGCCACCTGAGTGGAGCACGGTAAAGGCGACTTCGACGACAGAGACGCCCTCATCAGGATGAACGCCTACCGGAATGCCACGCCCTTCATCCTGAACAGAGACCGATCCATCCACGTGGGCAGTAACTGTGATGCTCTTTGAGAATCCGGCCAATGCCTCATCACAGGCGTTATCCACCACCTCGATGATGATGTGGTTCGGGTTGTCCAGCGTCGTATACATCCCGGGACGCTGGCGTACCGGCTCCAGACCGCGCAGCACCTTGAAGGACGACTCGTCATACGTTGAGCTCAATATATTTCTCCAAAAATTAAATCTCGGCGCACACGACCGCTATGACGTTATTTCATTACCTCTTCGCCACCGAGGGATTCCGTCAGGTCCGTCAGCATTTTGGCCAATTCGCCGGTCATCAAAGTGAAGTCGAGTTCAAACAGCTCGTCTTCGTTATCGGCAACTTTGGAGGACTCATCTTTGATGATGTCCAAGAAATCAATCCGCTTGATTTGCAGGTGCTCATTGAGCACGAAAGATATTCGGTCGTTCCAGGTCATGCCCAGCCGAGCTACCCGTTTACCTCCAGAAATATGACCAAGGATTTCTTTCCCCTCAAGAGCATGATTGGCATAACGAACGGTTGCCTTGCTTTCATCGCTGGAACGCAATTCCAATTCGCGGTCTATCGAAAAACCCGCCGGTGCATTTTCAGCCGCTAACCAGCCAGTCATGGCAGCAACGGGTGACACTTCAGTTTGCAGCAGTTGAACAGGGAAGTTGTCTACAGTCTTGCCCAAATATTCCAGAAACTCTTCTGCCTTGGCTGAAGATGCAGCTTCAATAATCAGACGCCCATTGACCAAGTCCAGCCATGCGTAGGTTGTGCGCTGAAGTGCGAAGGCTCTGGGGATGAGCTCATCCGTGACGGCCTGCTTGATGTCTTTCAATTGTTTGCGACCGACTTTGTAACCTTGCTGCGCTTCAATGTCGGCAGCGCGCTCTTTAGCAAACCGGTTGATGATGGCGGCGGGTAGTAGTTTTTGTTCAACACCCAGCGCAAACAGAATGTGTTTATTGGCGACATGGACAAGACGGCCATCGCCACGGCATGAAACCCAGCCCCGGCTTTGCTTGTCGAGGCCGCTGCAAGGCATTAACGGTTTGACCGCCAGTTTTTCCTGAAGCGTTGCGGCTGTTATTTTGCAACCGGCGGGCAGGCGATAGATGAAGATGTTTTTGAACCACATGGATGGGTACCGGAAAAAGTCACGGATTATACTGGTGTCATATTTTGAATTGGCATTGATTGGCGCAACTGAATTATGGACAAATGTGCGATTTCGATGTGCGGAAATTACCCTGTGTGATTTCTGCGACAAAGTACAATGGTCAAAGATGGCCCGCCAGAAGAGTCGGTCGTGAAATGAATTAAGGACTTCATCGTTATTCTTGATCATGTTTACGGTTCGGCCTTTGAAGTCCATCTCGCTGAAGTCAGGAAAAAACCAGAGGATTCATTGGCTGGCTGGTTGACTCCCATGCGGATCAAATAATAATATCCAATTTACTTTTATTCGAGGAAAACTTCCCATGGCCACATCCTTCAAAGAAATCAAACGTCAAATCGCTGCACTCGAAAAAAAGGCTGCTGAAGCCAGAAAAGTCGAAGCAGCCAAAGTCATTGCTGGAATCCGTAAGCAGATCACTGAATACGAGCTGACATCAGAGGTTCTGTTCAAGAGTCTCAAGGTTGATGCCAAGGCGTCGGCGGGCACCAAGGTTGCCAAGCGCCGGAAAACCGCCAAGAAACCTGCTAACCCGCCAAAGTACATGGACCCAAAAACCGGGAAGACGTGGACGGGTAACGGCCAGGCGCCAGGTTGGATCGTGGCGGCGATCCATAGAAACAGGAAGGACGATTTTCTGATCGGCAAGGTTAAAGGATTGCAGGCTGCCAAGGCGGCAGCAAAATCGGTGGCGCCGACGAAGGCGGTGAAGGCAGGCAGGGCGAAACCTGCTGCCACTAAACTGGCAGCCGCAAAAAAAGTGGCCAAGCCAACTGCTGCAAAACCCGCTGCGGTGAAGTCGGCGGCCAAAATAGCTCCGACCGGTAAGAAGGCATCGGCACCGAAGAAAACTGCAATCAAGCGGGCGAAGGCTCCGGTCACGGCCACGAAAACCAAAGTTATAAAGCAACCTGCCCCGATTGCGCCTGCACCGGAAGGGCCCAACAAGACTGTTGCAGCCTAATCTGTTGCGTTATATTGCGTACGAAAGCCCGGGTAACCACTGGGCTTTTTTCATTAAGGGGATAGCATATTAAGGCTGGTAATAGTTACCAGGCCACAACTCACGTCGCCAAGCTCCAGAGTGAACACATCATCATGCTAATTGTTTTTTCGCTGCTATAAAGCTGCCTGTCGTGACGGGCAGCAAACGACACATTGCTGCCAGACAACCTTGCAAATATACTGCCCGAAAGCAGACCCTCGTGACGTGCAGCGCTCGACCAAAAGCAGGTTTGATCAGTTACTTGATCCCCAATCCCAGCCAGGCATCGGACGAAAGCGTAGTGGGCACGGATGGCAGATTCTCTTCGAGATATTTAATCGCCAGGATTTCCTGCTCTAGCCATGCAGTTTCACCCATGCTTTTTTTCAGCATCTGGATCGGGGCGCTGCCCTTCACCATATCACCCCAAAACACAGCAATGGACTCGACCGGAAATGCCGCCTTGGTGATGCATTGAATTTTCACATCCCGGAATCCGGCATTCAGCAATTCCTGTTTGAAGACATCGGGGTTTTCCAAAGTGGTTACTGCCCGTTGCGGTTCCGGCAGGTCGGGTTTGATGGCTTTCAAAGCGCCAAACATCATCTGCATGGCGGGCGATTGATCCAGTGGTGCCCATCGCCTCTTCGGCGTAATGCGCCAATATGTGCATGGTAGTTTCGGCATAACCGCAGGCAACCAGATCCCAAGGGGCGATGGTGGATAGCGGATTTTGTTTTTGGCTCATGTACGCTCCTTTCAAATCAACTTTTCTCGTTACGCAAAACGAGAGCCTGGCTCCACACGCCCTCGCTGGTCACGTCCACCTCGCAAATCGTCGGCACGCAGGCGGTCCTGAACGTGCTGACCGGAGCGCGCTACAAGTCGGTCACCAATGAGGTCAAGAACTACCTGCTCGGCCACTACGGCAAAGCGCCGGGCAAGGTCAACGAGCAAGTCAAAAAACTTGCGGTCGGCGACGCGGAAGTCGTGACTTGCCGCCCGGCAGACCTGCTCGAAGACGAGATGAACAAGCTCAGAATCGAGTGCGAAAACCTGGCAAAGAGCGAGGAAGATGTCCTCACTTACGCCATGTTTCCAGACTTGGCAAAAACCTTCCTGCAAGAGCGCAACGCCGGCACACTCAAACCTGATCCATTGCTGTCCAAAGAAGCGGCTACCGTTCTATCGAAGCGTTACGCGCCCAACGAGTTCAAGGCGACGCTGCATGGCGAAACCTTCCATATCAAACTCACCGGCAGCGGACACCGGGGAGAGGCGCAGCGCCCGTTCTATGTTTCAGTCGACGGCATTTCGGAAGAAGTCGTGGTCGAGATACTGAATGAAATTGAAGTGACCGACGGAAAAAGCAACGGCAAGAAAAAAACCGCCGCAACGGCAACAGGCTCGGGGCGTCCGCGCCCGTCCCATGAAGGCTGCATCGCAACTGCCATGCCCGGCACCATTGTCGATGTCAAGGTCAAGGTTGGGGATAAAGTCGAAGCAGGGGATGGCGTACTGGTCATCGAAGCCATGAAAATGGAAAACGAAATCCAGGCACCCATCAGCGGCGTCGTGATCAGCGTCCATGTCAAAAAGGGCGACAGCGTGGCGCCGGACGAAACCCTGATCGAAATCCAGTAAGCACGGGTTGGCGCGCCCCGCTGGCCGCAATGTCGGGTTTTTCAGAAAGCGATTTCTGCTTCCATAAACGTGACCGCATACCCTGAGAGCATCACGCGGCCAGAATTTACTTCGCAAGCGATGTTGCCACCACGTTTGGAAACCTGCCGGGCGCTCAGGATATTTTTGCCGAGCTTGTTGGCCCAGTATGGCGCAAGCGTGCAGTGGGCGGAGCCTGTTACGGGGTCTTCCGGGATGCCGGACTTGGGGGCAAAGAAGCGGCTGACAAAATCGACATCCGTTCCGCGCGCTGTGGCTATGACGCCGCGCAAATCAAGCTGGCTCAGCAGGCTCTGGTCGGGCGTGATGGCGCGAACGGTTGCTTCACTGTCGAAGACGGCCATGTAATCGTTTGCGGCCAATACCTCTACAGGGCGCTGGCCAAGCCCTTTAAGCAAAATTTCTGAAAGCATGCAGGGTGCGGGCGGGCGGGCCGGAAAATCCATTTTCAACAACTTCCCGTGTCTTTCCACGAACAGATCGCCGCTGCGAGTTTCAAAGGTGATGGTCAGCTTTGTGTAACCCAGAATTTCAAAAATGACATGAGCCGATGCCAGGGTTGCGTGGCCGCATAGATCAACTTCCTTGACCGGAGTAAACCAGCGCAATTCGAATCCCTTTTCCGAGGGCACAAAAAATGCGGTCTCGGACAAATTATTTTCCTCGGCGATGGCTTGAAGAATGCCATCGTCCAGCCAGCTTTCCAGCGGGCACACGGCAGCCGGGTTCCCTTCGAATGCGCGGGTTGCAAAGGCGTCTATTTGGTATTGTTTTATTTTCATATCCGAATGTGTGTGGTGAGAAAATCGGCTTCAGGCTTCTTCGACAAGGAACAGCCTCACGGTCGGCGTAATCGCCCGGCCTTTGTGACCGTGCGCAACTCCGGCAGGGATAAAGATTGCCGAACCTTCCGGATAGCGAACCACTTTACCCCTGAAGTCAATTTCAAGCTCGCCGTTCAAGACAATACCGATATGCCCTTTTTCGCACCAGTCCGGCTCGACAAATTCGGCGGTAAATTCGAGCAGACGCAACTGCTTCCGCCCATCACCAAACACTTTGAAGCGAGCGCCGGGCATGGCCTCCTGCCACGCCAGCGAATCGAAAACGACCTTGCAGGGTTCCATTGCTTACTCCTTCTATGTCTTCGTTTAAACTGACAGCTCGATCCGGCGAGTGCGATCATCATTCAGCGCAATCTTGCTGGACATTTCGCATTACCCCCGACTGACGAGTATAGATTCAGTAAGTTTGGACAGCGCAACACGCTGCTCCCCCGCGTCATCGAAGTTTTCAGGCGACAGCCATGTCTGAAATGCCTCATTCAGTGCCGACCATTCTAAATCCATGGCGGCATACCAGGCCGTGTCACGGTTATGCCCCTTGGTGACCGCAGCCTGACGGAAGATGCCTTCAAACGAAAAGCCTAGGCGCTGTGCTGCCAAGCGCGACGGCATATTCAGCGCGTTGCATTTCCATTCGTAGCGGCGATAACCGAGAACAAATGCCTCTTTCATCATAAGGTGCATGGCCTCGGTAGCAATAGGCGTACGCTGCATCAGTGGCGAGAAATTGAGATGTCCCACTTCGATCGAACCGTTCGCTGGATCGATACGCATAAAGCTGGCAACCCCCACCGCTTTGCCGGTCGCGTGGCTAACGATGGCAAAGAATAGCGGGTCTGATGTAGCGCTGAATTGATCCAACCAACTGCGATAGGATGAAAGCGAATCAAATGGGCCATAGGGAAGATACGTCCAATTCCGCCCCTCGGCATCCAATGCGTTGGCGGCGTACAGGTCTGCGGCGTGTCGCGCGGTATTGAGCGGCTCAAGGCTGCAAAAGCGCCCCGTCAACAGCTTGTGAGCCGGACGTGCTGTGGGCTTCCAGTCTGCGACCAAAAACCCGATGGGTTGACCGAGTGAATTTTTGTCGGGATGCATGTTGCTTCCTGTTTGTATGAACCAAGTGTTGGCAGATGCGCCATCGCAAGATGGCTTAATAATAACAGCCTATGTGGCAAACCGCCTTGTACCGACCACGCACAGTGCGACCGCCAGCGCTGCGGCGACCATCATCGTGCTGACGTGTTCACCCAGTAGCACCGCTGCCAACCCCAGCCCGAAGAACGGTTGCAGCAATTGCAACTGGCTGATCGACGCGATACCGCCGAGCGCCAGCCCGCGATACCAGAAGAAAAATCCGAGCAGCATGCTGAACAGTGAGACGTATCCTAAGCTCAGCAATGCGGGCCAGGCGGCTTGTTGAAAATTTCCGGGCAGTGTCCACAGACACAGCGGCAACATCAATGGCAGCGACAGCACCAGCGCCCAGCAGATGACCTGCCATCCACCCATGCTGCGTGCCAGGCGTGCGCCCTCGGCATAACCTAAGCCGCACACAATAATCGCAGCCAACATCAGCAGATCATCCAATACCGAAACATTGATGCCTTGCCCCATCGCAAAGCCTGCCACGACGAGACTCCCCGACAACGAGAATAACCAGAACAGCCAGCGCGGATTTTTGTCACCGCGCAGCACGCCAAATATCACCGTTACCATCGGTAATAATCCGACAAACACGGTGGCATGCGCCGAACTGACGTGCCGTAGCGCCAGAGCCGTCAGCAGCGGAAAGCCCACCACCACGCCGAGCGCCACCACCAGTAAAGCGCGCTTGTCGCGACGTTCAGGCCGTGGCTGGCGCAGAACCAGCAAGATCAATGCGGCGAGCACACCGGCAATCGCCGCTCGCGCCAGGGTAAAAAACACCGGATCGAAGGTGGCGACAGCCACCCGTGTCGCGGGAAGCGAGCCGCTAAAAATCAGCACGCCCATCAGCCCGCTGCTCCATCCCTTGAATCCCTTGTTCATATTCATACCCGCCGTTTCCTGCAAGGAGAACCAGCATCTTCCCTTGTAAGCACTGGAATCAACAGAGACAGACGGGTACAATTCGAAGATACTGTCCGCGAAACTTATGGGTACAAATGATCCTGAAAAGCGTAGTTAATGATGGACATTAAACCGTAGGGTGGGCTCCGCCCACCATGCCTGCCCTGAGCTTGTCGAAGAGGTCGGGCGGAGCCTGACCTACATTTCCGGCTTGTCCGGCTTAGGATAATGATAACCAACCTCGACCAAAAAGACGGCACCCGCGTAAACGCGGTGATGCAGGCGATACGCGAGCAACTGGCCTCCCGCGTGCTGGTGCCGGGCGAGCGGTTGCCCTCGATCAGGCAGATGGCCGGGCGTCTGAACGTCGCGAAAAACACCATCGTCGAAGCCTATGACCGTCTGGCTGCCGACGGCGTGATAGCCGCGAAACGCGGTTCGGGTTTTTATGTGTGCGGGCACCTGCCCCCTTTATCGCTGGCCGATGTGGGCGCGACGCGGGATCGCAGCATTGATCCGCTCTGGATAATCCGCCAGTCACTCGAAGCCGAAGGCGACATGCTCAAGCCCGGCTGCGGCTGGCTTCCTCCCTCCTGGTTGCCGGATGAAGAAATACGCCGCGCCTTGCGCCGATTGGCCAGAGACCCGCAAACCGGGCTGCTGGAATATGGGCATCCGTATGGGCACTTTGCCTTGCGCGAACAACTCAGCCGCCGTCTCGGTGAACGCGGCGTCACGGCGACTGCACGCCAGATCATACTGACCGACTCCGGCACTCAGGCTATCGACCTGATTTGCCGCTACCTCGTCGAGCCAGGCGACACGGTGCTGGTTGACGATCCGGGATACTTCAACTTCCAAGCACTGCTGCGCGCACATCGCGTGCAACTGATCGCCGTCCCTTATACCGAGCAGGGGCCGGATGTGCAGGCGATGGCCGAACTGCTGGCGCGTCACAAGCCGCGCCTGTACCTCACCAACACCGTTTTTCACAACCCGACCGGCGCAGTACTGTCGCCCATCGTCGCGCACCGCGTGCTCAAACTGGCCGAGGATCACAATCTGCTGATCGTCGAGGACGACATCTATGCCGAATTCGCCCACAACACCTCGCCGCTGCTGGCGTCATTCGACGGCCTGAACCGGGTCATCCACGTCGGCAGTTTTTCGAAAGTGCTAACGGCATCGGTGCGCTGCGGCTACATCGCGGTGCGGCAAGACTGGGCGGAACAAATCGTCGACCTGAAACTGGCCACCACGCTCAGCAGCAGCGGTCTTGGCTCGGAACTGGTTTACTCCCTGCTGCGTCAGGGTGCCTATCGCCACCACGTCGAGGCGCTGCGCAACCGGTTGGCCGACGCCATGGGGCGCACGCTGCACCGGCTGGATAAACTCGGCATCACCCCCTGGGTGAAACCGCAGGGCGGCATGCTCCTCTGGATGCGCCTGCCGCACGGGCTGGACTCCGCCAAGGTGTCACGAGAAGCATTGCACGAAGGCGTCGTACTCGCCCCCGGAAACGTGTTCAGCCTGAGCCAGACGGCTGCACCGTTTATGCGCTTCAATGTAGCGCAATGCCAATCGCCGAGGATATTTGAGGTGCTGGAGAAGGCTATGGGGAGGGCTGGGTGAATTGTGTTCTGGTTGCCCGAAAGTCGGTACTGGGGTTTTGTGTTCCGGTAGTTTTTTAGCTTGCCTGAAAGCGGATGGTTGCAAATTTGGCTCACGCTCTTTAAAAAATATACGAGATTTATTCGTAGGCGGTGTCAGGTATGGCTGCCAAAAGAAATGCGAAGCTAAGACCCTGAGCTCTCCGCTGAGGCATCCGAGCCCGCAGGCGAGGCTGGCGATTAACACAGCGCGTACAAGGTGCAGCCCGAGCGACCGAGTTGAAATCAACAGCGCAAATGAAAAAGATGACCATGAGGCATAAAGTAACGCCGAATCAACATGGCATTAAGGGCTGCCTGCTGAAAAGTCGCTAAGGACAGGTGGAGGGGATGCCGAACAGACCTGCGGCATCGCGCGCGAAATACGGCACAGGATGGAAACAAACCGCGCCTGCATCGGTAATGATTTTCAGCATCCCGTTGGCGAGGCGTATTTCCTTGTGAGGTTGCCGCAGATATTGCGCCAGCGCACCGGCGGGAGTGTTGAGTTTTTTCTTTTCCTCCTCAGCAAAGTGCCGCTCGGTTTTTCTGGCTTCGTCCCGAGCTATGCTTTTAGCTGATTCCATCAATTGTTGCGGATCGACAGCTAGAGGGGTCGCGGTGTGGGAGATTGCATCTGACTGTGCGGCAAGCGGGACTGCTTGTGTCCTGGGGGAAACTGTTAGCCTGGCTGGGTTGCCATGTTTTTCGGTGGGAGATTTATCCGGAATGCGGGCTTGCTCAACGACGGCATGAGCGGAGAAATAGACCTCCATCGGATGTGATTGGGTGGTGGAGAAATTTTTTATCGGCGGACGAATGGCAAATAAAAGCGCAACGTGCAGCAATAGCGACAGCAAAACGAAAGGCGCGAGTTGAAGTACCTGTCTGTTGGGATGCGGTAATGCGTATGGCATCTATATGGAGATCAAGTATCAGTTATTTGCAGGATCACCCAGATTGAGAAAACGCTCCAGTATCTTTTTTTTCGCCGCACAGCGTTCCTCCGCCCAGCAGGACTTGTAAACTTTCGCAATCTTTCCGCCGCTGGATAGGGTGATCTCGAATGGTTTGCCCATCAGCACCGTATGGACGTAAGTCACGAACGCCTCGGCAAAGTCATCATGGGGATTCTTGACGGCATAAAGCGTTGCGAAATTGGTGCGCCCAAGAGCTTCGTAGGTATCGACCATCCTCGCAGCAGGGAGTTTTGCGCCAAAAAAATAAACAACATCCTCGCGTTGCGGAAAGCTCTGGTCGAAGATGCTCAGGTATCGATTGGTGTCTTTCGAAAATTTCCACGACAGATGGAAAAATGGATAGCTCGCCGCTGTATCAATGTCCTTCGGGTCAGTGTTCCAATTGGGGTTAATACCCGAGCCAATGGCAAGTACGTGTCCCAGTTCATGGAGCAGGATGTACTGGATTGCCTGCTTACGATTGTCCTGCAACGCTTCTTCAATGGTCGCATTCAGCTTGAAATCGGAGCTTCCTATGAAAGGGGAGTTTTCTTTCCAGGTTGCCCAGCTATTGGCAGTATTGTTCTGCAAGACTGAGGCATCGAGTACGATGTATCCGGCGACAGGTTTTGACGTTCCATAAATTTGATCGGTAAATCCGCTACCCCCCAGGTCTTCGACGAAATAGATGCCCGCCAGTTTCTGTGCGAGCATGCGTTGCACCGGAGCAGGGATTTCCGCAAACGCGTTGTGCACATCGGAGATAAACTCGGCAGACAGGGTGGCGGCTCGCGGTTTGTTGGCATATCCGTTGATAATATTGTCCAGCGCGAGATAGTCCACCAGTTCTGCTGGAGCGGGGCCGATGCGCTCCGTAACGGGTTTGGCGAGCGCCCCCTGCCAGTAGGCAAGTTTTCTGGTGATGTGATTGCGCTGCGTTTCTTGAGCAGAGCGATGGAAGTCTTTTGAGGTACAACCCGCTTCGCCCAATGAGATTACGATAGCAATTGAAACGGACAAGAGCACTTTGACGGCTCGCGGATTCCGAAATGAGAGGCGTGTTCCCATTGTATTTATGCTGATAGCAGTTTTGCCCCGCGCCGTTTGGCTTGAGCTAACGGCGCGGGACTTTCGAGCGGCAACAATTTTTGCAATGCCAGGATGTAACTTTGCAATGCAGCGCGCCCGACTTTAGTTAAAGCGTAGCAGGTTTGGGTGCGGGCAGCGCTGTCATCCTTGCGGACATTCACATAATCGGCGGCAATCAGTTTCTTCAGATGCGAATCCAGGTTGCCGTCGGAAACATCCAGTTGCCGCTTGAGTTCGGTGAAGGTGGCTTCGCCCGCGCCCGCCAGAAAGGCTGCGAGCTGGGTGCGCATGGGCTGGTGCAGCAGGGAGTCGAGTATCTCCATGGTTAGGCCTATTTCTGATCCATTTTTATATGCAGCATTCCGGCATTGCTGCCGCCCTTCTGCGGGATCTGGAGCTCCAGTTGAGTTTCGATCAATTTACGCGAGGGCTGCCAGTTCTGTCCGTCGAAACTGGCGAACTGCCGGTACGTATACACGTCGCGCTTGAGGGTGACATGAAATGTGGCTTGCCCCTCGTGTTCGAACAGGTTGCCATCCACTATGGTGGATACCGGCAGTGGCGTTCCTGCCGGGAAATGCAGGACGTAGTTGTTGTCTTCCGGAAGCGGCTGTCCGAACTGGATTTGCGGGACTTTGGCTATCTCCGCAGTACTGGGAGGTATTCCGGCGCAGGCGGTGAGGGCGGCGCAAGCGGTAGCGGCGATCAAGATATGTGCAAGTTTCATGTGTGTCTCCTTGGTGGGTTAATAAAAAATCAGGGGGGCGAAACGAGGGGCAACGCTGCTTGCGGAGTATCTCTCTCGACCGCAATGTCAGCCGTTTGGTAGGTGGACTCAAAATCCTTGCCGTCATTCAACAGGTCGATAAAAGCAAGAAGCCCACTGTTACCCGCCTTGGCGAGCCAAGGGCGCAGCTCATGTCCTGCCGCGGTATAGAGCGGGCGAACTTCAGGTTCGCCTCGCGCTTTTCGTTCGATGTTTTTCGTCTCACCGTACCGTCTGACAGCATCGCCCCACTGGCTCAATGACTTGAAGGTGTGTAACTCTTCGCGCGTCGGGCGCGGAACATTGGAGGCAATCAGATATTGCCAATGACTCTCGGCGTTTTCCGGTGCCTCGCTTATCGCAACGGCCAGACCCTCATCAAACCACTGCGGCATATGCCACCAGGCATTGAAAGTTAGGCGGGTTCGTATTTCATCGTGAGACCATTCATGCGCAAGGTAATGCCAGTTCAGCCCGCGCGGTGATAGCAGGATGTAGTTGCCGTAAACCTTCGCTCTTTCAGCGCCGCGCCCGCCAAATTTTGTGAAGCACGTTTCGCTGATACACGCATGAACGATAGGGTGCGATTTCACGCTTCCATACGCGGTTCTTATGGCGCTTTCCGCCTTCACCATGGCATCGCTAAGTTTTACACGTGTTGCTTCGTCAGCGCTTGCTTCAACGTAAATGTTCGAGCTAACCGGACTCAAACCAAAACTTTCAGGCGCAAGCATTTTGCTTCCCTGAAGTACGCTGCACCCGCCGAGCAGATTTAGCGACAGCAGAAGAATGGTTGTCTTCAGGCATCGCATACGGAACGGCTGGAAGAATAAGGTGAGAGACATTAGTTGGATGCCAAGCGTTGCCCGAACCGCTCCATGCGGGGGAGCCAGCTTCCTTTGATATCCGCTGATACCAGGATGCTTTGCGCCTGACCGATCAGGAGATGACGGGGGACGAAACCGAAATAGCGGGAGTCGGCACTATTGTCGCGGTTGTCGCCGAGCATCAGAAAATTCCCGGACGGAACTTCGGTGGGGCCAAAAGTGTTTCTTGCGGGTACGCCCGCAAGCCATTGGACGCGCCGCTTGTTTTGCCCCATGGTTTCGGTCAAGCGCAATGCCTCGATGTTATCGCCGTTTTCACGCGGCTCCAGCAACATTTCTTGTTCGCTATATTCTGCGGCCTGACCGTTGACGAACAGAACTTCGTTCCGCATTTCCACTTGATCACCGGGCAAGGCGACGATGCGTTTTATCAGCCGCGTACCGTCCTTGGGCGACGAGAAAGTAACAATGTCTCCGCGCTTGGGGTCGGCAATGTGCGCAACGACCATATCCGTCAGAGGTACCTTGAAGTCGTACGCGAGACGGTTCACCAGAACAACGTCCCCTTCAAGCAAATTGGGCCGCATCGAACCCGAAGGGATAGGATTCCAGTCGGCGATTGCCGTGCGGAAAAATCCGAAACAGAGTAAGAAAATAATGAAACCGAGATTGTTTTTGATAAAGCTTTTCATGCTGTTCCTTTCGATAGCGATTAAGTTATGACTCGTTAATGAATGGGTTGATGCCGGGTTTCCACGACCAGGCTGGCACGTATCTCCGGCCCGGTTTGCGGAATCAGTTCGGTCTTTATCCAGGGAATGTGAATCCAGTTCGTTTCGCGCGCCAGCGCCCAGCTTTCGCCGGGGAAGCGCCAGTCTCCGGTTGGCTGGCCGTTGCTCATCATGATTTCGAGAGGCTCGTTCAGCACCAGCGGCAGCACCGATGTGTTGTTGGCACGGAACACGTTGCCGGAGATTTCGAATTTTACCGGAATGCTGCTGCCTGCGGGCAGGACGACGACCTGATGCGCGGCGGGTTGTTTGCGGAATTCTTCTAGCGTTACGAGCGGCGCATCGGGCGGAACAGCGGCGCTGGCCAGCTTCTGTGCCAGCAGCGGCGGAATCAGCACGCACAGCAGCCAGCCCAGCGATTGCAGCAGTCGCACCCATGCGGCGCGCTGTCTGCCACGATCCAGCATGGCGGCCAGCAATGGCAAGCCCAGCCCAAGGGTAGAGGCGGCAACCCACTGTGAGGCGGTGTAGTTCAGGCGGAACGCCAGCATCCCGATGCCGATAGCGATGATGAGCGCGCCCGTCCACTCCAGCAGTTCTTCGGAAAACAGGCCGTGGACGTATAGCCCGAGACCAGCCAGTACCACCCATGCGGCGAAAATCATGTAGCCGCCGCCGTAGAAGAAGGTGGCGAAAGTCAGCAGCACGCCGACCGACATCAGCAGCCACCAAACCTTGAGCACCTGCCGGTGAATGAACGACCAGGCTTCGTCGCGCGCCTGCTTGGCGCGGCGGGTGAGATGCCAGTCGAGCAGGCTGATGCCGGAGAGGGTGAGCGCAAGCAGAATCAGCCACGCGATAGCGCGCTGCTCCAATGCAGGAAATTGTTCGGCAGTAAGAATATGGTTGCTGGCCAGAATCAGCCCGCCGCAGCTGGTGCCCCATAGCATCAGGCTGTGCCGCTCCACGCGCAAGTTGCGTTGCCCGGAGGTCAGCATGGCATGGATGGAATCGAGTTGTTGTGTGGCAAGTTGTGGCATAACGGTTCACCGAAATGGTTGCTCTGTTTTGCAGAGTATATTACTCTGCAAAACAGAGTGTCAATACGCATTCTGCTTTTGTTTGAGATTAATCACGGTTCAGAAATTCGGAATGGGAATGGGCTACGCATAATTGGCAGTTCAAGATGCCTTATGCGGCCACTAC
>JAULAW010000003.1:0-569264 GCA_032654645.1 Gallionellaceae bacterium | reverse complement strand
ACGAAGCCGCTATCGCGGAGAAATGCTCCCCCTCAATTTGATTCAAAGCCATAATTTCTCCCCGGCCCCGCAAGGGGTTTTTGAACCTTATCACGAGGAGAATATTTATGAAACACGACAACCACGATCTTTTTTCAAGGAATTATGAGAGCTTGCTCAAGCGTTTGAAGCTGCGCGGCATGCGGCCCAAGACGATCGAATCATACAGCCATGGCGTGCGCCGGGCCGGGGCGCATTTCGACTACCGCATCGATGATTTGAGCAAAGACCAGTTGACCGATTATTTCGCGGGGATTCTGGATCAACTGTCGTGGAGCACGCTCAAGCATGATTTGTATGGGCTGAAGTTTTACTACGCCTACGTGCTGGACAAACCCTGGCCCGGCGCCTGGCTGACCAAAGCGCCCAAGGTGTCGCGCCTGCCGGACATCGTGACGGTGGCGCAGATGCAGCGCATCGTGGACGCGACGCGGGTGCTCAGTTACCGGGTGTTCTTTTTCGCCCTGTACAGCATGGGGTTGCGTCTGGGAGAAGGGTTGCAGTTGCGCGTGGGTGATCTCGATGCGGAACGGATGCGGGTGCATGTTCGCGATGCCAAGGGCAACCGGGATCGGCTGGTGCCGCTGCCAGCGCGCACGCTGGAAGTGTTGCGCGAGTTCTGGAAAGTGCACCGCAACCCGGTGCTGTTGTTTCCGAGCCGCCAGAAAGGTATCGCAGGCGCAGCCAGTGCCACGTCGCACATGGATCGTGGCGGCGTGCAACAGGCGTTGCGCCAGGTCACGGCGCAGATCGGTTTAAAAAAAGAATTACGCCGCATTGTCTTCGCCACTATGCCGAGTTCCTGACTATGCCGAGTAGATTGACCCGCGCCTGCACTGCTCTCGAATTTGCCCGATCTCACTCGGCATAGTTTTTACCCCTATAGCGCCTTGAGGAACGCCATCAGCCGGTCGTCTGGCCGAAATCTGCCGGGCTTTCCCTCTGGTGGAGCTGTCTTGGCCAGCGCTTTCTCTTTCATGGCAAGGTCGGCATCGAGATAGATTTGCGTCGTCTCCACCGACTCGTGTCCGAGCCACAATGCGATCACGCTTCGATCCATCCCTGCCTGCAGCAACTCCATGGCGCTGGTGTGGCGAAGCATATGTGGCGTGATTCTTCGCCGCTGCAAGGATGAACACGACTTGGCGGCAACCGCGACGTGTTTGGCGAGAATGTATTGCACACCGTCCGAACTCAGATGAGCGCCTCGGGCACTCGGAAACACAATCGCATCGTCCCTGTCGGGGATGTCCCGCAACCAAGCCTTCAGAACTGCGACTGTCCGCTTCGTCAGCGGGATAGCACGTTCCTTGCGCCCTTTCCCGAGCACTCTGATGTGAGCTCCTGTGCCAAGAATCACCGTGTCGCGGCGCATGCCGGTGAGTTCTGACAGGCGCAGCCCGCATTGAATTGCCACCAAAAGCATGGCGTGATCACGGCGTCCAGACCAGGTGTGCGTATCGGGTGCGGCAAGCAAGGCTTGAGCTTCTGGCCTTGTCAGGAAGCCGACCTGAGTTCGCGTAAATCGTTGGCTGGGAATAGCCAGCACCCGCTGTATTTGGGCCGCGCAAGACGGAGCTTCAAAAGCGGCATAGCGAAAGAAGGATCGGATGGCGGTCAAACGCAGATTGCGGCTGCGGGCGGTGATGCCGCGCCCATTCTCCATCTCATTCAGGAACGCGCTAATCAAGGGCGCGTCGATCTGCTCGAACGCCAATTGGCTGGGTGGCTTGCCGAGCTGCGCCCGAGCGAAGTGCAGCAACAAGCGAAAGCTATCCCGGTATGAGCTGATCGTATGCGGGCTGGCCCGGCGCTGCTGCATCAGACGTTGGGTAAAGAAGCTCTCCAACAGCATCTGGAAACTCACTGCGGCGCTCATGGCTGTTGCTCCCAGTGGGCTTCAAGGCGCGCAACGGCTTGCGCCATCAGTTCTGGGCAAGCACTGAGATACCAGTAGGTGTCGGCGACATGGACGTGCCCCAGATAGGTAGACAGCACCGGCAAGTGGCGTTCCGCATCCTCGCCCGAGCGATACCATCGCAACAGCGTCTGAACCGCAAATCGATGACGAAAGTCGTGCAGACGCGGGCCGTGACTGGCCGTTGCATCACGCAGTCCCGTCTGGCGCGAGAGCTTGTAGAAGACCCTATGGATGTCACCGATATCCAGGTGGTGCCCGTGACTATTAATGAAGAAGAACTGGGATACGTTGCGCCCCGCAAGGCATCGTTCCCGGCGCACCAGATATTCTGCGAGCACCTTCTGGGTCGTCCGATGGATAGGTACGAGTCGAGATTTGCCGAACTTGGTTCCACGAACCACAAGCAAACCGTCCTGTAAATTGACATCTTCAAGCTGCAAGCGAATCGCCTCACCAATCCTCAAGCCCGTAACGCTCAACAATCCGAGCAGGCAGTAAAATGTCCACGGGCGCAAACCGTCTATTGGATGAAGCTCTAGAGCGCAACGCAACAGGTGTGCGATTTCCTCCTCCGAATAGAGGTATGGCCGCGCCCGGTGCGGGGAGAAAGGCAGCAGACCCGGCGGCGGAATCTCGGTTTGCGGGTCGGTCGCTATGTGGTAGCGGGTAAAGCTACGGATGTAACCCAGACGTTGTGCCCACGTCGGAGGCTGACTGGATGGGTTCTGTTGCGCCCATTCCAGAGCGAGTTGCGCAGTGATGTGTGTGGTGTTTTTAGCTTCCATAAACGAGGCGAATTTCGATAGGTAAATACCCTCTTTGCGGAGTTTGAATCCCAAGCTGCGCCGCAATTCCAGATAGTTTTTAATCGCTTCACGTAGCGCGCTCATTGCGCACCTCCCGGCCAAGGCATGGCCAATGGACGCAGCAAATCCAGATCGACCTTCGCATAAATCATCGTGGTCTGTGGGCTGCGATGGCGCAGAAGCGCACCGATTTCGGTCAGCGATGCGCCTTGCCGCAGCATGTGAGTCGCCACCGAGTGGCGCAGCAGGTGTGCGCCTTTGTGAGCCGGATTCAACCCAGCATGATCGAGTGCGCAACGTACGATGGAGCAAATGGCCACCGAGCTGGCAAACCCGCGATAAGGCGCTCTCATGCGGATGAACACTTGCCTGCAAGCACAGGCCGGACGCGAACCGCGCAAATAATCGGCCAACGCGGCCCCGACATCCCGAGGGATCGGCAGCAAATCTGCGCCCCTCCCATTTGCCCGGATACACAGCTCCCCCCGCTCCCAATCGATATCATCGAGCGTCAAGCCAATTACTTCACCGGCACGCAACCCCAACCGCGCAAGCAACAGTAAAATTGCCCAATTACGGCAACCTATCGCCGTCTGCCGCTCACAGTGGTTCAGCAGGTGCTGGACATCTTCTGACGACAGCGCTCTCGGAAGCGATGCCATAGACCAACTAGCCACCGTTGGCACACTCAATCGCAAATCGGTGCGAATGAGGTCGCGGTAACGCGCGTATTGCAGGAATGCGCGGAGCGCCGTGGTCATTAGCTTGGCGCGCTTGGGATGATTAAGCCTGACGGCCTCCCGCTGTACAAACCGCACCACATCGGTCGCGCACAAACTATCGAGCCGCAGATCCCCATCGGCAAAACACTCGGCGAGAAAACGGCTGACAAATGGCTGGTAGATCTGCACCGTAGCCGTTGCTAGTCCACGCTCAAGTTCCAAGTAGTGCCGGAACTCTTCTTCTAACTGTTGGACCGGAGTCGGCTCGCTCCGCATGCTTGGTGCAATGACCCCTTTCGCGAGGAGAAGATTCGACAAGCGCTGTAAAGTTGCCGCATCAGTCGATCTGCGGCGTCCATGATCGGAACGGTATTTTAGATAACGTCGAAGGCACTCTGGCGTGAGTTGCGACGGGGTCATTCTGCGTCGGCTTAACCACCGCCCCAAGTCGGCCAACAACTGCAAAGCACTTCTGACCGAGGTCTTTGCGTAGCCTTCGTCGCTTAACTGTTTGGACAGGGCATCGACATACGCACCCAAAACACCTTCGCGCATTTGCATTAACGTGCATTGATTCTTGTAGATTTGTTCCATGAGTGTCTCCTTCGGTTTGGGTCTGATGACCCGGAAGGAGATAAAACTATGCCGAGTGAGATTGGGCAAATTCGAGAGCAGTGCAGGCGCGGGTCAATCTACTCGGCATAGTCAGGAACTCGGCATAGTGGCGACTATGCCGAGCACGGCATAGTCGCCATTCCTATGCCACTCACCTGATCGAAGCGGGCGTCGACCTGCTCGAAGTGCAAAAAATCCTCGGTCACCATTCGGTGATCACCACCAGCCGCTACACCCATCTCACCGAACAGCGCAAAGAATCCGCCGAAGAATACATCAACCATCTGATGGGCCAGATCAATATTGGCTGGAACAGGGTCGTATGATGCGCCTCGCCGATATTGTGTCCCAGTACACGCCCGCCCTGCTCGAACAGTACGGGCACGAACTGCTGCCGGGCCAGCGCAAGGCGTTGAGCGCATTCCAACTGTGCCGCAGCGCCACCGCGCCGAAGATGTTGCTGTCCTGCGACGGCTGCGAACAGGAAGTCTGGATGCCGCACTCTTGCGGCAACCGGCACTGCCCGCAGTGCCAGGCCTTTGAGTCGCAACGCTGGATCGACAAGCAGTTGCAGAAACTGGTGCCGGGCGAGTATTTCATGGTCACGTTTACCTTGCCCGCACAATTTCGTGCGCTGGCCTGGCGGCATCAGCGCGAGCTGTACGAGCTCATCACCCGCAACGCCTGGGCCACGGCCAACACCTTCAGCCAAAACGACAAGAAGCTGCGCGGCACGGCGGGCGCGGTGGCGGTGTTGCACACGCACAACCGCCGTCTGGATTTCCATCCGCATGTGCATTTGGTGATGCCGGCCGTCGCGTTCGACAACAAACAGCGGCTGTGGCGCAACAAAGACAGCGGTTTTCTGTTCGACCACAAAGCGCTGGCCAACGTATTCCGCGCCAAAATGCTGGGCGGCATCAAACAGGCGGGATTAAAACTGCCCGAGCAATACCCCGAAGACTGGGTGGTGCATTGCAAGGCGGTGGGTTCCGGGCAGAAGGCCTTGGTATATCTGGGGCGGTATTTGTATCGCGGGGTATTGCCCGAGAAGAACATCGTGTCAAACCGGGATGGCAACGTCACGTTCCGCTACCAGAACAGCGAAACCCGCAAGATGGAAACCCGCACTTTGAGCGGCGTGGATTTCCTGCGTCTGATCCTGCTGCATATTCTGCCCAAGGATTTCCGGCGCGCGCGCAATTTCGGCTTCCTGCACCCCAACAGCAAGCTGGTCAAACTGGTGCAACTGATCAAACGGGTGCTTGTTCCACCCAGGCCGCGCCCGGTGGTGAGCTGCGCATGCTGCGGCAAGCCGATGCGGATCGTGCGCACGCGGGTGAGGTGCGCGGAGGCTGCATTACGCGGCCTGGCGCCGATCAGGGAGACTGCCATGTAAACCGGCGCACCCCGCAAACCTGCTGCGATCAGCAGGTGCGGACAAACTCATTCTGAAATCGGCTGAAATCGCATAAAGCAGCCACGTAGGGCACGGAAAACGGCGCTGTCATTTTGCCCGAAGCGGCTTTTTTAAAATATTCGGGGAAGCTCCCCCTCGAATGCGAGGCCGGATTGAGGAGATATTTGCATAGCGTTTGTGTAGCCCCACCGGGCTCGTCCAACAAACGGTTCAGATCGTGGCTCGCTTCGCGATCACGATCTAACCTTAATCGTTAGAAATCGTTAATGGCCAATTATACTTGTCACCCTGAAGGGTTAGGTTCGGTTAGGTGTCAGCGACAGGGACAATTACAACTCATGTTCCATCGCCAGTTTTGTGTGGTGACGTGACTACACATATCAGGAAAAACGATGCTGCAAATATTTGATGATGGCGTTGGATTCATACATCCACTGAACGTTTCCTTGACCATCCTCAATCTGCAAACAAGGCGTCTGAATTTCCCCCCCACCTTGAAGTAAATCGGCTCTGTGATCAGGATCATGTTGCGCATCACGTGGCTGTATCGGCAGTGACAATCTTGCCATTTCGTGGCGTACCTTGATGCAAAACGGGCAGGTATTAAAGTGGTAGAGCGCCAGCTTGGCACATGCCAAGTCAATCTTTAGCTGATCTTCAGCCGGACGCACTATCCCTGTAGGTTTTGCCAGCTTAGCCCAGAGCAGCATGAATGGAATTAACACCAAACGCAGCCCCCTGAAAAATATTCTCATCATAAATTTTATCCTAGCTGGTTTTTTGATTGGAAGAAGTGACACTGTTCTCCAGAAGCCTCAATGGACATCAAGAGATCGGCTGTCATGCTAGACCCATAATTAATCGCAGCACCCCGAGCTAACACACCCCGAGCCTATACAGAATCCAGAAGCTCCTACCCGGAACCCAAAAGGCCACCCCTAAGGATGGCCTGTTGCATGAAATTCTGGCTCGTCGGCTCGGACGAATATGGGCGCTGGATTGTCTTGGCTCCGGTTTGACGTTGGGCAGAGATTTTCTGGCAAGATTATTTGCTCGGTTCAACGGGTTTGCTTTCCTTGGGGGGTGAAATTGCCGGGGCGGCAGCCGGGGCAATTTCAATCTTTGCTTTCGCCTTCAGGTCGTCTAGCAATTTTTTCACGTTCTGTTGCTGTACTTGCTGTTGCAGTGCTGACTTGACTTGCTCCAAGGGCGGAACCAGTTTCGGACGGGAGTCCTCCAGCAAGATAACGTGATAACCAAATTGCGATTTGACCGGCTCTTCAGTGAATTTGCCTTTTGCCAGCTTTGCCAGCGCCGCACTGAATTCCGGCACCATTCCTTGGGGATCGAACCAGCCCAGATCTCCGCCTTTAGCTTTGGATCCTGGGTCGTTGGATTTTTCCTTTGCCAAAGATTCAAAGGCCTTAGGATTTTTCCTCAGTTTGGCGATAATGTCCTTAGCGTCAGCTTCCTTCTCCACCAGAATATGACGCGCCTTGTATTCGCTGCCAGCCATCTGGCCTTTGATTTTTTCATACTCGGCTTTCAGCATGTCATCGCTGACGGGATTGCTCTTCAAGTAGTCCTGAATGAAAGCATTGGCCAGGATGGATATCTGGGTCAATTCAATCTGATCCGATACTTCAGATGTCTTATCAAAGCCTTTCTTAATGGCTTCCTGGGAGAGGAGGAGTTGCATCGACAGTTGCTCGATAATTTCCTTGCGCATCTCTGGATTAACGGGTTGCCCGTGCGCAGAACGCTGCTTGGCCAACATGGCTACGCGTGTTTCGCTGATGGCGGTGCCGTTCACACTGGCTGCAACAGCCGCATTGGAGGAGACTGAGGCTTTAGAGGCATCGGTGGCTTTCGATTGGCCGGATGGATTGCATGCGCACAGAGACATCATGGATACTGCGCTGACCATCAGAATGCGGGATTGGAACAAAATCATATTAGATCCTTATTATGGGCAAAATAAATCAAGAACGTTCAAAGATACTGACAGAAAACACCTGCCCCAGAAAGACCCTATACTTATTCACGGATTTTTCCAATACCGACCTACGATAGGGCTGCGTACTTTCAGTATAACGATCCCCTGAAAAGCAAAAAGGCCACCCACAAAGATGGCCTAATAGTCCGCACATCACATTCTATCTCAAAGAAATTACTTTGGAATTTTTTGGCTCCCCGACCTGGACTCGAACCAGGGACCTGCGGATTAACAGTCCGTCGCTCTACCAACTGAGCTATCAGGGAATTGACAAGGCCGCTATACTAGCGATGAAGGGCTTTCTGGTCAATACCAAAGATTGGTGATGATAGAGCGATTCAAGCGTTCTCTGGTTGCTGAAATGGAGTTGGTGCGGGTGGTGGCCACTGCGATTTTCCTTACGCAGCCCGGCTTGCATATGCCGGAAATGGGGCGGGTGCTGAGTGCGGGGTTGCACCAGCCGGAAAAAATCCAGCACCTGAAAATCAGCTTGCTGCTCATTCTTCATTTCTTGCTGCAACAGCTTGCAAATGGGTGGGCGGGTAAGTTCCGCGATGCCGCACGGGAGAATATTGTTTGATTCCGTTGTTTGAACCATCGCATGTGGCTCATCGCAAAATGGCAGCCTCATAACAGTAGGTTCAAAATTGCAAAACCGTGGTTGGGAACTGTTCCAGGCATCAAGGCAGGAAATCTGGCGAACAACAGCTCGGGAAGAAGAGCAAAAAAACGGGCGATGCATAAAAAAACTGAGCCCAAGAAATTAATGGTGCGTTCTTTCTGGTAATTTAGGTGAGAAAATTTACTATGGATAATAAAACCATTTTCGTCTTGACCCTCAAGGGAGAGGGTGAAATAAAAAGCCACACCCGTTACCTGCCGGAAGATGTCAAGCGTACATTAGCATTGATAGACGATGAATCCACGGTAGAAAAACTGATGAAGCGGGCCGCTCCCAGCTTGCGCTCAGAGCTATTCGCCATGTTGCGGGAATTGGCCAAGGGTGGATTCATCCAGTACAAAGACAAAGCACGCAACGTGCCGAGGATGGCTACGCCAAAGATACCCACTACGGCCAATATGGTAGAAGTCGAGGGGGAGGAACTCGATTTTACAATTACATCCGAAATGCATAAACCCACTCCTGAAATCCTGGCATCTGAAGCAGCCAAGGCTAAAGCTCAAATAGAAGTAAAAACAAAAACGGAAGCCGAAACAAAAGCCAAAGCAAGAACTAGAGAGCGGCAAGAAGAAGACGAATGGACGGAGCAATTCAAAGCCGAGCAAGAAGTTGCCAAAGCCCGTGCCGAAGCGGAAGCCACGCGCTTCAAGGCTGAACAAGAAGGGGCTGCCGCAAGGGCACAACTTGATGCTGCCAAGGCCAAGGCAGAGACCGAAGCCAGAATTCGTGCCGAAGTGGAAGCCGCGCGTCTCAAGGCGGTACAGGAGGCGGCTGTCGCAAGGGCGCAACTTGAAGTTGCCAAGGCGGAAGTAGAAGCCAAAGCAAGAACTGAAGCCAAAGCCCGTGCCGAAGTGGAAGCCGCACGTCTCAAGGCAGTTCAGGAGGCAGCAACCAAGGCGCAACTCGAAGCTGCCCTGGCCAAGGCGGAAGCCGATGCTAAAACGAAAGCGGAAGCGAAGGCTCGCGCTGAAGTGGAAGCGAGGGCGAGACAAGAAGCAGAGACAGCTCGACTCAAAGCTGAGCAAGAGGTTGCCAAAGCCCGTGCCGAAGTGGAAGCTGCGCGCCTCAAGGCAGTAAAGGAAGCGGCAGTCGTGAAAGCGCAACTTGAAGCTGCCAAGGCTATGGCGGAAACCGAAGCTAAGGCTCGCGCCGACGCGGAAACAAGATCAAGACAAGAGGCAGATTCTGCGCGCTTCAAGGCTGAGCAGGAGATAGCCCAAGCCAAAGCGGATGCAGTGGCTGCGCGTTTGGAAGCGGAGCAAGCGCGGGCTGAAGTGGAAACGTTGCGCAACAAGGCTAAACAGGTGGCCGCCGAAGCGGCAGCAAGGGCGAAGCAAGAGGCTGAAGCCAGGGCCAAGCAGGAGGCTGAAGCGAAAGCGAAGCAGGAGGCCGAAGCCAGAGCCAAGCAAGAGGCCGAAGCCAGAGCGAAGCAGGAGGCCGAAGCCAGAGCCAAGCAAGAGGCCGAAGCGAGAGCCAAGCAAGAGGCCGAAGCCAGAGCCAAGCAAGAGGCCGAAGCCAGAGCCAAGCAAGAGGCCGAAGCGAGAGCCAAGCAGGAGGCCGAAGCCAGAGCCAAGCAAGAGGCCGAAGCCAGAGCGAAGCAGGAGGCCGAAGCCAGAGCGAAGCAGGAGGCCGAAGCCAGAGCCAAGCAAGAGGCCGAAGCCAGGGCCAAGCAGGAGGCTGAAGCGAAAGCGAAGCAGGAGGCCGAAGCCAGAGCCAAGCAAGAGGCCGAAGCCAGAGCCAAGCAAGAGGCCGAAGCGAGAGCCAAGCAGGAGGCCGAAGCCAGAGCCAAGCAGGAGGCCGAAGCCAGAGCCAAGCAAGAGGCCGAAGCGAAGGCGAAGCAAGAGGCTGAAGCGAGAGCCAAGCAAGAGGCCGAAGCGAAAGCGAAGCAGGAGGCTGAAGCGAGAGCCAAGCAGGAGGCTGAAGCGAAGGCGAAGCAAGAGGCTGAAGCGAGAGCCAAGCAGGAGGCCGAAGCCAGAGCGAAGCAGGAGGCCGAAGCCAGAGCGAAGCAGGAGGCCGAAGCCAGAGCGAAGCAGGAGGCCGAAGCCAGAGCGAAGCAGGAGGCCGAAGCCAGAGCGAAGCAGGAGGCCGAAGCCAGAGCGAAGCAGGAGGCCGAAGCCAGAGCGAAGCAGGAGGCCGAAGCCAGAGCCAGGCAGATAGCACAGGCTGCACGCCTTAAGGCTGAGCAGGATATCGCCAGAACCAAGTCAGATGCCGAAGCGAGAATCAAGCAGATAACAGAAACTGCACGTCTCAATGCCGAGCAGGATATCGCCAGAACCAAGTCAGATGCGGAAGCGAGAATCAAGCAGATAACAGAAACTGCATGTCTCAATGCCGAGCAGGATATCGCCAGAACCAAGTCAGATGCGGAAGCCGAGCTGGTTGCAGCATTCAAAGCCCATAGCGAGAAAGCGGCAGCCCCCAAGGCCGATGTCGCTTCGGCAAGCAGCATGGTTGCCACCGTGTTGTTCTTTGATGTGGAGGGCTTTACCAGACAATCTGTGCCCAAGCAGATCGAACTCAAAGCCCAATTCGGCAAACTGGTGACAGAATTCACCAAGGATATAGACGAAAGCCAGCGCATCATTCTGGACACCGGCGATGGTGCGGCGATTGGTTTTTTGCAACACCCGGAAGATGCGATTGAAGTGGCCTTGAATTTCCGCCATGCGGTAACGGCAAATAATCATAGAGATTATCCGGAACTCTTGGTCAGGATGGGTATCAACCTCGGCCCGGTGAATGTCGTGAAGGGCATGAACGGCCAGAACAACATGGTGGGCGATGGCATCAATGATGCGCAGTGCATCATGAGTTTTGCACCATCCGACAATATTTATATTTCGCGTTCCTACTTTGACGTTGTTTCGCGCCTGACAACCGAGTACACCAATCTGTTCAAATATCGCGGCATGGAAAAAGATCAGCATGGGCGCGAACATCAGGTATATGAGGTGCTCAACGAGCGGCCTGATATTTTTGAGCAGCCAGTTGAAAAACCTGTTGGTCGGCAGAAACCCACCCTATCTGCCATTAAGCTCGAACCGTTCGCACTACCCAGCTTGGACAAAACTACAGCAACTGTTGGCAATGATGTGCCTAAAACATCTCCTGCTGGTGCAGCACCGCAGCCAGAAATGGCTGTTCAGAAGGCGCAAATAGTGGAAAGCGAAGCGGCAGTGTTGGTAGAGATTAAGCCGCAACAGGATGTTGAAACTGTGCATGTCAATGCCGGGCAGGAAGCAGATAAAATAAATGCTGATGCAGCTGCCACAACAAAAGCAACAGAGGCCGAGCGCAAGATGGGCGAGGCACAGGCCAGGATATGGGCTGAGGCCGAGCAGCGAGCCAAGGAACAGGCAACGGCCCAAGCGAGCCAATCGCTGCAAGCCAGCACCGTTCATCGTATTCCAAAAAGAACCAGACAGCCGCTACCGTGGGGCAAAATATCTTCCGGCTTATTTTCCCTGGCGGTGGCACTTGTTGCCGCGCTGCCTTATTTTTGGCCGATGCAAGATTATGTCGCACAAATCGAAAAAAATATTTCCGCTCAACTGCTGCAGCCAGTGCATATCGGGCATTTGAAAGCAGCTTTTTTCCCATTGCCGAAACTGGAATTGCAGGATGTTTCCGTGGGCAGATCACAGGAAATGAAGGCGGATAATGTGGTGTTAAATTTTGGCATTTCTGCGTTGTTCTCCGAGGTCAAGGCAATCAGCAAGATTGAGATTGACAACCTGAGGTTAAGCTCGGAATCCTTCGACAAGGCGCTGGGCTGGGTGCATGCGGCGGGTGGCGATGCGCATTATCCGGTGGCGCTCATGGTGTTGCGGCATGCAAACGTCAGCGGCGAAGGACTCAACCTGCCGCCCATCAATGGCAGTGCCGATATGGATGCGCAAGGACATTTCACCAAGGTTGCGTTGAGCAGTGAAGATGGGAAGCTTGGCTTGGAACTCAAGCGGCAGCAGTCTCGCTGGCAGGCTTCATTGAACATCAAGGAAAGTAACCTGCCCATGTTACCGGGAATCTTGTTCAATGAATTTAACGCGAGAGGCGAGGTGGGTGAGGGTTTTGCCAGTTTTAACGAGATTGATGGGCGCATGTATGGCGGTGTGCTGACAGGCGACGCAAACTTATCATGGAAAAATGGCTGGCAACTGCAGGGACGTATGTCCGTAAAAAGGCTGGAGTTGCAGAAAGCTTTGCCACAGTTCGGCATTGAAGGGGAAATGGATGGCGAAACCAGCTTCAAAATGAACGAGGCAAAACTGCACCAACTGGCCAATACGCTGCATATGGATGGCAATTTCGTAGTTTGGAAAGGGGTAATCAACAACATTGACATGGTGGAAACCGTAACCAATCGAAAAGGCGCAATAGGAGGGCGCACGCATTTCGACCAGATGATTGGCCTGTTACAGGCAGATAGCAGCGGCCAGCACCTCCGCCAGGTCAAGATATCGGCGGGGGTTATGAGCGCTAACGGTTTCATTGATGTCAGCCCCGACCGGCAATTATCCGGACGGCTGAGCATTGATTTGAAAATGCGTGCCGGGATGGGCAGCGTGCCTTTGTCTTTGGGCGGTGTGGCTGGTAAACCGGTGTTGCGTTAAGCCAAAAAATTGGTGGAATTAAGCCAGTGCTTTTGCGATCCGGCTGATCGCGTTCTGCAGATTTTCCATCGAAGTGGCGAATGACAGTCTGGCATAGCCTTCGCTGCCGAAGGCCGAGCCGGGTACGATCGCCACACCGGCTTGTTCCAGCAAATATTCGGATAGCGCCAAATCGTTGGCTTCCTTGATCGTGCCGCGCTGGTGCAACCTGGCGATGGCGGAACGCATGTCGGGAAAGGTATAAAAAGCGCCTCCCCCCATGATGCTTTTCACGCCGGGAATTTTGTTCAATTCATTCACCACGAACACATGCCTCTCGCGAAACGCCTTGACCATCGGCGCGATGCAGCCCTGATCGCCGTTCAACGCCGCTTCCGCCGCCACCTGCGAAATCGAGGTCGGGTTGGAAGTACTTTGCGATTGCACATTCTCCATCGCGGTGATGATGTTTTCCGCCCCCGCCGCGTAACCGATGCGCCAGCCGGTCATGGAATAGGCCTTGGACACGCCGTTCAGCACCATGGTGCGCGGATACAAGTCGGGGCAGGCATTCAGGATGTTGACAAACTTCGCATCGGTAAGCGCGATGTGCTCGTACATATCGTCGGTGGCGATGAGGATGTCCGGGTGCTTGCGCAGCACTTCGCCCAACGCTTTTAACTCTTCGAGGGTGTACACCGCGCCGGATGGATTGCTCGGGCTGTTGATCACCACCATCCTGGTTTTTGGGGTGATCGCGGCGGCAAGTTGCGCGGCGGTAATCTTGAAGCCCTGCTCGATGCCCGCCTGCACAATCACCGGCTTGCCTTCGGCGATCAGCACGATGTCGGGATAGGACACCCAGTAAGGCGCGGGGATGATCACCTCGTCGCCGGGATTGATGAAGGCAAGCGCGAGGTTGAAGAAACTTTGCTTGCCACCGCAGGAAACCAGAATCTGCTTCGCCGTGTAGTCCAGCCCGTTATCGCGTCTGAACTTGGCGATGATCGCCGCCTTGAGCGAGGGCGTGCCGCCGACGGCGGTGTATTTGGTAAAACCCTTGTTGATCGCGACTATCGCCGCATCCTTGATGTGCTGCGGCGTGTCGAAATCCGGTTCGCCAGCGCCCAACCCGATGATGTCTTTGCCTTCGGCTTTCAGCTTCGCCGCACGGGCGGTAACGGCAAGAGTGGGCGAGGGTTTAATGGCTTGTACGCGAGTCGAAAGTTTCAAGATATTTCCTTGCTGATTAAACGTGGGGTCGAATTATACCCTTGCCGGAAAAAGAGTGAATCGGGGCGTTTGGAGCCTGGTACGCGCTGGTGTCATCAAGATGGAAGCCATGCGAACCCGTGCGGCATATTGCGTAGGTTGGGCAAAGCGCAGCATGCCCAACCTACAAAATCACGCTTCGAAACGTAATCTTTACTATGAAACTCGCGCAGCGATTCGATTGCCCTTTCTCCCGTTTGCGGGGGAAAGTTGGATAGGGGGAAACGGGCATGGCGAGTTTCATTGTCAGGAGTGGCAAACTTGCCATGCCCGTTAGAAACGGAAACCCATCTTTGCGCTATAGGATTGTGCCGAACCCGTCTTGTCATATTCCAAAGCAAAATTCGTAAGGCCGAAGTTGAGGTTGCCACCCGCAAAAACTTTGCTTTGCTGGAAAGTTACTTTCGTCAGCCCAGATACATTCGGTGCGCTATCAACCCAGACACGTCCAACCCCCGCATACGGGGTAAATATGGCAAAGCCCTTTGAAATGGAAATGTCCAGACTATTGGTGCTGAATGCAAGTTGATCCACCCCGCTCAATTTTGTCGCTGTGCCCCGGATTCCGACGGCGGGTAAAGCCACGCCGCCTTCAAGCAGGGCATAACGCAATTCCCCGCCAAAAAGCTTGATATTGGTGCTTGGTGCGGAAGCGTAAAATACTCCGATATCAAAATTCAAAGGCAGCCCCTTGTGTATGTGCAACTTTGGGATAATCAAGTTGCTTACCGAACTGCCTCCCGTGGCATCCGCCCAAAGATTAGAGTTTTGCATTTTGGTCGAGGTCGCTTCCAGACCCAGATCAAAGCCTGTCACGCCCAGCGGAGCCGGGGGTATGACGGCTTTATAACTTAGCGCTGAGCCCAAATCTTCGGAGAACAATTTGAAATTCGGCTGGCTCAAAACGCCCAGCGTACTGATATTAGCCGCCCAAACAGGTTGAGCAAAACAGCCCAGAGCACATAGCATTGTTAAGTGTTTCTTCATGGTGAATAACCTCTTCTGTAGTTGGTGGCGATTTGTATTCTATCAGTAGCCGCGTGAGGCAACTACCTGCTATCTTCACGGTGCTATCTTCACGGCCCGCTCTGCAAAGTAACGCCTTGTGAGTGATGCGGCAGCTCCAGATAATGCATGGTTTGCATCTCGGTCAGGCGGCTGGCAGTGCGGGAAAACTCGCGTGATGCCACGCCATCGGTGTAAATCTCTTCTGGGATGGCCACAGAGGAAGCCACCAACCTGACATTATTGTCGTAAAGCACATCCACCAGCCAGGTAAAGCGCCGCGCCTCGGCGGCATGATCGGCGCTCATTTGCGGGATGTGCGATAAAAACACGGTAGGGAACCGGTGTGCGATCTCAAGGTAATCTTCCTGCGCATGCGCCCCGCCGCAAAGCTCCTTGAAATCGAACCACACCACACTGCGCGCGGCTTTTTTCACCGGAACCAGACGTCCGGGAATTTCAATATACTTTTCATTATGCTGCGTCCCTGCGGCTATCTGTTCGAACAAGGCTTCCATGCGCGCTTCACTCGCGGTATCAGCATCGGGAGCCACGATGAATATCGGCTCACGGGCCGTCTTCCTCTGGCGGTAATCATTGCCGCCATCCACTTTCACCACCTTCAGCTTGTGCTTGATAAGATCAATCGCGGGTAAAAAGCTTTGCCGCTGCAGGCCGTGCGGGTACAGGCCATCCGGCGGGTAGTTGGAAGTGGTCATCAATACCACACCGCGCTCGAACATTGCCGCCACCAACCGCCCCAATATCATCGCATCGGCAATGTCGTCAACATGAAATTCGTCCAGGCATAACACACGGGTGGATTTGGCGATGTTGTCGGCCAAGGCGATCAGCGGATCTTTTTCCCCGGCCAGCAATTTCATCTCGTGATGGGCTTCAGCCATGAAATTGTGAAAGTGGATACGGCGCTTGCGGCGGTACGGCAAACATGCATAAAACGCATCCATCAGAAATGTCTTGCCGCTTCCAACCCCGCCCCAGAGATACAAACCGTTGGGTACATCAGGGCTGAGCAAGCTGCGCCCCAAAAACTGGTTACGCTTGGTTTTGAAATCCATCAACTGATACCAGAGCGCATCCAGCTCATCAATCGCGGCGGCTTGGGCAGCATCTTGAACAAAACCCTGCAATTCACTGGTGGACTGATACCAGGTCTTGGGGCTCATACTGCCGTCGGTTGGAATGGCAAAGGCGTGTTGAGACATGATTGGTTCGTTTTTTTAACCTGGCAACGGGTGCGGAATTTTAGCCTAACGGACACGGCGACGTCATTTTCATTGGTGGCGCTGCCGCCCCTGATGATAAAACCTGTCATGCTCGTTTCCCTACCCATGAACCTTAATGCTCTGTGAATACAGTCGTATGTAGGAGCGCCCGTTCTCGCTACGCTTTTGGTTCATGGGTTCAATTCGGGCGAGGGGCCGAACGAATCGCTGCGCGAGTTTCACGTTAAGCATTAGCCAACTTGCTGATTCATATAGGCAACATTTCGATTAGATCAATGCGGACGGATTTAATCGGCGTTTCCCCAGAAATATTTTTGAATTTATTTTGCCTCGCTAATAAACCGCTAATTCTTGATTGTTACAGTGTGCTCGCTCGAATGAATTTGAGCGGCACAACCCGGCACAACCCCCGGTGCCCAACTTTTTTAACTCTTAGGAGGCAATATGAAATCGATGAAAATTATCAAAGCCGTTGCTTTAGCGTCAGCGTTAGCAATCCCCACATTTTTTGCAGGTAATGCGTTTGCGATCGGTAGCTGTGGAACGTGTGTGGCTGGAGCACCGACGCCCAGCTCACACACTTTTGTTAACTCAACCACAAATTGTCTGATGTGCCACACAGCACCAACACCGGCACCCGCTCCAGCTCCTGTAGTAACACCGGCACCGGCGCCCGCACCAGCCCCCGTAATAACACCGGCACCGGCACCAGTTCCTGTAATAAAACCAGTACCCGCTCCTGCTCCTGTAATAGCACCTGCACCCGCACCTGTAACAGGCGGCATTACAGTACGCCGCACCTCGGCAAGCTGTGGTTCTTGTGCCATAGGAACAGCTCCTAGCAGCGTCTCTGCCCACAAAAATGTGAACTCAACCATGACAGCATGCGCTGTTTGTCACTCAAGCAGCTCTACCGGTGGTTCTACCGGTGGTTCTACCGGTGGTTCTACCGGAGGCTCTACTGGCGGTTCTGTCGGCGGCACTACTGGAGGCTCAACTGGTGGAACCCACATAGGTGGCGACTCAGACGGCGATCATCAAGTCTCAACACGCGGTCGCAGAGACGATCATCGCCGCACTCGCCGTGGTGACTAATCGCTAACTCGCAAGCTTTCCCCCTTTCCCCATCGGTTTGCCGGTGGGGATTTTTACTTGGTAATTGTTTTATGGGAGCCTCTAAATAATTCAGCATCCAGAGTTCGCCCAAATGCCCCACAAGGGGACGCCGATCCGCTACGGGCAAAAGCAGCCTGTGCGGTATCGTCAGCAAGGCGCGGAAAAAATTTTAGTTTCGGTTAACCTTAAGGCTACCCTACACTGAAACTTCTTTTTGCCGCACCGCATATGTTTGGTATGTAAGCAAGAAACTTTTTCCGCAACACCAGTTGGGATGAAATGCGGATTTATAGAGGTTCCCGCAAGTCAATCGCCTGACCTCAATCAACCAAAAGGAGTTTTTTATGATCAAGATGAGCCATATTGCAACTGCATTGCTGTTTGCTTCCGTTGCCGTTGCCCACGCGGAAACGACAAAGCAGCCGGTAGCCCAAGGCGCAGCCAGCGTTGAGAAAAACCTGAGCAAGAATCCCGACAACAAGGGGCTGCAAAATGCGTCTGAGCAACTGAAAGAGAATGAAGCAAAGATCGCAGAGAAACGCGCCGAAGCAGATAAAAAGGTCGGCGACGCCAAGCACAAAAAGGACAAAAAGGTCAAACATGACAAAATGGTCAAACACGAACACATAGAAAAACCTGGGCATGACAAGATGGAGCGTCCCGAAAAAGTCGAACGCCCTGGCAAGATCGAGCGTCCGGGCAGATAATCACCATTTCCGCACCAACCCCGGCGGCCAGCCCGCCGGGATTTTTTTAGGGATTCATCCAAATGAAAAAGCTACTCACTGCGTTGTCCATGCTGGCCATCTCAGCCCCGGCATTTGCCGGAGACCAGTTCAGCCTGGGCACAGGGTTTGATTACAGCTCGGGTAAATACGGCAACGCGGTATCAACCGACATCCTGTACATCCCCGTTACCGGCAAATACGAATCAGACAAGCTGACCCTAAAGCTTACTGTGCCTTACATCAGGATATCCAGCCCTGGCGGGGTTACCCGCGGAATAGGGCGGATTGGCCCGGCTAACGGACGCACTTCCAGAACGACCCATTCCGGCTTGGGCGACATCACCGCATCGGCAGGCTACAACGTTTACTCTGTCAATTTCATTGCGCTTGACGTCGTCGGTAATGTCAAGCTTGGTACGGCAGATACCAATTTGGGGACCGGGCAGGATGATTATTCGGCCCAGCTCGATGGCTACTACAAGCTCGACAAGACGACTCTTTTTGCAACGGCGGGCTATAAGGTTTATGTGTCGCCCGCTGGCGTAAATTTAAGTAGCACTGTTTATGGCACGATCGGCGCCAGTCAGAAATTGAGTAACGTAACCAGTGCGGGAGTGATGCTGGACATGGCGCAAAGCCCCAGTTCTTCCGGCTCAGACCAGCAGGAAGTGACAGTCTATATCTCTCAAAAAATCGCTGCCAACTTAAAAGTCCAAGCAAATATCTTGAAAGGCTTCTCCAATGGCAGCCCCGATTTCGGCGGCGGGGTAATGATTACCGGCACTTTCTAAGCAAATTAGGACGCGCACTGCGCGCTCGCACAAGAGAGCCTCTAAAAATTCGTCACGCCGACGAAGGCCGGTGTCCTGTTGATTGAGAACACTGGATTCCGGCCTTCGCCGGAATGACGAAATTTGAAATTTTAGAGGTACCCTTATGCATAAAATTTGAAAATTGGTATTGTTATGCAACCCTCAATAAAAAATGGTTCTTTATATGTTTTTTTACTCAGCATTTTATTGTTGCTTGGCATTGCCATTAAGCCAGCGTTTGCCGAGGTGATTGACCGAATTCAAATCAATCAGGCAGGGGACGAGACAGAAATCAAGATCCGGTTCGTCACCCGCATCCAATATGTGCGCCAGGCCGCGCTCAAGAATGGTGATATCCGGATTTACTTTAACCTCCTGGAAATTGATGCGGCAGACCCGAGGCTGGTCTGGCAAAGAAGGGATTCGCCACCGTCTAACATTGCTCCGCACTTTACCGTTACCTATCCTGAAATTGACTCATCGCTTTCTATCAGCTTTGGCAAGTTTGTCGATTACCACATTCGCCCTGGCAATGATGGGCGGAGCATCAGTATTTTTACTCCCATCGTTAAACAGCCTGGCCAACCACCGGCTGGCGCGCCATTGGCGGCGATCCCGGCTCAGCCACAGACCGGGCCATCTGGTGCCCTGAAGCCAGCCGTGCCACGAAGCGCGGCGGAAATGGACTCGACCGAGTTGGAAGCAAGACAGTTGATGGACAACGCAAACATCGCACTCAATAACAACTCAAACCGGGAGGCGATAATTATATTGAAAAAGCTGCTCAGCCTGCCGGCCAACCAACAAACTCAAACCTCACAACACATGCTCGGACTAGCGTACGAGAAAAACGGTGAATTTGTTAAAGCACGCACAGAGTATGATCTGTATATCAAGCAATATCCAAAGGCAAAGGATATAAACCAGGCGAAGGAAAATCTGGCACGTGTGTTCATGCCCGCTTACGAGGCTGAAAAATCAGTACCCGAAAAATTAAACACCGATGACAAGATGATTTTCTCTGGCGGCTTTTCCCAAAATTATTCCAGAGGGCTGTTGCATACCGATAGCACGGCTCTACCATCCGGCGTGTTGACCTCATCAAACAGCAGCGACCAAACCCAGTTGTTGTCGTCTTTGGACCTGACGGGGTGGAAGCGCACCGAGACCACCGAGACCCGGCTCGTGTTTCGCGATACTTTTACGGCGAATTATATTCCCGGCATAGGGAACAATAACTTCTTGAACGCGGCCTATATCGAACAAGGGGCAAGTGACCAAAGCTACCTGTATGGTCTGGGCCGACAGACGGGTGCGTCAGGTGGTGTGCCCAGCCGTTTTGACGGTGCATGGCTGAGCCGTAATTTCAACCCTGCATGGCGTGTAAATGGCAGCCTGGGCAAGCCTGTTGCAGCCGCTGGCAGCACTGCGGAACCCAAGTCCTTTGCCGCAATCAGCGTTGATCTGTCACGCCTTCCCGGACAATGGAGCGGCAACACATATCTGATAGGGCAGCGCGTAGGCGGGATATTGGACCGACGCGCAGCAGGAATGGAAACGCACTATTTTGACACCAGCAACAATCACATGGGACTGTTGGAATATGACACCCTGTTCAGGAAAGTCAATGCCGGACTGCTCCAGGGAAACTGGACAAGTGCAGAGGGTTCCAACTACACCATGCTGATAGACCATCGCAGGAATCTGCAAACCACCAACGCGCTGCTGCTTCAGCCCACACAATCAATTGCGGGATTGCTCAAGTCGGGCGTATCGGCCAATACTTTGCTTGCAGATGCCCTGAAAGCCAGCCCGATTTTCAACCAGTACATGTTCGGCATGACTCAGCCCTACTCTTCGCGCCTGAAAATCGGCGGCGACGTCCGCGTCAGCAATACCACCAGCTACGAGTCGTACGATGCCCTGCTCAATGCGAAGACAGTTTTCCCCAGAAGCAGGATATATGTTTATACCGCCCAACTGGTGGGCAATAATTTATTGTTCAGCAACGACCTGGGTGTGGCGAGCGCCAGCTATACCAATGCCAATACCTATAAGGCCAAGACACTGACGTTCAGCCAGGTCGCAACGATCCGGCAGAGCTGGCAGTTGAATATTGCCCTGCAGTTATACATCGAGAATAATGTTTTGACCGGGTATCAGAGGAGGGTCAGCCCCAGCTTCAATGCCAGCTACCGCCTGAATCAATCCCTCAATTTCGAGGCCGGCGGAGGGCTCGCACAAATTCATACCAGCAGCCCGACACTGGACAATAAGATTCGGCGCAAATTTTTCAACTTGGGATATCGCTGGGATTTTCAGTAACCCGGAGAATTCATGATTTTCTAATCGGGCTTCGCAGAAAGCATGTATGCGCATTTTGTTGGTTGAAGACGATCCGATGATAGGCAACGCGTTGTGCGTGGCGCTGCGCGATGCGGCTTATGCGGTGGATTGGGTGCAGGATGGCGAAACTGCGCTGCGCGCGCTGGACAATCGAGAGCATCAGGCGGTATTGCTGGATCTGGGTTTGCCCCGCCGCGATGGGATCGAAGTGCTGAAAAAGCTGCGCGCGAACGAAAGCGCTCTGCCGGTGATCATTATCACCGCAAGGGATGAACTGGAAGAGCGCATCAAAGGCTTGGACTCGGGCGCCGATGATTATCTGGTCAAGCCATTTGACATTGATGAGCTGCTTGCCCGCTTGCGCGCGGCGCTGCGCCGCCAGGGCGGGCAAGCGGCTCCGGTGCTCAGCAACGGCATAATCAGCCTCAATCCCGCGACACGCGAGGCACGCAAGGGTGACATCGTATGCCTGCTAAGCGCACGAGAGTTTTCGCTGCTGCAAGCCTTGTTGTTGCGCCCTGGCACGATACTGAACCGGGCACAATTGGAGGAAAGCATCTATGGCTGGAATGAGGAAGTGGAAAGTAACGCAGTGGATTTTCTGATACACGGCATCCGCAAAAAATTGGGCACTGACGCAATTAAAAACGTGCGCGGCGCAGGTTGGATGGTGGCGCGTAACACATGAAAAATTCGATTCAATATAAATTGGTTGTGTGGATCAGTATCGCCATTTTGGCAATCAGCGAACTGGCTTCGGGTATTTCATTCTGGCTGGCTTATAACGAATCGCAACGATTTCAGGATGACACACTGCGCCAAATTGCACTGTTGGTTGACACCTACAAAACGCCGCTCGAAGATGAGCGTATTATCGAATCAATGGATAGAGATCCCAAGCGCATTGTGGTGCAGCCGGTTACCGCTTCGCGCTCTTCTCTTCCCCCGTTACTCAAGTTACCCGCCAAATTATCCTCCGGATATCACACGGTTGAGATTGATGGTTTGTACTGGCGTGTGTATATCTACGTCTCTATTTCAGGTACTCGCTTCGCCGTTGCTCAAGAAGCGAAAATACGCAAAGACATGGCTCGCGAAAGTGCGCTCCTGACTTTATTGCCATTATTGGTATTGATCCCGGTATTGATTCTTGTTTCGCGGCAAATCATAAAGTCTGAAATGTCATCGCTACGCACACTCGCCGAAATAATTGACACGCAAAACGAGGATCGCTTGTCTGTGTTGCCGACCAACAAAGTGCCGAATGAGGCAGCCCCTTTCATACACGCCATCAACCGATTGCTGCAACGCGTCAACCAGATGAATGAAGCGCAGCGCCGGTTCATAGCCGATGCAGCGCATGAATTGCGCTCGCCGCTGACCGCGCTATCGTTGCAAGCACAAAATATCGAGCGGACCGATTCTTTTGCCATCAGCAAGGAACGCCTGGTGCCACTCAAGGATGGGCTGGAACGGTCGCGCCACCTGCTCAACCAATTGCTGGATCTTGTCCGGCAACAGGCAAGCGCAACCCATCTCCTCAAGGTGGATTTGGCTGCGGTGGCACTCACTGTCATCCAAGAAATTATGCCTATCGCCGACGCAAAAAAAATTGACCTGGGTTTGGCCCAGGAAACGGCTGTGCAGATAGATGCGGATGCTTCGGCCATTCAGTTGATGCTGCGCAATGCCGTGGACAACGCACTACGCTACACTCCGGCAGGCGGTGAAGTGACCGTTCGCATTGGCCGCGACAACGGTGATGCCATTCTCGAAGTCATCGACAATGGGCCCGGCCTTCCAAATGCAGAGCTTGAGCGGGTCTTCGACGCTTTTTACCGCTTGCCTGACAATACACAAGTAGGCAGCGGCCTGGGCCTGGCAATCGCACGCAGTATTGCCGTTCAATTCAAAGGCTCGGTCTCGCTGCGTAACCGCACCACTGGCAAAGGGCTTATCTTTACCTATCGCCAGCGGGAATCACAAAGCAACTAATTCATTATTTATTATTCGATTAAGCCAAGCTGAACTCTATCTAAATTACCAATAGGTAGAAACAGCTACCTGTACTTCACGTGCAAGCTCTTCTTCGTAACTAATGCGTATATCCCAATCGCGTTTGCTACCGATACGATTTTCCCATCGAATTACACGGTTCTCTTGCTGAGAGCCGTTGATGTATCTCCGTTGTCCTAAGCTAAAGCTCGATTTCCAACCCGCGAATGGCGAGGCAATCAAGCCTACTCGTGGAGTCACTCCTACCGTTCCCGAGTGCTGATATTTTGTTTGTGTGAAAATATCCATCATGCCGTAGGCCATAACATTGTTTGTAATTGGAGTTGCTTTACCGATCCCACCTATAAGGCTGAAAGTCATGCAATCGCGGCATCTCAGATAGTGGCTTTCAAAGCCGAGCTTAATTTCCCAAGCTAGCCCACCATCACCTGGCAAAGGAGTTTGAGCAACGTTCATGTTCTCGATGTTTATCAAATCCAGGCTTCTAAGTTTAAATCGATTATTTACATAAGTTGTCCTAAGGTCAAACATCGTCAGATATGAATTTGGAATGCGACCGGCATCGAGCTCTAAAAAATCAAAATACGCAGGCCTTAAACGTAATTCAGAACCAGTGCCTAATTGACTGTTATGCAGAAGCCCGACACGGATCATCCCAGGTAGAGGCCCCTTATGTGGAGGGGATGAATTGGTCAGGTGTGGAACTTCCGCTGCCAATGAAATTTGACTGGGCAGACCAGCTCGTTCAACCAATATTTTGCGCTTGGAGTTTTTAAGCGCCAGACTCTTATCGTCCCCAACAATACGAAACTCGTAATAGTCGAGGAGCGTGTCAATGATTGCGATTTTATCGGTCTCCGACAGTTCAGAATATCGAGCAGATTCTAAGTCTATGGAACCGAAAGCTAAATCCTTTACCAATATTTTTTGCTTGGGAGCCAAGGCTAAATATTTTTCATAATAGCTGTTTAGGCGCGATGGGATGAGCCTCACTTTGCGTACAAGGGGTATTCCATTTCTCTCGAATGACTCGATACGATTAAATATTGTGGCAGGTATTGCCCAAGGTACGTCTCTAGGCAGCAAGGGTTGCTCTATCACTAGTTCAAGTAGTTCGGACATGCGGTAGGCACAGTTTTCTTTCAAAAAATAATAAGTGAACCTGGTTCTCAAAAGCTCCCAACTGTGTGCAACTATCTGGTCAACCTCTTCTTTGCTAAGTGCTAATTCATACTCCCACATGTCACGCAATTCGCTCTCGGCATACAAGTGGTTAAGGCGGTAGAAACGGGTATTCGAAAAGCTGGCATCATATCCTCCAAAAAGCCCTTTTAGAACATATACAACTCCGTTCTCATTACTGGGGACTATCGCGCCAAAATTGATGCTCTCATCAAGAAAATCACTTGGAATAACCGAACGGTTGGTATTGAACTTGAGGAGAATGTGCCCATAAAACGAAGCGGGATTACTGAGGTATCCAGTTGCAAACACAAGGCTCAAAGATTCTACCTTGCCATTCATCGACCATTCGTTAAATCGTTTGCAGATAACGGAAGGGGGGTTTAATCCCTCCCAATCAAGAGATTTGCGGAGCCATTTGTATCGAGCAACGAATCTACACTGTGCGTGATCGTCAGGATATTCTCCGGGCTCTATAAAAAAAGCTGCAAGTGTTGCTGCTAACTCGTCAGATGAATTTGTGGCGCCAACAGGAGACAGAAAATAATCAGACGCAACAATTTCACTGGCCAAGCTTGTATTATTGGTATGTTCTTTGTTTCGATAGTGCATCAAAGCCTTCCAATAGGGGTGATAGGCGAGGCCTTTCACTTCTGCTTGGCGCATAAGTGCTTTTACATTGTTTGGCGGTTCGGCATATGCCAAGGGAGTGCTTGTATAGGCAACCAGAATTAGAAGGACGGAAAAAACAAGAATCATTAAGTGTTGAGTTCAGACAGATAAATAGTTGAGCATGGCCATGAAAAATAGACAGGCAGTATATATGTCAAGCCCCAAAATGATAGGAGCCTGCTGAACTGGTCAACAGGCTCCTGTTGGTGCGAAACTACTACGGTAAATTACAGGGCCTTACACTGTTGTGCGAATTCTCCAGTAACCTTTGCCTGCACGATGTTGTAATACTCCTCTGCTTTTACTAGCGAAGCTTTCTGAGTGTAGTCAGCATTACGTAATGACTGGCTAAATTCTGACCTAACCGAACGAATAATATTTTCGTGGGAAGCAGGATCACAGCTCATGATGTTCAACATGGCTTGAAGGTGTTGGCCATTTCCTTTTACAGTTTCATCTTCAAGATTTGCATAGGTTGTACCAATGAACATGGCAACCTTAGCGTTACTGCTCCCACAAGTATTTTGCGAGGATACATTGGAAGTAACCGCTGTCGTTCCCAAATCCCAAATAACATTCGAAATCGCTGCCGCCCAACCGGTATCGGTAAAAATCATGGCGCCGATACCGCAATCAGTCCATGGATTCAATTTCTTTATGGTCATCGTATCGGCTGCAGAAGCAATTGTCGGTACAATAGCCATCAGCAGAAGCAAAGCGGTAGCAATTTTCTTGAGCGTATTCATAATTAATTCCCCTTAGTTTTTTGTAGAAAATCATAAAACGGCTGGTCACAACCTTGAGCTTGGACGCTCGGCACGAAGAGTAACCCCAACCGCTGCAAATTCATATATGCCAAAAGGTCTAGATAACTTGCCATTTTGCCTATGTCTTTTGTTGCCTTGCCTATGCCTTAAGGGTACCTCAAAAAAATTAAAGTCGATCTTGATCATTAATCCCGGATAAACCATTAGCGCTGATAGGGGTAGAGAAAGGCTCACGCCCTCCCCTCCCTCCGAACCGTGCGTGCGGTTCTCCCGCACACGGCTCTCCAGTTAGTGGTTCCCACATCGGGGTTGGCTCGCCAGTAGTCGGAGTTTGTTTCAGTGAAAAGCCCCAACTCAGCGAATTTTGCATCTGGCCAATATCTGGCCTTCTGCTTCCTTTGACACCGTTACCCAGTGCCGCCAACATGCGTTCCGCACAGATGGTGCGATCTACCCATTCCCATCCGGTTGGGGCAGATTCAGCTTGTATAGCCCTTGCGGGCACTTCCACCGTTTCGCTCATGCTCTCGCTCCTCCCGTCCTTCCCGCATCCATTTTCCTGCCTCCCTTCCCTCGGCACGGCTTTGCTTTCCGCGCTTTCCAGACCGCCTCTGCATGAGTTTAGGCTCCAGGGTTCGCCCCCCAGCATGACGCCAGTTTCCCAGCCGTTTCGCCATGGTCTGCTCTTCAGTCTTGCGGTAATACGAAGGCTCTGACTCCTGCTTCCCGTCACTTCGGGCAGCAGGTCTCCCCGCTTGTCTCACCATACCTTCCCGACATTCCGCCTCCAACCACGCGATGCGCCCCGGCATCGTTTTACACGCCAGTTACAACGTGCCGGACGAGTTTCGGACTTCGCCACGAATGAGCAGGCTCGTCGTCACACCCCGCCGAATCGAGTTCGCTTTACTGCGGACTGCCAGTTCGCTTCCGGTTGCTCTCCACCCCGCCTCGCGGCGACGCAGTTACCTTCAGCTACGGAGTTTTGGCTTACCCCGACACGGACTTTCACCGTGCAGATATAGCGCCTTCACGGGCGCACTCATTCCCGCGCAGGCGGGAATCCAGCGGACAAACACTCCGCGAGTGCGTGGTTGTTGCCAATTTATTGGCTTTACAACCACGGCCTACCCCTTGCGGGTGTGCGGGCAAGACCCCGGTTTTGTCCCGCTACGCGGGGATTATTCAACCACTTGGATTCCCGCCTGCGCGGGAATGACGCTGTTTTCGGTCTAATGGACAAGCTGGGTTAATGGTAGTGTCATTTTTTGGCGTAATTAAAGTTATTTTCTTTTTCCGGCATTTACCAGAGGTCTGGGAGCAGGTTTTCTACTGCGTCACTGAGCATCTTGGGATGTGGGACAACAGGAAAAGGCTGGCCTCCATGGCACGCCATGCAGGCTACTACTGGTCTTCCTCACCCGCTTTGTCATTGCCGTGTCTTCGCCAATTTATCAGCCACATCACATAGCCGGACAGGCTGTAGCCGAGGAACAGCAGGAACAGGATGCTGGGCGGATCAACCGAGATGAATATGAAGAACAGCGCGAACAGGAAGATAACGATGAACGGCACGCTCTTGCGCATGTTGATGGACTTGAAGCTGTAATACTTCAGGTTGCCCACCATGGTGATACCCGCGAAGGTGGTAAGGGCGCAGGCGTACCAGCGCACTTCCTCGCCAGTGAAACGGTTGTCCAGCATTACCCAGACGAAACTCGCCACCAGTGCGGCGGCGGCTGGGCTTGGCATGCCCTGAAAGTTCTGCTTATCAACCACCTCTATGTTTGTGTTGAAACGCGCCAAACGCAAAGCGGTGCCCGCACAATATATGAAGGCTGCGAACCAGCCCCATTTGCCCAACCCCTTCAACGCCCATTCGTAAATAATCAGCGAGGGAGCAACGCCGAACGACACCATGTCTGACAGGCTGTCGTATTGCGCGCCGAATTCGCTCTGGGTGTGGGTCAGGCGCGCCACGCGGCCATCCAGCCCATCCAGCACAATAGCGACAAAAATTGCCACCGCCGCGATCTCGAATCTGAGGTTCATCGCCTGCACAATCGCGTAAAAACCGGCGAACAGCGCACCCGTGGTAAACAGGTTGGGTAGCAAGTAAATGCCGCGCCTGCGCAGGTCCATGGATTTCCGATTGTTGTTCAGGTCAGGCATGATAGCAGGGGTTAGGGAGCAGGAAATTACCAAAATACCACTTATAAATTACGTTACATAAGCCAAAACAAAACCCATCCCCACCCCAACCCTCCCCTTGAAGGGGAGGGAGTATAGTGCCTCCCCCTTCAAGGGGGAGGTTAGGAGGGGGATGGGGTGATGTTGGTGACATGATTAACGGTGCTTTAAGAATTTCCATTTCCCTTAAAGCTTAGCCAGAATGGTGGTCGTGGCAGACACTTTATCACCAATGGCAACTTTGACGGTAGCCGTCAGCGGCAGGTACACATCCACCCGCGAGCCAAAGCGGATGAAACCGTAACGCTGGCCGCGCGCGAGAACATCGCCCGCCTTCACGTAACACAGGATACGCCGCGCAATCAGCCCGGCCACCTGCACGCTGGTGACATCTTGCCCATCCGTAGTCTTGATCCACACCGCGTTGCGCTCGTTTTCCGTCGAGGCCTTGTCCAGATCGGCATTCACGAACTTGCCCGGAAAATACTGCACGCGCTGCACCGCACCGTCCACCGGGCTGCGGTTGGAGTGCACGTTGAATACGTTCATGAACACGCTGATCTTGATGGCTTCGCGCTGCACATAAGGGTCATTCACACGCTCCACCACCACGATACGGCCATCCGCCGGAGACAGCACCGCGCCCGCATCCTGCGGGATCTCACGCGCCGGATCGCGAAAAAATTGCAGCACGAATAGCGCGATGATCCACATCAGGATGGACCATGTGGCGCACCAGAGGGTAGCGGCTACAGCCAGAACCAGCGCAATTGCCAGGAACGGCCAGCCCTCGCGGGCGATGATGGGGTGGGGGTAGTTGTTCATTGAGTCGCTAGTCATCAGTCGCCAGTCGTTAGTTGGAAGCCAAAGTTTTGCCTTTAACTAACTTCTAACGACTAGTGACTACCGACTGCCCTTTAGTTTTTAGATTGATCGACCAGCTTGTTCTTGCTGATCCACGGCATCATGGCGCGCAACTGGGCGCCGACTTTTTCGATCGGGTGCTCGGCGTTCAGGCGGCGGCGCGCGGTCATTTCCGGATAATTGGTGCGTCCTTCCAGGATGAATTGTTTGGCATAGGAACCGTTCTGGATGTTCTTCAGCGCTTCCTTCATCGCGGCACGCGCTTCACTGCCAATCACACGCTGACCGGTCACGTATTCGCCATATTCCGCGTTGTTGGAGATCGAGTAATTCATGTTGGCGATGCCGCCTTCGTACATCAGGTCCACGATCAGCTTCAGTTCGTGCAGGCACTCAAAATAGGCCATTTCCGGCGCGTAGCCCGCTTCGGTCAGCGTCTCGAAACCGGCTTTCACCAACTCTACCGCGCCACCGCACAGCACGGCTTGTTCGCCGAACAAGTCGGTTTCAGTTTCTTCGCGGAAGTTGGTCTCGATCACGCCGCCCTTGGTGCCGCCGTTGGCTGCCGCGTAAGACAGCGCGATGTCCCTGGCCTTGCCAGATTTATCCTGATACACCGCGATCAGTGTCGGCACGCCGCCGCCCTTGAGGTATTCGGAACGCACGGTATGGCCGGGGCCTTTCGGCGCGATCATGATCACGTCCACATCCCCGCTCGGTACGATCTGGTTGTAATGGATGGTAAAACCGTGTGCAAAGGCCAGCGCCGCGCCTTTCTTCAAATTGGGCGCAATATGCTGGTTGAAAATTTCCGGTTGTTGCTCGTCAGGCAACAGCACCATTACCACATCGGCATTCTTCACCGCATCGGCGATTTCCATCACCTGATGTCCTGCGCTGACCGCCTTCTTCCACGAGGCGCCATCCTTGCGCAGACCAACCGTCACATTGACTCCGGATTCCTTCAGGTTCTGGGCGTGGGCATGGCCTTGCGAACCATAGCCGATAATGGTTACCTGCCTGCCCTTGATCAGGGACAGATCTGCGTCTTTGTCGTAATAAACTTTCATTGTTGGCCTCTTCGTTAAATAAAATATTCTTAGTTTCTGTAGGGTGGGCAAACGGTTTCATCGTTTGCCCACGCGGGGGAACGCGTGGGCACAAAAACGTGCCCACCCTACAGCTTCAAAATGCGGTCACCGCGTCCTATGCCGGATGCGCCGGTGCGCACGGTTTCCAGTATCAGGCTGCGGTCTATGGCTTGCAGGAAGCTGTCCAGCCCGGAGACGGTGTCGGTCAGCTCGATGGTGTAGGTCTTGTCGGTGACGTCTATGATGCGTCCGTGGAAAATATCGGTCATGCGCGCCATTTCCTCGCGCACCTCGCCCACCGCACGCACTTTTACCAGCATCAACTCGCGCTCGATATGTTCGCCTTCGCTCAAGTCCATCACCGCGACCACCTCAATCAGCTTGTTGAGCTGCTTGTTGATCTGTTCGATCACGTCGTCCGAACCGCTGGTCACGATGGTCATGCGCGACAAGGTGGCATCTTCGGTGGGCGCCACGGTGAGCGATTCGATGTTGTAGCCGCGCGCCGAGAATAGCCCGGCGACACGCGACAACGCGCCCGCTTCGTTTTCCATCAGCAGGGAGATAATGTGCCGCATTATAGCTCCTCCGCCAGTATCACTTCGGATAAGCCCTTGCCGCCTGGCACCATGGGAAACACGTTTTCCGTCTGGTCGGTCCTGATATCCATGAACACCAGGTCATGCTTGCGCGCAAACGCTTCCTTCATCGCCGGTTCCACATCGGAAGGTTTATCGATGCGCATGCCGACGTGGCCGTAGGCTTCCGCCAGCTTCACGAAGTCGGGTAGCGCATCCATATAGGATTCGGAATAGCGGTTGCCGTGGAAGAACTCCTGCCACTGCCGCACCATGCCCAGGTAACGATTGTTCAACACGATGACCTTGAGCGGCAGCCGGAACTGCTTGCAGGTAGACAACTCCTGGATGTTCATCTGGATGCTGCCCTCGCCGGTCACACAAGCGACGGTCGCATCGGGGTGAGCCATCTGCACGCCCATCGCGGCAGGCATGCCGAAGCCCATGGTGCCCAAGCCGCCGGAATTGATCCAGCGGCGCGGTTGGTCGAATTTGTAATATTGCGCCGTCCACATCTGGTGCTGCCCGACATCGGAGGTGATGAAGGCTTCGCCACGGGTGACCTCATACAGCTTTTCGATCACGAATTGCGGCTTGATGATTTCATCCGAATTTTTATAGCCCAAGCAACGCTTGCCGCGCCATCCCTCGATCTGCGCCCACCACGCCGCGAGTGCCTGCTGCTCGGGTTTTTGCTTGCTGCCATGCAACACTGCCAGCAGGTCGCCCAGCACATGCGCCACGTCACCGACAATCGGCACATCCACCTTCACCCGCTTGGAAATGGAGGAGGGATCAATGTCGACGTGAATAATCTTGCGTTTTTCCCGGTTGAAGTGCTCCACGTTGCCGATCACGCGGTCATCGAAACGCGCGCCCACGGCCAGCAGCACATCGCAATGCTGCATCGCCATATTGGCTTCCAGCGTGCCGTGCATGCCCAACATGCCGAGAAACTGTTTGTCCGTCGCAGGATAACCACCCAAACCCATCAGGGTGTTGGTGCAGGGAAAGCCCAGCATGCGCACCAGTTCAGTCAATTGCTTGGAGGCATCGGACAGGATCACCCCGCCACCGGCGTAAACCATGGGCCGTTTGGCTCCCAGCAACAGTTGCGCGGCTTGTTTGATCTGGCCCACTTCGCCATGCTGCGCCGGATGGTAGGAGCGGACGCTCACTGAAGACGGATAATGAAATTCTGCTTTCTGGTTCGAAACGTCCTTCGGTATATCCACCAGCACGGGTCCGGGACGTCCGCTCCTGGCAAGATAAAAAGCTTTCTTGATGGTATTCGCGATTTCCTTGACGTCCTTTACCAGGAAATTATGTTTCACGCATGGCCGGGTAATACCTACGGCATCCACCTCCTGAAATGCGTCTTCACCGATGGCGCGTGTCGGAACCTGGCCGCTGATAATCACCATCGGGATGGAATCCAGGTAGGCAGTCGCTATGCCGGTGACCGCATTGGTTACACCCGGGCCCGAGGTGACCAAAGCAACACCCACCCGATCCGTAGAACGCGCATAGCCATCGGCTGCATGCACTGCGGCCTGTTCATGGCGGACTAGGACATGTTTGATCTTGTCCTGATTGAACAGCGCGTCATAAATAAACAGGACGGCACCGCCCGGGTAACCGAATACGTATTCGACCCCCTCCTCCTGCAAACACCTGATGGCTATTTCCGCCCCCGTCAGTTCCATATTCAGACTACCTTGGCAAACAATAATGAAGAACCGCGCAAGATAATGGTTAGACGCATTTTGGTCAACCCCCAGAAGCGATCACAAAGCATCCCAAAGCCAGCCGGAATTGCCTGACAGTATTTTCCAATTCAGGTATGAGCCTGAAGCGGCGACGATCTGGGTGATTTGTTTGTGCGGGTTGGTCGGGTTTAAAAGTTAAGTTTAATGGATTTTTGCCAGTCGGTTTTGAGTTTATTTTCTAATGATTTTAGTCTCAAGAATTGGTGCTTTTCCGGTGTTGTTTTCCGATCGGTTATGCCCGGCGTTTTTGTTTTTGAAAACTTGCAAATAAATCACTCTTGGCGCGCTGCATTTCCTGTGCTGCTGCCAAGTCTGTTTCGGACTTCGCCTGCGCCTGCAATGCGTCCAGAGTGATGCCCTCTTTGAGCGTGACTAAACCCTTCACACTCAACAGCACCAAGCATTCCAGCGGAGTCTTCACATCCTCGTCTTTATAGCGTTTGACGATCTTGCCCTTGGGGCTAATGATCTCGGTTGCAAACATGCACGGGCGGTGAAAGTTGAGCCACGGATTGAACGTTTCCTGATAGAACTCATTGATGGGTTTGGCGTACTTCTGGGGGATATGTTCGAAGCCCATGTGCTTGCGCACCACACTGGCATTCTTGCTCTCGGCCAGCGCGTTATCGTTGCTGTGGCGCGAGCGAGATTTGGTTTGCTCGATGCGCAGCTTCTCAAGGATCGCAGCCACCGGGCCATTGATGTACTCGGAGCCGTTGTCCGAGTGAAACCCCATAATTACAAACGGGAACTGTTCGATCACCAACTCCAGCACGGGCAACAAAAATGCCTCGCTAATACCCTGCACGCACGCCTCGACCTGCCACTGGCTGACCTCGTCAACGCAGGTGATGTGATACACGCCTTTGATGCCGTCAAGATCGCCTTGGTGGACGGTGTCGATGCGCACAAACCCAACCCGCCCTTTGGGGCGTGGTACTTTGCGTACCCCGATGTGATTGCACACCGGATTAGTCTTGGTGAAAACCACCCGCAAGGCTTGATAGCCCGAGCTTTTGCGCAGGTTGTACAGGTGCGAAACCGACAGGCCGGACACCCGCTCATAGCGCGCGTCACCATAGACGCTGTAAGCGCGCTGCAAGAGGTGCGCAATGGCCGGGCCACACACGTCCTCATTGGCCTTGTCCATCTCTGCGAGAAGCGCGATATCGATAGCCGTGTATTTGCGCGCAAAAGGGGCAGCAGGCGCACGGTAGCGTTTGGACAGGGGTACGGTAGCCAAGCGGTTTGTGAACCACTGCGTGACCAGGCGTGTGACCTGCGCGCGGCTGTAGCCGCTGGTGACTTGCAGGTACTTCAGCAGCACACCTTTCTCTCGCTTGCCCTGCTTGGGATAGTCAAAGCGTTTGAGCACGCGACTGATGTGCTCATAGCGTTCGCTGTCGTCACCAGACTTGGTGAATTCAATCTGGAGGCAGCCACCAAGAAATTGCTCAATCTGTTCTATCGTGCAAAGCCGTGTTTCGTTCATGTTGATCATCATCCTTGCAATGATCAACCCACTCCTTCAATCGACCTCAGATTCTTCGCTTCAGGCTCATTCCTCGTTGGAAATACAGCCCTCCTTCAGGCTCATACCACATTGGATAAGGCTCTGACCACACCATGTGTGCCGTAATTTGATAGTATTCGACGCTCATCAATACAGAGTAATTCAAACTGGCCAGCCACGACGAAATTTCCCGATTTCTCGCCGAGACCGAGCGCCGCGCCTACAAACACGCGCTGTTCGCGGTACGGGACGAACACATGGCGCTGGATATCGTGCAGGACGCCATGCTTAAGCTCGTTGACAAATATGCTGCGAAACCGCCAGAGGAACTGCCCTTGCTGTTCCAGCGCATCCTGCAGAACACCATCCGCGACCATTATCGCAGGCAGAAAGTGCGCTCGATGTGGACCACGCTGATGTCCTCGCTGGTTCCGCAACACGAGGAGTCCGACCAAGATCCGCTGGACACACTGCAAGACAAAGATAACAATAGCCAGGCGCTTGCCCCGGACGCCTCCTTGGGACAATCGCAACTAATTGCTTTGATTGAAGAAGCATTAATGAACCTGCCTGCACGTCAACGCGAAGCCTTCCTGTTGCGTTACTGGGAAGATATGGATACTGCGGAAACTGCGACGGCCATGGGTTGTTCCGAAGGCAGTGTCAAACAACACTGCTCCCGCGCCACCCACGCGCTCGCAGCCGCATTGAAGGCGAAAGGAGTCAACTGATCATGAACCAAAAATTATACCCCGAGCAGGTCAAGCAACTGCTCAACCGCTCACTGGGCCGGCTCGACCAGCCGACGCTGGCCCGGCTGCGCGATGTGCGTGTACAGGCATTGGCGCGCTATGACGCACGCAGCGCTGCCCCTGTTTTTGCCTGGGCGGGGAATTGGCACGTTGCCGGTTCGCATCACAAATCCTATTACGGGGCTATCGTTGTGCTACTCATTGCCCTTCTGTTCAGTGGTACTGCCTACTGGCACCAAGCAACCGACCATGATGTCAGCGACGTGGATATTGCCATCCTGACTGATGATCTCCCGATCGAGATGTATGTGGACTAACCACGAATGATGAGGATTCTTTTTTCAGCTCTGGCGATTTGTATTACCCTTCTGCTACAGGCAAACTTGGCTGTAGCAGCCCCCTTTAAATCGTGGGCTCAACTTACCCCCATGCAGCAAGAAGCTTTGCAACCCCTGTCCACTCAATGGGATTCACTATCCACAAAATTACAAAAAAATCTGTTGAATGCCACCAAGCGCTATCCGAAACTCACGCCGGAGCAAAAACAGCGATTTCAAAACAGGCTTGAAAAATGGAGCAAACTGACCCCGGAACAGCGTAAACGCGCCAGAGAAAAATTCAGCGCCTTCAGCAAAGTGCCCACGGAACACCGCGAACAGGTCAAACAAATGGTGCGAGAGCAGGAAGCCAGCAAAGCGGCCGCAAGCGGCGTCCCGCCCGTCAAGCCGGCGCCTTAGCCCAAGTGTTCTTCCAGAGATGGTCGTTTAACAACAAAGGGACACCATAAGATTGGCGGCTCTGCTAACCGGCAAGTCGGATGTGGAGTTGTGCGAGTTGATCCGGACAGGCTGCCCATCCCACTTCAGCACCAAAGGTGCGCAATTTTCTATGCGGCATAGCCGCATGAAAATGGTCAGCGCCGCTCTGTCCACCACAGCGTCATTCCTGCCAGCAGCAAAAACAGCATAGGCATCGCGATAGCGCTCAGTAAGGGTTGCCACTCATTTAGCGCACCCAAACTGGCGAATAACCGGCCAACAAAATGAAAAACCAGCCCCAGCACGATGCCACCAAATATCTTGGCGCTGATACCGCCTTCACGCCGGTGATGCGCGGCAAACGGCAGGGCCAGCAACATCATTACCAGCACCGCAAACGGGTATATCAGCTTGTTCCACATGGCAATTTCGAAGCGTGCCGTTTTCTGGTGGTTGTCGCGCAGATGCTGGGTGTACTGATAAAGATTCCACGCCGACATTTGCTCCGGCACCACCAGCAGCACACTCAGAATGTCCGGGTTAAGCACCGAGCGCCATTCCAGATGCGCCAGGTTGCTTACTGTCGTGCCCTGCATGTTGAAGTGCGTCTGCGTCACCTCTTCCAGTTGCCAGCGGTTCTGCTCCACAAAGTTCGCACGTTTTGCCGCAGTAATGGCCCGCAGATGGAAACTGTCGTCAAATTCGTAGATACTGATATTCAGCAGCGAAGTATCCGGCAGCACATTCTTCACATTCACAAAATTGTTCTCGTCCTTTACCCACACCCCGGAGCGAAATTCTTTCAGCGACACCTCGGCATTCTGCGCCTTGAGTCGCAGGCTCTGCGCCAGTCGCTCGCTGGGCGGCGCAATCAACTCGCCGCACAGGTAACTCAACAGCACCAAAGGCAGGCCTATCTTGAATAAAGCGCCCACCATTTGCTGCAATGAGGCGCCGGAAGAACGATACATAACCAACTCGGAATTCGCCGCCATTTGCACCAGCGCAAAAATGGTGCCGATCAAGATCGCCACTGGAAACAGTTCATAGATATGGCTGGGTACGGTCAAAAATACAAACAGCAATACATAGCCCAGGTGATAATCACCGTGGCCCATCACACTCAACTCATGGATCAGATCGAGAAAGGAGAACAGTGCCAGCAGAGCCGAGAATACCAGCGCAATGCTGGCATAAATCTCGCGTGCCAAGTAACGGGTCAGCAGCTTCATCGCACCAGCCGCCGCAAGGAAAACACCGATAGCCTGCGATAGAACAACCATGCCATCAGCGCAAACATCAGCGCGTGGATGCCGGCCAACCCCATAACCGGGCCAATCTTGCCTTGCCCCACCCACGCATTGGTCACGCTGATCATGTTGTTGTAAAACATATAAATCACCAGCGCCATAACAAGATTAAGTGAGCGCCCGGCACGCGGGTTGACAAAACTCAGCGGAATTGCCAGCAGTGTCAGGATCAAAGCGCTGAGCGGCAGCCCCAGCCGCCACTCCAGCTCAGCCATATTCCAACTATTGCGGTTTTGCAACAGATGCAGAGTCGATAGAGATTGCTGCCGTGCCACCACTTGTTTGGCTTCCACCGCCTCAATGCGCATGGCATAACGCTCGAACTCGACTACCCTGAAATCATATTGGCCGGGTGTGCCCTCATAACGCGTGCCGTTCAACAACACAATAAAGTGGTCGCCATTCTCAGCGATTTCCTGCAACCCCTGCTTGGCCACCATGATACCGATCCTGCCGTGCTGCACCGATTGCACAAAGATTTTGCCGACACGTTTTTCCCCTGCTTTCAAGTTTTCGATAAAATACACGCGGCCATCATGTTTGGATTCGCGGAATGCGCCCGGCATAGCTGCGGAAATATCATCACGGTTATCCAGCCTGTGCTTGAATTCCTCCGCCTTGGATAATGCCCAGGGCGACAGCACCAGGCTTAACAGCGCAATCAAGCCCACCACCGGCAACGCATACCATAAAACCGGGCGTATCCAGCGCGTCAACCCTATGCCGGAACAGAACCACACCACCATCTCGCTGTCGCGGTAACTGCGCGTCAACGTCAGCAACACCGACATATACAGGCTGATGGAAAGCAGCACCGGCAGATAATTCAGGGCGTAAAAACCCATCAGCGCCAGGATGCCTTCCACCGCCAAGGCGCCACCGACTGCCTCACCCAGCAAACGGATAAGCTGGGAGAGGACTACGATACCGAGCAGGATAGCGAATATCGGCACCCCCATGCCTGCAAACTCGCGCACCAGCGCACGGTGAAAGATGCCGGTGCGCGGCGGCTTTGACTTTTGCCTGTAAGTTTGCGGATAATCCGGCATCTGGCGCAGTATTTGGGACTGAAGGAAATTTATAAGGAGAAGCAAGTGGAATTTAGCATAAAACAAGGCAGCCCGGAAAAGCTGCGCAGCGGATGCGTGGTGGCTGGCGTATTTGAGGGCGGTAAACTTTCAGGGGCGGCGCAAGCGCTGGACAAAGCAGCGAAGCATTCGCTCAGCAACATCATTGCGCGCGGCGACATGAGCGGCAAGGCAAGCTCCACACTCCTGCTGCAAAAGATTCCCGGCATCACTGCCGAACGTGTGCTGCTGGTCGGCCTGGGCAAGCCAAGTGAATTGAACAGCAAGAGTATCGTGGATATCCTGCGTGCCACTTTCAGTGCGTTGAATGCCACACCGGTCAAAGATGCCGTACTGTTTACCATTGATGATGAATTCGGGAAAGATGTTTCCTGGGTTATCAAACAGGCCGTGTTCGCCGCCGCCGAGAGCACTTACCGCGCTGACAGTCTGAAAAGCAAGCCTGCCAAACCCGCAACCTTGAACAGCATCACCTTCGCCACTTCGGACAAACCCGCTGCCGGGTTGAATGCCGTTCTCGACCAGGCAGCGGCGATTGCACGGGGCATGAATCTGGCCAAGGATCTCGGGAACCTGCCGGGCAACATCTGCACCCCGACTTATCTTGCCGCCAAGGCTCTGGCCTTGTCCAAGGCGCACAAAACCATCAAGACCACCGTGCTGGAAGAAAAGCACATGCAGAAACTGGGCATGGGATCGTTGCTCTCCGTCACGCGCGGCAGCGAACAGCCCGCCAAACTCATCACGCTGGAATACTGCGGCGCGGATAAAAAACAGAAACCCATAGCCCTGGTCGGCAAGGGCATTACCTTCGATAGCGGCGGCATCTCGCTCAAGCCGGGCGCCGAAATGGACGAAATGAAATACGACATGTGCGGGGCTGCCAGCGTGCTCGGCACGATGCAGGCTATTGCCGAGATGGGGCTGAAACTGAATGTGGTCGGCGTGATCCCCTCCTGCGAAAACCTGCCCAGCGGGCGCGCCACCAAGCCCGGCGACATCGTCACTTCGATGTCCGGGCAGACCATCGAAATCCTCAACACCGATGCCGAAGGCCGCCTTATCCTGTGCGATGCGCTGACCTATACGGCTAAATTTCAACCGGACACGGTAGTGGATATCGCCACCCTCACCGGCGCCTGTGTCATCGCGCTGGGCCATGTCGCCAGCGGGCTATTCAGCAACCAGGAATCGCTCGCCAGCGAGTTGCTCGCGGCAGGCGACCAGACTTATGACCGTGCCTGGCAGTTGCCGCTGTGGGAGGACTATCAACCGCTGCTGGACAGCAACTTCGCCGACATGCAGAACATCGGCGGGCGGGCGGGCGGCACGATCACTGCGGCCTGCTTCCTGTCACGCTTCACCAAGGATTACCGCTGGGCGCACCTGGACATCGCCGGCACCGCATGGAAATCCGGCAAGGAAAAAGGCGCGACCGGGCGCCCCGTGCCGTTGCTGGCGCAATACCTGATCAACTGTGCGGCTGCAAAATAAACCATGCGAAAAAAAACGATTCGTATTTCTTCCGTGCTTTCTCCAAGGTCACGCAGTTGACGATTAGCCGCAAAACCTTACAATCTCCCATAGGCACCGATCCGAAGGTTCAGTCCAACAAGGTTTATCTGCCGCCAACACGGGACGCGGGTTAAACAAGTTTGGGCGGGGCGGCAGATAAACGCTATTCGTTGGGCCTTTTACTAATCACTCTCAGGAGGCGATACCATGAGCATTGCACATTTCTTGGGTCAGTTAATCGGAGTTCTCTTTGCGATTGCGGTCGTCGTGGGTCTAGTCAAATGGATCGTGAAGCTTGTTCGTGGCGGCAAGCGCCCAGAATCATAAGATGCCTTCGGCGGCCACGACCGCCGCATGCTCAGAATAGGCTTTAGCGCTGAACTACGTTTAGAAAACACTTAAGGTCACAGAGGACAATATGAACTTAGCACGAACATGCATGTGTCACCTTCTTGTTTTGACCTGCTTGGCCTCCCCAGCAGTCGCCAGAGCAGATACAAGCATGGCAATCGACTATGCCATTCACGCTTCAGCACTCAGTGCTTCGATAAGTTACTGCTATTCCAAATACGGTCCCGTATATGAGTCATCCCCGGGAGGAAAGTGCTTCGAGCGAACAAAGAGAGTGCTAGCCAGTGTAGACCTCAAGGCAAGTACCGAGAATACAAAACGCGTATGCGACTCATCCCGCAGCCTTCAAACCTGCATTACTTCGGAAATATGGAAAGTCGTCTCGGCCATAGTCACATTGTTTGATGCCAATAAAATATAGGGTTGCTCACGCGCGGTCGATAGTCGGGTGACTGCTAAGGCCCGTAGTTTCTTGGAGCCACTGAGGCCCAACCCGGCAGTCAACCGGACCTGCACGAAAAGCCGCGCAGGCCGGTTACTTCTACGTTGGGCAGCACAGAATGGAGATCGCTAATGGGTTGGTTCGGAAAAAAGAAAGCTCACTTTCAAGACTTGGCGATTGATGCGGTCAATAACGCAATGTCGATCAACATCAAGGACGAAGCCGTTTTTGAAAATTATCCCGTCAACAACTTGGAGGCTGTCATCGCCATATTTTGGATGGTTGAGCGTTCCCTACACGGGCTTCCACGCCCCAAGCTTGAAAAAGCTGGTTCCCACATAATGGGCGAGCTTCTCCATTGGCTAAGTGGCGATTATTCGCGGGAGGAAATATCCCGCCTTGTCATCCCAGCGTTCGATAAACGCCTGAATGAATATTCCGATCTGTTCGTAGTCCATGCTGGCGAGGAGCCCCAAGTGCCGCTCATGCGTACATTCAAACGCGTTGTTGAAAATGTCTTCGGCGAAGATGATGCTCATATCGCGCGCATCATGGCAGTAATCTTAATGTGGTGGCAGCCAATCTCTACCGAGGGTGCTCGAATTACAGCCCTGGACAAGAAAGGCGATGTCGCATGGCGTTAAATCCAGCGCGCGTATGCTTTTGTGGTACGCAATCTGCATCTCTGTTGTCAGATAAGGTCTGGCAGATTTAATTAAGCCTGCTCCCTTTCACTCTAATAAGGTAGATTGATTATGGCTAGTGCTTTTGCAGTTCTATTAATCCTCGCAACAATCGGTATTTTAAATAGCCTACTTGGTAACTGGACAGTGCCAACTTTTCCATTCCCATTCATGCGGCCATTCGGTCGGTAACTGAGTCCAGGTCATATCGGTAGTAATTTTCCATTATTTTCTTGAGGCCAGGGTCTAGCTTTGGAAACGAGAAAAATGCTGGAATGGCCGTGCGCAGTGCGTTTGCGACGATAAGCTCGGAAGGCGGGAGCGCCGGGTTCATGGTGCGGAGCCAACTGCGGAAACAACGCCACACCTCTGCCGTATGGTTCAGCGAGAGATGCTGTAGCAGGCCTTGGGCGATGCAGCCGAGCTGCACATGAATGTGGTAGGCGCGCAGCTTGCGGCGGATGGCGGCGCGATAGGCATCGGTGGTGCGATGCAGATACTGATCGCCCTCACCACGGCGCAGAGGCTTCATGGCAGCCATCCAGAAGTGGTAGGCATAAGCGCCGAGGACGTGGACGGCCTGCCGGAAACCCAGCTCAATCTTGAACCGATAGCCGTAGAGCTGGAGTATCTCCAGAGGTGCAAGTGAAAGATCCGTGCACAGCAGGAATATTGTTCCGCGAACCGGGTGGTGGACGATCACAAAACGGACGATACGGGCGACCGGGCGCCATAGTAAATCCACGCAGCGGAAACGCACGGTCACGTCGTTCTCGCCATAGACGGGGCTGGGAGCGGAGGTGAAAGCGGCATTATCCTTGGCGAGGTCCTTGAGACGAACCTTGTCGCCGTAGATTCGCGGACGCCCTTTGCCGCGATGCGGCACGTCGGGCACGGGGAGGTAGGCGACCGCGTTGCTTTTGGCGCGGGTCACGAGATGGTGCCCTTTGGCCAGGAGTGGGCGGATGATCTTGCCGCTTGCATAGTAGGCGTCGGCGATGAGCAGCACCTGGCGATCCCAGACGATGGCCACCGAAAACAGTAGCGCCACCAGCTTGTCGAGCAGGGTTCTTGCATCCCGGTTGGAAAACACCAGGCCTTCGTGAATGCGCGAAGTGAGCGGCACGGCGGTCACCTGCCCGGCAGGGCCGTGAACCAGCAGCGAGATAGCCTGGAGCGAATGGCCCATGATGTATTCTGGCTTGGAATTGCCAGCCGATTGCTGGTGCAGATACTTCACGGCGGGCATACGCTTTCCTTCTTTGGGTGCCTTGATCCCATCGGCGAGGCAGACGATGCGCTGGCCGACCTGAAATGGGCGGAACAAGGTAAGGCAGAGACGGACCCAGCAGGCGGTGAGCATATCCAGGTCGATGCCCTTGCTGTGAAAGAGATGAAGAAAGCGATGGTAGGCCTCGCCCCGGAAGTTCAGGACGCGGACAAAACTCGTGACACCGGCGTTGTCGGCGCGGCTGCATAAACCCATCAGGACAAAAACCATCCAGAAGAAAGTGCGTGACCGGCCACATGCTGGCCGGAGGGAACGCACCGTTTGCAACCACTCGATCCATAGTGTCATAGCAAAGTTCTCCTGTCGCAAGTGTAAGCCGATAGCATTATAGTGCTATCGGCCAAACAGTGCTATGCTTTCGCCATGGACATCAAGCTGGAAGCCCGGATCGAACGTCAGATCGAGAAGATCAAGCGCGACCTCGTCGCGCTGGGGGACTTGCGGCCTGGCAGCCTGTCAACCCAATACAATGTCTGCGGCTCGCCCGGTTGCCGCTGCAAGGCATCACCGCCGGAGAAGCACGGGCCTTACTATCAGGTCAGCTTCACACGGAAGGGAAAGAGCAGCAGTAAGTTTGTAAAGAAGAAGGATTTGCCTGCGATCCGCAAGCAATTGAAAAACTACGAGCGCATGAAGCTCCTCATGGATCGGTGGATTGATTTGGCTACAGAGCTATCAAATCTCCGGCTCACCAAAGAAAAGGACTGAAGTGAGAGGAGAACTTGTCACTGTCCAGTTGGTAAAAATAGGCACTATAAAAACTTCAAAGAGAATCACCTTGGCCTTTTTATAGTGTTGGCATGGATTTTGGCTTTCTTTCTGGTGATAGGTGCTGTAAAGCTTGCTCAACTTTTTGGATTCTAATTGTTTTGGCGAATTAATTAAAAGGGGCCAAGGCTTCATGGCACTCGGTTAAGTAATCGCTGAGCATAGATAAGGTCGCGCGCGATCTGCCGTGGCACGGTTAGAATCAATGGGGTCATTAGAATCAATGAAATCAATGAAATCAATGAAATCAATGAAATCAATGAATCAATGAATCAATGGCAAGAATCAATGGAATCAATGAATCAATGGGGTCAGACTCGATTGATAATGAATCAATGGGGTCAGACTCGATTGATAATTAATTAAACGCGCTGTATAGTTCTCTCTGCTAACCAAGGAGAGATAACAATGGCGCGCCTACCCCGATATGTCATCCCCGGCCAGCCGCAGCACGTCATCCTGCGCGGCAATAACCGCACCGAAATATTCTGTACCGATGCCGACTACCAGTTCTACCTGGAAAAGCTCCGGCAAGCCTGCGCCACCCACGGCTGCGAACTTCACGCCTATGTGCTGATGACCACCCACGCCCATTTGCTGATAACCCCGAATGAAGAGCAAAGCCTTGCCAAGGCCATCCAGATGCTGGGGCGCTACTATGTCCAGTATTACAACTACAGTTACCAGCGCACCGGCACCCTGTGGGAAGGCCGTTACAAAGCCACACTGATCGACAGCGAAACCTATCTGTTGACCTGCATGCGCTACATCGAGTTAAATCCCGTGCGGGCGGACATGGTCGCGCACCCGTCCGAGTATCCCTGGTCAAGCTATCGCCACAACTCACTGGGGCAAGCGAATGAACTCATTACGCCACACAGCGAATACCGGCGTTTGGGCAAGACAGACGAAGAACGCCAAGCGGCATACCGGCAACTATTCAAGCACCGTATACCGGAAAACAGTCTCACCGAAATACGCGAAGCAACCAACAAGGCATGGGTGCTGGGAAATGACCGGTTCAAACAACGCATCCAGGCCAAGTTGGACAGGCGGGTTGAGCCGAAAGCCAGAGGCGGGGACAGAAAATCGGAAAAGTTCAGAATCAATCGAGTCTGACCCCATTGTTCTCATTTGACCCCATTGTTCTCATTGTTCTGACCCCATTGTTCCATTGCATGCGAAACCTGACTCCGCCCCTTGGAATTTGGTAACCTCGAATCCCTTCCTGCCTTTGCTATAATTATGCGATCTTTCATTAACCGCTTTTTCACCCGCACCCGCACCCGTGACCAAAGTTGATTTCTATACCGGCTCGACCGACAAGCTGCGCACGGCTTGCCAGTTGAGCCACAAGGCGATGCAGAACGGCCTGCGCGTGCTGCTGCACACCCCGGACGAGACCACCGCCAGCGCGCTGGACAAGCTGTTGTGGCATTACCCGGCCATTGCCTTCATCCCGCATTGCCGCAGCCACGAGCCTGCGGCGCCCGATATGCCGGTGGTGGTCGGGTATCAGGGCGAAGCCTTCCCTCACAACGAAGTACTGATCAGCCTGCACACGAGTTTGCCTGCCGTTCTTCAGCCGCTTCCAGCGCCTCATCGAAATCGTCAGCGCGGATGAGGAAGACGCCAGATTAGGGCGCGAACGTTATGGCTTTTACCGTGACCGCGGTTACGAAATGCGCCATTTTGACTTGCGCAAATCAGCCAGCCAAACATGAGCAAAGCACCCAAGCAGGTTCTCGAATTAACCGATCTGCCGGTGCTGACCGAGACGCTGGATACGCAACCAGAAATTCCTGTCCTCACCGAGATACTTGCCGAACAAATCCCCGCACTCATCAAGCAAACTGCCGCATCCGCGCCTTTGTCCGATGTGGAATGCCAGCGTCTCGCCGCACAGATTGCACCCCAACTGGAAATGCTGCTACGCAACAAACTTGCCACTCGGTTTGACGCGCTATGGCAGGATGCCTGGCGCGAAGTGCAAACCGGTTTGCCCGGCCTGATCTGTGCCCAGTTTGCCACACCGTCAACATCGCCTCCATCCATTGCCCCATCCGGCAAAGAATCCCCAACTGATATAATCGCGCCCCTTCCCGCAACTGCGGAAACTCTGAAAACGAATACGATCACAATGGAACTCGCAAAAAGTTTTGAACCACAGGCAATCGAAGCGCATTGGTATCCTGAGTGGGAGAACGCCGGCTACTTTCAAGCCAAGCTGGAGAGCAGCAAACCCGCCTACTGCATCATGCTGCCGCCGCCCAATGTGACCGGCACGCTGCACATGGGCCACGCCTTCCAGGACACGCTGATGGACGCGCTGATCCGCTACCACCGCATGAAGGGCGACAATACGCTGTGGCAGCCGGGTACAGACCACGCGGGCATCGCCACGCAGATTGTGGTGGAGCGCCAACTCGATGCGCAAAATGTTACGCGCCACGATCTTGGGCGCGAAAAATTCCTCGATCGCGTGTGGGAGTGGAAAGAAGAGTCCGGCTCTACCATCACCCGCCAGATGCGCCGCCTCGGGGCTTCCTGCGACTGGTCGCGCGAGCGCTTCACCATGGACCAAGGGTTGTCCGAAGCGGTCACCGAAGTTTTTGTCAAACTCTATGAAGAAGGGCTGATCTATCGCGGCAAGCGCCTGGTCAACTGGGATCCTGTGCTGGGCACCGCCGTGTCCGATCTGGAAGTGGTGGCGCAGGAAGAAGACGGCTCGATGTGGCACATCGCTTACCCTCTGGAAACAGGTGTGGGCGCGCTGATTGTCGCCACGACGCGACCGGAGACGCTGCTCGGCGACGTCGCCGTGGCGGTGCATCCCGAAGACGCGCGCTACAAGCACCTGATCGGCCAGCGCTTGCAATTGCCGCTCACCGGCCGTTCCATCCCCATCATCGCGGATGAATACGTTGATCCGGCCTTCGGCACCGGCTGCGTCAAAATCACTCCGGCACACGATTTCAACGACTACGCGATGGGGCAGCGCCACAATCTCGCCCCGATCAATATCTTTACGCTGGATGCAAAAATCAACGAGCACGCCCCTGCCCCTTATCACGGGCTGGATCGATTCGACGCGCGCAAGAAAATTCTGGCCGATCTGGAAGCGCAGCAACTGCTCGCCGCCACCAAACCGCACAAGCTGATGGTGCCGCGCGGCGATCGCAGCCACGCAGTTATTGAGCCTATGCTCACCGACCAGTGGTTCGTAAAAATGGATGGCATGGCACAACGCGGCCTGCAGGCGGTGGCAGACGGCGAAATCAAGTTCGTTCCGGAAAGCTGGAGCAACACTTACAACCAGTGGCTGAACAACATCCAGGATTGGTGCATCTCGCGCCAACTGTGGTGGGGCCATCAAATACCTGCGTGGTATGCCGATAACGGCGCTGTTTTTGTCGCACATGATGAAGCTGATGCGTATATTCAATATCTCCATCAGACGGGCCAGGAATATCATGCCAATGTACTGACAGCCTTGTTAAAAATGTACGATGGCAACTTTGAGTATGCGCGTGCCTACCTGTCCGCCAAAGCAATCCCCGTGCTCAAGCGCGACCCGGATGTACTCGACACCTGGTTTTCCTCAGCGCTGTGGCCATTCTCAACCCTGGGCTGGCCGCAGGCCACCAAAGAACTGGACACCTTCCTGCCGACTTCGGTGCTGGTTACCGGCTTCGATATCATCTTCTTCTGGGTGGCGCGCATGGTGATGATGTCCTTGCACTTCACCGGCAAGGTGCCATTCCGCGAAGTGTACGTGCATGGCCTGATCCGCGATGCGGAAGGCCACAAGATGAGCAAGTCCAAGGGAAATGTGCTCGATCCGCTGGACCTCATAGACGGCATCACGCTGGAAGAGTTGGTCACCAAGCGCACACAGAACCTGATGAACCCCAAGCAGGCGGAAAGCATCGAAAAACAGACGCGCAAGCATTTCCCGGAGGGCATTCCGGCATTCGGCACCGATGCGCTGCGCTTTACCTTCGCCAGCCTCGCCTCGCACGGGCGCGATATCAAGTTCGACCTGCAACGCTGCGAAGGTTACCGTAACTTCTGCAACAAGCTGTGGAATGCGACGCGATTCGTGCTGATGAATTGCGAAGGCCAGGATGTCGGGCTGGACAAATCACTGCCGCTGAAATTTTCTGCCGCCGACAAATGGGTAATCGGCTTGCTGCAGCAAGCCGAGGCCGAAGTGGTGGAACACCTCAATCACTACCGTTTCGACATGGCGGCGCGCACGCTTTATGAACTGGTATGGGACACCTACTGCGACTGGTACGTGGAACTGGCCAAGGTGCAGCTGCAGAAACCAGAACTCGATCCGTCCTCAACCCTCAGTTCTCAGTCCTCAGAAGCCCGGCAGCGCGCCACGCGGCGCACACTGGTGCGCGTGCTGGAAACCATACTGCGCCTGGCACACCCCATCATCCCGTTCATCACCGAAGAGCTATGGCAGAAAGTTGCTCCTCTCGCGGGCAAACAGGGCGACAGCATCATGCTGCAACCCTACCCGCAACCCAACCCCAAACTGGTGGACAATGCTGCACTGGAGCACATCCGCTTGTTGCAGGAAATGGTCAATGCCTGCCGCAAACTGCGCAGTGAAATGAACCTGTCGCCTGCACAGAGAGTGCCGCTGCTGGCAGCGGGAGACGCAACCGTGCTGCACGCCTGCGCGCCCTACCTGCAAGCGTTGGGCAAATTGAGCGAAGTAAGCGTGCTGGATAGTTTGCCGGACACCGATGCGGCAGTGGCCATCGTCGGCGATTTTAAACTCATGCTGAAAATCGAAATTGACGTGGTCGCCGAACGTGAGCGCCTAGACAAGGAAATTACCCGCCTGTCCGGTGAAATCGCCAAGGCACAAGGTAAGCTGTCCAATACCAGTTTTGTCGAGCGCGCCCCGGCACAGGTGGTTGAGCAGGAGCGCAAGCGCCTGGATGATTTCTGCGCCATGCTGATCCAGCTACAAGCGCAGCGTACAAAGCTCAAATAAATAGTGATGTGCGACCTTGATGGCTGTGCCAAATTTGTGCCAAAAACAAACATGAGTCTTGTATAATGCGCCCTGTTTATGTGGCGAATGGAAGCTGACTAACTCTGCAACTGGCTTATTAAAAAATAATAGTCATGGGCTAAACTTCAAACCAGGATGCCTCCAGTTTGTTGGTGTTGGGCACGACCCAGCCATAGTTTCAAGCGGGTTATTTCAGTATTGAGAATCTTCTGAAATGCCCTCCAATGTAGCATCGCCGCCTTAGCTCAGTTGGTAGAGCAACCGCCTTGTAAGCGGTAGGTCATCAGTTCGAATCCGATAGGCGGCACCAACAAAATCAAGCCTCGCAGCGACGCGGGGCTTTTTCTTTGCCTGCTAACTTTTCGCCATGTCACCAATATGTCACCACGCTTTTTTAATCAAAGCAGATTTTCGGGTAGCCTGTAATATCATCTCCGCGCAGCGGTCAAAGCCGAATTCAAACCATACAAAACGGCAGCCTTGGGACGGTTTACCTTGGCGCTTTCAGCGCTTGACGTATTTGGGCGCAAGCGCATATCCTGCCAAGGTGCGATTCACACCACACACAACCGTACCGTAAGGGATTGCATAAGGCTTTCGATGAGCGGATGTTTTTTTGTATTGGAGTCAAGTTATGGAAAACGCAGTGACGAAAATATTTTTCAGGCCAACTCTGGCCGCGATTTTAATTGCGGTTTGCACTTGGGCGCAGGCTGATTTTCAGGATGGTGTGGAAGCTTACAACAGTGGAAACTACCTTTACGCATTTGATGAATTCAGGGCGCTTGCGCTTGGTGGCGATGCTGCCGCACAGTACCGGCTTGGGGTAATGTACTCCAAAGGGCAAGGGGTGCCACAAGACGACAAACAAGCCTCATCGTGGTACCTCAAGGCGGCTATCCAGGATGAAACAAGGGCGCAGTTCGCCATTGCGGAAATGTACCGTCTAGGGCAAGGCGTGCCGCAAAACGATCAGCAAGCTGCAAGGTGGTACATCGAGGCAGCAGAACATGGGTTTCCGAAAGCGCAGTACACCATTGGGTTATGGTATGCCAAAGGGACAGGTGTGCCGCAGGATTTTGTACTTGCATACAAATGGCTTAGTTTGGCTGGTGAGATAGCCATAAGCAGCAAGCTATGGATTGAAGAGAAAATGGCCCCCGAACAGATAAAGAAGGCGCAATTACTGGCGCAGGAGTGGTTGGCGAAATTCAAGTAATTTTATCCCGGATAAACCATTAGCGCTGATAGGGGTAGAGAAAGGCTCACGCCCTCCCCTCCCTCCGAACCGTGCGTGCGGTTCTCCCGCACACGGCTCTCCAGTTAGTGGTTCCCACATCGGGGTTGGCTCGCCAGTAGTCGGAGTTTGTTTCAGTGAAAAGCCCCAACTCAGCGAATTTTGCATCTGGCCAATATCTGGCCTTCTGCTTCCTTTGACACCGTTACCCAGTGCCGCCAACATGCGTTCCGCACAGATGGTGCGATCTACCCATTCCCATCCGGTTGAGGCAGATTCAGCTTGTATAGCCCTTGCGGGCACTTCCGCCGTTTCGCTCATGCTCTCGCTCCTCCCGTCCTTCCCGCATCCATTTTCCTGCCTCCCTTCCCTCGGCACGGCTTTGCTTTCCGCGCTTTCCAGACCGCCTCTGCATGAGTTTAGGCTCCAGGGTTCGCCCCCCAGCATGACGCCAGTTTCCCAGCCGTTTCGCCATGGTCTGCTCTTCAGTCTTGCGGTAATACGAAGGCTCTGACTCCTGCTTCCCGTCACTTCGGGCAGCAGGTCTCCCCGCTTGTCTCACCATACCTTCCCGACATTCCGCCTCCAACCACGCGATGTGCCCCGGCATCGTTTTACACGCCAGTTACAACGTGCCGGACGAGTTTCGGACTTCGCCACGAATGAGCAGGCTCGTCGTCACACCCCGCCGAATCGAGTTCGCTTTACTGCGGACTGCCAGTTCGCTTCCGGTTGCTCTCCACCCCGCCTCGCGGCGACGCAGTTACCTTCAGCTACGGAGTTTTGGCTTACCCCGACACGGACTTTCACCGTGCAGATATAGCGCCTTCACGGGCGCACTCATTCCCGCGCAGGCGGGAATCCAGCGGACAAACACTCCGCGAGTGCGTGGTTGTTGCCAATTTATTGGCTTTACAACCACGGCCTACCCCTTGCGGGTGCGCGGGCAAGACCCCGGTTTTGTCCCGCTACGCGGGGATTATTAAACCACCTGGATTCCCGCCTGCGCGGGAATGACGCTGTTTTCGGTCTAATGGACAATCTGGGTTTATTACGCGTACCACTCAAGTTATCTTTGCTAAAGCCTGACGTGAAAAAACCTGCAACGTGAACCACTATCGGAATTCCAGGCAGTGTCTATGGGGAAATGTCGCTATTGCTATCTTTGATAGTTCTGGCCATTAGTTCACCCTCCGGGTATGAGAGCCTACACCGCAATCTCGTTCTGCTGTTTTACAGCAATACGAGATTGTCTCGATGTATCAGCTCCAGTTCATCCACGTAGCCGAGTATCTTTTCTATCTCGTGACTGGGGTGGCGGGCGATGCGGCGAGCTTCTGCGGCGCTGTAGTTGATCAGGCCGCGTGCCATGTCCCGACCGTTCTCATTCAGGATGGCGACCACAGCACCGCGTTCAAATTCGCCGATGATTTCGGTAACCCCGATCGGCAGCAGGCTCTTGCCTTCGTTGCACAGGGCGCGCACCGCGCCTGCATCCAGCACCACCTTGCCGTTGACTTGCAAATGATCCGCCAGCCATTGTTTGCGCGCAGCCAGCGACAGTGCTTGAGCTTCGAGCAAAGTGCCGATGCTCTCGCCGCGCAACAGGCGCGGCAGCACGTCACGTTCGTGGCCGGATGCTATGACGGTGTGTGCGCCACTGCGCGCCGCACGCTTGGCGGCCAGCACTTTGGTGATCATGCCGCCGCGCCCGATATGGCTGCCTGCGCCGCCCGCCATGGCTTCCAGCTTTACATCACCTGCCTGCGCCACGCTGACCAGAGTGGCGTCCGGGTTTGTACGCGGGTCAGCAGTATAGAGGCCGGTTTGGTCGGTGAGGATAATGAGCGCATCAGCCTCGATCAAATTGGCGACCAGCGCGCCCAGGGTGTCGTTGTCGCCGAACTTGATTTCGTCGGTAACCACTGTGTCATTCTCGTTGATAACAGGGACAACATTCAGGGATAGCAGCGTGCGCAGAGTGGAGCGGGCGTTGAGGTAGCGCTCGCGGTCGGCGAGGTCGGCATGGGTGAGCAGCACTTGTGCCGCGTGCAGGCCGTGCTCGCGAAAGCAGCTTTCATATACCTGCACCAGACCCATCTGCCCCACTGCGGCGGCAGCCTGTAATTCATGCACGGCGCTGGGGCGCTGTTTCCAGCCCAGCCGTTGCATCCCTTCCGCAATCGCACCGGAAGAAACCAATACCACTTCGAGCCCCGTCGCGCGCAAGGCGGCGATTTGCTGCGCCCAGTTGCCTATGGCGCGCACATCCAGTCCCTCGCCCTGGTTGGTAACCAGGCTGCTGCCGACTTTGACGACGATGCGTTTACACTGGGCCAGAATATTTTTCATAGTGCGTTAGAGAACTGGAATATCGCTTTCTTGCGGGTTTTCAGCAATGGCCGCTTGTTCCAGTTTGGCAGCCTGTTCCAGATGTTCCATGATAGCGTAGGTCAGCTCCTTGCAGCCATCGCCGTTAATTGCGGAGATGGCAAAGTGGCGTGTGTGGTCGCCGAATTCGCGCAGGAAGGCGGCGACTTTTTCATCCTTGTCTTGCAGCAGATCCAGCTTGTTCAGCACCAGCCAGCGCGGCTTGTTGTACAAGGCCTCGTCGTATTTTTTCAGCTCATTTAATATGGCATGTGCTTCATACACCGGGTCGGTGCCCTCGTACATCGGGGCGATGTCCACCAGATGCAGCAGCAGGCGGGTGCGCGCCAAGTGGCGCAGAAACTGGTGCCCCAGCCCGGCGCCTTCAGCCGCACCTTCGATCAGGCCGGGAATGTCGGCAATCACAAAGCTCTTTTCAGTTGATACTCGCACCACGCCCAGATTGGGGTGCAGCGTGGTGAAGGGATAGTCGGCCACTTTGGGGCGCGCGGCGGAAACCGCGCGGATAAAGGTGGACTTGCCCGCATTGGGCATGCCCAGCAGGCCAACGTCGGCCAATACTTTCAGTTCCAGTTGCAACTCGCGCCGTTCGCCTTCTTCGCCCGGCGTGCATTGGCGCGGCGCGCGATTGGTGCTAGATTTGAAGTGCAGGTTGCCCAATCCGCCCTTGCCGCCTTGGGCGAGCAGCGCCTTCTGTCCATCATGGGCAAGGTCGGCAATCATTTCGCCGCTGTTGATGTCGGTGATGACCGTGCCAACCGGCATACGCAGAATCACGTCATCCGAGCCCTTGCCATAACAATCTGCGCCGCGCCCGGATTCGCCATTGCGCGCGCGGTGATGGCGCGCGAAGCGGTAATCCACCAGCGTGTTGATGTTGCGGTCGGCCAGTGCAAACACGCTGCCGCCGCGCCCGCCGTCGCCGCCATCCGGGCCGCCCTTGGCGATGTATTTCTCGCGCCGAAAGCTGGCTGCGCCGTTACCACCGTCGCCCGCAATGACCTCGATTTTGGATTCGTCTATGAACTTCATAAGGGCACCTCTAAAAATTCGTCATTCCCGCGAAGGCGCATAAGCGCTAACTTAAGTGCGCCAGAGTATTTCTCCCTCCTTTTCAAGGGGAGGGATGGGGTCGAATTTCATGGATGCCAACCCCCACCCAACCTCCCCCTTGAAGGGGGAGGAACAAGATAAGTTAGCGCATATGCGCGCAGGCGGGAACCCAGCTTGGTGATTTGACTGGGCTCCCGCCTTCGCGGGAACGGCGAAATATGAATTTTTAGGGGTACACATAAGCATAACCCGGACGAGCGGGAACCAAAATGTAGTTCGGGCTCTGCGTGTGTTGTTGGGGCTTCAGCCCCTTACAACCACGGCGTACCCCTTGCGGGTGATGCACGACATGGTGGGCGTAGCCCACCACCCTACGCACCAAACAAAAAAGCCCTACCTTTCGATAGGGCTCATGGTACTTGGACAGATGAGCTACGCTGCGATCACGCAGACAGTCTTGCGCTGGGCAGCGCCCTTGATGGTAAAAACTACCTTGCCGGTAATCCTGGCAAACAGGGTGTGATCCTTGCCCATGCCGACGTTGTCCCCCGCATGGAACTGCGTACCGCGCTGGCGCACAATAATGCTGCCCGCATTGATGAGTTCGCCGCCGTAACTTTTTACCCCCAGGCGTTTTGAGTGTGAGTCGCGGCCGTTACTGGTACTGCCGCCGCCTTTTTTTGATGCCATGGTTCTGCTCCTTTAGCGTTATGCCCAGTTAGTATTCAGACAGAGATGCCGTCAATACGGATTTCAGTGTAATTCTGGCGATGGCCTTGATGCTTTTGGTAATGCTTGCGGCGGCGCATCTTGAAGATTTTCACCTTGTCGTTGCGGCCATGCGACACGATGGTGGCTTGCACAGAAGCACCGCTCAGCATGGGTTTGCCGACAGACAGCTTGTCGCCATTGGCAACCATCAGCACCTTGTCCAGCACGATGGCGCTGCCGACGTCGCCGCCGACGGATTCTATTTTCAGGGTTTCCCCAGCGGCAACGCGATATTGCTTGCCACCGGTCTTGATCACTGCGTACATAACAACCTCGCTTGAATGCGGTTTTACAGAGCGGCGCATTATACACAAGCTGCGCCAGCCGTCAAAATGGTTTTTTAGCACCGCGCCTGAAAAATGGAACCGTTCAGATACATGCGCCAGACACACTTGGCTTGCTGTCAACGCTCAACCCGGTTTGAGCGTTAAAACCATAACGCCCGGAATGCACACTTGCAAACCAGTCGGATTTGTTTAAAATGCGCGGCGGGCGATTAACCCCCGACTTTTTTAATTAGTAGTACATTAAACGGAGAAAACATGAAATCTATTATCGTAAGCGTGGTTGCAGCAGCAGGTCTGATGGTTGCGGGTTCCGCACTGGCGGCAGATATGCCGGCAGCGGGCAAAGCCAAATGTGGCGCCTGCCACGCCATTGACAAAAAATTGGTTGGCCCATCGTATAACGATGTCGCCGCAAAATACAAGGGCAATAAGGATGCAGTCAGCACCATGATTGCCAACATCACCAAGGGTGGCGAGTTTGGCTACAAACTTGGCAAGATGCCGCCAAAAGGCCTGGGCGCGAATGACGCTGAAATCAAGGAAATGGCTGAGTTTATCGCTGGCTTGGCAAAATAAGCCAGAAGCAACAAGCAACCTCCACAAAGCCGGCGTTAGCCGGCTTTGTTTTTTGGGCGCCCGAATCTAACCGAACGGACACGGCGGCGACGGCCAATACCTCAAAGGCGCCGTATGTTCGAGTGCCTTGCCGTTAATGCTGAAAAATTAGCCAGCTATCGGTTAGAAGTAGACGTGATGGGTGCACAGCACTAGTATGCCAAGCAATCCAGCGGAGGATGTAATGAGCAATTTCAAAGGATTTACCCTAACCGAATTGATGATTGTGGTCGCAATCATCAGCATTCTGGCAACTGTCGCATTGCCAGCTTATAACGATTATGTGCTGCGTGGTAAATTAACCGAAGCCGTCACCCAACTGGCCGGTACGCGCGTCCGGCTCGAGCAGTTTTACCAGGACAACCGGAATTACGGTTCTACCGCCGCCGTTTGCGGGCTGGCAATGCCGGCCAGCTCGGTCAGCCCGGATGTCCGATATTTTGCTTACACCTGCAACTGGGGCGCGGGCGGAACCGACCAGTTTTATACCATCTCCGCATCGGGCGTTGCCCCCCAAGGCACCGGCGGTTTTGTCTATACCATAGACCAGAACAATGCCAAAACCAGCACCATCACCGCTCCCGGCTGGGCCGCCAACACCAACTGCTGGGTCACCAGAAAAGGCGGAACATGTTAATTCCCGAACACAATCAGCATGGGGTGACGCTGATCGAAATGATGATCGCGATCACCATTGCAGCACTCCTGATGATGCTGGGCGTTCCATCTTTCAATTTATGGATACAGAATACCCAAACCCGCACCGCTGCGGAATCCATATTAAGCGGCTTGCAACTGGCGCGCACCGAGGCGGTCAAGCGCAATACAACCACGCGGTTTGTGTTGTGCGGCGCAGCATCTTCTTCGTGGGAAATCCTTGCGGCTTCCGCCGCCGCCCCGCTGCCGCCAGCCTCCCTTGCCTGCGGCGCGGGTTCGAATGCGCTGGCCGGAGAAGAGCGCGTGCAGGAGCGCTCGGCGCAGGAAGGATCGATCAACGCGCAAATCCAGGTTACCCCGGTTGTCGCGACGACCTTAACTTTTAACAGCATGGGGCGGGTTGCGACAAACGATCCTGCGAGTGCTTCCATCACTCAGGTGGTTGTTTCCAACCCCAAAGGAGACAGGCCGCTGCGCATCACGGTGAGCACCGGCGGCAGCCTGCGCATGTGCGATCCATCGCCAAAGTTGCTGGCAGGCGATCCACGGGCATGTTGAACCATGAGAACAAATATGATTAAAAGCGGTAAGCAGACCGGCTCGGTAGTTCTGGAGGCGCTGATCGCCATCCTGATATTTTCAATTGGCATCCTGGCGCTGGTGGGCATGCAGGCGGTTGCCGTCGGGAATGTATCGGATGCCAAATATCGAGCGGATGCCAGTTTTTTCACCGACCAGATCATCGGCACAATGTGGGCAAACCGTGTGAGCATTCCCAATGCTTCCGGCGTGATCATATCCTCACCCGATCCAACGTTCGCCTGCAACCCTTGTGGCGCAGCAAACGGCAATTTAGCAACACAGGCTTGGGTGGGAGTGAGCGGGGTAGCAGGGGGGCTGCCAAACCCGACTGCTGTAATTGTCGTTTCCGGAGTGCAGGTAACTGTCACACTGACCTGGCAACCACCGCAGGCAGCTACTCCTCACCGCCATACGGCGGTGGCCTTTATAGACTAGTGCGGATGCCATGAGAACCTGTTATTCATCCAACCCGAGAAATAACCACGCTGGCTTCAGCCTGGTGGACATCATGGTGGGCATGGTGCTGGGCCTGCTGGGCACCATAGTGATTTTCCAGGTGTTCAGCGTGTCGGAAAGCATCAAGCGCACCACCACCAGCGGCGGCGAAGCTCAGCAAAACGGTGCGGCGGGGCTGTTTATACTGCAACGGGCGCTGAAGGCATCCGGCTACGGAATCAATTCGAACGATGTCAACCCCACGCCGGTGCAGATTACCGTGGGTGCCGGGGGCACACCGGATACTATTACTGTCAGCTACCGCCAGAACTGGGACTACGGCGCCTTTGCGCCGAACAATCTGGCATTCGTGTCGGCTGTTCCCCCCGCGTTTACGTTTGAAACCTACTCCATCAACAACGGCCAGTTGCAAAAAGTTTCCGTTCCCCCTGCCGCTGACGATGGCATCCTGGTGGAAGGCATTGCCCAGATCAAGGCGCAGTACGGCACAGATGCCAATCAGGACGGTATTGTGAGTGATGGGGAATGGGTTTTCACCCCGCCTATTATCCCGATGCGGGTGCTGGCAGTGCGGCTGGCGCTGGTGGCGCGTAGTGTGCAGCCGGAAAAGGCCGTTCCGGGAATCGGGTGCAATTCCACTACGGCCTCCCCTGTCTGGGTCGGCGGGGCGGTGGATTTATCGGGCAATAGCGGGCTGGCAATGGGGGATCAATGGCAGTGCTACCGCCACAAAACTTTTCAGGTCACGGTGCCATTGCGCAATGTGATCTGGAGACCATGATGCGTGGCGGCAAATTCAATTTGTGCAAGGCCCGCGACAGCATGCCGCAGTATCAGCGCGGCGTGGTGCTGCTGATCGCGCTGATCGTGCTGGTGGCGATGACGCTGGCCGGTATCGGCATGATGCGCTCGATTGATACCACGACTCTGATTGCGGGCAACGTGGCATTCAAGCAGACCACTATCCAGGCGGGGGATCGCGGGATTTCCGAAGGCTTCAATAATGTCTTGCTGAGGGCGTCGTCCGATCCTCTGGACAAGCCCGTGCTCAGCTGGACGACTGGTTCGGCTTGCCCGGCGGGCGTGTCTGCTGCCCTGTGCCCTGGCGGCAACATCAATCTTCCCGGTTATGCGGCGGCGCCACTGCAAGCCTGCGAAGTGGACAACACCTGCCCCCCCGGTCAGCCGTGGTGGATGCAGACCGCCAATTGGAACAGCGCGCCTTCGGTCGCTGTCACCGATCCCAACGGCGGCACGGTGGCGACCGTTTCCTATCTCATCCACCGCATGTGCACTACAGCGGGGCTGGCTTCCAACGACCCCGGCAATATTTGCCAGACCTATCAGGAATCCGGCGCCGCCAATCCTTGCCATGGTGTGGGTTGTGTTCAATTTCCCAATGTCTCAGTGTTTTACCGCATCACATCGCGTTCGGTAGGCCCGCGCGGCACGGTGGCCTATTCGCAGTCTCTGGTGCTGGTACCCGAATAGGTTAAGGCACTTCAACACCCGCGAACATTAGGAGGCCATCATGGTTAAGTCAACGATCAAGAAAATTCAGGCGGCAGCACTGGCGTTGCCACTATGCCTTCCGGTGCAGGCATGGGCGGCGGCGACCGACCTGTCCAATATGCCGCTGGCTACTTCCTCGGACAGTGTGGTGCTCCCGAACATCCTGTTCACGCTGGATAATTCCGGAAGCATGGGGAGGGACCACCTGCCGGACTATGTTAGCGATAACAATTCTACCCAATGCAAGCCGTCCACGCAGTGCCTGAACGGCATGCCGCCCTTTCAGGCAGGCGATTACAACGGCATGGCGTACAACCCGTCGAAGACCTACTCCCCGCCAGTAAACGCCGACGGCACGTCCAAGACGGCGCAGAGCGCGGCCAATACCACCAACTGGGCAACTGTCAAGGTGGACGGCTATGGCGTGCAGAGCACAAACACCATAAACCTCACTACCGGCTATCCGGACACAGTGTATTGCGACAACAATAATGTCTATGGCTGCAAACAGAACGGCATTGATACCAACAACCCGTTCTTCGTAGATGCTGAAGGAAACGGAGCCGCCACGCCCGTTTACAGCAATCCTCCCGCCTATGCTTTTCCAGGAACCATATCGGTTCCCGGCACTACGGTGTCCAGTACGGTTAATTTGTTCAATGGCACGTTGAACGGCCCGACCACCACGCAACAGACAGTGTTCAACGGCACATTGAATAACGGCAGCCCGGCCACCATCATACTGAACGGCCTGGCGTTCAGCCTATCCGGCACCGAGATCAAGCTCACTTACACTTCCACTTCACCCACCGCGCCGGCAATTGCCACAGGCGACACCATTACGGTGGTTGATGGCGGCGGCAACAACTCTTGCGGAAACTTATATAAGGCCGCTAACATAACCATCACCAAGGGGACGGGCACCGCCTTAACTTATGCCTCCCAAGGAACTGGCGGAAAAAACTCCACCAATTGCGCCGCGTCGGTCAAGCATGCCCCCTCTGTTGCGCTGGCGCCCAGCATCAGCTTGAACAACAACAAGGTGACAGTAACGTTGGCAGCGGCGCACGGTTTGGCGACCGGCGACATGGTGAACGTGGCGAGCGGGGCGGCCACTTGCGATGCGGGTTATCGCGCGACCGGTGCCAGCGTGACAGTGGTGAATGCCACCACCTTTACCTACACCGCACAGGCTGTACTGGGAACGGCAAGCAACACCAGTTGCAACATTACCAAGGCGGTGGTGACGCCGCCCACCGCGCCCGGCATCATCATCTCGGGCAACGTGGTGACGGTGATGCTGAACAGCCTTACCGATTCGACCGCCCATGCTCTGGCGGTAGGTGATGTGGTCCAGGTCACCGGCACGAACTGCGGCACCGCCTTCCGTACCAGCACTGCGCCTGGCGTGGTCGTAACGACGGTGGATAATGCCACTAAATCGTTTACATATACCTCCACCACGCCAGCGGGAACGACCGGCCGGGTTTGCAAAATTGACCGGGCAATCATGGCGGCGATATCGGTGCCGGTGCCATTCACCAGAGCCACCACACAAAACGGCGCGCCTTACGAATATGTGATCATCCCGGTGGAGTATTGCGATAGCCCGTACCTGACAAAATGCGTAGCATCCTCCGTGCCTAAAACGGTAAGCGGGGTGGACTACAGCTACCCCGCGCCGGTGCGCTTCTGCAAGAATGCCGCCACTGCCGCGCTGCCACCGGGCAATGCGGGGGCGCAGATCACGCCCATCACTGACGTAATCAACTGCCAGGGCAAATTCAGCAACGCGACCGGGCTGGTATTCACATCGGTGCGCTACGGGCTGTTCTACCGCGTGGATGTGCTGCCCAGCCGCGACACTTATGGCAACGCGGTGCTGAACGCGACGGTCAACGCCAACGGAACCGACATCACCTTCAGCAACGTGACGGTGATAGACCGCAGCCAGCGCAGCGATTGCGCGGCAGCGCCGAACTGCACCTACGCGGAAGAGATGACCAACATCGCCAACCATTACGCCTATTACCGGACCCGCATGCAGATGATGAAGACTTCGGCGGGCAAGGCGTTCAAGCCGATGGACAACCGCTACCGCATCGGTTTCATCACCATAGACCCAAACTGGGCAACCGAGTACCTGCCAGTCTCCATGTTCGACCAAACGCAGAAGAACCTTTTTTACAACAAGTTCTACGCGGTCAATCCGAGCAGCAGAACGCCGTTGCGCGAGGCACTGGCGCGTGCCGGGCGCTATTTTGCCGGCCTGCATGGCTTGCCCGGCGATTCCATCACCGATGACCCGATGGAATATTCTTGCCAGCAGAATTTTACGCTGCTGACCACCGACGGCTACTGGAATGCAGCCGATACGAAAAACCCCGACGCCAATGTAATTGACCTCAACAAAGCGGTGATCGGCAATCGGGACAACGCCGATTCAGGCCTGTCCCAGCGCAGCTTTGGGGTCTATGACGGCGGGTGCGCGGCGGGCAGCTATAGCAATGGCGGGTGCGCCAACACGCTGGCCGATGTGGCCCAATACTATTACGCCACCGACCTGCGCACAGCGGCGCTGAATAACTGCACCAGCGGATCAGCCACCGGCGCCCAACTTTGCACGGCACCCGACCCGGTGCCAACTAAAGACTCACTGATGAACAATGTGCCGACCCCAAACACTTCTTATGATCTCGCAGACTGGCAGCACATGGTCACCTTCTCCCTGGGGCTGGCGGATGGGTTGATGCTCTATCAGCCGGACTATGCAAGCTCCACCACCGGCGATTTCTCGAAAATCAAGTCGGGTGCGGCGGGGTGCAGCTTCTCCGGCGCAGGCACATGCAACTGGCCGACTCCCAAGAATAACGAACAGTCCGCGCTGGACGACTTGTGGCATGCGGCGGTAAACGGGCGCGGCGCCTTCTATAACGCACGCGACCCGGTTACCCTGGAGAGGGGCTTGTCCGATGCGCTGAACAAGATGAAAGTCCAGGTTGGCGCGGCGGCTGCATCCGCCACCAGCAGCCCGAACATCACCCGTACCGACCGTTCGATTTTCAGTTCCACCTACCGCACCGTAAAGTGGGATGGCGAAGTGGTGGCGCAACTGCTCGACCCGATGACCGGCAATGTGCCATCCACAGCGCTGACCGCATTGTCTGTTCTCAGCGGCATCAGCTTGTCCGGCAACACCGTAACGGTAAATATGCCCGGACATGGCTTGCTGTATGGCGATATGGTGCAGGTGGCGAATGCGGCCACCGGCACTTGCGACCCCGCTTTTAATACTGGCGGGCAGTCCCAGGTTGCCACGGTGGTGGATAGCAATCACTTTACCTATAACGGAAATCCGGGCGGGGCGACAACCAACACGCAGTGCCAGATTTACCGGACAGGAATTGTCTGGTCGGCGCAGAAGCAATTGGACATCAAGGTAAGGGCTGATACTGATCCTGATATTTCCAGCCGTTTCATCTTCACCTACGACCAATCCCAGGCCATGCCACTTAGCGTCAACGGCCCCAATGGACTCAAGGATTTCCTCTACACTACGTTGACTACAACCGAACGGGGCTATTTTGACAACAAGTGCACATTTTCCACCCTGTCGCAGTGCACAGCGGCCAACCTGACTTCAGCGCAGATTGCCTCCGGCAATATGGGAACAGAATTGGTGCCCTACCTGCGCGGCCAACAGGCGATGGAGCTGACTGCTCCTTACCCGGTTTACCGCACGCGCGAACACTTCCTGGGCGATTCGGTGAACTCCAAACCGGCCTATGTCCGCGTGCCAATATATAACTTTCAGGATATTACACCGAACACCAATCCTTTGAGCTATGCCACTTTCCAAGCTGACAAACAGTCCCGTCAAGGGATGCTGTACATCGCATCCAACGATGGCATGCTGCATGCGTTCGATGCGGGAAGTTGCATATCGGGAGTCTGCACCACGGGCACCGGCAACGAGGTGTGGGCGTATGTGCCGCGCATGGTGATGCACAACCTGTACAAGCTGGCCGATGTGAGTTTCAGCAGCAACCACAACTACTTCGTGGATGGCTCGCCCGAAGTAATGGACATCTACATGGACGGAACAGCCACGCCGCCACTTGGTCCGCCCACGGCTACGCCAATTTCCACCGGGCTGTCCCCGGGTTGGCATACCATTCTGGTGGGCGGGCTGAACAAAGGCGGGCGTGGCTTTTATGCGCTGGACATCACCAACCCTGCAGCTCCCATCGGTCTGTGGGAAGTCTGCGCGGATACAGATCAGGCGGGTAATCAAATGTGCGCCATCCATGATCCGGACATGGGTTATAGCTATGGCAATCCGGTGATCACCAAACGCAGTTTGGATGACAAATGGGTGGTGCTGGTCACCTCCGGCTATAACAACACCTCTCCGGGTACCGGGCAGGGCTATTTGTATGTGCTGGATGCGGTGAGCGGCGCTATCCTGAGCAAAACACCCAACGGTTCAGGTTCCACAGCCACACCCAGCGGGCTGGCAAAAATCAACGCATGGGCAGATGACGGCAACCGCAACAACATCGCACGTTTCGTTTATGGCGGCGATATGAACGGCGATGTCTGGCGCTTCGATCTGGGCGCTGTTCCTTCCAAATTGCCCTCACTGACCAGCATCAGCTTGTCCGGCGCCACCGTGACCGTGAATCTGACTGCCCACGGATTGAGCACTGGCGGTTCGATTCAGGTGGCGAATGCGGCCACCGGCACTTGCGATAGCGGCTTCAATACCAGCGGGCAGTCCGTAACGGTTACGGTGGTGAATGCCAATCAATTTACCTATACCAGCGTAAATTCTGGCGGAGCGACCCTCAATACCGGCTGCCAGGTTCTTGCCTTCCCCTTCCCGGCGCCACCACCGGTGACACACTTTGCCACCCTGCTGGATGCATCTGGCGTGCCGCAGCCGATCACTACCCGCCCCGAACTGGGCGACGTGAATACGACGACGGGTCTCATTGATTCTCTGCACGGGAGTGGCGAACCAGCAATCTTCATCGGCACCGGGCGCTATTTGGGCGCGAGCGACGTCTCAAACACACAGACGCAATCGATCTATGCGCTGAGGGACGACTTCAGCCTGTCGGGCGTTGCAGCTTATGTGGGCAACCCGAGGGGGCGGACGGACATGGTGGTGCAGACCATCATTGGCAACAAATCCAGCAACAACCCTGTTGATTGGGGGACGAAAGAGGGATGGTATGCTGACTTCCCCGACACTGGGGAACGGGCCAACCTCGATCCATTTTTGGCGCTCGGCACCTTGATTGTGGCCACCAATGTTCCAGGTACCAGCGCCTGCGAAACCGGCGGGATCAGCTATTTATACCAATTCGACTTCAGGAGCGGCAGCAACATTGCGACGGCAGCCTTCGGTGATGTGAGGAGCAAGATAACCAACGCCCTGACGGTAGGTGTCGTGGTAGTGCGTCTGCCAAGCGGCCAGTTGCGGGCGATCGCCACTTCAGCTTCCGGCGGCCAAGTCAATTTATCCGGATATGTCCAAGGCTCTTCAGCCACCCGCCGCACTTCATGGCGTGAGTTGGTGCGATAGCCGTTGCCGGATCGGAGGGTGTTAAAAACATGCTGAGACCACGGTATATCCATTGTAATTTTGTTCCCCTCAGTATTGCTGCTGGGAGAATGAAGGGTGCCCGGATCAATGTATTTTTGACACCATGTTTAGAAAATAGCGCTCAGCAATATCTTCGTCGCCGGCATCAACTCCAACGCAGAAAAACCGTAACGCAGCAGCTTGAAGCAGGCGGGGCGGGGCTTACGTGCTGATGTACCAGCCGATCTGCGTCAGCAAGGCAGATTTCTTGACACTCCCCCATGCCTCCCCGATACTTGGCGCATCGCATTAGATAAGGCTTTCCGCTTTGGACGAATTCTCATTGGGCGCGCTGTTTCTTGCCCTCGTTGTAATTCTGGTTTGCTCCGGGTTTTTTTCTTCTTCCGAAACCAGCATGATGGCGTTGAACCGCCACCGGCTGAACCACTTGGTGCGCAAGGGCAACCGGAGCGCCAAACTCACCGCCAAGCTGCTGGCGCAGACCGACAAGCTGCTCGGCTCCATCCTGCTCGGCAACACGCTGCTCAATGTAGCCGCCGCCGCAGTCACCCAGATCATCATCCTGCGCCTGTTCGGTGAAAGCGAATGGTGGATGCTGGCCAGCACTCTGGGGATTACCTTCGTGATTCTGGTGTTCAGCGAGATCATGCCGAAGGTGGTTGCCGCCAGCTATCCGGAGCGGATCGCGTTGCCCTCAAGCTATATCCTGGCTCCGCTTATCAAGCTGTTCCACCCCGTGGTGTTTATCGCCACCGCGATTGTGCGCCGGTTCTTGTGGCTGCTGCGCATCAAGGTGCAAACCGACCAGAGCAAATACAAGATGAGCATGGAGGAGCTGCGCATGCTGGTGCTGGAGTCGGAGCAGTTCCTGCCGCGCAAGCACCAGAAAATGCTGCTCAATCTGGTGGACATCGGGCGCATCGCGGTGAACGATGTGATGGTGCCGCGCACCCAGATCGAGGCGCTCGACCTGAACGCTGAACCCGGTGTATTGCGCGCGCATCTGGCGACCTGCCACCACACGCTGCTGCCGGTGTACGAGGGTTCGCTCGATAACATTGTGGGCATCCTGCATGTGCGCCGCACCTTGGCGCTGCTGCAGCATGATGATCTCGACCGCGATAAGTTGCGCGGGTTGTTGATCGAGCCTTACTTCATTCCTTCCGACACGGCGTTGCTGTCACAGTTGCAGCATTTCCAGGAACGGCAAGTCCGGCTGGGGCTGGTGGTGGACGAATACGGCGAACTGCTGGGCCTGGTGACATTGGAAAATATTCTGGAGGAAATCGTCGGCGACTTCACCACACAATCGCCCGCACAAACCGGCAAGTTCCTGCGCCAGGAAGACGGCAGCCTGCTGGTGGAAGGCGGCACGCCGTTGCGCGACCTGAACCGCAAGCTGGGCATGCATTTCCCGCTGGGCGGGGCGAAGACGCTGAACGGCTTGATTCTGGAGCATCTGCAGGATATTCCGGAAACGGGCACCAGCCTGAAAATTGCGGATTACCCGATTGAAATCATCCAGACGCAGGATCGCGTGGTGAAAGTGGTAAAAATTTTTCCTGCGTTGCGCCAACAAGAAAGTAAATAGCAAGCAAATGAATTAGAGTTACCCTACAAACAACCGATTAACGTGAACGTCGCAAAGCGACACAGTGTCACTCTCCCCCTCTGGGGGATAACCAACGACTTGGCTGGCGTTTTTTGCCAGCTTAGTCGAATGGCTAGCTGTTTCATCAGAGGTAGGAGAGAGGGAACGGACATGGCGGCAATAACGTTCCTTATCTGTTGTTGTATTGCCGCCATGTCCGTCAGCCGCTTTACAATACCTGCAAAGCTCGGCATGATGGGAAAAATTTGTCATTGAGGAAATGCCATGGCCGTGGACAAGAAGACCGAACATAAGAAAGAACCCCAATTCTCGTGGGAGGGCAAGGACAAGACCGGCAAGATAGTCAAAGGCGAGATGCGGGCTGCCGGCAGGGAAGTGGTGTCCGCGCAACTGCGCCGCCAGGGCGTGAATGTCACCAGGATCAAGAAGAAAAGCGGCAGCGGCGGGTCTGTCTCCGAAAAAGACATCACCCTGTTTACGCGCCAGCTTGCAACCATGATGAAGTCGGGCGTGCCGCTGATACAATCATTCGATATAGTGGGGAAAGGGCACAGCAACCCCGCCGTCGCCCGCCTGTTGCTCGACATAAAAACCGACGTGGAAACCGGCAGCAGCCTGGCGCAAGCATTCCGTAAACACCCGTTGTATTTTGACGACCTGTATTGCAACCTGATTGAAGCCGGTGAGGCGGCGGGTATTCTGGATAGCTTGCTGGAACGCCTGGCGGTTTACAAGGAAAAAACTCTGGCCATTAAAAGCAAAATCAAAGGCGCCATGTTTTATCCGATTTCAATTATCGTAGTGGCATTTATCATCACCGCAGTCATCATGATTTTCGTCATCCCGGCATTTAAAGAGTTGTTCTCCGGCTTCGGCGCCAACTTGCCTGCCCCCACTCTGCTGCTGATCGCAATTTCCGACTTTTTCGTCTCCTATTGGTTTTTGATTTTCGGAGGAATAGGCGGTGGGCTGTATGCCTTTTTCTATTTCTGGAAGCGCAACAAGAAAATGCAGCAGGTGATGGATAGGCTGCTGCTCAAAATACCGGTCTTCGGCCCGCTCGTCCGCACCGCAACCATCGCACGCTGGGCACGCACCCTGTCCACCATGTTTGCCGCCGGCGTGCCGCTGGTGGAAGCGTTCGACTCGGTAGCGGGCGCAGCCGGCAACGCGGTATATTTTGAAGCAACCAAAAAAATACAGCACGAAGTCAGCGTTGGCACCAGTCTGACAGTGGCCATGCAGGGTACTGGAGTGTTCCCCAGCATGGTGTTGCAAATGGTGGCGATCGGCGAGGAATCCGGTGCGCTGGACGGCATGCTGGGGAAGGTGGCCGATTTCTTCGAGGCCGAGGTGGATGATGCGGTGGCGGCTTTATCCAGCCTGATGGAGCCTATCATCATGGTGGTGCTCGGCACGTTGATCGGCGGCATGGTGATAGCGATGTACCTGCCGATATTCAAGATGGGTGAAGCCATTTGATGCATTTTGGTTAAGCTGCACAATGTGACGCGGCCACGGTGGCCGCGTCTTTATTATGAAAACGCCCAATTTGCCGTGACCCCACTCAGCCCATTGCCGCAAAGCCCACAATTTTTTTCCATAACCCTGTCGGGCATCGCGGGCCTGATAGCGGACTGCTTTGCCCCCGCCACAACCTTCGCGCAGTTTAGCCTTCACAGAAACTACCGGCATGTCTGAAATAACCCAGCTTCTGCAATCTTCACCGCCCGCCTTCATCGGCTTATGCGCCATATTGGGCCTGATGGTCGGCAGTTTTCTGAATGTGGTGATCCACCGCCTGCCGAAAATGCTGGAGCGCGAATGGCATGCGCAATGCGCCGAACTCAACAGCCAGTCTGAGGAAGACCCGCTGCAAGCCGCACACCTTGCGGACATGCCGCGCTACAATCTGATCGTGCCGCGCTCTTCCTGCCCGCACTGCGGCCACAGGATCGGCGCAATGGAAAATATTCCGCTCCTCAGTTATCTGCTGCTGCGTGGCAAGTGCAAGGGTTGCGGCGCGCACATCTCCGCGCGCTATCCCATCGTGGAGATGGTGAGCGGGCTGCTGGGCGGCTATATCGCCTGGCACTTTGGCTTCGGCCTGGCCGCATGCGCCGCGCTGTTGCTGGCCTGGGCTCTGCTGGCATTGACTTTTATCGACTTCGACACGCAACTTCTGCCGGATGTCATCACGCTGCCGTTGCTGTGGCTGGGACTGCTGTTCAACCTGTCCGGCACTTTCGCCAGTTTGCCCAGCGCGGTCATCGGCGCGGTTGCGGGTTATCTGGCGCTATGGATCGTGTTCTGGCTGTTCAAGCTCGCCACCGGCAAGGAAGGGATGGGCTATGGCGACTTCAAGTTGCTGGCGGCCATCGGTGCATGGCTGGGCTGGCAGATGCTGCCGCTGGTCATCCTGCTCTCCTCGCTGGTGGGCGCGGTGACCGGTGTCACGCTGATCGTCGCGGCACGCCATGGCCGCAATATCCCCATCCCGTTCGGCCCCTATCTGGCAGGCGGCGGTTTGATCGCGCTGTTCTGGGGGCAAATGCTGACGCAAAAATATCTGCAACTGATCGCCGTTCCATGAGCTTTAACGTGAGCATCGCGAAGCGAATCCTTGTCCCCCTCGCCCTCTGGGAGAGTGATGGGGAGATAACCAGCCACTTGGTTGCCGCCTTTTGGCAACCTAGTGGAATGGCTAGTAGTTCCATCAGGGAAACGGGCATGGCGAGCACCATCATCAGGGTCGACGGCTCGTCATGACCGTTAGCATTGGCCTGACCGGCGGCATCGGAAGCGGCAAAAGCACCGTCGCCGCACTGTTCAAGGAATGCGGCGCCACAGTCATTGATAGTGACGAGATATCGCATCAACTCACCCAGCCCGCCGGTGCGGCCATTGCGGCGCTTCGCGCGGCATTCGGCGATGCTTGCATTGATGCCAACGGCGCACTGGATAGACCGAGCATGCGGCAACGGGTATTTGCCGATCCCGCCGCCAAACAGCGGCTGGAAGGTGTTCTGCATCCGCTGATCCGCGCGCAGATGCAGGCTCAGGCGGAAGCCGCCGCTACGGCTCCATATTTGCTGCTGGTGATCCCGCTGCTGTTTGAAACGGGTTATTACAAACTGGTGCAACGCACGCTGGTGGTGGATTGCGCAGAAACCACCCAGGTGCTGCGCACCATGCGGCGCAACGGCTTGAGCGAACAGGAAGTGCGCGCCATCATGGCGCAGCAGATAACGCGCGCCGAGCGGCTGCGGCGCGCCGATGACATCATTCAAAATGATGCCGATCTGCATTCCTTGCGATCAATAGTGGCGCAACTTCACCGGCGCTATCTAGCCATTTCTGCGCGAAGCGATTGACGATATGCTGTTATTCACAATATATTGCTGAAAATTACCCATACCCAAACGCATACCAACCCCTTTCCAGGCACCGTGATCAGTTACGAATTCCCACTCAATGAGCGCATGCGCACCCTGCTGCGGCTGGAGGATCTCTACGCCAAGATGTCGTATTTCACCGAGAGGGCAAGCGCCGATGACCATCATGCCGCGCTGAGCGTGCTGTTCGAAATCCTCGAAATCGCCAGCCGCTCCGACCTGAAATCAGAACTGTTGCAGGAGCTGGAACGCCAGAAGCGCCATCTTTCCGCCCTGCACAACAACCCGGAAATTTTGGAAGAAGCGCTGGATGAGGTGATCGGTAAAATCGATAACGCGAGCAACGGGCTGTTCGGCATGAGCGGAAAGATAGGCCAATATTTGCGCGACAACGAATGGTTGATGAACATCAAGCAACGCATCTGCATCCTTGGCGGGACGTGCGAATTTGACCTTCCTTCCTACCATTACTGGCTGCATCAGGATGCCGCGCTGCGGCGCAATTACCTCAATGCCTGGCTGGCTCCCCTGCTGATCATACGCGACAGCCTGGAAATCATACTCAAGCTGCTGCGCGAGAGCGGCAAAGTGCACCATTTCATCGCCCATCAGGGCAATTTCCAGCAAATGCAGGGGGGCCGCGTCGCGCAAATGCTGCGCCTCAGCCTGGACGACACACTGCCGTGCATCCCGGAAGTCAGCGCCAACAAATACGTGCTCAACATCCGCTTCATCTCGGCCAACTATACGGCCAAGAGCGCCTTGTACGAACAGGACGTGGCGTTTGACCTTATCTTCTGCGCGCTGTAATTCATGACCCTTGAAATAGCGATTGATGGACTCGTAGGTGCGAATTCATTCGCACGCACAATCCGCTATGTGCGAATGAATTCGCACCTACAGATGTGATGAAAAAACCAGTCACGGTCGCCTGCCCGCAATGCGGCAAAGAAGTGGTGTGGAACAGCGACAGCCGCTACCGCCCGTTTTGCAGCGAGCGCTGCAAATTGATAGACCTCGGACAGTGGGCCACGGAGAGTTACCGTATCCCGCAAGATGAAAACAGCGCGGAAGAGGATCCCCCTCACCAGGCCTGACGCAATAGCGCGATACCATGCGCGCCATGCTGCCACGCGGTGTGCAAGTCGTCTTGCGTCAAACCGCCCAGCGCATACACCGGGATGGATGAACCCGCCGCAATTTTCCCGAATATTTCCCATCCCAGATGCGGCGCGCCCGGATGCGACTTTGTTGGCAACACCGGACTTAGCACCGCGAAATCCAGGCCCAACTCTCCAGCCTGTTGCAGCTCTTCCGCGTTGTGGCATGAAGCCGCGCACCACGGCACATCGGGGCGTGTGCTGCATGCAGCAAGCTGCACGCTGTTCAGATGCACACCATCCGCGCCGGTTTCCCTCGCCAGTCCGACATCGCCATTAATCAACACTTGCGCGCCATGCGCATGCGCCAGCTCCAGCACACGCAGCGACAATGCGCGCATCTCCGGGCGCGGCAAATTCTTCTCGCGCATCTGCACCAGCCGCAAACCGTTGTGCAGTGCGCCTTCCAGCCGCCGCATAAATTCTGTTGCACCCAGTTCAGCCACATTGCTGACCGCATATAAAGTTGGCAGTGACAGCGAACGCAGGATGGGTGCGTTGGCGGGCAACAGCGGAGAAACCATCTCCCCCCGGGGGAGTGTCGGGGTGGGGGACTGCCACGCAAACTGCTGCCCCTCATGCGGATGCAACTCCCCGCTCCACGCCGTCACGCGAAAAAAATTCAGCCGCACCGTCGCATGAGGATAAGCGAAGATGCGCGTAACCCACGGATAGGCGATCTGTACTTCAATGCCCAGCTCCTCGCGCAACTCGCGCACCAGCGCATGGTAAGGCGTTTCGCCTGATTCAACCTTGCCGCCGGGGAATTCCCAATAGCCAGCCCAGATTTTGCCGGGTGGGCGTTGGGCCAGCAGGAAGGAGCCGTCTGGTTTTTGCAGCACGGCAGCGGCGACTTCAATCACCTTTCCGGGAATGCCATTAGGTAGGGTGCAATGAGCGTAGCGAATTGCACCACCCTTTCGCTCGGTGCAATTCGCAAGCTCATTGCACACTACATTGTTCGCATTGTTGTCGCCCGGCTCAATCGGCATAACCCACCCCCTCCGCCAGTCCATCTCCCGCCCAATTCTCCGGATAAACACCATCCGCCACCATCCGGTGAAAACTCGAATAAGGCCAATCCGCCACGCGCCGCACCAAGCCATGCTTTAGCGGATTGATATGGATGTAGTCCACATGCGCCGCATAATCTTGCTCATCGCGCACAGTATGCTCCCAATACCGCCGCTGCCAGATGCCGCGCTCCCCGCGTTTCAGCCTTGATGCAGAAAGTGGCTCCGTGCCCGGAATGGCGCGCGAAAAGCGCATCTTGATCAACCGCCAGCGGGTCACATAATCGGCGTCGCCCGGCGGCAGCATCCAAATGCAATGCATATGATCGGGCAGCACTACCCAGGCGGCGATATGGAAAGGATGTGCTTGCCGCGTTACCCGCACCGCCTCACGCAGAACATCAATATGCCGAACCAGCAAATCATTGTCGTGGCGTTCCAGCAGATTGACCGTAAAAAAATACGTCCCTCCCGGAACAAAATTGCGGCGGTATTCAGGCATGGTTGGGGCGATAAATTGGAGAGTGACTGCGTATGGCGTCAATCGGTAGGGTGTCAATGAGCACAGCGAATTGCACCATGTGTGTGGAAAACAATTGGTGCAATTTCATTGCACCCTACCTCGCTTGGAATCCGGAAGATGAGATGGTGGTTTATTCATTGTTTTAGACCCAACAGAATTGATGGTTCTGCGAATGCAGAGCTACCGCAAGAAATATTATGTTCATGATTGTATCGCTCGTTATTGTGGGGGTTGATATTGACCGTTCAGGAACCTACAGCCATAGCCAGATGGAAATATTTCATCTCGACGAATCCAGTGTTCATTGCCATAGTTCGCAACTGCGAAAGCTACTTTCACCAGCTTGCCTTTGACTTCGATTGCCGGGCCGCAATTAGTTTCCGCACCTTCACTGAGTGTCTTACGGAACGCTGTGATTTCCTTTTGTTGCTTCGCGCGATCTTGGGTTCGCCGCTCTGCTTCTCTTTGCTCTGCTAATGCGACATTTTTCTCCATTGATTTGCTCAAGGTTTCAGGACTAATGACCCATTGCCCTTGCGGGTCGATAAAGCCCCATTTGCCATTCACCTCAACTGCTGCCAAACCTTCACTGAAATTTTTTGCATTATCAAACTGCAGCGCAATGGCCATTTTTCCAGTCTTGTCGATAAAACCCCATTCGTTATTCACCTGGACAGCCGCTAATCCTTCTCTGAAATCTCCCGCATCATTAAACTGAGACCGAATGACCATCGTTCCAGTTTTGTCGACAAAACCATATTTGGCATATTCGGTAGCTGCCGCCAAGCCATCACTGAAATCTCTCGTAGCAGAAAACTGCGGCGCAATGACCATTTTTCCTGTCTTGTTGATAAAACCATCCCTTCCATTCACCCGTACTCTCGCTAACCCTTCACTGAAGCTGAAGGCAATATAATTTTGAGGCCGAATGACCATCGTTCCAGCCTTGTCGATAAAACCCCAATTGCCATTCACCCGGACAGCCGCTAACCCTTCACTGAATTCACTCGTAGATTCAGACTGCTGCGCAAGAACCATCGTTCCGGTTTTGTCGATAAAACTCCATTTACCATTCACCAAGACTGCCGCCAAACCTTCACTGAATTTTTCAGCATTATCAAACTGCGGCGCAATGACCATTTTCCCAGTCTTGTCGATATAACCACTTTTGCCATTCACCCCGACTGCCGCTAAACCTCCATTGAAGTCGCTCTCACCTTCAAACTGCGACGTAATGGCCATTGTTCCTGTCTTGTCGATGTAAGAACATACTCTAATAGCACATACCTTAGCTAGCCCTTCACTAAATGATGAAACGTAAATTGAAGCCGCGCTGGCCAAGCTCGTTATGCTTAAACCAAACAGCATAGCGGCAATGGCAATGATGCGTGAATACCAAACAGTAATTGGTTGCATAAAATTCCTTTTGGATTTAAAAAATAAGTTTGGCGGTATTTTACGGGTGCGTGACCTGTGCTTGCAAACTGCTGTATAGCTCGTCGTGGCGGCATGTAGGGTTCATTTTCGGATTTGCCCTTTTAAGCATCTGTAACATGAATTGCCAGTATCACCTTGCTCCCAATAAGCTTCTAAATTCGGATAGCAAATTGAACGAAGTGCATGAATAAGCGCACCCACGTCTGGTTCAGATTCTAAAATCGATTGTGACTCGCCGTTTTTCAAAATTCTCGTAATTAGCGCAGATGTTTTCGGATGGGTTACGTTCACGAATTCTATATGGGTTGCCTCGGGCGTAAGGTCATATAGATGATTAACTGTTGTAGTAACGAATCTCTGCCCTTTTACGATGTCTCCGCTATTGATGTTGCGGATTTGAATTAACAATTTATTGAGTATAAATTTTGCTATTAGACTTGGTGGTGACACATGCAATTGAGGGGGTAATTCATCAACTGATAATGAATACTCAAATTCATCTTTGCGTCGGTTTTCGTATATCGAATTTTCTTTATCGCGATCGAGAGTCAGTTTCACGCTAAGAAGGAAATCGGTGTCAGGATCACTCTTGGTTTTGTATTTGTACCGTTTGGAGATGCCGTTTGTCTGCATATTCAAAAAGTCCATGTCGCTTCAGGCCACCAGTGCGATTTCACGGTGGTTGCCCGATGTTTCGAGTATCAGGTTGCCGTGGTTTTCGGCCAGTTGTTCGTTGGCGTTGAGCAGTTCGATGCCATAGACGGTGCCATCCGGCGCCACATCCACGTTCATTTCATCACTGATCTTGATGGTCGTGACTGTGCCGCGCTTTTCGTGGAAACGCAGGTATGCGATGTTGTACTTCGGGTCGTAGCTCAGTTTCATGTTCGCCTCCCGTCAGAAAAATTTAACGATTACGGTGATGACCAGCCAGCCGTTTTCTTCCACGGCATAAGCCTCGATTTGCTTGCATGCATAGCGCTTGCCGTTCCATTCCCCGCCGAAGGAGAAATTCCGGCGAAATCCAGTGCGGCCATGTTTTGCGGGGAACCGTTCGCCGCCCTCTAGGGCCGCCCGGACTTCTTGTTCATTCGCTCCCCTTTCGGCAAGCCGTTCCAAGGCATGGGGATGAAGTCTGATTTCCATTGGCCTGTGTGTTTAAAGGGGAGCGGCAACAATATCACCCAGTAGCTACAAGTTCAACATTTGCCATTACTTTGGTCAGCCGGGCTATTTCCGGCGAAGTTGGTTTTACTTCCGGAAAATCTCTGCGTGGAGGCGCGCAAAGCGCGCCGATGTTTATTTCTGCTGGGTTCCGGGTCAAGCCCGGAATGACGCGCGTCCTGCCCAATCCCGCGCAAACTGCCACCCCACCCTCCCGCTGCGCGAGCCGCGTTGTATCGTCCATTGCAACGCCGCCTGCCGCGCAACCTCATCCATCTCACCGGACAATCCGAAGTGCCGCAACCAGTGCACCACGATAGCCAGATATTCATCCTGCGTGAACGGATAGAACGGCACCCACAAACCAAAACGTTCGGACAGCGAGATTTTTTCTTCGACGCTTTCTGCCGGATGAACTTCATTGTCTGCAAATCTGGCATCGCCGACATATTTCGTCGCGAGATTATCCTGCATGGATTCCGGCATCAGGTGGCGGCGGTTGGAGGTGGCGTAGATCAGCAGGTTGTCGGAGAAGGCCACCAGCGAGCCGTCGAGCGCGGCCTTGAGTGCCTGGTAGCCCGGCTCGTCGGCGTTGAATGAGAGATCGTCGCAATACAGGATGAAGCGTTCCGGCCTGCCCGCGACCAGCGCGATGATGTGCGGCAATTCCGCCAGCGCCAGTTTGCCGATCTCGATCAGGCGCAGTCCGTCCGTTGCGTATTCGTTGAGCAGCGCCTTGACCAGCGAGGATTTGCCGGTGCCGCGCGACCCGGTAAGCAACACATTGTTAGCCGGGCGACCTCGCACGAACTGGCGCGTGTTCCGCTCGATCAGTCGCTTCTGCTCCTCGATGCCGAGCAGGTCGGTGAGTAAAATGCGATGCGGGTGCGGCACCGGAACCAACCTGCCCTGCTCCCAGCGAAAGGCATGGGCGGCGCTCCAGTCAATTGCACCACTCGCAACGGGCTTGGGTAATGTGCGCTCCAGCCTGTCCAGCAGGCGTTCGGCACGATCCAGGAAGCGGTCAAGTTTGTCCATTTTTAATGATGGTCAGAATAACCCTGGACAGTTTGTCGAACTAACTGCGATAACTCGCGTTGATCTTCACGTAGTCGTAGGAGAAATCACACGTCCACACGGTGGCTGCTGCCGTGCCACGCTCCAGCACCACCCGCACGGTGATGTCGCTCTGCTGCATCACGCGCTGGCCGTCTTCTTCGCGGTAGCTGGCCGCGCGCCCGCCGTGTTCGGCCACCAGCACATCATCGAGATACAGCTTGAGGCGATGCACGTCGAGTTCGACGCCCGCATAGCCGATGGCGGCAAGGATGCGCCCCAGATTCGGATCGGATGCAAAGAACGCGGTCTTGACCAGAGGCGAGCGCGCCACGGCGTAGGCGATCTGCTTGCACTCCGCTACGCTTTCGCCGCCTTCCACCCTGACCGTGATGAACTTGGTCGCGCCCTCGCCGTCGCGCACGATGGCTTGCGCCAGCAGGATGGCAACCTCGGTTATCGCCGCTTGCAATTTGGCAAATGCCTCGCCTTGCGCGTCTGTGATAACAGGCGCCGCACTCTTGCCGGTGGCGATCAGCATCAGCGCGTCATTGGTGGAGGTGTCGCCATCCACGGTTATGCAATTGAACGAGGCATCGCTGGCGTGTTTCACCATCTGTTGCAGCAAGGGCTGCGCCACCGCCGCATCGGTGGCGATGTAGCCGAGCATGGTGGCCATGTTCGGGTGGATCATGCCGGAACCCTTGGCGATGCCGGTGATGGTCACCGTCTTGCCCGCAAGCGTGGTCTGCCTGGATACCGCCTTGGCCACGATGTCGGTGGTCATGATGGCGTGCGCGGCATCGAGCCAGTTGTCTTCGCGCAATCCGGATAAACAAACCGGCAAACCAGCGATGATGCGCGGCAGGGGCAGCGCTTCCATGATGACGCCGGTGGAAAAAGGCAGCACCTGCTCCGCCTCGCAATCCAGCAAATTCGCGATTTCAGCGCAGGTGGCGCGGGCGGCGGCCAATCCCTGCTCACCGGTGCCCGCATTGGCATTGCCGGTGTTGACCACCAGCGCGCGCGCGCCCTTGCCCGACGCCAGATGCTCGCGTGCCACGATAACCGGCGCGGCGCAGAAACGGTTCTGCGTGAACACGCCCGCCACCGTGGCTTGCGGGGTCAACTGTATGATCAGCAGATCCTTGCGGTCGGGTTTCTTGATGGAGGCTTCCGCCGTGCCCAGCAGCACGCCTTCGATAGGCAGCAGATCACCTTTGCCGGGAGGTTGCAGATTGACTGGCATATGAGATTACCTGGTTATTCCCATTCCATATCGAAATTGAAACAAGGCGGCGCCAGGCGGGCGCGCAAGCCAACGCAGTATCACTGCTGAAATGGGGCTGGGATCAGTAGCGCCCGCCTTGCTTGTAAATGTAGTTGCTCATCTGCGCCGACTGCATGTCCATGCGCCGCACGATGCCATGCACGTGCCGCACGATGCCGCGCATCACGTAATATACGATGGCTGGCTGGGTGTTGAGCAGGGTCTCGAAACGTGCGCGTTCCAGCAATAACACTTTGCAATCGGTCTTGGCTACTATCGTGGTGCTGATCTGCATCGCGCTGCCGCCGGTAAACCCGATGATGCCAGCCAGATCGCCCGGTTTGAGCAGGTGCAGGGTGTTCTTTTCGCCGTCAGTCGTGGCGGTAGCCTCTACCTCGCCGCTGCCAAGGATCAGCAGCGTGTCTTGCAATTCGCCATCACTTGGCTTCAGGATGGACTCTCCCGCCTTGTAATCACGCACCGTAATGAACCCCGCCAGGGTCGCAATCTCTGCGTCACGTAACTCATCAGACAGGCTGGAGTTGCGCAAAGCCTGCAAAATAAAAGCGTCCGTTGCCATTATCACCCTCCCTTGAAGAAAAAATTCAACTCAACTTCCCGTGGCATTGCTTGTATTTCTTGCCGGAGCCGCACGGGCACGGGTCATTGCGCCCGATTTTTTCGCCGCTGCGCACGAATGGCTGATGCTCCTCTTTTGCGCTATCCGTTTGCCCCAACGCCTCATCGTAATCGGCGTGATGATACTGCACATTTTCCGGAGCCTGGGGCGCTTCTACCGCCTCGATATCCTGCTCGCTGCGTATCTGCACGTTCATCAGCGTTTGCGTGACATTGCGTTTGATGGTTTCCAGCATCGCCGAAAACAGCTCAAACGCTTCGCGTTTGTATTCCTGCTTGGGGTTTTTCTGTGCATAGCCGCGCAGATGGATGCCCTGGCGCAGGTGATCCAGCGCAGCCAGGTGTTCGCGCCAATGGGTATCCAGGCTTTGCAGCAAGACCATGCGCTCATACTGATGCATTACTTCCGCACCTACCTGATCCACCTTGGCCTGATACTGTTGCTGCGCAGCTTGCGCCACCCGCCCGCGCAGGCCGGTTTCGTCCAGCTTATTGTCCTGTTCCAGCCACTGCACCAGCGTCAAGTCCAGCTGGAATTCTGCAGCCAGCGCTTTTTCCAGTGCCGGGACATCCCACTGCTCTTCCATGCTTTGCGGCGGAATGTGCTCGCCTATCATGTCGTTCATGACCCCGTCGCGCATCGCCGCAATGGTCTCGGAAATATCTGCGCTTTCCAGCAGTTCATTGCGTTGCTGGTATATCACCTTGCGCTGGTCGTTGGCGACATCGTCGTACTCGAGAATCTGCTTGCGCATATCGAAGTTACGCGCCTCGACCTTGCGCTGCGCGTTTTCGATGGCGCGCGTCACCCAGGGATGCTCGATCGCCTCGCCTTCCGGCAGCTTGAACCTGTTCATGATCGCCGCCACCCGGTCGGAGGCGAATATGCGCAGCAACGGATCTTCCAGCGACAGGTAGAAGCGGCTGGAGCCGGGGTCGCCCTGGCGCCCGGCCCGCCCGCGCAACTGGTTATCCACCCGGCGTGATTCATGCCGCTCGGTGCCGATGATATGCAGGCCGCCGCTCGCCAATATCTGCTCGTGCACTGGCCGCCATTCGGTGCGCAATTGTTCGATACGCTGGTTGCGCGTGGCGTGATCCAGGCTCTCGTCCATGCGCAGCAGTTCAATGGGTTTTTCCACGTTGCCGCCCAGCACGATGTCGGTGCCGCGCCCGGCCATGTTGGTGGCGATAGTGACCATCTTAGGACGGCCAGCCTGCGCCACAATTTCGGCTTCGCGCGCGTGCTGCTTGGCATTCAGAACCTGATGCGGCAGTTTCTCTTTCTCCAGCAGTTGCGATAACAGCTCCGACGTTTCAATCGAGGTCGTACCGACCAGCACCGGCTGGCCGCGCTGGAAGCAGTCCCGAATGTCCGCGATCACCGCCGTGTATTTTTCGCCCAGTGTCAGGTATACCTTGTCCATCATGTCCTTGCGGATGGTGGGCAGGTGCGGCGGAATGATCACGGTTTCCAGGTTGTAAATCTGCTGGAACTCATAGGCCTCGGTATCCGCAGTGCCGGTCATGCCGGCCAACTTGCCGTACATGCGGAAGTAATTCTGGAAGGTGATGGACGCGAGCGTCTGGTTTTCCTTATTGATAGGCACCCCTTCCTTGGCTTCCACCGCTTGGTGCAGGCCATCCGACCAACGCCGACCTGCCATCATGCGCCCGGTAAATTCGTCCACAATGACTACCTCGCCGTCCTGCACCACATAATGCTGGTCACGGTGATACAGCGCATGCGCGCGCAATGCGGCATACAGATGATGAACCAGCGTAATGTTGGCCGGGTCATACAGGCTGCCGCCTGCGGGCAACAACCCGCTTTTGGCCAACAAGTGCTCGGCGTTCTCGTGCCCGATTTCGGTGAGCAGAATCTGGTGGTTTTTCTCATCCACGCTGTAATCGCCCGGACCATCTTCAGCCTGCTGGCGGGTAAGCTGAGGCACCAACAAGTTCATACGCATATAAACATCTACATTGTCTTCTGCCTGCCCGGAGATAATCAGCGGAGTGCGCGCCTCGTCTATCAGGATGGAGTCCACCTCGTCCACAATGGCGTAGTTCAGCTTGCGCTGGAAACGCTCGTTGGCGTGGGTCGCCATGTTATCGCGCAGGTAGTCGAAACCAAATTCGTTGTTGGTGCCGTAAGTGATGTCAGCGGCGTAAGCAGTCTGCTTGTCGGCATGATCCATCTGCGACAGGATGACGCCAACCGAAAGGCCGAGGAAGCGATACAACCGCCCCATCCATTCTGCGTCGCGGCTGGCCAGATAATCGTTCACCGTCACCACATGCACGCCTTGGCCGGACAGCGCGTTGAGATACGCGGACAGTGTCGCCATCAAGGTTTTGCCTTCGCCGGTGCGCATTTCTGCGATCTTGCCATAATGCAACACCATGCCGCCGATCAACTGTTCATCGAAATGGCGCATCTGCAATATGCGCTGGCTGGCTTCGCGCACCACGGCAAACGCCTCCGGCAGCAAAGCATCGAGGGATTCACCTTGAGCAACACGCTGTTTGAAGGTGCCTGTCTTGTGCCGCAATTCCTCATCAGACAGCTTTGCCACTCCAGCTTCAAGGGCGTTAATTACCAGCACGGTCTGACGGTATTGTTTGAGCAGGCGGTCGTTGCGGCTGCCGAATATACTTTTTAACAAATTGGAAATCATCTTTTATTTCTATTTCAATTCCTGGTCACAAAAATCCGGGTTACAAAAACAAAAAGGGTGAGGCTCCAAACCTCACCCCAGCACAAAATCAGTACCCATCAACTCGGGGTGTTTTGCAGGAAACGCACAGGGTTTTGAGCCATACCCTTGTGCCTCACTTCAAAGTGCAGGTGATTGCCGGTAGAACGGCCTGTGCTGCCAACCTTGGCAATCTCTTCTCCACGCCGCACTATCTGGCCGACTTTGACCAGCAATTTCGAAGCATGCGCATAGCGCGTGATAATGCCATTGCCGTGATCAATTTCGATCATTTTACCATATTGTGGATGTTCGTCCGAGTAAGCCACGACACCACCGGCAGAAGCCTTGATGGGCGTGCCTTCTGTCACCATAAAGTCCACCCCTTCATGCATCGCGTACTTACCGGTAAAGGGGTCGATGCGCCAGCCGAAATCGGAGGAATGCCAGCCAGTTATGACCGGCAATGCGGAGGGAAACAGTTTTTTGTCCAGGCTGGACTGCATCAGCAAAGTTTCCAGTGCCCCCAGCTTGTCATTGCGGTCATTCAGCAACACCGACAGGCTAGCCAACTGCTGGTTCATGCCGGACAAGGAAATGTCCTGCTGTATTGCCGGTGCCGGTATGTAGGGGCCGCCTTGCGCGGGCGGCTGGTCAAAATTAAATTCCTGCGGCTTCATTCCGCTCAATTTGGCCAGGCGGGCGCCCAGCGTATCCAAACGTGATAACTGGGCCTGCATTTGCCCCAAGCGGATAGCCATGGTATCCAGGCCATCGCGCAAGTAAGATTGTTGCTTCCGCTGGCTTTCGCTTTGCGCACTGGCCAGCCAATTGCGCACCTCGGTGCTCAGCGCATCCGGATGGAAGCGAACGATGGTGTACTGCACCGCAAATACGGCCACAAACAGCAAGCCGATAGCCAACAATGCGGCCAGCAGCAAATGCCCTCCATGCAGCGTGATGCTATGAACTTTTGCAAAGCGGCTGGAAACCAGAATAACATTCATATTCCACCTTCAGTATTTATTGATTCTGTGTCTAAACGTTTAAACTCTTACTTGGGCGCCAGCCATGAGTTGCGCCATTTATCCGTTAAGGCGGCGCAACTGGTTGCTTTGCAACGGCATTATGAGCGGGTAGCTCCGCCTTCTCTGGTGCGAGCCAGCCACGTGCTGCAACTTGAGCGGCAAATCCTTACGCTCGGAGCAGAAAACAGCTCGGCGGCCGCAAAGTTGCGCCAGCTTGCCCCCGAACTGACCCTCCTATTCCAAGGCGCGGGTTGCGAGGTTACTGGAATTCTGGTGAGGGTGCAAGTTACCCAGCCGCCCATCATGCGCACTCCCACCCCAGCATTGCTGGATGCGGCAGGGCGGCAGCGGCTGATTGATTTGGCTGGCAAATTGCCTGACTCGCCATTAAAAAGGGCATTGCAGCGCCTGGCTGGCAAAGGCAATATAGCTAAGTAAGTTATACCAAGATACGCCAGCCGATCAATACATAGCGCTCAAGCACGAACAGCGCGGCAAACACCAGCAGCGCAAAAACCACGAAGCGAACTATTTGCCAGGCCAGATTGAGGTAGCGGCGGTTGCGGGTAAAAACATACATTCCGCCAGCCAAAATCACGGAGAGTGCGGACAGGATGAGCAACAGGCGCAAGATAAGCATGGCTTTCCCCTTTGCGGGAGAGTGCGTGAATCAAGCCGCCTGCAACTGCAGGCGCAGGAATGCCGGCGCCTCCTCAGCCTTGCCGAATGTGACGAACTCCCATGCCTGCTCGTCGGCCAGCAAGGCGCGCAGCAGGGCATTGTTGAGCGCGTGGCCGGATTTGTAGCCGGAAAAAGCGCCGATTAGCGGATGGCCGAGCAGGTATAAATCACCGATGGCATCCAGAACCTTGTGTTTGACGAATTCGTCTTCGAAGCGCAGGCCGTCCGGATTGATGACGCGGTACTCGTCCATCACGATAGCGTTGTCCAGATTACCGCCCAGTGCCAGCCCTTGGGCGCGCATGGCCTCGACATCCTGCATGAAGCCGAAGGTGCGGGCGCGGCTTACTTCCTTGATGTAGGAATGCTCCCCGAGATCAACCGTCACATCCTGTTTGCTAGTGGAAAACACCGGGTGGGCGAAGGCGATGGTGAAATTCAATTTATAACCGTTGAACGGCTCGAAGCGCACCCACTTGTCACCCTCCTTGACCTCCACGGTTTTCTTGATGCGGATGAATTTTTTTGCGGCGGGCTGCTCGGTTATACCCGCAGATTGCAGCAGAAAAATGAACGTGCCGGCGCTGCCATCCATTATCGGGACTTCCGCGCTGTTCAGGTCAACAAAGGCATTATCCACGCCCAACCCGGCAAAAGCGGACATCAAATGCTCGACGGTGGACACGCGTGCGCCGCTTGCTTCCAGACAGGTGGACAGGCGCGTGTCGTGCACTGCATGTGCCTCGGCACGTATTTCCACCACCGGAGCCATATCCACGCGGCGGAACACGATGCCGTTGTTGGCGGGCGCAGGGCGCAAGGTCAGGTCCACCCTTTCGCCAGTATGCAACCCGACCCCTGTCGCTTGCACCGGATTTTTCAGTGTACGTTGCTTAACCATGTTGTTAGAGTCCAATCAATCAGGCGCATAGTTTAACATGGCTGCAACACTCGGCCAAAAGTTCTCCAGCCCGGCAATACAAGTCCAACAGTATATCAATCCGCCTGTTTGCGCAAAAATGACGGGATGTCCAGTGTATCGACACCCGACTGTTTCATCGCCTCGACCGCTTCACGGTGCCGCCCGCTACGCATCACTGTCGGCTTTTCAAGCTCGTTGTAATTGACGGCCACCGGCTCATCATGCGTGCCGGTGCGCTCCCAGGAGACCAGTTCGGGCTTGGGTTGCCTGTTTTTCGCAGGTGAACCCAGCCCTGTCGCAACTATGGTAACCCGCAACTCATCACCCATGTTCTCATCAAACACCGAGCCGACTATCACGGTGGCATCTTCAATGGCGAACTGCACGCTGTTGGTAACCTCCCTGTATTCCTTCAGCGTGAGGCTGCTATTGGAACTGATGTTTACCAGCACGCCGCGCGCACCCGCCAAATCCACATCCTCCAGCAACGGGCTGGACATGGCGCGTTCTGCGGCAAGTTTGCCGCGCCCCGGCCCGGAGGCGGTGGCCGAACCCATCATTGCCATGCCGTTTTCCGACATCAGGGTGCATACGTCGGCAAAGTCCACATTGACCAAACCGGGCACATTGATTACTTCGGCAATCCCAGCTACCGCGCCCTGCAATACACTGTTGGAGGAGCGGAACGCATCAAGCAGTGTGGTGTCTTCGCCCAGCACTGTCATCAGTTTCTCGTTCGGGACGATGATCAGCGAATCCACATATTCGGATAACGCTTCGATCCCCGCCTGCGCCAGGCGCATGCGCTTGCCTTCGTGGGCAAAGGGTTTGGTCACCACGGCCACGGTGAGGATGCCCAGTTCCCTGGCCACCTGGGCCACGACCGGCGCAGCGCCAGTACCGGTGCCGCCACCCATGCCGGCGGTGATAAACACCATGTTGGCGCCTTTGACCAATTCAGCGATGCGCGCGCGGTCTTCCTCGGCGGCGGCCCGCCCGACATCCGGAATTGCCCCCGCACCCAACCCCTTGGTGATGCTGGCGCCGATCTGCAACTGGGTGCGCGCCTTGCTGCGTTTAAGCGCCTGTGCATCGGTGTTGATGGTGATGAAATCCACACCCTGCACTCCCTCCTCGATCATATGATCCACCGCATTGCCGCCACAGCCACCCACGCCTATCACCTTAATTACAGCATCCTGAAGTTGTGTATCCATAATTTCGAACATTTCTTTTCTCCCAGATTGATTACAAAACCAAAAACCCCAAAATACCATTTAAAAATTGCCCTGCAAGAAACCGCTTGTTAAAAGCCACTCCGCTAAAAATTATCCTGGAACCACGCTTTCATCCTGTCCAGCACATCACTGAAGGAATTCGAACTCAGGCGTGCCGCCCGCTGGCGCTGGTGTTGTTCCAGCCCATACAGCAGCAAACCGACACCGGTGGAAAAACGCGGTGTTTTCACCACATCAGATAAGCCACCCACGTAATGCGGCAACCCCAAGCGCACCGGCATATGAAAAATCTCCTCGCCCAGTTCCACCATGCCTTGCATGGCACTGCTGCCGCCGGTAATCACAATGCCGGAGGACAGCAAGTCCTCAAAACCGCTGCGGCGCAATTCGGCCTGCACCAGCAAATACAACTCTTCCACGCGCGGCTCGACAACCTCCGCCAAGGTCTGCCGCGACAACATGCGCGGCCCGCGTTCGCCTACACCGGGCACTTCGATAGGCCCATTGCCGGCAAGCTGGCGCAAGGCACAGCCATACTTGATCTTGATGTCCTCCGCATCTTTGGTCGGGGTGCGCAAGGCCATCGCAATATCGTTGGTGATCTGGTCGCCCGCGATGGGAATCACTGCGGTATGGCGGATTGCGCCGCCGGTGAAAATTGCCACGTCGGTAGTGCCGCCGCCGATATCAATCAGGCACACGCCCAGGTCTTTTTCATCGTCAGCCAGCACCGCCCTGCTCGATGCCAGCGGCTGCAAAATCATCTCGCGCACTTCCAGCCCGCAGCGATGTATGCACTTCATGATGTTTTGCGCCGCCGCCACCGCTCCGGTGACGATATGTACCTCGACTTCCAGGCGCATGCCACTCATGCCGAGCGGCTTCCTGATACCCCCCTGCCCGTCTATGCTGAACTCCTGTTCCAGAATGTGCAGCGTCTGCTGGTCACCCGGCAGGCTGATCGAGCTGGCGGTTTCAATCACGCGGTCGATGTCGGCCTGCGCCACTTCTTTATCCTTGATCTTGACCATGCCATTGGCGTTGTGGCTTTTGATGTGGCTGCCCGCAATGCCGGTGTATACCTCGCGTATCTTGCAGTCGGCCATCAGCTCGGCATCGCCCAGCGCGCGCTGGATTGCGGCCACCGTCGCGTCTATGTTGACGACCATCCCCTTCTTCATGCCGGATGATTCATGCATCCCCACGCCGATTACTTCCAGCGCACCTTCCGGCTTGATTTCACCAACGATGACGACAATCTTGGAAGTGCCTATATCCAGGCCGACAATCAAATTTTTGACTTCCCTGCTTTTGCTCATTGCTTGCTCCGATTCAGAAGACAAGAGGGCAGAAAATCTGTCTATTCCCCGGCGTCTTCCTTGCACCCTAAATAACCTTCTGCCTTCTGATAAAACCACTGGTGAAACGACTGGCTGAATAAACGTCAACCCAGTTGCTGGTTATGTTTTTTATCCTCCGCCATCTGCCTGATGGCAAACCCATTGCGATAACGCAAGTCCACATACTTCATCGTATTTCCGCCCTCTGTCCACTGGATAGCCACGAAGCGCGCCAGGCGTTGCTGGGGCTGTTCACGCCCCAATTCAAGAACCATGCCGCTATTCAGGCGTAACTGCCAGGCATGGCGCGGAGACAGGCTGATCTGCTCAATTTCCTGCTTGAGAGGGGTAAGCAGTTCACCGAATGCCGAGTACATCTGCGTCACTTCGGCGGCGGTGCCGGGCTTGCCTATGAATTGCGGCAGACCCTCGGGGAATTGCTGCGTGCCATCGGGAAATTTCGGTAACGCCTGATTTCTCTGTACCGAAAAAACTTCGCCGTGTGTGTTCACCAGTTCCGTGCCGTTCCACTGCGCCAGCGCCACATGCTCCTCCAGGCTCACTTCCAGCCGCCAGGGGAAATGGCGCCGCACACTCACTTTGCGCACCCAGGGCAGTTTCTCAAAAGCATGCCGCGCACTTTCCAGATCAACAGTAAAAAAATTGCCGCGAATCTCATTGCGTACTATGGCCTCGATCTGTGCAGCATTCACTTGGCGCGGCGCGGCGCTTAACTGCACTGCACGCAAGGGAAACACCGGCAGTTGCAGCACATAGTGCAATGAACCATACAACGCCAGAATGAGGCTGATGCCGAACAGCATGCTGGAAGCCACACGCAATTGATCCGGTTTATCCCACATCGCCCTCTCCCCAACCCTCTCTGATGGAACTACTAGCCATCTGACTAGGCTGGCTAACAACGCCAGCCAAGTCATTGGTTACCGCAAGCGGGCGAGGGAGCAAACGTGAAGAGCCATTTCTAACTTCTGCCAATTCCAATATCCGCAACACTAGTTGCTCAAAGCTCATCCCGGCTTGTCTGGCCGCCATCGGCACCAAGCTGTGGTCGGTCATGCCGGGCGAGGTATTGATTTCCAGCAGATACGGCTTGCCCGCCTCGTTGACCAGAAAATCTACACGCCCCCACCCTGTGCCACCTATCAGCGCAAAGCCCTGTTGCGCCAGCCGCTGCATTTCTGTTTCCTGTGCCGGCGCAAGCCCGCTGGGGCACAGGTAGCGCGTATCGTCGCGCAGATATTTCGCCTCATAGTCGTAGAACTCATTGGCCGGTTCGATCTTGATCACCGGCAGCTCCTGTTCGCTCAGGATGGCGACGGTATATTCGCCACCGCCGACGAATGCCTCCGCAATCACCAGCTTGTCATGGCGTGCAGCTTCTTCATAAGCCGCGCGCAAATCGCCTATCCGCTTCACCTTGCTGATGCCCACGCTGGAACCTTCGTTGGCCGGCTTGACGAACAGCGGCAATCCCAAACGTGCCGCAACGGCATCGAAATCACTCTCGACAACCAGCAACTCATATTCTGGAATTGGCAAACCCGCCGCCTGCCATACCAGCTTGCTGCGCCACTTGTCCATGGCCAGCGCGCTGGCCAACACGCCGCTGCCGGTATAGGGGATGCCCATCAATTCGAGCGCGCCCTGCACCGTGCCGTCCTCGCCGAAACGTCCATGCAGCGCGATGAATACGCGCTGGTATCCCTCATCCAGCAGCCTATGCAAGTCCTGCGCGGCGGGATCGAAGCCATATGCGTCCACGCCGCTGTTGCGCAAAGCGGCCAGCACCGCCGCACCGCTCTTGAGCGATACTTCGCGCTCGGCGGAGCGTCCGCCATACAGCACCGCTACTTTGCCGTAGGAGCTTGTAGCTTGGTGCTTGTAGCGTGTAGCGGAAGGTTGTGTGCTCATTTCGCTTCACCCACAATTCTTACTTCTGGATGCAACCTGATTCCGGTTTTTTCTTCGACCGTCGCCTGTACATCCCCAATCAAATTCTCGATGTCCGTTGCAGTGGCGCCACCCATGTTCACGATGAAGTTGGCATGTTTTTCCGACACGCGCGCCCCGCCGATCTGCCTTCCCTTCAGCCCGCACTGCTCAATCAGGCGCGCCGCATAATCACCCGGCGGGTTGCGGAACACCGAACCGGCGTTCGGCAAGTTCAGCGGCTGGCTGGCAATGCGCTTGTCCAGCAGCGCCTTGATTTTTCCGCGTGCCACCGCACCATCGCCCCCCGCAAATCCCAGCCAAGCGCCGACGAAAAATTCATCTTGCTGCTTGTGTTGTTTGGGCTTTAGCCCATTGCAACCACGGCGTACTCCTTGCGGGTGCTGCGCGAATTCCTTTCGCCCGGCAAGCCGGGCTCCTACATCCATTCCGCTTCCCGTTTCCCGTTTCACCACATGCCGGTACCCAATCTCATAATCTGCCGCCGTGCGCTCATACAGCGCACCTCCGCGATCCAACACCTGCACCCGCGCCACTACATCCCAAGTTTCGCTGCCGTAACAACCGGCGTTCATGGCCAACATGCCGCCTAGCGTGCCGGGAATACCCGCGAAAAATTCCGCGCCGCCCAGGTTATGCAGCGCCGCGAAACGCGCCAGCTTTGCACCGGGTACGCCTGCCTGCGCGTAGATCAATCCTTCTGCCTCCAGGTGAAATTCGCCCAGCGCACCGTGCAGCAGCAGCACCGTGCCACGCAGGCCACCGTCGCGCACCAGCAGGTTACTGCCCAAACCGACTGCCACCAGCGGTTCCTCCGCTGGCAGGGCGTACAGAAATGCCGCCAGATCTTCAATGTCGGCAGGTTGATACATGCGCTCCACGCGCCCGCCCGCGCGCCAACTGGTGTGGCGGCGCATATCCACGTCATAGCGCAACGTCCCGCGCAAACCTTCGGCGATGAACTGTGCCGGCTCAGTCATTTCCATGCGCCCTCCGCCATTTGGCGCACTTGAGGCGGAACGCCGCCAATTGAACCGGCGCCCATGGTCAGCACCACATCATTCGGCTGCGCCATGCTCAGGATGGCCTGCGGCATATCCTGTATCTGCTCGACGAACATCGCTTCGCCCTGCCCAGCCACACGCACCGCATGCATCAACGTGCGCCCGTCCGCTGCCACGATGGGCGCCTCGCCCGCCGCATACACTTCCGCCAGCAGCAGCGCATCCACCCCGCTAAGCACCTTGACGAAGTCCTCGAACAAATCGCGCGTGCGCGTGTAGCGGTGCGGCTGAAACGCCAGCACCAAGCGCCGCCCCGGAAAAGCGCCGCGCACTGCGGACAGTGTGGCAGCCATCTCGGCGGGGTGATGGCCATAATCGTCGATTAAAGTAAAACTCCCTCGCCCGCAAGCGGGCGAGGGAACGTTCGCCTCCTCTCCCTCCGGGAGAGAACCAATGACTTGGCTGTCGTCTTTGGGCAGCCTAGTCAGATGGCTAGTTGTTTCATCAGGATTGAGGTGAGGGTGTTTTTGCGTGGAAGAGCCAGGTAATGGAGCATTGAGCACCGGAATCTCGCCATAGCGCTGGAACCTCCGCCCCACCCCCTGGAACTCGGCCAGCGCCGCGACGATGGCTTCTTCCGCCACGCCCACTTCGAGCCCCACGGCGATGGCGGCCAAGGCGTTCAGCACGTTGTGGGCGCCAGCCAGATTCAGCAAGATGTCTAAATCCACGGGCACGCTGTTGTGCCGACACAATGCGGTAAAGCGCATCCGCCCGCCCTCGTGGCGCACGTTGACCGCGCGGATCTGCGCATCCTCGGCGAAGCCGTAAGTGGTGACAGGCTTGCTGATGCGCGCCAGTAGTTCGCGCACATTGGCATCGTCCACGCACAGCATGGCGCGCCCATAGAACGGCAGACGCTCCAGGAAATCCACGAATGCCTGCTTGAGCCGGGTGAAATCGTGGCCATAAGTTTCCATGTGGTCGGCGTCTATGTTGGTGACCACCGCCAGAATGGGCGTCAAATGGAGAAATGAAGCATCGGACTCATCCGCTTCGACCACAATGAATTCGCCGGTACCAAGTTTGGCGTTGGTTCCGCTGCTGTTGAGCCGCCCGCCGATGACGTAGGTTGGATCGAAACCACCCTTGGCCAGCACGCTGGCGACCAGGCTGGTGGTTGTAGTCTTGCCGTGCGTCCCGGCCACCGCGATACCCTGGCGCAACCGCATCAGTTCCGCCAGCATCATGGCGCGTGGCACCACCGGAATATTGCGTGCACGCGCCGCCAGCACCTCCGGGTTGTCTCCGCCCACCGCAGTGGACACCACCACCGCATCCGCATCGGCGAGATGATCCCCGGCATGCCCCACATGCACCGTCGCGCCAAGATGCTCTATTCTCCGCATGATCGTGCTGTCAGCCAGGTCGGATCCGCTCACCTGATAACCCAGATTAAGCAGTACTTCCGCAATGCCGTTCATGCCTGAACCGCCTATGCCCACGAAGTGAATATTTTTAATTTTATGTTTCATGCTGCCACCAATTCTGCACACACTTGTGCCACGCGTGATGCTGCTGCCGGTTGCGCCACCGCGCGTGCGGCCAGTGCCATAGCCAGTGCACGCGCCCGGGTCATCTCCTGCAATAAATCTGCCAGGCGCTGCGGGACCAATTCGCCCTGCGGCAACAAGACCGCCGCGCCGTGTTCGCTGAGAAAGCGGGCATTGCCGCTCTGGTGGTCATCCACCGCAAACGGGAAGGGCACCAGAATGCTGGCTACGCCCGCTGCCGCCAATTCGGCGATGGTCAGCGCCCCGGCTCGGCAAACCACTACATCGGCCTGCCCGTAGTAGTGCGCCATATCTTCCAGAAAAGGTTTAACTTCGGCAGCCACGCCTGCCTGCTGATAGGCCGCTTGCACTGCCTCGAAATGCTGCTTGCCGGTCTGGTGAATCACTTTTGGGCGTATCGCCTGCGGCATTAAAGCCAGCGCCTGCGGCATGCATTCATTGATCGCTTTTGCCCCCAGACTGCCGCCCACTGCCAGCACATTGAGCACACCGTCGCGTGCGGCATAACGCGATTGTGGTCCGGGCAGCCCGGCGATGGTGTTGCGCACCGGGTTGCCGCACCATTCTGCGCCGGGCAGCACTTCCGGAAAACCGCTCAGTACGCGCTTGGCAAAATGCGCCAGAGCCTTGTTGCTCAACCCGGCAATCGAATTCTGTTCATGAATGACCAGCGGGCGGCGCAACAATGCAGCCATGATGCCGCCAGGGAACGTGATGTATCCGCCCATGCCCAGCACCACGTCCGGACGATGGCGCAACAGCGCAACCGCGCTTTGCCACAGCGCCACCAGCAGGTTCAGCGGCAGCAACAGCTTGCGCAGCAGCCCCTTGCCGCGTAATCCTGAGAAGCGCACCCACGACATTTCATAACCATGCTTGGGCACCAGTTCGGCTTCCATGCTGTTGGGCGCGCCCAGCCAAGTGATGCGCCATCCCTGTGCGCGCAAACAATCGGCGACGGCTAATGCCGGAAAGATATGGCCGCCGGTGCCGCCTGCCATAATCAGGATATTGCGCGTCATACCGGCACTCCACGCATCATGCGACGATTTTCGAAATCAATCCGCAGCAGTATCGCCACCGCGATGCAGTTCACCACCAAACCGCTGCCGCCGAAACTGAGGAACGGCAGGGTCAATCCCTTGGTGGGCAGCACGCCCATATTCACCCCGCTGTTGATCACCGCCTGGACTCCCAGCCACACGGCGATGCCCTGCGCTGCCAGCGCAGCGAACTGGCGATCGAGAAAGGCCGCTTGGCGGCCAATGGCAAAGGCACGGATAAGCAGCCCGGTAAACAGTATGATGACCGTGCACACACCGGCAAAGCCGAGTTCTTCGGCAATGACCGCAAGCAAAAAATCCGTGTGCGCTTCTGGCAGGTAAAATAATTTTTCCACGCTGCCGCCCAGCCCCACGCCAAACCACTCGCCGCGCCCGAAGGCTATCAACGCATGGCTTAACTGGTAACCCTTGCCGAAAGGATCAGACCACGGGTCCATAAAACTGATGACGCGCTGCATGCGATAGGGCGATGAAATGATCAGCGCAGCGAAGGCGAGCGGCAAGGCAAACACCAGCCCGCCGAACACCTTGAGATTAAAGCCCCCCACCCACAGCGTGCAGACGGCAATCGCACAGATCACCACGAACGCACCCATATCCGGCTCCAGCAACAACAACCCGCCCACCAGCACCATCACCACGAAAATCGGCAGAAATGCCTTGCTGAAGGTATGTTTGACGCTGCCCTTGCGCATCGTGTAATCGGCGGCATACAGCACGGCTAACAATTTCATCAATTCGGACGGTTGCAGATTGACGGCGAACAGTGACAACCAGCGGCGGCTGCCATTCACCGCCCGGCCAATACCGGGAATCAGCACCAGTATCAGCAGCACCACGCCCAACATGAACAAGTAAGGTGACAGCTTTTGCCAGGTTTGCACCGGCACCTGGAACGCCATCACCCCGGCGACGATGCCGATGAAAATATACAAGCTGTGCCGGACCAGGTAATACGCGGGGCGAAAGCCGGTGAATTTGCTTTCCTCTGCAGTGGCGATGGAAGCCGAGTACACCATCACCAGGCCGATGGACAGCAGCGCAAGTACGATCCACACCAGCATCTCGTCATATTCCGCCAATACCGGGTGGGGGGCGCTCAGGTTTGCGACGCGCATGACACCTCCGTTTGTAGTTTATGCACAGCGCCGGCAAACACCTCGGCACGATGCTCATAGTTGCGGAACATGTCGAAGCTGGCGCAGGCCGGCGACAGTAGCACCGCATCACCTGGCTGTGCCAGCGCAGCGCCTTGCCGCACCGCATCAACCATGTCGCGGGCGCGCACTACCGGCACGCCACAATTCTCCAGCGCCGCCTCGACCCTGCCTGCATCGCGCCCGATCAGCACGACGGCGCGCGCGTGCTGCGCCACCACCGGATTGAGCGGCGAAAAATCCTGCCCCTTGCCGTCCCCGCCCGCAATCAGCACCGAGAGCCGACCCAGGCCTTGCAGCGCAGCCGTAGTAGCGCCCACATTGGTGCCCTTGGAATCGTCGTAGTAAATGACCCCGTTGATTTCCGCGACGGGCTCCACGCGGTGCGGCAACCCCTTGAAAGCGCGCAACGCATCCAGCAGGGAAGATAACGGCAACCCGATGGCGCGGCACAGCGCCAGCGCAGCCAGCGCGTTCGCCACATTGTGCAATCCGGCAACTTGCAACTCGTTGGCATTCAGCACGCGCTGCTGCCCCTGCACCAGCCAGATGTCCCTGCCATTGCGCTGTATTCCCCAGTCGCCCGCACCGCGCGGTTCATTCAAGCCGAAGGTCGCTTGCCTGCGCCCCGGCAATACCATGCCCAAGCTGCGCGCATCGTCACGGTTCAGCACTTGAGCCCCCCCGCCTTGAAAGATGCGCGCCTTGGCCGCAGCGTAGGCAGTCATATCGGTATAGCGGTCGAGGTGATCCTCGCTGACATTCAGCACCGTGGCCGCATCTGCATTCAAGGAATTGGTCGTTTCCAACTGGAAGCTGGAAAGCTCCAGCACCCACACATCCGGCTGCAGCCCTTGTCGCTGTAACAGCACATCCAGCACTGCGGGTGAAATATTGCCAGCCACTTCAGTATCCAGCCCTGCCGCACGGCACATCGCACCGACCATGCTGGTCACCGTGGTCTTGCCGTTGGCGCCGGTGATGGCAATGACCTTAGTCGTTAGACGGTAGTCGCTAGACGCTAGTTGTTGGGCGAAGAGTTCTATATCGCCGACCACCGGGATGCCGCATGTAACGGCATGCGCCACGAATGGGTCGGCAAGCGGTATGCCGGGGCTGATGGCGGCCAGCTCGATGCCGTTTAGTAATTCATCGCGAAACGCGCCGCAATGAATTTCCACCTGCGGCAACTGCGCACGTAGCGTAGTGAGCGCAGGCGGTTGCTCACGGCTGTCGGCGGCACGCACGCGCGCACCCTGCGCCACCAGCCAGCGCGCGAGCGACAGCCCAGTCTCGCCGAGACCGAGTACCAGCACTTTTTTGTCAGTCCATCCTGTCACTTGTTTATCCTCAAAATCAGCCGTTAGCCGCTAGTAGGTAGTCGTTAGTTGGTGTTATCGCCGCTATGCGGCGGCCTTAACTAACGACTAACGTCTAACGACTACCAACTATCTTAGCTTCAACGTCGCCAACCCCAGCAGCACCAGCAGCATGGTAATAATCCAGAAGCGCACCACCACCTGTGTCTCCTTCCAGCCCTTCTGCTCGAAGTGGTGGTGCAGCGGCGCCATCAGCAGGATGCGCTTGCCGACGCCGTAGCGCTGCTTGGTGTATTTGAAATACGACACCTGCAACATCACCGAAACCGCTTCGACCACGAACACGCCGCCCATGATGAACAGCACCAGCTCCTGCCGCACGATCACGGCCACTGTGCCGAGCGCCGCACCCAGCGCCAGCGCGCCCACGTCGCCCATGAACACTTCCGCCGGATAGGCGTTAAACCACAGGAAGGCCAGCCCGGCTCCGGCGATTGCGCTGCAAAACACCGCCAACTCGCCCGCACCTGGAATGTGCGGCACACCGAGATATTTGGCGAACACCGCATGGCCCGCGATATAAGCGAACAGGGCCAGCGCGCCACTCACCATCACCGTGGGCATGATGGCCAACCCATCCAAACCGTCGGTCAGGTTCACCGCGTTGCTGCTGCCGACGATAACCAGATAAGTCAACACGATGAACATGGCCAAGCCCAACGGGAACACCAGATGCTTGAAGAACGGCACGATAAGTTCGGTATGCACCGGCAGGCTGGCGTGCCGCCACAGGTACACCGCGACAACCAGCGTAATAACGGACTGCCAGAACATTTTTGCCTTGGCCGACAGCCCCTTTGGATTGCGGTGCACCACTTTACGGTAGTCATCCACCCAGCCGATGGCGCCGAAACCCAGCGTAGTGAGCAGCGCCACCCACACATACGGGTTTTTGAGATCGCTCCATAGCAGCGTGGTGATGGCTATCGAGGTGAGAATCAGCGCACCGCCCATGGTCGGGGTTCCGGCCTTGATCAGATGGCTTTGCGGGCCATCGTCGCGCACCGACTGCCCGATCTTGTAGGCGGTCAGCTTGCGGATCATCATCGGCCCCACCATGAAGGAAATGAACAGCGCGGTCATGGCGGCCAGCACCGCGCGCAACGTGATGTAGCTGAACACGTTGAAAGTACGGATGTCTTGCGCCAGCCATTGTGAGAGCGCCAGTAACATATATCCCCTTATTGCGGCGCGGTGCAATGCTGCACCACCCGCTCCATGCGCATGAAGCGCGAGCCCTTCACCAACACCGTGCTGCCTGCGCCCATATCCTTGTCCAACGTGGCAAGCAAATCCTCGATGCGTTCAAAATGGCGCGCACCCGCGCCGAATTCATGCACCGTATGGGTAGTCAATTCCCCCAGCGCCAGCAACACGTTCACCCCCATGCGGCGAGCTTCCGCGCCGATCTCACCATGCAGTCGCGCCGCAGCGGACCCAAGTTCGCCCATGTCGCCCAGCACCAGGATTTTTTTGCCGGCAGCCTGCGCCAGCACCTTGAGTGCGGCGTGCAACGAGGCAGGGTTGGCGTTGTAGCTGTCGTCTATCAGCATCGCGCCGTGCAATGCTGCCTTACGCTGCAAGCGCCCGCCTACACCAGAAAATTTTTCCAGCCCCGACGCAATGTCGGACAAGCCTATGTGCAGCGCCGATGCCGCTGCGGTGGCGGCTAGCGCGTTACGCACGTTGTGCACCCCCGGTACCTGCAAATTTGCGCTGAAGCTACCCTGCGGCGCACTCACCTCGATGCGCGCACCATGTCCTTGCGGCTTCCATTGCGCGTGGACTGCCACATGGCGTTCCATGCCGAATTCGATCACCGCATGGGCGCCTGCCAGTTTGCGCCATAGCGTTGCATGGTCATCATCGGCGTTGATCACTGCGATACCGTTTTCCGGCAAGCCCGCAAAAATTTCCCCCTTGGCGCGCGCCACCGCCTCTACCGAGCCCAGCCCAGCCAGGTGCGCGCTGGCTGCGTTGTTGACAATGGCCACATCCGGCCGTGCAAGGCGCGTCAGGTAATCAATCTCGCCGGAATGGTTCATGCCCATCTCGATTACCGCATAGCGATGTGCCGCGCGCAGTTTCAGTAATGTGAGCGGCATGCCGATGTCGTTGTTGAGATTGCCTTGCGTCGCCAGTACGGTCTCGTTGGTGTCCGCCGCTTGCTCCCTCTCCCCAACCCTGATGGAACTACTAGCCATCTGACTAGGCTGTCCAACAACGACAGCCAAGTCATTGTTTATCCCCCCGGGGGGGAGGGAGCAATCGTGAAAATTATTTTTTGTATGCTGGCGCAAGATGCTCGCCAGCATTTCCTTGACTGTGGTCTTGCCGTTGCTGCCGGTCACCGCTACCAGCGGAATGGCGAACTGTTTACGCCAATGCGATGCCAGACGCCCCAATGCGAGACGCGTATCCTCTACAGCCAGGATTGAGGTTTGAGGACTAAGGACTGAGGAGAGCTTCTTGATACTGTCCGCATTGACCATTGCGGCTACCGCGCCGCCCTGCATGGCTCCGGCGACAAATTCGCTGCCGTCAAAATTTTCCCCTTGCAGCGCCACGAACAAATCACCCGCCGCAATCTTGCGGCTGTCGCTGGATACGGCAACGAACATCACATCCGATCCAATGAGCCTGCCGCCCAGCGCCCGCGCTGCTTGCGATAACAACATCATGTTTTGGCACTCCGGCTATCCTGAGCCTGTCGGAGGGACCACGATGCCAGCGCGCGTTGCGCAACCTCGACATCGCTGAACGGATATTTCACACCGTTGATTTCCTGATACGGCTCATGCCCCTTGCCCGCCACCAGCACGGTGTCTACTGCCCGCGCATTGCCGACGGCTTGTTCAATCGCCTGCGCGCGGTCTTCGATGATTTGATATTCCTGCCCGCTCATGCCAGCCACGATGGCGCTGATAATGTCGCGCGGGGATTCACTGCGCGGGTTGTCGCTGGTAACGATGCAGCTATCCGCCAGTTTCGCCGCAATGGCGCCCATCATCGGGCGCTTGCCCCGGTCGCGGTCGCCGCCGCATCCGAACACACAAATCAATTTGCCGCTGCTGGCTGCGGTCACTTCGCGCAAGGCCTGCAATACTTTCTCCAAGGCATCCGGCGTATGCGCATAATCCACCACCACGGTGGGGCGGTCGCCGCCGCCAAGTGTCTGCATACGGCCGGGCACCGCTTTGGCCTGCGCCAGTTCACGTAACGCATCGTCCAGCGTTATTCCGCTCACCAGCAATACCGCCAGCACCCCAAGCAGATTGGCGGCATTGAACCGCCCCAACAGCGTGCTATGCAGTTCTGCGCCGCCCCAGCTCGAATGCACTTGCAGGCTGATCCCTTGCGCATCCATATGCAATGCGCCGCCATACACCATGCGCAGGCCGAGGCGTTCTGCCAGAGCCAATGCGGCATCGCTCAAACCATAGCCCACCACTTCAATTTCCGCATTCAACAACTCTTCGGCAAACCCGGCGCCAAATGCGTCGTCCAGATTGAGCACGGCATATTTGAGTTCTTGCCACTCGAATAAACGGCGCTTGGCCGCAGCGTATTGCTGCATGTCGCCGTGATAATCGAGGTGGTCGCGGCTGAGGTTGGTGAGCAGCGCCACGTCGTATTTCACGCCATTCACACGCCCTTGCGCCAGGGCGTGGGAGGACACTTCCATTGCCACCGCCTGCGCACCCTGGGCGAGGTAACCGGCCAGCAAGCCATGCAGGCAGATGGCGTCGGGCGTGGTGTTCAACGTCGGCTGTAAATTGCCCTGGAAACCGTTGCCCAATGTGCCGACCAGCGCGGTTTTCTTACCCAGCGCACAAAACGATTGCGCAATCCAGTGGCTGCACGAAGTCTTGCCGTTGGTGCCGGTGACACCCACCATCCACAATTTTCCGGATGGATTGCCATAAACGTAATCGGCAATTTCCCCCGCATGGTGGCGCAAATCTGCGACCGCCAGATTGGGGGCCTGCCATGAATTATTCCAGTTGAAACCTTGTGCTTCCCAGATTACCGCGTTGGCGCCATTAGCGATGGCCTGCGGGATGAAACGGCGCCCGTCCGCCTGGTTTCCGGGATAAGCAACAAAAGCTTCGCCCGGTGCCACCGCGCGGCTGTCCGTCACCAGGCGCTTGATCGTCACACCAAGAGAGGCAAGCAGCTCGGGATGGAAGCCTGTCTTGAGCATGGTCGAAGGATCCGTTCCTGGCTCTGTTTGATTCTTAGCCGAAGGACTCATACTTCCTCTTTCACAATGTCAGCAGGCGGCATCAATATATTGCCAAGCGGTGCGTCGTTGGGTACGTTGAGCAACCGCAACGCCGAACCCATCACATTGCTGAACACCGGAGCTGCAACCTGCCCGCCATAGTATTGTTCGCCGCCCGGTTCGTTGATCATCACCGCTACAATCAGGCGCGGGTTGGACGCGGGAGCCAGCCCGACAAACGAAGAGATATAGCGGTTGACGTAATGCCCATCTTCCAGTTTGTGTGATGTGCCGGTCTTGCCCGCCACGCGGTAGCCGTTGATCTGCGCCAGCGGAGCGGTTCCGCCGGGTTTTACCACCAGTTCCAGCATGTCGCGTACCGCACGTGCCGTGGCCTGGGAATAAACCTTCCTGCCTGCAGGCGGCACATCCTGCTTGAACAGCGTCACCGGCTTCAGATCCCCATCGTTGGCAAATACGGTGTAAGCCCGCGCCAGTTGCAGCAGATTGACCGAAATGCCGTTGCCATACGACATGGTGGCCTGCTCAATGGGAAGCCATTTCTTGAAATCACGAAGCTTGCCCGCCGCCTCGCCGGGAAATGCGCTGCCAGTTTGCGCGCCGAAGCCGGTATCGCTCAAACTGCGCCAGAAAGTTTCCGGCGTCAGCGACAGCGCTATCTTGGCAGCACCCACATTGCTGGATTGCTGGATCACCTGTGCCACGGTGAGCACCGATCTTGGGTGGGTGTCATGGATCTTGCGCCCGCCAACGGTAAATAAGCCGCCTTCGGTATTGATTAAAGTTTCCGGCCTGACCTTGCCCGCTTCCAGCGCAGCCGCGACGGTGAACGGCTTCATCGTGGAACCCGGCTCGAACAGGTCGGTCACCGCATGGTTGCGCATCAACTTCAAGTTTGGCTTGACGCGGTTGTTGGGGTTGTAGCTCGGCCAATTGGCCAGCGCCAGCACCTCGCCGCTTTTCGCATCCAGCACCACGATGGAGCCAGCCTTGGCGTTATGCTGCTCGACAGCCAGCCTGATTTCGCGGTAAGCCAGATACTGCATCTTGCTGTCTATGCTCAGAGCAAGGTCACTGCCCGGCTTGGGTGCGCGTATGCTGGCTACGTCTTCAACGATATGCCCGTGCCTATCCTTGATGACGCGCTGGCTGCCAGCTTTGCCGCCAAGCTGCTCCTGCGATGCCAGCTCGATCCCTTCCTGTCCATTGTCATCCACATCGGTGAAGCCAAGCAGGTGAGCCGTCACTTCTGCATCGGGATAATAGCGGCGGTATTCGCGGCTTAACGCCACCCCCGGCACGCCCAGCCTGACGACTTTTTCCGCCTGCTCGGGTGGAAGTTGGCGTTTGAGGTAAACGAAATCACGCGAGGTATCGAGCAAACGGCTTTTCACTTCTTCAACACCCATACCCAGAATTTGTGCCAACCGTATCAGTTGTTGCGGCGTCGCCTCCAAATCCTGCGGGCTGGCCCAGATAGATTCTACCGGCGTGCTGATGGCGAGCGGTTCGCCATGGCGGTCGGTGATCATGCCGCGGTGCGCATTGATGTCAATGATGCGGCCATAACGCGCATCACCTTTCTGTTGCAGGAAATCGTTGTGTATGCCTTGCAGGTACACCGCTCGCACCATCAGCCCGCACAGGCTCAGTAGCAATAGCACAAACAGCAGGCGGGAGCGCCACGGTGGCAATTCCTGGAGCCCTGTCATCTGTATGCTGCTGGCGTAATTCATGGTTGCTGGTTTGCCCCGTCAATGCCCTTTTCTCCCTTCTCCCATGAGGAGAAGGCGCGATTGCCTCCTTTCCCGCTGGCGGGATAACCAGCGACTTGCCCGCTTGCGGGCTTAGTCGAATGGCTAGTAGCTCCACCAGAGGATTGAGGCGAGGGCTGTTCTGCTCGTATAAATTGAATTTGTCCGCTCTTCGGCAACTGCATCTGCAATTTGGATGCAGCAATCTTCTCTACGCGCACTGGCGTCGCCCAAGTGCTCTGCTCAAGTTGCAACTGTCCCCATTCCACTTCCATCCGTTGCGCCTCGTCTTTTTCTTTTTGCAGTTCCGTAAACAATTTGCGCGCCTTATGTTGTGAAGTCACAACACCCAACGCGCAAGCGACCGCCACGAGCAAGAGCAGCAGGGGTAGCCTAGCCACCCGCATCCCCTGCGCGCTCGGCCACACGCATTACCGCGCTGCGCGCTCGCGGGTTTGCCGCCACCTCCTGCGGTGAAGCGCGCACTGCCTTGCCAACCAGGCGCAACTTGCCCACAGGTACTTCGGCGGCGCGGATCGGCAGCTTGTGCGGCAGCTTGTCGCCCTGCGCCATGTCGTGCAAAAAATGTTTCGCCATGCGGTCTTCCAGCGAATGAAAACTGATAATCACGATGCGCCCATGCGGTCTCATGCAATCCACGCACTGCGGCAGGACCTGCGCGAGTTCCTCGAGTTCCTGGTTGAGATAAATCCGTATAGCCTGAAAGGTGCGCGTCGCCGGGTTTTTCCCGGGCTCACGCGTGCGCACAGCCTTGGCGACGACTTCACTGAGCTGGCGCGTGGTGGTGGTGGGAATCTCCTGGCGCGCAGCAACAAGCGCTCTTGCAATCTGTTTAGCAAACCGTTCCTCGCCGTAGTCACGTATCACCTCCCCAAGCAAACCCTCGTCCACCGATGCCAGCCACTGCGCTGCGGTTTGCCCGCTGCTGGTGTCCATGCGCATGTCCAGCGGCGCATCAAAACGGAAACTGAACCCGCGCTGTTCATCGTCCAATTGCGGTGATGACATTCCCAAATCGAGTAACACGCCGTCCACTTTTTTAACTGATAATTTGCGCAACACTTCGGCCAAGTGCGCGAACCCGCTGTGCGCGATCTGGAAACGCGGGTCTGAAATCGCTTGCGCCGCCGCCACTGCCGCCGGGTCTTTGTCCAGCGCAATCAATCGGCCATGCGCGTCCAGCTTTTCCAGAATCAACCGGCTATGCCCGCCGCGCCCGAAAGTGGCGTCCACATAAATGCCATCCAGCTTGATGACCAGTGCTTCAACAGCTTCATGCAGTAGGACGGTGGTGTGGGCTAAGCCCTCACTCATAAATGCCTTTCACAACGAGAAGCCCTCCAACTCGGGGGGCAGCTCACCATCCATGAATGTCAAGCCAACTTCTTGCTGCGCCTGCCACTTTGCCTCGTCCCACAATTCGAATTTGTTGCCCTGTCCAACCAGCATCACGCGCTTGTCCAATACGGCGTAGCTGCGCAAAGTCGGAGAGATAAGCACACGTCCAGCACCGTCCATCGGCACATCTTCGGCATAACCGATCAGGCGACGCTGCAAGGCACGGAGCTTTGAATTAAGTGAGGAAAGCTTGAGTAGCTTCTCGCGAATGGGCTGCCACTCGGGTTGTGGATAAAGTAGCAGGCAACAATCTGTATCGGCGGTCATCACCAACTGACCGCCGCAATGCGCAAGCAATATATCGCGATGCCGTGCTGGTATCGCGAGCCTGCCTTTGCTGTCCAAATTCAGTTGTGTTGCCCCTTGGAACATCCCCTTAACCCCCACTTTTACCCACTTTTTACCACTTGAACCCACTATATTGAAAAAAAACCAGCCCGTCAAGCTTATAAAAGTTGTTTTTCTTTATGGGACAAGGAGTTAGCGCAGGAAGTTAATGGAACGAAAATATACTTAAAAAGCAATGGATTGCACAAACAAGCTAAAGCTTCTTGTGATTAGTAGGTCTGGATGTTTTTGGGTGTTACGGAGGGAATGCTATATAGCAGAACTACAGTTGCTAACGTGAACGCCTCGAAGTGGCACCACATCGCATCCCCTCTGGTGGAAAGGTACGTCAGGGTGCCTCTAAAAATTCAAGTTTCTAAGCCAGGCAAGGCGTGAGCGAAAAATTGCGACGCCGCATATATCCGATATGTAAGGAGTAATTTTTTGTGAGCAACGCAGTATGGCGACGAAAATTGGACTTTGAGAGGTGCCCGTTATTCGCTTTCCAGTTTATCCGACGAGGTAAACGTCCAAGTGCGTGTGATGCTGAGGATATCAGTATCCTTGCGGATATCTGGCGGTAGCGGGGCAAAGGGGGCCGCCAGTTTGACGATGCGTTGTGCTGCTGCATCCAAAAGACGTTGCCCAGATGAGCGGCTTACTTCCACACTTTCCACGCTGCCGTCGGCGCGGATGGATACGGTAAGCAGCAGGCTGCCATAAACCTTTTGCTGGCGCGCCTGTTCCGGGTAATTCAGGTTGCCGATGCGCTCCACCTTGATGCGCCAATCCTCGACATATTGCGCGAAGCGGAATTCCTGCGTGCGCGCGCCGATGAACTTGCGCCGGGGCATTTTTTGGTAGGTATCCAAATTCTTGTGGATCTCGGCTTCCAGACGGACAATTTCCAGGCTGTGTTGCACCAGGTCTTCGCCATTCAATCGTTCGGTTTCCTGCTGCTGCCGAAGATTTTGTTCCTGCACCACGCTGTGTGAGCTTTTGATCTGGGTCAGCAAGCGTTTGCTCTCTCGCTCCAGTTGATACTGGCGCTGCGCAGATTGTTCCGGCGTGAATTGTTTATCATCGTTCAGGGTAGGCAGCGGGGTTTTTGCGCGACGATCTTCATTTGTATTGCCACCGCCATCGAGATTGTTTTGCGCCAGCGCGTCGGCTTGTATGGGGCGTGTTCTGGATTTGCTGTTGACCAGCACCACTTGCAGCGGTTGCAGGAAATTTGCGGCCTTGCGCGGGTCGGGCAGGGCGAAGCCGATACCGAACAGGACAAAAGCATGCAGCGCCAGCGAGAATGCCAGGGCAGCGGAGACCGGCTGTTTAATCAGGGTTGGCAAGTCGCGGCCTCATCAATCGCCGAGATAAAGCGTGCGCTGAAATTCAGATCGAGCAAATCAATCCCACCTATCTCTAACACGACGCGCGTGTTGGGCGGCAATTCCGGCAGCGAGGGGATGCGTCCGATCAGCGGGATGCGCGCAAGTTTTACCATATTCTCGCGCAGCACCAGCGCGTCAACGGCGAGCCCGCGTAACGGTTCGGTTGCTCCCTCGCCCGCAGGAATTAAAGATTGCTTTTGCGAGTTTTTGTCTTGCGACAAGATACCAGCTTGCCCCACTTCTCGTTCGCTTCCTCGCCCGCTTGCGGGCTTAGTCGAATGGCTAGAAGTTCCACCAGAGGATTGAGGAGAGGGTATTTGTGGGAGAGGGGAGAGGGCAACCAACTTGTCTTTCTCCTGCAACAACCAGCGCAGGCACCAGTAGCGTTCCATGTTGCGCTGGAATTCGTTGTAGAGGGTGTAGGCAGTATCGAAGTCGCGCATCACGGCAAACAGCTTGGTGTCGTTTTTGGCGTAAACGGGCGCTTCGCCGCGCAACAGGCTGATGATCTGGCGCTGGTTGACAAAATCCACATAGCGGCGCAGCGGTGAACTGGACCACAGGTATTGTTCCACGCCCAACCCCTGGTGCGGTGCGGGCACGGTGCTCATCTTCACCTTGCCGTTGCTCTGCGTGCGGTAAATGCCCGCCACATCGTGCGCCGCGAGTAGCTTGCCCCATTCGCTGTTGACGAAAATCATCAGCTCCGCCACCACCTTGTCTATGGGCGAACCGCGCTGCCGCGAGCTGATGGTAATGCAGTCGTTCTCCACGTAGAAATTGTAATCCATCTGTTGCGTGCTGTTGTCGGCAGATTTGCCGCGCACCGCTTCCAATTTTTGCGCAACATCCCACAGCAGCTTGAGTTCCGGCGCGAAAGGGTAATCCAGTTTGCCCGCGGCCAGCGTGGTTTCGTTGAACAACGGTTCCAGCGTATCGTGGCGCAGGTTGGCGGTGATGTGGGTGCGCTCGATACGGCTTTCCGTAGCTATCACGGCAAGAGTAACGGCATCCACTTCGAGGTACATGGACAACGAGGGGCAAACATTATCCGCGTTCAACGTATAGGCCTGAACCACGCTGTCCGGCAGCATGGTGATCTTGCCCCCCGGCATATAAACCGTGGACATGCGCTGTGCGGCAATGCCGTCTATCGGTGAGCCTGAAGGAATGGTCAGCGCAGGTGCGGCGATGTGTATGCCGATGCGCCAGTTGCCGTTGGTAAGTTGTCTTACTGAAAACGCGTCGTCAATTTCCGTGGTGGTGGCATCGTCGATGCTGAAGGCGGTATCTTCGGCCAGCGGCAATTCGGGATGCGGGTCCACGATGACTTCCGGAAAGCCGGTGCCATGCGGGAAATGTTCGAGCAGGAATCGTTGCAAATGGTAATTCTGTGTGGAAGGCAGCGCGCCGCAGCGTTGCAACAGATGCGCAGCAGACAAGTGGGTAGCGGCACAGGCAGCTTCCAGCGCCTTCACTTCTGGCGTATTGCGGTCGGGCTTATAGAGCAGTTGCGGCAGCTTATCGGTGAATTCAGGCGGGAATGTGAAAGAGATCAGCTCACCGGTGTAACGCGCTTGCAGAGCAGCCTGCAAGCGCTTTTTTTCGGCGCTGGCCAGCGCCGACTTGAGCGCATCCGGCGGCGCTGCCTTGTAGTGGCCCTTGCCCTTCTTGTAGAAGTGCATCGGTGAAGAATGCAGGCGGAGCAAGGCGCCAGCCGCTTCGACGGGGTCGGGCGCATGGCCGAAATACTCGCTGGCCAGCGCATCAAAACCGAACTCCTCCGCAGGGCTGCATTCCCACAGAAATTCCGTATCCATGCCCGACGAGATACCTTCCGCCTGCGCCATGAAATCAGACAATCCCGGGCGGTCGAAGCGCAGCAGCACATTCGCCTCCTTGATTTTGCTGCGCTTGCCGTGCGTGCTTTCCACCTGCAATGAAGTGGTATTGTCGGCCAGGATGGCGCCAACTTTGAAGGTGCCGTCTTCTTCGTAGAGTACGTTCATCTTGGGCGTGGGTGTAGTGCGGGTGCGGCAAAAAAATGTGGCGCGATTATACCTTACTGCAGGCGTCCGTTCTGAACTTCACCCCGGTTTGGAACTTACTTGCAGGCAGTGTGTCTGCTTCTGAACAAGCGTTTTTATGATGGGCTTGGTGCGGCTGCATATTTTTATTCTCGAAAGTTTTAATAAGGATCAATTCATGAAAAAAATGATTATCTCTCTTCACTGCTGTCCGGTTAAAAACCGAACAAATTTAATTGGTTATGCATGGGGTCAGGTTCGGAAATGTAACTGCCCCCCGCGAAAGCTTGAGATAGCGGGGTTTTCTCGAAAACGGAGACCGACAATATCTGTAGCAAAGTGTAAAGCGAGGCATCAATTTGTAACTCCTTTTTAACAACGGCAATCAGCACGTAGGTGGCGATGGCGCACCAGATTTGCGTCTTCACCGCATTCTCGCTGTTGCCAATAAAACGTTTGATACGCAGATGCTGCTTGATCCATTTGAAAAACAATTCGACTTGCCATCGCTGCTTGTACAGCGCGGCGATGGTCAACGCGGGCAACGTCGTATTGTTGGTCAGGAACACCAACGTCTTGCCGGTTTCCGGGTCTTTGAAACGGACGCGCCGCAACTGTTCCGGGTAGCCTTTCTGGGTGTAAAAACCATCCAGCGCGATGAGTTGGTCGCAGATTATTCCCGTGCTTCGATCCGCCTTCATCGAGCGCACCCTGTGAGCGTTCATGCCCCGTTTCGCGCGGGTCACGAAGAACGCGCCCGCCTGGTGGAGCGCGAACAGCCTGGCGAAGTCGAGGTAGCCACGATCCATCACATAAAACGCCCCCGCTTCGATGGGCAAAGTATCCAGAACGTTGACATCGCCCATCTTGCCGTCGGAAATGTGGATGAATGCCGGGATGTTGCCGCGCAAGTCCAGCAGCGTATGCATCTTGACCGCCGCTTTGGTAGAACGAAACGGCGCCCATGGAAAAAGCGACAGGCACAGGTCGATGGTCGTCGCATCCAAGGCGTAGACCGTGTTGTCGAGATCGATGCCAAAGCTGTCCTTGCAATAAAGCTTGCGCGCACGGCGGATAAGCACCATCGCCAAGTCTTCCCATATATGCCAGTCGCGCCCTTCGTTGGCATCGGCCAGCGTCGAACGTTTGACTGGCGTGCGAAAGCCCATGCCGTAAAGCTTCTTCTGGTTGGACAGCAAACAGATTTCGATGTCGCGCAGACTCTCGCGATAAGTCAGTTGCGCGAAGGCCATGGCGCGGAATTGCTCGGTGCAATTCAAGACGCGCACGCCGGAATCGCCGCCACGGCGCTCGACAATTCGCGCGAAGCTGGTCCACGGCACAAACTCCATGAGTTGCGCGAACAACGTCTTGCCCAAGTTCATAGCTCACCTCCAGAGAAATTGATCTCTGGAAGTTACTCGAACCTGAATGTGAGAAAACTGATTTCAAATCGGCACCAAAATATTTTCTCTGTAACCCGCATAAATACTGGGCTTCACGCTGTCGATACCCAATTTAACCGGACACCAGTGATCTCTCTTGTTGCCATGTCAGCAGGTTTTGTAATGGGGGCAACCTTGGCGCACGCGGAACCCGATGCGTGCCAGGGATCAATACAAGGCCAGGCACGAGAGCCCATGGAAGATATGATGTTCAAACAAATGGACGCCAATGCGGATGGTTCAGTTTCCAAGGCCGAGTTTAACGCCTTTAATGCCAAGCGCTTCAAGGAAATGGATACAGACAAGAACGGCAAGGTTACGCTTGAAGAAATGAGGGACTTGCGCAAGAATGCAATGGTCGGTAGAGGCATGGAGCATCTTGATAAACGATTTGCTGCGGCTGATACCAACCATGACGGCGGATTGGATCGGGAAGAAGCGCAAGCAATGCCTTATGTGACCATGTATTTCGACGAGGTGGATACCAACAAGGATGGCAAGGTGACGCGCGAGGAATACCTGGCCGCCATGCCATTATTGCATCGAGTCAAAAAGGAAAAGGCGGAATCGTTTTAGCAGCACCCTGAACGGCAAGACCAGCAAAAGCCGCTCTTGCTGTTTCATGTAAAAAGTTATTTTGCGGCGCGCTTGAGAATTTGGCGCCACCGCATGCCAATAAGCTCATACCCCCTACCCATGAATCTCAAGTTTTTTGTAGGGCAAACAGCTTCATCGTTTGCACACGCAGTGCGCGATACGAGAAACCGCGTGGGCACAAAAGCGTGCCCACCCTACTCGCTCCGGTTCACGGGGCTCAATTCGGGCGAAAAAATTGGCGGCTGCGGTCTCTCCCAGAAACGTGGGAGGGGATACGTCATAGCTCCACCCGCCCCGCCGACAAATGCAACTGCCTGTTGCAGCGCCGCGCCAGCGCTTCATCATGGGTGACCATGACCAGGGTTGTGCCCTGCGCGCGGTTCAGTTCCAGCAGCAGATCAATGATTTGTGCGCCGGTGGCGGCGTCGAGATTGCCGGTGGGTTCGTCCGCGAACAGGATTTTTGGCTGCGCGACGAAAGCACGCGCAATCGCCACGCGCTGCTGCTCGCCGCCGGAAAGATGTTTGGGCAGATGACCCATGCGCTGCGTCAATTCAACACGCCGCATGGCTTCCATGGCGCGCGCGCGCGCATCCGGTACGGCACGCAGTTCCAGCGGCAGCATTACGTTTTCCAGCGCGGTCAAGGCGGGCAGCAACTGGAACGACTGGAACACAAAGCCCGCCAGGCGTCCGCGCAAATGCGCGCGGCCATCTTCATCAAAGGAAAAAACATCCACCCCGTCCAGATACACTGTGCCGCTGCTGGGTACATCCAGCCCGGCCAGCAGCCCCAGCAGAGTGGACTTGCCGGAACCGGAAGCACCCAGGATGGCAAGGCTGTCGCCAGTCTCGACGGCAAAGCTGACATCATGCAGAATAACTAAAGGTTGAGCCTCTCCTTCCTTTGAGGGGCTTTCCACTTGCTTACCGAGATTCACTGCCTGCACAATGGCTGCCATGAAATTTTCCGTATTCTTCCGCTCAGTTTTGTTGGGTATCCTTTGCCTGCTACCGGGAATCTGCGCAGCGCAACCTGCCATACTGGTATTCGGCGACAGCCTGTCGGCGGCATATGGTATCCCGCGCGAGGCGGGATGGGTGAACCTGTTGCAGCAGGAACTGCGGCGCACCCACCCGCAATATCAGGTAATCAATGCGAGCATCAGCGGCGAGACCTCTACAGGTGGCCGCCAGCGCATCGCTGCGGCGCTGCGCCAACACCAGCCCAATATCATCATCCTCGAACTCGGCGCCAATGACGGCCTGCGCGGCGCGCCCATCGCGGACATCGAAACTAATCTTGGCGCCCTCATCCAGCTATCGCGCAAGGCGCACGCCAAGGTGCTGCTGCTGGGCATGCAACTGCCGCCCAATTACGGCGCTGACTATACTGCTCGCTTCAAGACGCTGTACCCGAAACTGGCGCAACGATACCATGTGGCGCTGGTTCCGTTTTTTTTGGATGGAGTCGCGCCGGAACAGTTCCAGGCCGATAACCTGCATCCTACCGCACAAGTGCAGCCGCATATTCTGCACAATATATTGCAGCAATTAAAGCCGCTGCTGTAATAATTATGTTTAAACTAAATTCCTCAGTTGAGAACATGCAATTTACAGGAGAAGCAATATGGGCGCAGCTTCTCCCTGATGGAACTACTAGCCATTCCACTAGTAGTTCGTTCCGGTAAAATACTTACAGATTGATATATAATTGCCATGGCTCTTATACAACTCTTAGCGGGGGTGATCATGGCGGGCAAGACGAAACGTGCTGCACTGGTATTGACGGAGGATCAGAGGACGATGTTGAAGGAACTGTCCAGATCGAGAACAGCGTCGGCGCGCGAGATTGAACGCGCCAAGGTGCTGATCGGCTACGCCGATGGTATCTCGATTGTTGGCCTGCAACGGCAGACCGGGGGCAGTCGCCCGACTATCTACAAATGCATCGACAAGGCACTGGCGGCGGGCGTGCAGATGGGGTTGAAGGACGCTTACCACCGCCCGCACGAACCGGAAATCAGCAATGAAGCCCGCGCTTGGGTAGCGAGCATCGCCTGCACCAAGCCCAAGGATAACGGTTTAGCTGCGGAGCTGTGGACAATATCCGGCTTGGCCAGCTTTGTATCCGAACACGCCGGGTCTGCGGGCTTTCCCCGGCTGGCGCACGCGGGCAAGAGCACCGTATGGCGCATTCTCGACGAGAACGAAATCAAGCCCCACAAGATCCGTTACTATTTAGAAAAACGTGATCCAGAGTTTGACCGCAAGATGCAGGAAGTCTTGCTGGTTTACCGGGATGTTTCGATCTACCGCGAAGGTGCTGTTCATGATGGGCGACCCGAGCCCATCTATACTGTCAGCGTCGATGAAAAACCCGGGGTTCAGGCTATCGGGCTAACCGCTCCCGACCTGCCGCCCGTTCCCGGAAAACACTCAGCCATTGGGCGAGATTACGAATATATCCGCCATGGAACCGTATCGATCCTGGCCGGAATTGATCTGCACTCGGGCCATATTTTCGCCAACGTGGAAGATCGCCACCGTAGCGTTGAGTTCATCGCGTTACTCAAACGGCTTGACGAGCACTACCCGCCCGAGGCAATCATCCGCGTGGTGCTGGATAATCATTCGGCACACATCTCGAAAGAAACGTTAGCCTATCTTGCAACTCGACCAGGGCGCTTCGAGTATGTTCATACGCCCAAACATGGCTCTTGGCTTAATCTGATAGAGTGTGCCTTCTCGAAGATGTCCAGAACCTTCCTGCGCCACATCCGGGTAAACTCCATTGATGAGTTGAAGGCACGAATCATGAAGGGCATTGACGAGATCAACGCCTCACCCGTCGTGTTCCGCTGGAACAAGTTTGACCTTGGGGTGGCTTAATGTGTAAATATTTTACCGGAACGCACTACTAGGTTGCCAAAAGGCGGCAACCAAGTGGCTGGTTATCTCCCCACCCCCTCTCCCCGAGGGAGAGGGGCTTTGCTCCCTTCCCCCTCGGGGGGAAGGGCTGGGGATGAGGGTTTACCTTCTATCGGTTCATTTTCAACCGATGTTTTCAGGTTTAAACGGCTCAGCCACGGATGATCACTGATTGACACTGGCCGTTTGAATGGCCGATGCTGTGTTTTGGAACCGCCCGGCAATGCGGGTATCATATCGGGCATGAAAAATTTGTTGTTTATCATACTCTGCACGTCGTCGCTGGCATGCCGTGCGGATGGACTGCCCGACCTGGGTGATATATCGCAAGCAACGATCTCGCCGCATCAGGAGCGCCAGATCGGCGAACAGAGCATGTTCGAGATCCGTGCCGACAGGCGTTATCTGGACGATGCGGAAATCAGCGATTACCTCAATCAACTCGGTTACCAACTGGTCGCCAACAGCAGCGAACCCGGGCACGAGTTTGAATTCTTCGCCATCAACGATAGCGCCATCAATGCCTTCGCGCTGCCCGGCGGTTTCATCGGGGTAAATACCGGCCTGATACTCACCACGCAAAGCGAATCCGAACTCGCCTCTGTGCTGAGCCACGAAATCGCCCACGTCACGCAGCACCATCTGGCGCGCATGATTTCCGGGCAGAAGTTTGATTCCCTGGCCGCCATGGTTGCCGTCGCGGTCGCCATCATGGCCGCGCGCAGCAACCCGGAAGCGTCGCAGGCGGCCATCGTGGGAGCGCAGGCCGGCTCCATCCAGCGGCAACTGAATTTCACCCGCACGCACGAACAGGAAGCGGACCGCATCGGCCTCGATACTCTGCAAAAATCCGGCTTCGACACGCGCGCCATGCCCGCTTTCCTGGGGCGCTTGCAAAAAGCCACGCGCCTGCTGGAAGGCAACACCCCTTCCTACCTGCGCACCCATCCGGTCACCAGCGAGCGCGTCGCCGATATCGCCAACCGCGTGCAGCAGATACCCTATCACCTGGTTGCCGACAGCCTCAATTTTCACCTGGTGCGCGCCAAGCTGCAAACCATGCAGAAAAGCCCGCAGGAAGCGGTGGCGTTTTTCACCGGCGCGGTGGGCGCGCAAAAACACGGCAACCAGACCGCACAGCGCTATGGCCTGGCGCTGGCCCTGCTGCGCGGCAACCAGCCCGCACGCGCCGCGCAGGAATTCGCTCCGCTGCAAGAGCAGACAGCACAGAACCCGATGATCGCGGCGCTGGCCGGGAAAATCAGGCAGGCGGGCAAGAATGGCAAGGGCATCGTCGAATTCTACCGTACCGCCACGCAGAATTTTCCGCAACACCGTGCGTTAACCTACGATTACGCCGAACTCCTGCTGACCAACAGAAAAGTTGAAGATGCGCTCAAACTGCTCGACGAGCAAATCGTCAGCCATCCCGCCGACCCGCGCCTGCATGAATTACAGGCACGCAATTATGCCGCGCTCGGCAAGCGGCAAGAAGAGCACCGCGCGCTCGCTTATACCTACCTCATGCGCGGCAACCTGCACGGCGCAATCGAGCAACTGGAGCTGGCGAAACAGGCGGGCTCCGATTACTACCAACTCTCGGCGATTGAAAGCGAGTTGCGCGAACTGCGTGAAATGGCGGACGCGCACGGCAGGAAGTAACCGCCCTCTTCCCCGTTTTTCAAATTGGTTGATACTTGGGGCAAGATAAATTTGTTCTCGAAGAAAATGTGGATACGCTACGCTTATCCACGACTCGTTGATTGTCCGAGGTTCATGATTTACAAGCTATTGACCTTTACATAATTCATGACATACACATTAAAGCAACAGTCATTCCCGCGAAAGCGGGAATCCAGACGAGTAAAAATACTCTCACGCAGTGAGACAACACCGCAAATACGGCTTTGTCCGCTACGCGGAGACTGTTTGATAAACTGGATTCCCGCTTTCGCGAGAATGACGGCGTGGTGGTTTCGCACCATGCCGCATCCATTTCAGCGTTGTCATGAATTATGTAATGCTCAATAGCGAGGTAATCACGATGGAAAGCCGCTATGAACTCATCATTTACTGGAGCAAAGACGATCAACGTTTTATTGTCGAAGTACCAGAACTTCCAGGCTGCATGGCAGACGGCGCGACCTATCAGGAGGCGGTAAACAACACCGAAACCATCATTGCCGAATGGCTGGAAACAGCCCAAGCACTGGGCCGCACCATTCCAGAGCCTGCTGGGCGGCTCATGTACGCATGATGGGGTATGAAATTTACGGTTAGCTTGGCGAGGCAACCTGCACGGCGCAATCGAACAACTGGAGCTGGCGAAACAGGCGGGTTCCGATTACTACCAACTCTCGGCGATTGAAAGCGAACTCAAGCAGCTCAGGGAGATAGCAGCGGCACACCTCAAATAGCGCTTATTTCTGGTTTGGCAGGACGGCTGAAAGTGTCGTACCAGTTTTTTCACATCCCTTGTTCGCCAGTTGACAGCTCACCTTATAGTCGGCTTGGGCTTTCTGCATCTCACCCAGCTCTTCAAACGCCATCGCTCGCCCGTAATAAAAAAGCGGATTGAAAGTATCTCCCGCTTTATTGGGAAGTGCGATAGCCGTACCGAACGACTCCACCGCACTTCGCCACTCTCTTTTATTGAGATAGGCCGCCCCCATGTTCCCATATGCCGGCGCCCAATCTGCGCGCAACGCGAGCGCCTGCTTAAAGTCTGCGATGGCCATATCCGGTTTATCCATTTTAATCAGATGAAATCCACGATTAAAGTAAATCCGGTAGGCTCCCGGCAAATCCGTGCGCCCCTTGACCAGTTTTTCGGCATCGTCCCACAACAACACCGGGTGTGAAAAAGTCATCAAGCGTTCCATCGAGACCGGCAACATCGCCAGAGCAATGGCCACCAGAATGAACGCGGCGATACGCACATCGAGCCTGGCAAAGATCAGCGGCAGCAGGCAAAACCCCCCGACCGCCCACAGATAACTGCGATACAGCACAAATATTTCCTGAATGCGCACGGCGGAAAATTCGGTGAAAAACATGACCCACGGAAACAGCAAGGCAAAGCCAGCCAGACCGGCGCGCCCCCGTTTCAGGAGCAGCCACAAACCAACCATGCCCCACGCCACAAAGCCGCTTAGCGCCAGCAGATAGGGGGAGAGCAGCGAGCGAGCGAACGGTTCGCGCATATCTATAGACATCCAGGTGGGGTTGGGGAAAACCCACAGCAGCGCATATTTGAAAAACAGCCAGGACTGTGTCATCACGCTCAAGGGGTAGGAGAGTTTGCTATCGGCATCCCGCAGCATTTCCGGCGCATTGAGCTCGTACACCGAGCCCAGCAACCCTCTTAACGCGATTACCAGCACGGCTATCGCGGCCAGCACGGCAAAAATCGCCCATCTCTGTTTCAGCTTGTCCCGCCAGTCTTCGTGCAACAGCAGGGTCAACGCCAGCAGCGCGGCGGGCAACATGACGGCGTGTTCCTTGGAAAACGCCGCCAGGTAATAAAAAGGCACGCTCATCCACAGCCATAGCGGTTTTTCCCGGACGCTGCCTCGCACGTAACACAGCATGGCCAGCAGGCAAAACAGCGTGGCCATGATGATGGTGCGCTGCACCAGATAACCCGCCGAGTACGTGGCCACGGGGTGCAGGGCAAACAACAGCGCGGCAAAAAAGGCGGCCAGGCGCGGGCTCAAACCGCCTTCGCTGCGTTCGCCATAAACCGCCGCGAACAACCCGGAGAGAAATGAAAACAGAGCCAGCACCACCGCCGCGTGCAGCAGCAAATTGCCCAGCCGGAAATGGATCAATTCCAGACCGAACCAGGCTTTGGTCCAGGCCAGCGTGGCATAAGGCAGCGAGCGCAATTGAAACCAGGCAAAGCGATAAGCGGAAACGGGCTGATTACCCTCGTTATCCAGCATGAAGAACGGCAGATCATCAAACAGGATCGGGTTCCACAGGAATTGCCCGTACAGCGCCGCCACTGCCAGCACCAGCAACACCGCCATACTGGCACCCCGATATTCCGCAGATACGGTCATCAAACCACGCCGTCAGGATGCATTTAACGACGGGCTTGATTCAGTTCGACACATATTTCGTTTACCAAAAAAACTCCCCTCACAAGGAGGGGAATCTTCATCATACAGCTATGTATGTTGATTATTTGCAAAGCACGCCCTGGCAGGAGCCACCAGAAGTCCAAGTTACTCCCGAGTTAGCGTCAAACCCTGGCGTCAAAATATAAGTTAAACCATCCAATGCCGCAACAGCAGTGGCTGTAATTACACCATTTGTTGTTGCTACACTCGCAACATACTTGCCGTTTGGACCTGAATTGGCTGGAACACCTGAATTGCCTCCAGTACAACCTGTGGAGGTGGTATATTCCATCATACAAATCTCCACAGCAACTTTGGCTCCCTGAGATGCCTGAACCACTTCCGTGAATTTTGCCTTCTTGGTGTAGTTGGCGTAGGCGGGTATCGCCACCGCAGCCAGGATACCGATAATCGCGACCACGATCATCAGTTCGATCAGGGTAAAACCTTTTTGTTGTTGTTTCATGATAGTGCTCCTTTTAGGGGTTGTAACGTCTCACACGGGGTGTGCTTTTTAATAATAGCAGAATTTGTGCCACTGTTGCCACATTTGCCCACCGCACTGTTTTAAACCCGGATTGGCCATTTGAAAATTTTTATTTTTCATTGAATTAGCCCATTTTTATTTTTCATAGAAACGCGGAAACCTAGCAGGAGCGCAGCTTGCTGCGCGATGGGCAACCGCCCGACAAGTCGGGCTCCTGCGGCGAAATAACTGGTTTTGCAAACCTGATGGATCATCTGTTTTAAAGGGTTGCGCGAGAAACCGCTGTGTTTCTGGATATTCGCCTGGCGCATTCCGCCCACCCGCGTCACCTGGCCTGACAATTTACGTCAACCCTGCGGCCGATAGCCGGGAATCCGGCTCTCGTCCACTTCATCTATCTGCTCGGGGTCGAGGAATTGCCGCGCGTAGTCCAGATACACCTTCTCGCGCACGAAAATATCGAACAGGTCGGGGTCTATATGCCCGCCGAGCTTAAATTTGCCGAGGATGGCCAGCGATTCGGTGAGTGTCTTGCCCTTTTTGTACGGCCTGTCCTTGGCGGTGAGCGCTTCGAAAATGTCGGCAATGCCCATCATCCGCGCCTGCACCGACATCTGCCCGCGCGTCAGGCCATTCGGGTAACCGGCGCCGTCCATGCGTTCGTGGTGGCCGCCGGCGTATTCCGGCACATTTTTGAGGTGTCTCGGCCAGGGCAGCGACTCCAGCATCTTGATGGTGACATCAATATGGTGGTTGATAATCTGGCGCTCTGCCTCGGTGAGCGTGCCGAAGGGGATCGTCAGGTTCTCCACTTCGTCCGTACTGAGGAAGTTGCTCTGTTCACCCGCCTCGTTGCGCCACTGGTAGGCGGCTATGCTGCGCACGCGCGCCTGGTCGGCCTCTCCCATCTTTTCCGAACCGATGTTGCAACGGCGCAGGAATTCGCGGTCAGCATCAAGTTGCCCTACCCGATCCCTATATGCCTGGCGCGCGGTTTCAGCACGTTGCGCATCCTCACCTGCTGCGGCCACCGCGCGCAGCCCCCGCAAGGAGGACGCCGATGGGTGCCCGGCAGCTTCGCTGCCACCCTCTCGCAGCATGGCAATTTCCGCATCGCGCTTGAGCACCTCGAAGCGCGTATCCAGCAGGTGGATGCGGTCGAACAGGGTTTGCAGCTTGGTGGACTTATCCACTACATGCACCGGGGTGGTGATCTTGCCGCAATCGTGCAGCAGCGCCGCAATCTTGAGTTCGTATTTCTCCCTGTCGGTCATGGCGAAACCCTGCAACGGGGAGCCGGGGTGGCTGCGGATCGAGGCCTCGGCCAGCATCATGGTCAGCACCGGCACACGCTCGCAATGGCCGCCGGTGTAGGGCGACTTGTCGTCGATCGCTGTGTTGATAAGCCTGATGAAAGATTCGAACAGGTCTTCCAGTTGCTTGATCAGGCGCCGGTTGGTGAGCGCGATGGCGGCTTGCGAAGCGAGCGATTCCAGCAGCCTCTGGTCGTCCTTGGAAAACGGGACGATCGCGCCGCTTTCCCGGTCTTGCGCGTTGATCAGTTGCAGCACGCCGATGATTTCATCCTCGTGGTTGCGCATCGGCACGGCAAGAAAAGACTGGGAACGGTAGCCGGTCTTGGCATCAAATTTTTTCGTCCCGGAAAAATCGTAGCCTTTTGCGGCATAGGCGTCAGTGATGTTTACCGTTTCACCGCTGAGCGCCGCGTGGCTCACCACCATCGCATGGATGGGATTGCCCGCCTCATCATAAAGATGTATGGGGTAGAACCTGATCGGCACACCGCTGGTCCCGCCCATCGCGATGTTCAGCGAATCGGTGCGGAAAATTTCAAAGCGCAGCACCCGTTGCTCCGGTTCGTGCAGGTATAGCGTGCCGCCATCGGCGTTGGTTATGCGCTTGGCCGCGATCAGAATGGTTTCGAGCAGGCTGTTGATGTCGCGCTGCTGCGACAGCGCGATGCCGATCTCGTTGAGCTCTTTGAGGCGATGGAGCAGGTTATCCGCAGGGTGCATGGGCACTTTCCCTGTTATTTGATGCAGACTGCGCGTATCTGGTGCATATCGGTGATGCCCTGCAACACCTTTTCCATGCCGTCCTGTTTCAGGGTATGCATGCCTTCTTCAAGGGAGAGCGCCAGCAACTCGGCGACACGCGCGTGCTCCTGAATGGCCTTTTTGATGGGGTCGGTGCCGATCAACAGCTCGTGCAGGCCCACCCGGCCGCTATAACCCGTGCCGGAACATTTCTCGCAGCCAACCGGCTCATACAGCGTGAAATGCCCCTGGTCATTGGCGAACAGCTTGACCCACCCGGCGTACAGGGCCTTGGTTGCGGCAACCGGGTCTTTCTTCCAGCTCGCGGCATGAGCCAGTTCGGAGCTGTACTCGGCCAGCATCTCTTTAATTTCTTCGGCCGTCGCAGTATGCGGTTTCTTGCAGTTGACACACAAGCGCTTCGCCAATCGCTGCGCCAAAACACCCAGCAATGCATCGGCAAAGTTGAAAGGGTCCATGCCCATATCCAGCAGGCGGTTGATAGACTCCGGCGCGCTGTTGGTATGCAGGGTGGCAAATACCAGGTGGCCGGTCAGCGAGGCTTCAATACCGATGGACACGGTTTCCTTGTCGCGCATTTCGCCGACCATTATCACGTCCGGGTCGGCACGCAGGAAAGCGCGCATGATAGTGGCAAAATCCAGCCCCGCCTTCTTGTTGATCTGCACCTGGCGCAGCCCCTTCTGGGTAATCTCCACCGGGTCTTCGGCAGTCCATATTTTGGTTTCCGGCTTGTTGATGTATTTGAGAATGGAATGCAGCGTAGTGGTCTTGCCGGAGCCGGTTGGGCCGCACACAAAAAACAGACCGTAAGGTTTGATGATAATAGATTTGACCAATTCCACATTGCGTTCCGAGAACCCCATTTTCTCCAAGGGCAACAGTTCGCCGGAAGCGAGAATACGCATCACCACATCTTCTACGCCGCCCTGCGATGGGAGAGTCGCCACGCGCAGTTCAATATCCAGGGGGCCAAATTTCTTGAATTTAATCTTGCCATCCTGTGGTTTGCGCTTCTCGGAAATATCCAGGTCGCACATAATTTTGATGCGCGTCACCAGGGCGTTGCGGTACGTAGAAGGCACTTCAATATAATTCAGCAGCGTGCCATCCTTGCGCACGCGAATCTGCGTCTTGGCCTTGCCCGGCCCCGGTTCGATATGAATGTCGGAAGCCTTCATCCGGTAAGCGTCCACAATGATCTTGTTGACCAGCTTGACCAGTTCGTTATCGGCTGCGGCACTGACATCTTCCAGGCTGACAACGCTGGTTTCCTCATCATCCCCGCCCAGTGAAGTGAGCAGTTCATCCATGGACGACTCATCCACCCGAAAGCTTCCGGTGGCATCTAAAGATGAGCTGCTGCTATAGAACAAATCCAGGGTCTGCTTGAACTCGCGCTGCGAGCAAACCTTATAGGTCAGCCGATATTTGGGAAAAATGTTGTTCACCACCCGCGAGGCCTGAGTGCGCTCCGGATCGGTGGTCAGAATGACCAGCCCCTCCAGGTTCTCGTCAATCGGAATCCAGTGGCCGCTTTCGACGTATTCGCGCTTCAGGTTTCTCAGCATTTCGGCCGGCTTGATGCGATCGGACTTATATGGCTCGTATGGCACCTTGAAGTAGGTTGAAAGCGCCTCGCCCAGCGCGGGCAGGGCAACCTGAAACTCATCAATCAACACGTCTTCAATCTCGACGCCCTTGCGCCGTGCGGAACGGGTGGCCAGCTCAAATTCGGCGGCGGATATGACCGCATCGGCCACCAGATAATCATATTTTGACTTGATAGCGGCATGCTGCTGGCGCTGGCGCAACGCCACCGCCAGGGTTTGCGCCAACTCATGCACGCCCTCTTCAACCATAGCCGGGAAAGGCTGGTTATCCCTGTTGTTGATGACCTGGATGACGCCGATCAGATCATGGTTGCCCGCCTCGACGATGGGCGCCACCAGCATCTGCTTGGTGCGGTAACCGGTGCGTTTGTCCACGTCCTGCAAGAAACGCAGGCGCGCACCGTAGGTGGCCAACTCCTTCTCGTCGTACACATCTTTGAGGTTGAGCGATTTCTTGTTCAGCGCGGCATACCCGGCAATACTTTGCTCGGCAATGGGCAGCTTGAGGTCTTTGAATGAATTCAATCCGGTCTTGACCTTGGAAATCAGCGAAGTCTTGTCTTCTCCCACCACGTAGATGGTGAGGCGATCGGCGTTAAACAGGTTGCAGATATCCTTGCCGACATCCAGCATGATCTCGTCAATATTGCTGGTGGCATGGATATTGTTGGTAACGTGATTAAGTTTTCTGGTGAACTCCAGCCGCGCTTCCATCTCGCCAAAATTGCTTTGCGCCAGCTTATTTTCTGCTACGCTATTCATCCACTGCTCCCAGGCAATGTTTTTGCTGGCAATTCCACAGACGCCATTGTGCCTGCCGGGTCAGGTAAATTAACTGCCGCAGGCTTGGGCACTGCCCACAACCCGCCTTCCAGTACATACGCGTCGTATCCCGCTTGCGACAGGATAAAGGTTGCGGCCGAACTGCGCCGTCCGCTCTGGCAATAGGCAATATAGGTGCGGCCCTTATCGAGCGCACCGATCACTTTGCGGACATCGTTCAGCGGCACGTTGATCGCGCCCGGTAATTTATCGTAGCGGTATTCCGATGGATGGCGTACATCCATCCATATCGCACCCCGTGCAACTTTTTTTGCGGCCTCCTCATAGCTTAAACGATGCAACAGCGGCTCCTGCATCATCTTGAAAAAATCCTGCCGCTTCACGCGCAACAGCATGCCGTTGGTTTTCATCGTTACCGTGGCGTTGCGCATGGCGCCTGAAATCAGCGCCTCCTCGCCAAACGCGTCGCCTGCCTTGACTTCCGCCAGCAACACGTTGACCCCATCCACCATGCGGGTAACCAGGGCGCGGCCACTTTCTATCATGTAGTAAAGGTCGCCCTCATCACCTTCGCGGATAATGACATCGTTGGCCCGCACTGCAACCGCCTCAATACAGTTGATCAACTGCCCGATGTTCGCCGGCGGCAGATGGGCAAACGGGCCATTTTCAAGATACTCCGCACTGAACATGCCGGAGTTCAGCCAGCGTTTTACATTGGCGGAGGCATCGGAAACCGCTTCCGCCTCAGACAGCGGTTTGGCGCCACCGTGCGGGGAGAATTGATCCCAGGTCACCATCGTATCGAGCACATTATCATCTATGCGCAGCAACTGGATATCGCCCAGCGCGGTGGCGCGGATAATCTCGGGCTGGCGCTTGCCCAACGGATGCTTGGCCCATTCAGAATTGGCGCGGACAATGACGCGGTTGCCATCCTCATACTCCAGCTCCAGTTCACCCTGAAGCAGATAAACGGACTGCCCGCGAAAACTGTGCGGCTTCAGCGGATCCTGCCCCTGGGCAAACGTTTCCAGATGACAGTAGTCGAGCAGTTCGCGCAGGCGCGCCGGGCTGAACGATGAAATCGGCTTCAGCGCAGCAAGCATTTTTATGTCCAGCATCCCGCTTATCATTGTGTCCATTCGTTTCAGCTATTATAAAGGTGCCTTAAAGCTGGAACACCTGCCCATTTTGCAACATTTTTGTGGTGAAGCCGTGCACGCATTCACCGATTTCCCGCATGGTCAACTCGACTTCCCCAGGCTTGAGATGCGTGATATAAATTTCCGGGTGGAGTTTAAGCTTGAGCAGCTCTTCAGCCAGCATACTGGGGCATAAATGCATGGATCGCACCGCCAGTTCTTTTTCCGCATTGGAGAAGGCGGTTTCAATTATAAGATAACGCAGATTGGCAATGCGGTTGACTACTTCCCAAAAGGCATCGTTGGTTGTGGTGTCGCCGCTGAATACCAGGCTGGCCGTTCCACTGTCAATCTGGAAACCCACCGCCGGCACCACGTGGTTGGCTGGCAACACGGTGATCTTGCGCCCTTCCAGTTCCATGGTCTGCCCCAGAAATATCGTGTTGTAGCGCAGGTACGGCTGCACCGCATTGGGAATCTGGGAAAAGTCCGGCCAGATTTTCCAGTTGAATATATGTTCCCTGAAAATTTCCAGGGTTGCCCCGGTAGCATGGACGGTCAACGGCTTGTCGCGCATGAAGCCCGCGCTGTCAGCCAGAAACGGGAGGCAGGCGATATGGTCGAGATGGGGGTGGGTGATGAATACATGGTTGATCATCCCAAGTTCGGTCAGGCTGAGTTCGCCCACGCCGGTGCCCGCATCGATCAATATATCGTTGTCCAGCAACATCGAGGCGGTGCGAGCATTGCCACCTATACCGCCGCTGCAGCCGAGTATCCTGAGTTTCATTATTGACTATCCAGATTAATCATTCGGTCTGCCGGTTATTTGTCCAGCCGTTTTTTTGTCTGAAAGGCAAATCCAATTGGGGGTATCACATCAGTGTACTGATAACCTGCAGGCGCACCGTTAATCCTTGAAATAAAACTCCATCTTGATTCCCGCGAGTTCGATGATGTCGTGATCATTTAGTTGATGCGGGTGTTCGTCAATCGCCTTGCCATTGATTGCCGGGTAAGTTGTTCCTTCAACATGGGTAATGAAATAGCCATGCGGGCGGCGCGTCAAAACCACCACCTGCACGCCGGGCTTACCCAGAGTGGTCAGGTTCTTTACCAGATCAAGTTCCTTGCCGGCATTCTGGCCACTGAGTATCTGCACTGCAGCCAGATGAACTGCGGCGCCTGGCTGCACGGGAGCCTTCTGGGGTGGCGGCGATGCTGCAACGGGTTGGGCAATTGTCGCTTGTGGCTGTACAGCTTCAAATTTTCCGGTTGTTGCAAGATCGGTCCGAAAATTGTCCTGTGTTTTTGTAGGCGTATAACCATCTGTCTTGGGTGCATTGGCCGGTTGTGTTTTAACTGGCGGACGCATCACTAAGGTTTTTTCAAAATCTGACACAGTAGCGTGCCCCTGGTGCTCGTTCATGTATTTCAGCTTGTACTTGCCGATTTCGATCACATCGTTGTTCTGAAGGAAATGTTTCTTGACCTGCTCGCCGTTCACCATCACCCCGTTGGTGCTGTCCATATCCTCCAGGAACGAATCATTGAGAATGGTTACTATTGCGGCATGCTCGCCACTGACAGCAAGATTATCTATTGCAATATCATTATGCGGTTTGCGTCCAACTGTCATACGCTCCTTGTTCAGAGTGTATTCATGCAGCACCACACCTTCCATGCTAAGTATCAGTTTCGCCGCCATATCATCGATCCCCGTAATTTAATTCTCAAACCCCGCAATTTAATTTTTAAACCAGGACAACAATTCCTCCAGCCAGCCTCGCGGTGCGGCGAAGCTGCCGTTAACTTTTACCAGTATCACGGACACGTTGTCGCGTCCCCCATTATCGTTTGCCATCTCAATCAACTGGTTTGCCGCCAGCGGCAGGTTGGCCTGAAGCATCTGCAGCGCGGAGCCAATATCCTCATCCTCCACCATGTCGTTCAGCCCATCAGAACAGAGCAGATAAATATCCCCTACCTGCACCTCATGGACATTCACCTCCACTGCAACCTCGGTATCAATGCCGACTGCGCGTGTCACTAAATTTTTATTTCTGGACGAGCGCGCATCTTCCTTGCTGATCAGGCCGCCATCAATTTGCTCTTGCAGCAGCGAATGATCACGCGTGATGGCCTCAAAGGTTTCACCACGCAGCCGATACATACGCGAATCACCCACATGCGCCACAGCTACGCGGTTGTCATAGAATAGTCCGGCCACAATCGTGGTGCCCATACCGGAATATTGCGGCTGGCTCAGTGCTGCACTGTATATTGAAGTATTGGCCTTTTGCACGCTCTCGCGCAGCAGCGCCACGCCAATTTGCTCCCCGCTGTCATCTTTGCCTTCTGGGCGCACGCTCTTCAGGCGCTGTTTGACCTCTGTGGACAGCACGGAAATCGCAATACCGCTGGCGACTTCGCCGGCATTATAGCCGCCCATGCCGTCAGCCAACACTACCAAACCGCAGGAAGCATCGTGGGCCACACTATCTTCATTGTGTGGCCGAACCATGCCGGAATGGGTTTGGCTGGCTATTTCGAGTGGTTCCTGAATGTTCATAACCTTACCCCTGCACACTCCCTGTTACTTGCAGACCGGCAGCCCACCGGCGGATTGCCTCAACCATTTCAGAGCCTGTCTGGTAACGTTCTTCCACCTTCTTTGCCAACGCCTTGTTGATGATCGCCACCACACACGGCGGCACATCCGGCCTGATGCTCAACAATGTCGGCATGTGGTCCATTGGCGATGCTGAACTTGAGCTGCACCCTTGATGCGCCATCGAGCCACCTTTGAACGGCAGCTTACCACACACCATCTGATACTGGCTCGCCCCCACCGAGAATATACCTGATGCGTCCTCGATCTTCGCAACGTGCACGTTAACTCAGGTGCAAGACTACTTAACCAGAAGCACTGGCGTGGTAGCGAGATGCAACACCTTGTTCACCACCGAACCCAGCAATAATGCAGATAGTGCATCCTGCCCATGCGCCCCCATGACAATCTGGTTAACCTGCATCTCCTGCGCGTACTGTACGACGGCCTCCGCCGGCGTGCCTATACTGACGTGGTAGGTATAAGCCAATCCGGCGGCATCCAGCTTTGCGCGCGCTGGCGCCAGTGCCGACATGCCCTGCTCGCGGTAATAGTCGTTGATGGTTTCCTGGTTGATAAATAGCTTCACGTTGCCGGAGGCAATATTCCACTGCACATTCAATAAAAAAATCTGCGGGGCATCCTTCAGCAGGGGGGCTGTTGCAATCACCTGATCCACCGCCCGGTTGGCGCTGGCGGAACCGTCTATAGGGATGAGTATTTTCATCTTGCCCCCTTATCAATGTTTGCCATCTGATGCAAAAACACCCTCATCCTAACCTTCCCCCACGGGGGGAAGGGACGATTGCATCCTCCCCCAACCCCCTATCCAACTTTCCCCCCAAGGGGGAAAGGGCGATTGCCTCCTTCCCCTCGGGGGGAGGATTGAGGTGAGGGCCGGGAGGATGGAGGTGAGGGCTGGATACTTGTTCGTCCAGCAGATTCACCACCGGCAGCGCCGCAGCCTTGCGTATCGCCAGCCACTTGCCCAGCACCACCACCAGCACGGCGCACCCGGCGGGAAGCAGCCAGTGAACGGCATGCGGCATATCCTCTATCACATGCGCCACCATCGCATCGCTTACCAGCATCTCCCCTGCAACGTAGCCAAGCAAGCCACCGCCTACAAAAATGATGAGCGGAAAACGATCAATCAGTTTCAGCACCAGCTGGCTGCTCCATGCGATTAACGGGATGCTCACCAACAGGCCGAACACCAGCAGCATGGCATTGCCATGCGCCGCAGCAGCGACACCCAGCACGTTATCCAGGCTCATCACGAAGTCGGCGACAATGATGGTTTTAATCGCGCCGAACAGCCGCGTATCGGCCTTGATGCTATCCGCATCGTGTTCTTCTTCCGGCAGGATCAGTTTGACGCCAATCCACAGCAGCAGCAGCGCACCCACCAGTTTGAGATAAGGCAACGACAGCAGACCCACCGCAAAAAAAGTCAGCACGATGCGCAACCCGATCGCACCACCCACGCCGAACATGATGCCTTTCTTGCGTTGCTGCGGCGGCAGGTTGCGGCAGGCGAGCGCGATCACCACCGCGTTGTCGCCCGACAACAGCAGATCGATCATGATGATCTTGAGCACATCTACCCAGAACTGGGCGGAGTACATCATTTCCAGCATTACATTCCTTTTCTGGAAAGGGATAAGGGATAAGGGATAAAGGGGTGCGCTTCGCGCGTGCCCCCTTCACCCTTCACCCTTTTAACACCTTCTGCATCACTTTACCCATTTCCGCCGGGTTGCGCGTGATGTGGATGCCGCATTCTTCCATCACGGCAAGCTTGTCCTCTGCACCCCCTTGCCCACCGGAAATGATGGCGCCCGCATGCCCCATGCGTTTGCCTTCAGGCGCAGTGATGCCCGCGATGAAACCGACTACCGGTTTGCGCATATTGCCTTTAATCCAGCGCGCGCACTCCTCTTCGTCGCTGCCGCCGATTTCGCCCACCATGATCACCGCATCGGTTTCCGGGTCATCGTTGAACAACCTCATCACATCCAGATGCTTCATGCCGTTGACCGGGTCGCCGCCGATTCCGACACAAGAAGACTGCCCCAGTCCCAACGCGGTAAGTTGCCCGACCGCCTCGTAAGTGAGCGTGCCGGAGCGCGACACCACACCGATACGCCCCTTGCGGTGTATGTGTCCCGGCATGATGCCGATCTTGATTTCGTCCGGCGTAATCAGCCCCGGGCAATTCGGGCCGATCAATACCGTGCGTTTACCCTGCATCTTGTAGCGTGTTTTCAGCATGTCATGCACCGGAATGCCCTCGGTGATGCAAATCACCAGATCCAGATCGGCCTCTACCGCCTCGTCTATCGCGGCAGCCGCGCCGGAAGGCGGCACGTAAATCACCGAGACGGTCGCGCCGGTAGCTTTCTTGGCGTCAATCACCGAAGCATAAACCGGCACGCCCTCAAAATTCTCACCCGCCTTCTTCGGATTCACCCCGGCGACAAAACAATTCGCACCGTTCGCATAGGCGCGGCAATGGAAGGTGTGGAACTGGCCGACCTTGCCGGTCATGCCTTGAGTGATGACTTTTGTATCTTTATTAATCAGTATGGACATCTTTTATTTCCCCTTTGCAGCGGCCACGACTTTTTGCGCCGCATCTGCCATATCGTTGCCGGAAATGATCGGCAGGCCGGATTCAGCCAGAATCTTTTTGCCAAGCTCCACGTTCGTTCCCTCCAGCCGCACCACCAGTGGCACACTCAGATGCACCTCACGCGCCGCCGCCACCACGCCATCGGCAATCACATCACAGCGCATGATGCCGCCAAAGATATTGACCAGAATGGCCTTGAGATTAGGATTGCGCAGCATCAGCTTGAACGCTTCGGTGACTTTCTCCTTGGAAGCGCCCCCGCCCACATCGAGGAAGTTCGCCGGGCTGCCGCCGTACAATTTGATGATGTCCATGGTCGCCATCGCCAGCCCCGCCCCGTTCACCAGGCAGCCGATATCACCATCCAGCGAGATATAGCTGAGGTCGAATTTCGAGGCCTCCACTTCGGCAGGGTCTTCCTCGTCCAGATCGCGGTACGCGACGATTTCTGGGCGGCGATACAGCGCATTGCTGTCGAAATTGAATTTCGCATCCAGTGCGCGCACATGATTATCCCCGGTCAGCACCAGCGGATTGATTTCCGCCAGCATTGCATCCTTCTCCACGAAGGCGCGATACAAGCCTTGCAGGCAGGCACGCGCCTCACTAAGCGCCGCTTCGGGTATGCCGATCTTGCGCGCCACATCGTCAGACTCGGCATCGGTCAATCCCGCCACCGGGTCGATCCATACCTTGTGGATTTTTTCCGGCGTGTGCGCGGCGACTTCTTCGATATCCATGCCCCCCTCGCTGCTCGCCATCAGCGCCACGCGCTGCTTGCTGCGGTCGACCACCATGCCGACGTAATATTCCTTGGCGATTTGCGCGCCTTCCTCGATCAGCAAGCACCTGACCTTCTGTCCTTCGGCGCCAGTCTGGTGCGTCACCAGTTGCATGCCCAGAATCTGGTTGGCGTATTCGCGCACCTGATCCGGCGATTTCGCCACTTTCACCCCGCCACCCTTGCCGCGCCCACCGGCATGAATCTGCGCCTTCACCACCCATATGCTGCCACCCAATTTTTGAGCCGCAGCCACTGCATCATCCACACTGAAGCACGCCACCCCGCGCGGGGTCGGCACGCCATACTGACGCAGGACTTCCTTGGCTTGATACTCGTGAATTTTCATGCTTGACCTTTCATATTTGACCTCTCATATAGTTCGCGCGAAAACCGGAAACTGCACTCCGGGCGTAATGTTACAGAATTATTTTGAAGAACGCGGGGGATTGTGGAAGGCAGAGGGGAAAATTTCCTCTTGCTTTTAATTATTACTGTCCATAAATAAGTCTTCTGTTAGGTTGGGCAAAGTGCAGTGCCCAACCTGCGTGCTATCGTTATTTACGCAAATTTCGTGATCAGTTAGCAGGCTTGTTTGATGTTTTTGTAATTTCCCTGAGCAGGCCTTGCCACTTCACGTTAAATTCACCAAAAGTTATTTGACCATTGTACAAGTCCCCCACAATGCTCAAAAATGCCATGTGCATGTGGATCGCAACCGGGTTTGGGCTGAGGTTGACGCACATTGATCTGGCATCAATCCATTCAGTTATTGCCTGTTTCTGCCGCGCATCAGGCCGTGCTTTGTCAGTTAGCATACTGCCCGCACTTTGCCCGTCCAGTTCCAGATGGTTAGCTATAGAAAAAAATCTGCTATCGCTTTTTAAGCCATCCAGGCATCGAGAAGTTTTATCTTTAGTTTCCGCGAAAGACTGCCCGGAGATGAATATTAAAACAACCAGTATCGCAATCCTCATAAATCTTTCTTCCACCCTAAGCGTAAATAATGGCTGAAAAATAACATAATTACCTTATTGGTGAAAGTGCTCCCCGCGACAGCGCTCCCAGCGTCCGTTAGCCCCATGCATGAACGCCCATATCCCCAAACAAAAAATCCCTGTTAAGCCCAGATAATCCATTAGGGAAGGAATGCCGCTGAAGGAACGTTCTAACGGACAATCCGGGTTAAATACAACAGTGGATATTTCGGAATGGCAAAATCATGAGTCAACAAGATACGCGGCAGCACCTCGAACCGGCGGTTTAATCAAGCCACCGGTACGGCTCGGTTGGCTCGAACAGGGTGCCGACTAATTCTTTGGAGTTTTTGCCGAAGGGCCCAGAGCCAGGGTCATACATCAGGTTGATCCGGTAGCGTATCCATTTATTTCCGTCCTTGCCGGGAATAAAATAATCGGCGCGACCAAGCACATAGATCAACTCGCGCGACCTCAGATCGAACACCCAATTCCCAGGCGCAACCGCACGCGGTGTCGGGTCATAAAACTCACCCGAGTAATTGCGCGGCTGTTTTGACAGCCATTTCATCGGATTGTCTGCCGCCAGCACAGTGGTTTCGGATTCCATGCCGCGCGTCAACAATCGTCCATGCTGCATGGTCAGCGCGCTTTGTAACGCAGCTGCCACCTCGATCATCGCCGTTTTTTCCGCTTGTTCCTGATAAAACCACACGCGGTTAAGAAGCGTCCCGGCAAGAACCGAAAGAACGGCGATAACTACGACCAGTTCAACCAGGGTGAAACCTTTTGAGGACTGAGGGCTGAGGACTGAGGTGCGAGGAAAACACTCACCCCTGCCTTTGCCTTTACTCAGTCCTTCGCCCTCCGTCCTCATGCCTTTTTTCAGTCCTCAGCCCTGTTATTTGTGCAACGCTGCCTTGCCCAAATCCCATATCGGCAGGAAGACACCCAGCGCCAGAATTAACACCATGATACCCAGCGCAACGATCATGATGGGCTCGATCTGCTGGCTGAGTGTTTTCACTTCGTACTCCAACTCGCGCTGGTACATGTCGGCAACCTCGAACATCAAGCCGTCCATATCGCCCGTTTCCTCACCCACTGCAATCATCTGCAATACCGTCGGAGTGAACACGCCGGTCGCCAGCGCGGTGCGCAATATGCTTTCGCCGCGCTCGACGCCGTCACGCATCTGTTCGACGCGGGCGCGCATGAATTCGTTGTCCACCACCATGCCGACCGTAGTCAATCCCTGAACAATGGGAATGCCGCTCTTGAAGGCCAGCGCCAGGCTGCGCGCAAACCGCGCCAGCGTTCCCTTGAAGATGATTTTCCCCGCGATGGGAATATGGAATTTGTATTTGTCCCATTTATACTTGCCGTCCGGCGTATTGGTATACACGCGGAAACCCACCACTGCGCCAATTGTCATCGCCAGCAGAAATGGCCAGAAATTCACCATGAATCCGGAGAAGCCGATGAGCATCCTTGTGAGCAATGGCAATTCGCTGTGAAAGCTTTCGAATACTTTTACAAACGCCGGAATGACAAACAGGTTCACGATTACGATGGCAACCACCATGGCCACCACCACAAACATCGGGTAGCGCAACGCACCGCGGATGCTCTCGCTCATCTGCTTCTCGAACTCAAGATGGTCATACAGGCGCAGGAAAGTTTCATCAAGCGTACCGCTCATTTCTCCGACTTGCACCATGCTGATGTAGAACGGCGAAAATATTTTTGGATGTTGCCGCATCGCGATGCTGAGTTCCCGCCCGCTGTCCAGGCTTTCGCGCAAATCCTGCAAAACGGCGGCAAAGGCAGGGTTTTGCGAAGATTCCTGCAAGCCTGCCAGCGCGCGCATGATAGGCACCCCCGCTTTGAGCAGGGTATACATCTGGCGGCTGTACAGCATCAAATCCAGCGGCTCGATTTTCTTCGCGCTCAATGCACGCCACAGCGATGGGTTCTTGGCATTCGCGGTGCGCACGCCACCGGATGGCTTGATCTCGGTGGGCGTAATGCCAATGCGGAACAGTTGGTCGGCAATGGCGCCTGTATCGGGGCCATCCAGTGTGCCCTGCACCAAATCGCCGCGCGTGCTTCTTCCCTTGTAGGCGAATACGGCCATCAGAAATTCCTGCCGGAAACCATTTTCAGTCTTCCACCTGGTTGCTGATGCGCATGATTTCCGCCACTGAAGTATGCCCTTGCTTCATCTGTTCCAGCGCGTGGTCAAGCAAGGTTTTACCCCGCATGCTCTCGCGCGCGGCCTGCATGAAATGGTTGGAATCGTGGTGTGCGGCAGCTTCCGCCAGAGGTTGGGTCATCTCCAGCATTTCGTAGACGCCCAGACGACCACGATAGCCGGTGCCGTTGCAATGCGAGCAGCCGCGCCCGTGCACCATGGCGCCCCACTGCTCGCGTCGGATGCCTTCATGCTCCAGCCATTCGATTTCCTGCGGAGTGGGAGTATGCGGTTCGCTGCAACTGTCGCATATGCGGCGCAACAGGCGCTGCGCCAGCACCACCTGCACCGAGGAAGCCACCATATATTTTGGCGTACCCATATCGACCAGGCGGAACAGGGTGCCGGCGGCATCGCGCGTATGCAGGGTGGAGAACACCAGGTGCCCGGTCATGGACGCGCGCAATCCGATCTGCGCGGTTTCCGCATCGCGCATTTCGCCCACCAGGATCACGTCCGGATCCTGGCGCAAGGCCGAACGCAACACGCGCGAAAAAGTCAGGTCAATCTTCTCGTTCACCTGCACCTGATTGATGCCCGGCAGACGATATTCCACCGGGTCTTCCACGGTGATGATTTTCTGGTCTATGGTGTTGATCTCCGCCAGCCCGGCATACAGCGTGGTGGTTTTGCCGCTGCCGGTCGGCCCTGTGACCAGCACCATGCCGCTGCTGCGCCGGATGATTTCGCGGAAGCGCTTGAGCATGTCCGGCGGCATACCCAGCTTGTCCAGCGTAAGAAAACTGGCGCCCTGGTTAAGCAGGCGCATCACCACCGATTCGCCGTATTGCGTGGGCATGGTGGAGATACGCACGTCTACCGCCTGGCCACGCACCAGCACATTGAAGCGGCCATCCTGCGGCAGGCGCTTTTCCGAAATATCCAGCCCGGACATCAGCTTCAGGCGCAGCACCAGCGCGGGGGCGATTTTGCTGTCCGCCTCAGTCTGCAGATGCAGCATGCCGTCGATGCGGAAGCGGATCTGCAAACGTGCTTCCTGTGGTTCGATGTGGACATCCGAGGCGCGAACCTGCGTGGCATCATTGAACACGGTCTGCAATAGCTTGACCACCGGCGCCTCTTCGAGGCCCGCCGTTTCGCCCATTGCAGCGAAGTCAACATAGGAGTCGCCCAGCTCATCCGAAAGCTCGCGCGCCAAACCGGAGATTTCTTCGGTGCGGCGATAGACGCGATCAATGGTTTCCAGCAACTGCCCTTCGGTGACTACCGCAAGTTCGATGTCGCGTTTCAGGACGCGGGTAAGCTCGTCGAAGGCAAACAGATCGGTGGGGTCAGCCATGCCGACCAGCAGCTTGCCGCTGCGCTCTTCCAGCGCCAGCGTGCGGAAGCGGCGTGCCTGGCTCTCCGACAAGCGGCGGACAATTTCAAGGTTGACGTTATAGTATTTAAGGTTGATGTAGGGGATATTGAGTTGCTTGGCAAGCGCTTCGGAAATCTGGTCTTCGGTGACAAATGCATTGTCCACCAGCACTCGGCCCAATTTGCGCCCGCTACGCTTCTGCTGCTCCAGCGCCAATATGAGCTGCTCCTGTGCAATGATTTTTTGTTGCACCAGCAAATCACCGAGGCGAATTTTTTCCGGACGCGCCATAATGTTTTCCCTGAATGTTGTTATTTCAGCCTGTTTTCTGTTCACACACCCGATTGCAGGAGGAAGTTAGCCTGTTTTTGTGCTACTGACAAGACCTGACGCTCAATAACCCAATATGTTTAATACCCGATGTTTAATGTAATCCTGTTCCAGCCGGAGATTCCGCCCAACACCGGCAACATCATCCGCCTGTGCGCCAACACCGGGGCGCAACTGCACTTGATCCGCCCGCTCGGTTTCGGGCTGGATGACAAGCAGTTGCGCCGTGCCGGTCTGGATTATCACGAATATGCCAATGTGCGCGCGCATGATAACCTCGCCGCCTGCCTGCAAACACTGCCCGGACGGTCAGTGCAGCCTGACAATCAAGGTGAAGATGGTTGCACTGCGCGTCTCCCCCACCCGAACCCTGATGGAACAACTAGCCATTCGACTAAGCCCGCAAGCGGGCAAGTCGCTGGTTATCCCCCAAAGGGAGAGGGGCCAAACGTTTCGCTACGCGAACTTATTGATTCCCGGCGCCTGTTTGCTTTTACCACCAAGGGTGCACGAGCCTATCACGAAGTGTCCTATCAAGCCGGGGATGCCTTGCTGTTCGGTCCGGAGAGCCGTGGCCTGCCAGCGGACATCTTGGAATCGTTAATGCCTGAGCAGCGCCTGCGCCTGCCCATGCTGCCACACAACCGCAGCCTGAATCTGTCCAACACCGTGGCGGTGGCTGTATTCGAGGCGTGGCGCCAGTGCGGGTTTAATAATATGGCGCATCAAAGAAGCGGATCAAATTGCGCCCGCCCGCTTTCGCCCGATACATCGCCATGTCGGCCCATTTGAGGATGCTTCGTGATGAATAGGTTCAAATTCTAAAACAAATCTGCTTGGCGTTTTTCTTTCGCAGCCCGCTCGCCGGTGGCCTGCTGATTGAACGACTGTTTCAGGCTTTTGGTCAGGTAATTCACCGTCATCTGGAATGACAGGTGCGGCGCATCGAGCTCGATCACCGAATCACCCTGTTGCAGCCTAACGAAAGCGTTTCCCACGAATGGCACTTGCTTTTCGATCAACTGGTATTTGTTCGACAACGCACTCAAGGTTTTTTGCAAACTGTCCTTGGGCAATGTCATCAGCACCGCCGCCAGCTTGTCGGTCTTGTCGAAAATGAACGTGATTTCGGACAGCCCCTCGATACCCAGCCCCGCGCCATCGCCCTGCAACATCTTGCCGCCGGAATACTTGTTGGACCCGGCGTCGGCAAGCGAGGTCTTGCCGCCCACCTGTTGTTTGACTTGCGCGTAACTGGCGACACCCAGCTCCAGGCCTAACGGCGCGGCGTTGGCGGCAAAAGCACCATTGGAAATCGCCATGCACAGCATGGCGAATACGATCAAGAGCTTGTTGGTCATTTATTTTCTCCTTGTTCTTGTTGAAGGCTGATGGAAATATGGGTATTGCCGTGATTGATTTGAATATAGAGCGCACTATCCTGCGCAGTTGTATTCAGTGAATTTGTGTCCGGCACACAAAGGAAAGCCTTACGCTCAGAAGTGCGTGCACGACCAATCCGTTTCAGCCCATCATTCATCAAGCAGATAGCCACTATACCCATAACACCCCACAAAATGATGTAACCAACGATGGTTAGATTATCCGAAATTTGAAATACCTTTAAAGCGTTCGGGTCGAGGAATATGGAAAAAATACCAATGAAAATTGATGTTGCAACAGCAACCATCAGCTCCCCATGTTCTTTCTTGGCATCAACTGCTTTGGTTTCTTGTGTTGTCATATCGCACCTCACTTTCCAGCCAGCAGATTTGCAGCCGCATCCGCGTTCGCAGTATCACCAATTTCACGATAGAGTACCTCGGCTTTCTCTAGCCATTCGCGTGCCATTGGGAAATTTTTCTGGTCAAAGCTAAGCTCAAACAATTTCCAGCAAGCCTGCGATTCCCAGTACTTATCTCCAATCAGGCGAATAGCGTTGTATCCTTCCGTCAACTCTTTTTCCGCGTCTTTCAACTTGCCCTGCTTGTGCAAGGTATAGCCGAGATTGATCTGCTGAATGGAGGTATTGTGTGCATCGCCATTGCTCCGAGTGATTGTGATCCCTTGACGAAGAGCTTTTGCTGCCTTGGCATATTCCTTACGATCCGCATGAATTGTAGCAATGTTGTTCAATATTGCTGGCTTCCTCTCGAGTGGAACAATTTCCAGGGCTTCTTGATACAACGCCAGTGCGCGCTTCACATCGCCGCGACTTTGAGCGACCAAAGCTAGGTTGTTGAGCGATTTTGATACATCATTCATGTTGCCTAGTTCTTTGGAGGCCTTGAGCGCGCGTTGGTCATAAAGCTCTGCACGATCCAAGTCATTGAGTTTGTAATAGACTCCACCGAGAAAGATATAGGCAACGCCAAGTTCCTTTGTGGTCTGCGACAGCGCTTCCACTTGCTGGAAAGCAGACAAGGCATCATGCGCGCGGCCTTGTTCGCTATAAGCCACCCCAAGACAAAGCTGGGCGTAGCGCTTCTCTGTTCGATTCAAATCATTACGTTGCAGCAGTTGCTGCGCTTCCCCTTCTGCTCGTGAGTAGTCTTGTGCCCCGAGGAAATTAATACAGTTCTCGATCGCGTCTGCACGTGCAACCGACGTAGCGGAAAGGTTCATAGCGAACAGCAAAAAAGCAAACAGCAAGCGGCTTGGTAACACAGTAAACATTTCTTATCTCCCTGAACAACATTGAATGAAAAATGCCCAACCCCCTGGCGGGACAGTGGGTATGTTCAGGGAGGGCCGCGCGCCGCGCCGGGCTTAGCGCGGGAACTTAAGTCAAGCGGTGCAAACCCCTGCTTGCTTGCTTGCTTGCTTGCTTGCTTGCTTGCTTGCTTGCTTGCTTGCTTGCTTGCTTGCTTGCTTGCTTGCTTGCTTGCTTGCGTGCTGTGGTGAGGGAGGGCAATTCATGGAGTGAAAGTTTAGCACATGGGCAAATTGCACTCCGTTTTTGCAGGGGTTTGGCTTGCGATGCCGCCGCATGAAAATATCAGGCGCTATGCGCTTCGTTTTCTAGCCGCAGTTAATGGCGCCAATCATACGATACGCCCGTTGCGCGGGTTACTGACGAAGCCCAGCATATGCTTGGCAAATCGTGAACAGGAAACAATGCGCGCACATTCATCTGCTCCCTTCCCCCGCAAGCGGGGGAAGGGCTGGGGATGAGGGACTTTGGTCTGATTGGAGGCGTGATTCATGCACTATGCCCCTCACCCCCACCCCTCTCCCGCCTGCGGGAGAGGGGTTTTTTAGTTCGGGCGAACCAATACCCGTTGGTTAAAACGTGGTTGTTGCCGTTTCAGCGGCTTTACAACCACAGCTTTCCCCTGTCGCGGGTATTGCGCCAGCAGGCTACAAATAATGTGGCGCATCAAAGAAGCGGATCAAATTGCGCCCGCCCGCTTTCGCCCGATACATCGCCCTATCCGCCCATTTGAGAATATCTTCCGCGCTGCTTTCGTAGCCGACAAACAACACCGCGCCGATGCTCGACGTGCAACGGTGTTCGACGGTAACGGTTTCGACTTTGCCCTCCTGCGGGATTACCAGCACATAAGGCTCGGCCAGGCTGGCGCGGATTTTTTCCGCGACGATACCGGCTTGCGCGAGTGAGCCGGTTTTATCTACGTCCAACTCGCCGAGTATCACCACGAACTCGTCGCCGCCGAAACGCGCGACAGTGTCCGCCTCGCGCACGCAACCGGCGATGCGGCGCGCCACTTCCGCCAGCAGCAAGTCGCCCACGCCGTGACCGTGCGTATCGTTGAGCGGTTTGAAGTTGTCCAGGTCCATGAACATCAGCGCGCCATAGCGGCCGCTGCGCTTGCTGGTGGCGAGCGCTTGGCCCAGCCGGTCGCCCAGCAGGCGGCGGTTGGGCAGGCCGGTGAGCAGGTCGTAAAAGGCCAACCGGTAAATTTGCTCTTCGGCTTTTTTGCGTCCGGTGATGTCGCGGGTGATGCTGAGCAACATCGCAACTTCGCCGCCCGCGTCACGCATGGGCGCAATGTGGGTTTCGAACCAGCGCCGCGTGCCCCTGAGCCCGGTGATTTCAAATTCCATAATGCCGCTTTCGCCGCCCATCACGCGCCCGTTCAATTCGGCTAAAGGAGCGCGGTATTCGGGATGAATAAAGTCGAAGATAGAGTGCCGCCGCACTTCCTCTACCGAATCTGCTTCGAGCATGGCGAGGCCCGCAGCGTTTATTTCGAGGAGCCGCCCGTCGAGGCCTATGACTTTTACGCATTCCGGTTCCGCCTCGAAAATTGTCCGCAAACGGTTTTCGCTTTCCCGCAGCGCCACCTCCGCCGCTCCGCGCCCCCGGCTATCCGCCGCCGCAATTTGCATCTGGATCACATGCATCAGGGTATAGGCGATCATCTTGCCGGCGTGCGCCATCATGGTGAATTTTTCATGCGGCGACGTGGAATACAACATGCACAGATCGGACAGGAACAGCAGCACCCCCATCAAAGCCAGCCCTTCATACAGTGGATGGGTGCGGCGCTCGCGCCAATAGGCTGCAATGACACCCGCCCATAACAATAGCAACGGCACCTGCGTCGGGCGCTGTATCCCCAATATGCCGGTATCCACATAGCGCGGCAGTACGAGCGACAGGGCAAGCAACCCCGCCGTCAGCAGCGCGATCCCCGCCGCAAATACAACCGGTTTCAGCGCGGAGTTGCGCCGCATCAGCCAGAACGCCCACGCCAAGGCAAACGGCAACACGTAGGTGGAAGGCGGCCAGGTGGCGGGACGCAACGTGCCGGAATAGGTTTGCACCCACGCAAACCAGCCGCTCCACTCGATACCGATCAGGGCATGCAACAATTCCATCGCGGCGGCGAAGCCAAATCCGATGGCAAGATATTTCCGCGCATTCGGCTGAATTTGATATTGCTCGCCCAACAGAAACAGCATCAGCAGCAGCGACAAAATCCCGTTGCTGATATCCAGCACCAGATGCAGATGCTCGAATTTTTCCTCTCCCGTTCCCAACAAACCCAGAATGACCACTGCATACAGCAGCAGAAACCCCACTAAACTTGAAAGGTGCTTGGATTGCATGGCAAGAACTGTTTTCGGGATATTTTACTGCGGCGGGTTTAACCGGTGAAATTCAGCATTGGGCGCGCGGTTGAGCAGTGCCTCTACCGCGCTCGCCGCCGGGATGCCTTCGTACAGCACACGATAAACCGCCTCACTAATCGGCATATCCACGCCTAGCCGTTGCGCCACCTGATGCACTTCGCGCACGGTATGCACGCCCTCCGCCACATGGCCGAGCTGGCGCAGGATGTCCGGCAGGGCCTGCTGCTGCGCCAGCAACAAGCCGACCTTGCGGTTGCGCGACAGGTCGCCGGTGCAAGTCAGGATCAAATCGCCTGCCCCGGATAATCCACCCAGGGTTTCCGCGCGCCCACCCAATCTCAACCCCAGCCGCGTCATCTCGGCCAGCCCGCGCGTGATCAGCGCCGCGCGCGCGTTGTGCCCGAAGCCCAGCCCATCGGAGATTCCGGCGGCGATGGCCAGCACATTTTTGACTGCGCCTCCCACCTCGACTCCGGCTACATCGGTGCTGGAATAGATGCGCAGGCGCGCATGATGCAGCGACTGCGCCGTCTGCCTGGCAAATTCACCGTCATTGGACGCCAGGGTCAGCGCGGTGGGCAAGCCGCGCGCCACTTCCAGCGCGAAACTCGGGCCGGACAACACGCCGCGAGAAAAGCTATGCGGCAGGGTTTCCGCCGCCACTTGATGCGGCAATTGCGCGGTGTCCGCCTCGAAACCCTTGCACGCCCAGATCACCGGAACCGGCGCAGGCAATTGTGCGATCCGGCGCAGCGTGGCGCGCAACGCGGAGATGGGTGCAGCTACCAAGATTATTTCTGGCGGCGCGGTCAGCGCGGCATCCAGATCGGCAGTGAGGTGCAATTCATGCGGCAACCTGACTTCCGGCAGGTAGCGTTGGTTGCAGCGGCTGATGGACATCGCCGCGATTTGCGCCGTATCGCGCGCCCACAGGGTGACACGATGGCGCGCCGACAGGCTGATGGCAAGCGCGGTTCCCCATGCGCCTGCGCCGAGTATGGCGATATTCATGATGTCAGTGGCGCCGAAAAATCAATCGCCCCACACATCGGCAGCGCTGACATAGCCTGTCACGCCGTCTTGATGGCGCACCTTAAGCCAGCCGGCGCCAGTGTTTTCCAGCCACTCCAGCGCCACCTGCGGGCGCGCCTGAAAAACCACTGTGGCGCCAGTTTCAGGAGCCTGGCGGATGGCTGCAAGAGCCGCTGTCACAACTACAAAGCGCTTGCTGCTCAAGGCGCGCTTTTCTATCCATGCCAGGCTGCCCGAACTGTCGCGCACCTTGGCCCAGCCATCAAAGCTGACTATCTGCTCCAACGGCAGGTAGCGGCTGGCGGCAAATAGTTTTTTCGCCTTGAGCGAAGGGGCGTCATACAGGGTGGCGGCGCCGTCCGCGACCGACACGTAATCCATTGCGTGGGCGGATCCAGCCGTCGCCAGCAGCGCAATGGAAAAAATGGAGCAGGCGCGGATGCCCATGCTTCGGCGCGATTTCAGTGCGTGGTAACGGACGCAGCATCTGCCTGTTGCTGTTGCAGTTTCTGATGGTACATCATGTCAAAATTAATCGGGCTAAGCAGCACTGGCGCAAACCCTGCACGCACCGACAAATCCGACACCACTTCCCGGAGATAAGGGTAAAGGATGTTGGGGCAGACCACCCCCAACACCGGTTCCAGTTCTTCCTGCGGCATATTGTTTATCCGGAAAATACCTGACTGTGTGGCTTCGATCAGGAACATCACCTTATCTTTTTCTTCCAGCTTGGCGGTAACCGTAACGGTGATAGACACTTCAAATATCCCATCCTCGATGGTGTTGGCCTTGCTGTGCATCTGCAAGCCGATCTGCGGGCTTTCCCGTTCCAGAAAAATTCCCGGGGCGTGGGGAATCTCCAGCGACAGGTCTTTCACATATAACTTTTCGATGTTAAACACGGGTTGTTGGGGTGCCGCTGTTTCGCTCATTATATTTCCTCAATGTTTTTAAAATTAATCGTTCACTAACAATATGACCAATTCGCCTCTATGTTCCAAAGCCGCAAGTTCGTCATAGCCTCCGACATGGCGTGTGCCGATGTAAATTTGCGGCACGGTGCGCCGCCCGGTTTTTTCCATCATCTCCATGCGCAGCTCCGGTTGCAAGTCGACGCGGATTTTTTCGATTTCCTCCACACCCCTGGCGCGCAGCAAGTGTTCAGCACGCACACAATAGGGGCATACCTCGGTACAGTACATCAGCACCTTGCTCATCATTTTCCCAACGCCCATCATTTTCCCAGCGGAAGGTTGGCTTTCTGCCAGGCCAGCATGCCGCCCGCAAGATTATACACCTGGCCGAAACCCAGTTTGCCCAGCAGCACGCACGCGGTCGTCGTGCGCTGCCCGCTGCGGCAGACAACCACGATGGGTTGCTCGCGATAGCGTTCCAGATCGCCGATGCGTTCCTTGAGCTTGCCGAGCGGAATCAGCCTGGAATTCAGGATGTGCCCCGCGTTGAATTCGCTCTCTTCGCGCACATCCAGGACGAGGGCGTTTTTGTGGTTGATCAGTTGCAATGCCTCGGCTATGCCCACTTCTTTTACCCCGCGCAGGCGTCCGCCCAACAGCGGCCACAGCAGCATCGCGCCGCTTATCCAAGCCCCCAGAAACAGACCGATGTTATCCCATATGAACTGCACGCTGCCACTCCTCGTATTTTCGGAGCGCGAATTCTAACAGAGATGCAAAGTGTGCGGGGTCATCCCGCGCCAGAGCGCGCAACTGCTCGCTTGCCTGCGGGAAAGCGCCAGGATAGGACCAGATGGCGCGTTCCATTTGCAATTGCGCCGCAGCCAGCTCACCGGACAAGGCCAGCAACACCGCCTCGCTGTAAACCACCGGACTGATCGGCACGAAATGCATCGCGCGCTCGTTCATTTCCAGCCTGTCGGCAAGATGATTGGCGCTAACTGTCAGTATCGAACTCAAAAACAATTCGGCATAAGGATGCAGCAACGGCTGGTCATATAAAGACAGCAGGCCTTCACTCCTGCGTTTGGTAAATTCATTGTCCGAGGCAGATGCCGGGCCCATGGCCAGCACCCCTTCAATATTGCGGTAACCCTGCATCAGTTGCGCCATGGACACCACCCCAAGCAGCAGAATAGCCGCTACCGACAACCGCCCCACGCCGCGCAATTTCAGGCGATAGGTGGTGTTGTCCAGCATGCCCAGCGTGATGGCTGCAATACCAAGAAAATAGGCGTACCACAACTGGTATTCCAGCAGGCTGTGTATCGCCAGCACGGCAAGCAGGCCGTACCCCCACCAATGGTAAATGGTGCGCTGTGCACTACGCGCTTGCAACAGCCACAGTGCCAGCGCACCCAGCAATATAAGCAAGCCAGCCAGGCCCATTTCAGCCGCAAGATGCATCACGAGGTTGTGCGCGTTGTTATATAACCCGGCGATATTGGTACTGTGCAGCACGGGCACCAACTGGAAATGCTGCCAGGCAAACTGGCCGAAACCGGCTCCCAGCAAGGGAAACTGCGTGAAAATCAGCCAAGCCTCGTGCCACAGATACAGCCTGATGCTATTTCCCGTTCCCCCTTCAAGCAAGCGCTGCGCGGAAGTTGTCCCCGCAGCAAACCAGGGTAATTGCACCAGAGCATTCATCACCGCAAACCCCAGCAAAAGCAGCAAGCAGTAATACAGCAGCTGCCGGTATGACTTGTCCACCCGCAAGGGGTAGGCCGGCGGGTTCCCGGAGTCTTCGACTCCACCCTTCCGCTCACGCCGCTGCCACAGCAAGGACATGCCGGTCATGAACAGCAAATATAGCCAGGGGCTGCGCGAACCGCTCAACGTCATTACAAATAGCAGCGGCGCAGCCAGCACAACCACAAGCCATCCGCGCATCTGCCAGCGCATGCGCAGCAAGCCGAGCGAGATCAGACCCAGCGTGATGTAATCGGCAAAGTGGTTGGCTTGCGCCATATTTCCGTACACGGCGGAACCGGTCTTGACCACCACTACGGCATCCAGAAAAGTGTGCCAGTGAAAATGCTGTAGCAGGCCGATCAGGGCATTCAGTTCGGCTCCCAGCAACAGGCACACGGCCAGCGCCGTTGCCAGGACAGGCAATCCAAGTTGCTCGCGCAGCCGGTGACCGAGCATGATCAGGAGCGCCGCCCACAACAGATACAGTGCAATCAGCAGCGCCTGGCCAAAATACGCCACCTTACCAAACGCAGACTGCACCAGGACGAGCAGCATCAACCCAATTGGCAGCAAGACGATGCGCGGGATTTCCGGCTGCTGCCAATAGCGTTGTGTCACCAGCAGGGGCATGGCGCACAAGCCGAGCACAACCGCCCCCCATTCCTGATAAAACGTGGTCATGGGATGGGCGTGGACGTAATAAAGAAAAGGCAATAACCACATCAGCCCGGCGAATACCAGACTGCTGTGAGCCAATGCTATCCTGGGGAATCGCTGCGGGGGGGGTGTTGGCAATCCCATCCTTAACCAACAGCTCCCTTGATGCCAAGCTTTGCCAGCATGTTATTCAGTGGACAGAAAGTGGTGAAGCCACTCTGGAACAGGTTCATGCCAACGAAGGCGGTAAGCCACAAAAAGTTTTGGCTGACAAACACCGGACTGGCTTCTGCGCCCAACGACAGGGACAACAGAATGAAACTGCCGGCGACGATGCGAACGATGCGTTCTGCGTTCATGTGACTCTCCTGAAATGATGGTGCGGATATTACTGGAATTTTCTGTACAGGGTAACGTAATGCAACACCGGTATTACGACTAGCGTCAGCAAGGTGGAGACCAGGATGCCAAAAATCAGGGAAATCGCCAGCCCGTTAAAAATGGGGTCATCCAGGATAAATAAAGCTCCCAGCATGGCCGCCAGCCCGGTCAGGATAATGGGTTTGGCACGCGCGCTGGCGGCAGTAATCACCGCCTGCTGCAACGCCATCCCCTCGCGCAATTGCAGGTTGACGAAATCCACCAGCAGGATGGAATTGCGCACGATGATCCCGGCCAGCGCGATCATGCCTATCATCGAGGTGGCGGTGAATTGCGAACCGAGCAGGGCGTGGCCGGGCATCACACCGATAAGAGTGAGCGGAATCGGCGCCATGATGACCAGCGGTATCAAGTAACTCTTGAACTGCGCCACCACCAGCAAATAGATCAGCACCAACCCCACCGCGTAGGCGATGCCCATGTCGCGGAAGGTTTCGAACGTCACCTGCCATTCGCCGTCCCACTTCAGCGCATAGCCCGCGTATGGATTGGATGGCTGCTTGAAATAATGCACATCCAGTTTGCCGCCCTGTCCGGTAGCCGCACCGTCAACCTTGCCGTTGATGCCGAACATGCCGTACAACGGGCTATCCAGTTTGCCTGCCATATCGGCCACCACATACACCACCGGCAGCAGGTCCTTGTGATAAATCGGGTAATCACGCTGCGCCGGCACAATCTGCACCACCTCGGACAACGGCACCGGCACACCATTGCGTGCGCGCACCTTGAGCTTGAGCACATCATCAATGCGGCTGCGGCGCTCTGGTGGCAAGCCGAGGCGTAACGGCGGCGCGTATTTTGCCGTGGCGTCATGCAGCGAAGTCACGTCCTGCCCGGACATGGCAACATGAATCGCGTCCACGATGTCGTTTGATGCCACACCGAGTAACGCCGCCTTGCTTTGCAGCACACGCAACACTAATTTTGGTGCAGCTTCGGTCACGCTGTCATCTATGCCGACGATGTCTGCGGTCCGAGCGAACTGCTCATGCACCTTGCCGGCCACTTTGCGCGCGCCGTCATAGTCCGGCCCGTAGATTTCCGCCACGATGGGCGACATCACCGGAGGGCCGGGCGGCACTTCAACAATCTTCACTTTCGCGTTCCACTTGTTCGCGATAGCCTCGACCGGTTCGCGCACGCTGCTGGCGATCTCATGGCTGCTGCGGCTGCGGTGGTGCTTGTCCCTCAAGTTGACCTGAATGTCTCCCTGCTCCGCCGCGCTGCGCAAGTAATACTGGCGCACCAGGCCATTGAAGTTGATCGGCGAGGCGGCACCGGCATAAGCCTCGTAGTCCGTCACCTCCGGCACCATGGCGAGGTAAGCGCCGATCTCGTGCATCACCGCGCCGGTCTGTTCCAGTGCCGTGCCGCTGGGCATATCCACCACCACCTGGAATTCTGACTTGTTGTCGAACGGCAGCATCTTCAGCACCACCAGCTTGACCACGCCCAGAGATACGGCCAGCAGCAAGCCCGCAAGTATGCCCAGCCACAATTTGCGCCGCGCAGGTTTGCCCAGTTCACCGTTGAGGAATGGCGTGAGCCGAGCGCGGAAGAACTTCGCCAATTTCGTATCGCGTTCATCCTTGATGCCGGCGTGATGCCCACCGGAAAAACGCAACGCCAGCCACGGCGTAATGACAAACGCCACCGCCAGCGAAATCAGCATGCCCATGCTGGCGTTAATCGGGATCGGGCTCATGTATGGGCCCATTAAACCGCTGACGAACGCCATCGGCAATAGCGCCGCGATCACCGTGAAGGTGGCGAGGATGGTGGGATTGCCCACCTCGTCCACCGCATCGGGAATGATCTCGGACAGCGCCTGCTGTGGTGCCAGTTCGCGGCGGCGATGGATGTTCTCGACGACAACTATCGCATCGTCCACCAATATGCCGATAGAAAAGATAAGTGCGAACAATGAAACCCGGTTCAGCGTGAAGCCGTAAGCCCAGGAAGCAAACAGCGTGGCCGCCAGCGTGAGCAGGACGGCCACACCGACGATGAATGCTTCGCGCCGCCCCAGCGCAAACCACACCAGCGCCACCACAGCAGCGGTAGCGAAGACCAGTTTCTGAATCAGCTTCATCGCCTTGTCATTGGCGGTCTCACCGTAGTTGCGCGTGGTGGTGACATGCACGTCGGCAGGAATCACGCTGCCCTTCAATTCTTCCACGCGCCGCGCCAATTTGTCGGCGATGTCCACCGCGTTCTCGCCCGGCTTCTTGGTCACCGCCACGGTCACGGCGGTGAATTCGCCCTTGGCCGTGATGCCCTTGTCGCCCGCCGCTGCACCCGCGCCCAGCCAGACATAACTGGACGGCTGGTCGGCGCCATCCAGCACTTCTGCCACATCGCGCAGGAATACAGGTTTGCCGCCGGACACGCCCAGCACCAGTTGCCGCACCTCGTTCGCATCGCTCAGGAAATTGCCGGTCTGCACCAGCACTTCGCGGTTGCCCTGCGTCAAACTGCCCGCGTCCTGCGATACGTTGGCGGCCTGCAAGGCGGCGCGCACATCCTGCACTACAAGCTGGTGCGCGTTCAGCGCTTCCGGGTTGAACAGCACGCGCACCATGCGTTGCGTCGCACCCAGCGTGGTGACTTCGCGCGTGCCGTCCACGCGCTTCAGCTCGGCCTCGATGGCATGCGCCACCTGGGTCAGCGCCAGCCCGCTGCCAGCAGCCTCCTCGCGCCACAGCGTGTAAGCGGCAACCGGCACATCATCTATACCCTTGGCCTTGATGATAGGTTGCGCCACCCCCAGTGTGGGCGGCAACCAGTCGGCATGGGAATTGATGACATCGTAGAGCTTGACCAGCGAAGGAACGTGCTGCTCGCCCACCTTGAACTGCACGGTGAGCACCGCCATGCCGGGCTGCGACACGGAATAGACATGGTCTACCCCGGCAATCTGCGACAGCACCTGCTCGGCGGGGGTAGACACGGTATTGGCCACATCCTGCGCGGACGCGCCGGGGTAGGCGATCAGCACGTTCGCCATGGTAACGTTGATCTGCGGCTCCTCTTCGCGGGGGGTCACCATCACCGCGAACAGGCCCAGCAGCACTGCCACCAGAGCCAGCAGCGGCGTCATCTGTGAATGCAGGAAAATTCTGGCGATGCGCCCGGAGATGCCCATCATTTTGCCTGCTGCGCCATGCCAGCCTTAACCGGCTCCAGCGCCACTTTTTCGCCGGGGTTCAGCCCGGCCAGGACTTCGATTTCATCCTGTCCGGCAGGCTCGCCCAGGCGCACCTGGCGCAGCCTCGCAGTACCTTTTTCATCCACCACATACACCGCCACCACTTCGCTGCGGCGCACCACGGCGCTGGAAGGAATCAATAATTTGTTTGCCTTGCCCACCGCGAAGTGGACGCGCACAAACATGCCCGGATAAACACCCGCCTCCCTGGCAGGCAGGTAGGCGCGCACCTGGGTGCTGTGCGTGCGCGCATCGGCGGTGGGCAGCACCGTCACCGAAGCGGCCTGCACCCGGCGGTTGAAAGAGGGAAACTCGATCATGGCTTGCGGGTGCGCGCCGATGTCCGCCAGCTTGTATTGCGGAATGTTGACGATGACTCGCATCTGCGCCGGGTCAAAACCGCTCATCAGCGGCTTGCCCACGGTCACCATCTCGCCCACCTCGACCAGGCGTGCGCCCACCACCCCGCCAAAGGGCGCAACCACGGCGGTATAGCCCTGCGCCAGCGCCGATTGCTGCGCACCGGCCTCGCTCGCCGCCGCTTGCGCCAGCGCCATCTTGTAATCGGCCTGCGCTTTGTCCAGCGCCGCCTGGCTGATAAATTTCTGCGCGAATAACTGGCGCGCGCGTTCGTAGCCGGACTTGGCGTTCTGCATGGCGGCCTGCGACTGCATCACCTGCGCCTGGCTGCCCGCCACCGCCTGCGCCGCCTCGCGCTCGTCTATGCGCAAAAGGGTTTGGCCCTTCCTGACCGTGTCGCCGACATCGAACAGGATTTCCTTCACGCGCCCTGCGATCTGTGCCGACACGGTAGATTGCCGCGCCGCTTCGACCACGCCGTCCGCGCTATAGCTTTGCGCCACCTCGCGGAATTGCACCGGCGCGACGGCAAGTTGCTCCGCCGCCTGCGCGATGGAAGTAAAAACAAAAGCCAACAGAAATAATGCGCGATGCGTCATGACCACCACCCGACTTGAACGATTCATATATTAGGATATTCTAATATTATGAAAAAAGCAACCTGGACAACCGATACCAAGCTTACTCCCAATGTATGGTAATTCAGTGAGGCAGCCCCGCGCGTTCACTGCACCAAGATCAACGACTGCTATTGGGGAACGCAAACATCCGGTACCGACACATACCAGCCAATAAAGCACCCCGCAGCAAGCTGCGGGGTATTAACTGCGCTCTTGCAACCTGCTGGCTTTCAGCCAGCCTTCGCCCCAAGGGACGGGGAATCGAACCCAAAGAGATTGAATTCAAGTTGGGAGCGCGCAATCAATCACACAAATCTGGATACGATGGCTTTCCTCAGGGGTAAGAGTCTGCCTCAAACGTTCTTCGAGTTCTGCGGCACTACGGAGTTTTGATCCATCAAGAGGTGGCTTCATCCTAATTCCACCGAACCAGAACACCAGATATATGCCATGTCCGACCGCACCGGGATCGCGGATATACTTGGGAATCAATTGCTCGTGGATTGCTCGCCAGAGATCATCATGGGTATCTTTTTTGATTTCGATGGGGATGTTGAATCCGTTGACTCCACCGAATAAAACCTTAATGTCGGCACGTTTGTCATCCGCATAATTTCCTTCCCGCTCTGCATCAATACCTAGTACGCCTAGCCGTGCCTTCAGGTCAGATAGCAGCGCATCACGGCAATCGTTTTCTGGCTTAGGTTTATCCAGCACCTGATTGCTTTTGTCGTAGCTCCAATACTGCCTGTAATCGTTGGTGCTGCCGTCGCGAATTTTTCGGACGATGTCGCGTAGGTGATCAAACGTCAATGCGGCGAGGTCAGCGGCACTGGCGGGTTGAAGGTTGGCGAGCGTGCTGCTGACTTCTTCGACACCCAGGCTGCGGAACGTAGCCTTGCGTCGGGCAATGCGCTGGTCATGCAATGCGCCTCGCAAAGTGGTATGCCAATGTGTGAGGGACGGTAATGCCAACAGGCGTTCGAGTTCGCAGGTTGCAGTCTCGCTTGGATTGCCGCCAAGCTTGTTGATGAATGAACGCATCAGGTCGGCAGTGTGCATTGATGAGCTGACCCTGTGAACACCTTCGGGGCGTTCTGGCGTGCAGCTAGGCAAGAGTAGTTCTATCAAAAGCGCGAGTACGCTTTCCGGCAGAGCTGCATAAGGAAATCCGTGTTCCCAGCGATCATGCAGAAAACCTGCTAACTGGTTTCGACGAGGCTTGCTCTTGCCTATGTATTGGATCAATTTTGCTGAATATGCGGCTGGGTCAATTATCAATCCGCAAGCCAGCCAATAAACTCGCTGCGCGGCATCCATGCTTCCTAATTCAAGTTTGCGCTCAACGATAGAAGCAAGCACCTTCTTGTCAAGGTGATGTAACGCCCCTTTCAACAGTGGGTCGAGCGCACTTCCCAATTGTTGCTTGCGGGCGCGCAATCGAAAACCTTCCAGCAAGGGCGGTAACGCAATGCTCGCAACCCCCGAATAAACGTCGTTGTATGCCAATGGAGAGAGTCCGTTGACATGTTCCTTTCCCGCACGCAGCATAGGTAACGCATAAGCTATAAGCACATCTGCGACTAATGCTGGTCTTGATTGAATCAGTGCATTAACCCACTCTGGATTTTCGCCAATATCGTAGGTGAAACGAAACGCCAACAGACGTGATAGAACGGTATCGTTGAGTTGCATCGCTTCCGTCGGGTTGCTCTGAAACAGTTCGTCAATACCCACCAGGCAAGGTGTGCGGACGTAGTGCATCTTCCCTTTCAGTTCTAACTCAACAATTTCGCTGATAGTCGGGAGGCCGTTGCGGTCAAGGATATGACGAAAGCCTGAATAGGCCGCCTCAACCAATTCCTTGTCACCATCCAGAAAATCTTCAAGTCTCTCGCGAGGCGTTTCGCCCGTAGCTTCGTAAATCAATCCGTTATAGGCTTGCGCCAAGTCATGTAAGATTTGCGGATAGGCGCTGCCATCCCGGATGGCACCAAGATGTTTTCGGTAATAGCCTACCCATTCGACTTTTCGTTTTTTTCGCTCAATATTACTTTCGCGGTCTTGTATGGCGTGCTCCTGTTGCCATTCGCCAATGGGGCAGGATGTGAACCGTTCCAGCCAAGGCTGGAAGATTGGATATACATTTGCCCACGACTCGATGAACTCTAGTGCAGGAGCCGTCAAGTCTTTTTGCCCGCCATCACGTAACAACTTGTGAACCGCTTGATGAAAATAATACTGGGCCAATTCCTTATGGGGTTCCGCAGCTGCTTTCTCCAGATACCATATCCCGATGTCAGCGGGTGGAGAACCATGCAGCCTCATGGCGCATCGGCTCATGCAATACCAAACATCCTCTTGATCGACGCATAGTGAGGCTCCGCGCTTGATCACTGCTTTATAGCGTTCATGGCGATCAGCGAACCAGTAGGCAATACGTTCGGTATGCTCTCTTTCGAGCCGGGTATGTTCATACTCGTCGAGGCCGACGCCGAGCCAATCGTAAAGACGTTCGTCCGAAATGCTGTCGCCGTGTGCCTCAAGTCCACGAATCATTAGTTCCCCGGCCATTCTGTTGAGTTGATGTTCCCGCAGCATCTTTCTCAGGTCAGCATGTTTTTGTACCAATTGATCCAACAGCAAAGGCAAATCATCTATAGCTGTGATTTCAGGAATGTCGTGAACCCAGAACATGAAATATTTGCCGATCAAACTGTCATTTTTCGGTTTGTGGAGGTAGTCCAATATCTGCGCAGGCGGGATATTAGAGGGATAAAGTTTACGCAGAAGTGTGCCGAGTAACTCATCTTCCCGGTCTTCGACTGCGCCCACACGAATATCCTCTGCAAGCTTCAACAATCTTGAACTGTCGTCCGGCATGGCGTGCATTAACGCCCGTGCCGCATTGGTGCGAACTGTCGGCCGATAGCTGGCGTCTCGCACAGCGGTTTCCAGCGGCTCAGATAACGACGGAAGAGGATCACCATGACGTATGGCGTCGAGCACACAGTCAAGCAGCGCTTGGTCAGCTTCCGTGCGCGAAGGTGAAGTAAGAATCTCCCTAAATGCTGATTCCATATCTTCCGTACCCAGCGCGCCAAAAGGCGGAGATGTCCAGTCCTGCGAGCGAAACCAAGGGTAGCGTTGCGCTTCGTTTTTCAATGCGCTCAGGACTAACCGTTTGTCATCCACAACAAAATTGCGCACGTCGCCATAGAGCACTACCCCCAAAGGATCGCGTTCAATCAAGTCTGTCCGACCTGTGCGACAATGAACGGACAGCCATGCTGCAAAGCCGCGCAGATCGGGCACCATGCCACCATCTTCTCCAGTCATTAGCGCCAGTATGCGACCGAACGGTAAGCCGCCATTTTCGATCAACGCCGCCAGGTGGCGCGCGCCAAGATATTCGGCGACGCTGCGGTGTACCGGGATGCGTTGTTCTTCGCCGTCTTTCTGGAACAGATTGGTTTTCAAAGCAAGAAGTAAGGGCAAGCTATGCGCTGTCAGCTCATTCCAGTAGTAGTGTTGATCGTCACTTGCATCTTCATCCAGTGCGAAACCGGCAATCCCGGATAGCAGGTGAATGGCACACAGGTAACCAGCAGTATCCAGCAACGTCTCAGGGGAGTGATGGTTTACGCGCTTGGCATCCCGGTGTGCCCGGCTTTCTTCACGCACGAGTTGGTGGCATGCCATTTCGTAAATTTCCTTGCGGCTTTGCGGCCATTCGTTTCCGCCAACGGCTTCTACAAGCAGATTCAAGGTTTGCGGGTTGTGCAGCAGTTCGCCTAGCCTGTGTTCGCCGGCCTTGCGTACAAACTCGTCCGGATCAGGTACGCTGTCTTTGTGACGTAGGATTTCAATAACGTCGCTATTACTCAGCGGGTCGAGGTGTAATGCAATGACATCGCCATTTGGCGATACGCGCTTGAGGACTGCGCTATCGCTCTCGCCCAGCCAGTCCGCCTCGCGACAGGAAAGACGAAAACGAGGACAGCCTAACTCTTCCAGACGTTTACCTACTTGAGCAAGCGATGTCCAGCCGTCCCCTTGGCCTGCGCGCATCTCGTCCAGTGCATCTATGAACAAAGTCTTTCCCTGGTCTTCCGCTTTAGGCTTAAACGTGGCAAAGGCGCGTGCCTTGATATATTTGCCTCCGCATTCTTCCGCTTCCCGCTCGAAAGCCGCTGTCTTGCCTGCACCCGGATCGCCAAGCAGCACATAGGCAGGCAGCTTCCGATAGGATTCCAACGGGTGGCTTCCCTGTTCATCCGCATTGCCGGATTTGCGCGTGCAGGTGCGCCGGACGAGATAAGGTTTTGCCGTCTCGCTCAAAGCCAGTGCTCCGCAGGATAGGAGAGAAATTCCACGAGCGGTATGCCGCCTTCCCCGACCAATAGCTTGCGGCACTTTCCGAAGTTTTCTGAAAATACATCGAGGCCGCTGGCATGGCCGGAAGTGGAGCCACTTTTCACTTCAATGGCGGTGAGCTTCTTGCCGCGCTCAATTACAAAATCAACTTCGCGTGAGCTTTCGCGCCAGTAGTAGAGGTTGCAGTCAGGGTGCCCGGTATTGTATAGATGTGCGCCCACTACACTCTCCACCAAGCGTCCCCAATAACTGCGATCCGCTTTGGCTTCTGCTTTTGTGTATCCCGATCCGGCTGACATCAAGGCATTGTTAAGCACGTTAAACTTCGGGGAAGATGCACGTCGCCGATGTTGCTGCCCGGCATATTTTTGTAAGCCATAAATTAACCCGGCATTCCCCAACATTTCCAGATACCGGGCAAGCGTCGTTGTGTTTCCTGCATCCTGGAGCTGTCCGAGCATCTTATCGTAGGAAAGGATTTGTCCTGAGTAATTACAGCCAAGGTGAAACAGTTGTTTGAGTAGCGCTGGTTTATCAACCCGCGTCATCATCAAAATATCTTTCTCTATGCTCGGCTCAATCAAACTGCCATTAACGTAGTTGCGCCAACGCGGCTCATCGCGGATATATGGGGCGCTGCCGGGATAGCCACCAAAATAAATGTAGTCGTCCAGATCGAAGTCGAACGCCTCATGCATTTCGAGGAATGACCAATGAGTAACTCGTATCAATTCGTAACGCCCAGTCAGGCTCTCGCTCATGCCTTTTTGCATTAGCAAGGGGGATGAGCCAAGCAGGACAACATGCAGTTGCAATTTTTCAGCCCGGTCTGCATCCCACAATCCCTTGACGGCTTCCGACCAGCGAGGGATTTTCTGGATTTCGTCAAGAACCAGGATATGTCCATCAGTTGATCCCCGCGCAGCCACACGCGCACGCTGCCATTGTTCTACCAACCATGCCGAATCCCGTGGTCTGGTATCTCGGTCAAAGGCAACGACTTCGGCGGAGGTGAAACCAAGTGCGCGAGGTACATCCGGCTGATCGACAGGGAAGAAGTGGTAATCGCTACGACCGTACTGTGAAAGCGCATCATGCACTAACGTTGTTTTGCCGACCTGACGCGGCCCAGCCACGAAAATCAAAAATCGCGGCGGTTCAGAAAGTCTGTCAAGTAAAGTACGAACCTCTTGGCGTTGATAAGGTTTAGCGGGCATAAAAGCAATCTTGAGTTAATTTACTCAGAATGATAATCTGCAAGCCAAATAAACTCAAGGGGAATGCATGCCATATACCAGCATCTGCTTGGCACACAGCAGATATTAGTGAGCGATTCGGTCTTTGCTTTTCATTCCCCCATTTGCGCCACTACCCGGTACAAAACACTTCGCGCATCATTCCCACCAGTTTGATGGTGCGCGGATCGCTGATGCGGTAGTACACCCGGTTGGCATCCTTGCGCGTAGCCAGCACACCCTTGTCGCGCAGGATGGCGAGGTGCTGCGAAATGTTGCTCTGCGTGGTGCCCACGTCGGCGACGATGTCCTGTACGCTGACCTCCCTGTCCCCCAGCACACACAATATTTTCAGGCGCAACGGGTGGGCTATCGCCTTGACCGCCATTGAGGCAAGCAGAATATCTTCATCTTTATCTATTAATTTTTTCGCCATAGCCCGACTTTACCTTTCCTGCTCGCATCCTGCATTACCCCGAAATCAGCTAAAATACCACACCCATTTCAGCAACCGCTTATATTCTGATACTTTGATAGGGCAAAAGCCAGCATGAAAGTTACACCTGTCCTCCTGCTCATCCTCGACGGTTTTGGCTACAGCGAAAACGCCGACCACAACGCCATCGCCCATGCGCACATGCCGAACTGGAATCGGTTGTGGAGCGGTTACCCGCATACACTTATCAATGCGTCCGAATTGTCGGTAGGCTTACCCGAAGGGCAGATGGGCAATTCCGAAGTCGGGCACCTCAACATCGGCGCGGGCAGGGTGATTTATCAGGAACTTACGCGGGTGGACTTGGCGATTCGGGACGGCAGCTTCGACACCAATCCGGCGTTTATCCATGCCATCGCGCAGGCCAAAGAGAACGGCACGGCGCTGCATATCATGGGACTGTTGTCGCCTGGCGGGGTGCATAGCCACGAAGACCATATCCACGCCCTGCTGGAGCTGGCGGCGCGCGCCGGGCTGCGCAAGATATTCCTGCACGCTTTCCTCGATGGGCGCGATACGCCGCCGCGCAGCGCCATGCAGTCGCTACAGCACCTGCAGGACAAATGCGCCGTGCTCGGCGCCGGGCGCATTGCCTCCATAGTCGGGCGTTACTATGCGATGGACCGGGATAACCGTTGGGAGCGCGTGCAACCGGCTTACGACTTGTTGACCCAGGGCAAGGCTGCGTTCAGCGCTGTCACGGCTGTGGAAGGTTTACAGCAAGCTTACGCGCGCGGGGAAAACGACGAGTTTGTGAACGCCACCACCATCGGAGAACCCAATTCCATGCAGGATGGCGATGCGGTGGTATTCATGAATTTCCGCGCCGACCGCGCGCGCGAAATGACCAGCGCCCTGACCGATGCGGCGTTCGACAAATTCGCGCGCGAACGTTTCCCCAAACTAGCGGACTACGTCACGCTGAGCAGCTATGGCGAGGATTTCAGCCACCTGCCTGCGGCATTCTCGCCCTCTGCCATCCACAACGGTTTCGGCGAATATGTTTCCGGCCTGGGGCTCAAGCAGTTGCGCATCTCAGAAACAGAAAAATATGCGCACGTCACTTACTTTTTCAACGGCGGCACGGAACAACCCTACCCCGGCGAAAACCGCATTCTGGTTCCCTCCCCCAAGGTGGCGACCTATGACCTGCAACCGGAAATGAGCGCGGTCGAGGTCACCGGCAAGCTCGAAGCGGCGATCCGCAGCGGGCAATACCAGGCCATCATCTGCAACTACGCCAATTGCGACATGGTCGGCCACACCGGCATCCTGGAAGCGGCGGTCAAGGCTGTCGAAACACTGGATATATGCGTTGGCCGCGTGGTGGGTGCGATGCTGGAATGCGGCGGCGAGGTGCTGATCACCGCCGACCACGGCAATGCCGAGCAGATGATAGACCACTCGACCCACCAGGCGCATACCGCGCACACCCTGAATCGGGTGCCGTTCCTGTACATAGGCCGCAAGGCCAGCATGACTGGCGGCGGCGCGCTGCAGGATGTCGCCCCCACCCTGCTTGCCATAATGGGTTTGCCACAACCGCCGGAAATGACGGGCAAGCCGCTAATTCAATTTGTATGAAACGGCTGTTCGGTGCAATGCCCGTTGGTTATTGCGCCCTACTGCTCTGCCTGCTGGCAAATAGCGCACACGCCTCGCAGCAAGATGAACTGGAAAATCTGCGCAAGCGCATCGCCGGGCTGCAACAGGAGTTGGAGAAAACCAGCGAATCCAAATCCGAGGCTGCGGATGCGCTGCGCGAATCGGAGCGCGCCATCAGCAACAGCAACCGCAAACTGGCCGAGCTGGCGCAACAACAACGTAAGGCGGGGCGCACACTAGTGCAATTGCAGCAACAGGCACGACAACTGGAACATGACATACAAGGACAACAAACGCTGTTGGGGAAAATGCTCTACCAGCAATATCTGGGCGGCAGGCAGGAGTATCTCAGGTTGCTGCTGAACAACCACGACCCCAATCAAGTCGCGCGCGAGATGCAGTATTACGGATATATCGCCCGCAGCCGCGCGGTATGGCTCAATACCCTGCGCAACAATCTGGCGCAACTGAATCTGGTCACCGCCCAGGCCAGGCTGAAAGGCACAGAGATTACCGCGCTGCAGGAAGAACAACGGTTGCAGAAGCAAATCCTGGAAAAAGATAAGCGAACCCATCAACAGGTACTCGGCAAAATTGCTCACCAGCTCAAGCAACAGCGCCGCGAGATTGGTCGCCTGCAACGCGACGAGAACCGCTTGGCGCAACTGGTGGAGAAGCTCTCCAGAATGCTGGCGCAACCGAAAATCAAGGGGATGTTCAGCAACAACAATTTGCCCGACGACCGTTTCGACGGCAGCCCGTTCGAACAACTCAAGGGCAAGCTGACGCTGCCGGTGAAAGGCGGGGTGAGCAACAAGTTCGGCAATGCGCGCCCGGACAGCACTGTGCTGTGGAAAGGCCTGTTCTTGCGCACTATCGCCAACCAGCCCGTCAAGGCCGTAGCCGCTGGGCGGGTGGTATTTGCCGACTGGCTGCGCGGTTTCGGGAACTTATTGATCATAGACCATGGCAAAGGCTACATGAGCTTGTATGGCAACAATGAAACGTTGTACAAACAAGTGGGAGACGTTTTGCGCGGGGGCGATACCATAGCCGCCGTCGGCAACAGCGGCGGAAATGAAGATTCCGGTTTATACTTCGAACTGCGCCATGAGGGAAAACCCCTGGATCCGATGAAATGGGTCACCCGGTAAAGCCGGAGCGTAGAAAAATTATCACTCAATGAGGTCATACATGCGTAGTCGTATCGAAAAAATTGGTTTGGTCGGGCTGGGCCTGATCGCTGGCATACTGGCTGGCCTGCACTTTTCCGCCATTGCCGACAAGGACACCGAAACAACCCTGCCGGTCGAGGAACTGCGGGCATTTTCCGAAATATTCGGCCGCATCAAGAGTGACTATGTAGAGCCGGTCAGCGACAAGAAGCTGATCACCGAGGCGATTAACGGCATGTTGACCGGACTGGATCCGCATTCCGCCTATCTGGATACCGATGGCTACAAAGAGCTGCAAGTCGGCACCCAGGGTGAATTTGGCGGGCTGGGCATCGAGGTCGGCATGGAAGATGGCCTGGTAAAAGTCGTCTCGCCGATCGAGGATACGCCCGCATTCCAGGCCGGCATAAAGAGCGGCGATCTGATTTTCAAGCTCGACGACACACTGGTGAAAGGATTGTCGCTGAACGACGCGGTCAAACGCATGCGCGGCAAGCCGGGCAGCAAAATCACCCTGATGATCATCCGCAAGAACGAGCCCCATCAACTGACTTTTATCCTGACACGCGCCGTGATCAAAGTGCAGAGCGTCAAATCCAAACTGGTCGAACCCGGCTATGCATTTATCCGCATCACCCAGTTCCAGGAGCACACCGGCGAGAATCTCGCCACCGCGCTGGACAATTTATTCAAGCAGAGCGAAGGGGGAATCAAAGGACTGGTGCTGGACCTGCGCAATGATCCGGGCGGCCTGCTCAACAGCGCGGTGGGCGTGTCTGCCGCCTTCCTGCCCAAGGATGCGCTGGTGGTTTACACCGAAGGGCGCACTGCGGACGCAAAGATGCGCCTGACCGCTTCCCAGGCTTACTATGCGCGCGGGCATAACGAAAATGCCGATTACCTGAAAGACCTGCCACCGGCAATCAAGGAAGTGCCGATGATCGTGCTGGTCAATGGCGGCTCCGCATCCGCTTCCGAAATCGTCGCCGGTGCATTACAGGATCATAAACGCGCTGTCATTATGGGCACGCAAACTTTCGGCAAGGGTTCGGTGCAGACCATCCTGCCCCTAGGCAACAACACTGCGATCAAACTTACCACCGCGCGTTACTTCACGCCCAACGGACGCTCTATCCAAGCCAAGGGCATTGTCCCTGATATTGCCGTGGAAGATCCGTCAACCGGCCCCTTTCACCTGAGCATGCGCGAAGCCGATCTGGATCGCCACTTGGCCAATAACCGCCAACCCGAAGATAAGGCGAATAGCGAAAAACCCGCTACCCCGGCTAAAGCTCCGTCCGCCAAGCCCAAGGAAGACGAAGCGAACAAACCGGAACAGACGGAGTTTGGCTCAAAAAACGATTACCAACTGAACCAGGCCCTGAACGTGCTGAAGGGAATGAATATCCTGCATGGCAAATAAGTGTGAACCGCCATGCAGAGCCAGCAGCACGGCGGGCGTGGCAACACGCCGCCGGGCACACGCCAGTATGACTAGCCGCATCTCCCGCTGCGCATGAATGACCAACAGTTGCTGCGCTACAGCAGGCATATCCTGTTACCGGAAATCGGTATCGAAGGCCAGCAACAGTTGCTGGATGCGCACGCGCTGGTGATCGGCGCCGGCGGGCTGGGTTCTCCCGCCGCCCTGTTCCTCGCCGCCAGCGGCGTAAACACCCTGACCCTGTGCGACGGCGATACGGTGGACCTGACCAATCTGCAACGCCAAATCCTGCATCGCACTTCCGGTATCGGCATGTCCAAGGCAGCTTCCGCGCAAGCCGCGCTGGCCGAGGTCAACCCCGAAGTGCGTGTCATCGCGCTGAAAGAACGTGTGGATGAGGCGCGCCTGCTTGAACTGGCGGCGCAAGCCGATGTGGTGCTGGATTGCAGCGACAATTTCGCCACGCGCTACGCGCTTAACCGGGTCTGCGTGCAACTGAAAAAACCCCTGGTGTCCGGTGCCGCCACCCGCTTCAACGGGCAGGTAACCGTGTTTGATCTGCGCCAACCGCATAGCCCATGCTACCACTGCCTGTATCCGGAACAGGCCGGGGCTGAAGAAACTCGCTGCGCGGTGATGGGCGTGTTTGCCCCGCTGGTCGGCATCATCGGCAGCATGCAAGCTGCCGAAGCGCTCAAACTGCTGCTGGGCGCAGGCACATCACTTTGCGGGAAACTGCTGCTGCTGGATGCGCTACACATGGAACTGCGCACCGTCAAGCTCGGCAAGGACAAGACCTGTTCCGTCTGCGCCCCGATGACGGGAAATTAAACGCATGGAAAAAGTCCGCCTCTCCAAACTGATGTCCGAACAGGGCCTGTGTTCCCGCCGCGAGGCGGATAGCTACATCGAACGCGGCTGGGTGCTGGTGGATGGCAAACCGGTCACCGAACTGGGCACCAAAATCGACCCCGCGCAGCGCATCACCCTGAATCGTGCCGCACAGACTCAGCAACACGCGCGCGTGACTATCCTGCTGAACAAGCCCATCGGCTATGTTTCCGGGCAGGCGGAAGACAACCACAAGCCCGCCGTCACTCTCATCAACGCGGCTTCACGCTTTGCCAGCGATCAATCACAGCTGCGCTTCAGCACTGCCAACTTGAAAGGCCTCGCCCCCGCAGGCCGCCTGGATATTGACTCGCAAGGCTTGCTGGTACTGACTCAGGATGGACGCATCGCCAAGCAACTCATCGGTGAAGATTCACCCATAGACAAGGAATACCTGGTGCGCGTGCAGGGCAAGATAGTGGGCAACGGTTTACAGATGCTGAACCACGGCCTGAAACTGGACGGCGAAGCGCTCAAGCCCGCCAAGGTGAGCTGGCAGAATGACGACCAGTTACGCTTTATTTTGCACGAAGGAAAAAAACGCCAGATCCGCCGCATGTGCGAACAGATCGGCCTGAAAGTCACCGGGCTAAAGCGCGTGCGTATTGGCAAGATTAAACTGGGCGATTTGCCTACCGGGCAGTGGCGTTACTTGCGCGAGGATGAAAAGTTCTAGTGCAGTGTCTCGTAAATGGTTTTTCACATTCCCGTTCGGCCTGAGCAGCCCGCGTAGCGGGTGTGCCGAAGGGTTGAGCCAACTGCCGGATTGAGGTTAACGCGGCAACTTGATGTGAAACGTCTTCCCTATCGCCTCAATATATTCCGGGCTATCCCACTCGTGGGCCCCGCGAACTTTTTCGAGCACGCGGCCATTGGCATCCACCAGAACGGTCAATGGAATCGTGTTAGCGCCCAGCATGTTTTCCAGGAACACCTTGCTATCAAGATAGTTCACAAACGAAATTTTAGATTCCTTGATAAACGCCGCAGCCAAGTTGCCATAGTCATCGGTTGAGATACCGATAACATTGAATTGCTTTCCGCCATACCGGCGGTGAAGCCGCTCCAGCGATCCCATTTCCATCCGGCAGGGGCCGCACCAACTGGCCCAAACATTGATAATCAGCGGCTTCCCCTTAAAATCGGAAAACTTTTTTGAATTACCGGAAAATCCATTTAACGTCGCCTCGCGCAGATAACCGCCGACCTCGACCTCGCCCGGTGTACCCGCAAATGCAGTTGCGGATATTGCTGCTGCCAGAAAAAAAACTGGGAAAATTGCTTTCATGTACAAATCCACCTAATCGTTAAAACAGGTTGTTCATCACTCTCGTAGATCGCACTATTTTAACAGCGGATGATCCTTGGGCAATTGCTTCGAATACCAGATTGCGAGCTTGTGCCGCAAGGATTTTTCTGCGACCTGATCTTCCGGCAAAGGTTGAATGACCTTATCGTGGACCAGCAGCCGGTAGATGTATAACAGTTTTTCGCTCGCCGAATCAGTTGCTTCAAACTCGACCACGCCCCGCCCCTCCGCATACTTCACGCCTGCGAGTAAAGCTTCCTTGAACAATGCCGCTTCGTTTTTCAGTTTCTTCATGGTGATTCCCGTTATTTTTTCTCCAGTGTCGATGGGCGGGAAGCCACCCAATACTGCCTGCCGGAACGTGCGATCAATAGCCCCAGTCCTCGTGCCTGACAGGCAGCCTGTTCAACTGTTCCTTATAGAAACGCCATTTCGGCATGAACTGATCCATCGAGATTATAAAACGATCATTGTGGGTTGGCTCAAGCATGTGAACCATCTCGTGCACGACAATGTATTCGAGACACTCCGTGGGTTTCTTGGCCAGATCGGTATTGAGCCGGATGCTCTTGGCGTCGGGGTTGCAGCTCCCCCATTTCGTTTTCATCCTTTGCACAAAAAACCGCTCTATCTTCACGCCCATGAGCGGCTCCCATTTTGCGATCAACAGCGGAATGGCTTCTTTGAGCTTATCGCGATACCAGGCTTCGAGAACCTCCTGCTTCCTTCCGGCACTGGTAGCTGGGCGAATCCGCAGGATCATCTTGCTGTGCTTTAACTCTACTTCCGGCGCAGCGTCTTGCTCTTCTATTTTGAGCAAGTAGCGCTTCCCCCAGACGTAATGACTTTCGCGTTCGAGATACTCGCGCGGCGTTTCACGTTCCTGTTCGCGCAGCTTATGTTGCTGGCGCTTGATCCAACCGAGCTTGGTGACGGCAAACACGCGGATGGTGTCGATGTCCATACGCAACGGTGCGGAGATACGCACACGGCCAGCCGGTGGATAAACACTCAGGTGAATGTTCTTGATGTCTTTCTGCACCACATCCACCGCGATCTCGCCCAGATTGATCTGCGTGGTCATTAGTATTCCCGCTGTTGCTTGATGACAAGGAAGACGCGCTCGACTTCCTCAATATTCTGCAATATCCCGTACAGTGCAGCCTTGATGACGTTTTCCTTGGCCTGCACACCGCGCCATCCATCGGGGCGTGTATGTTTGACAACGCCATCTATTCTGAGCGCCAGATCAAGCACACCCTCGCTTGCAGCATGAAGTCCGCCGGGCAAGCTGTCGCTCCTTCCTCCGTGACTCAGCAAGTTATACAGCGCACGCCGCCCCGGCGTATTCAATTGCACCGGCGTATCGTCGGCATGACCGACCTCCACCTTTTTCACCAGCTCGGCAATCCGCTTCAGATATTTTTCATACTCGATCGCCTTCGCTTTGCGTGCGGCGATGATCTCGTCCAACAGCGCCGACATCTTGTCGTAAAAAGCCGGGTCGCTCAGGTGCTCCTTGATAATCTTGCTGCGGACGTTGTTCTCGATGCTTTCGGCAATCGCCTCCCTGTTGCCCTTCAGCCCGCCAAGCCGGCTGTTGATCGCATGCGCGATGCCGGTTTTCACAATCAGCTCAAGCAGCGGCATGTCGTCGAACGGCGAAATTTTCCTCGGTTCATCAGCTTCGATGTAAGTGTCGATGAGGTGCCTCATGTCCGCCTCGTAGGCTTTCAGGTCGAGGCTTTCGCCGCTGGCGTTGCGGATGATCTCGCGCAGTTTGAGGTAGCGATCCAGCGCCTGTTCGATGCGCTGAATCTCGGCAGCGATGTAACCCGCTCTCCCCAGCTCGTCAGCAATGTTGGCGTAGGCGCGCACCAATGCGACTGTCGCCTTGTACAGTGCAACACGCTGGGGTTCGTGCGCCTGCAAATCTTCCGCTATCTCGGTGTTGCCGCAGAAATAATGGATGTGCTCCAGTTCACCTTGCGGTGGTTTTACCGGCTCGCATAGCATCTCGACGGTGTTCAGCGCGTTATCCAGCCGCTCGCGGCCTTTGCTCAGACGCTCTTGCAGCAGAATCTCGGGATCGGCTCCGCCCGAACTGTGATCCAGTTCGGAGGTATAAACTTGCAGCGCGCCGGTGCCTTTCTCGTTGACCAGATTCTTGAACAAATCCTTGTAGTCCACGATGTAGCCAAAATCCTTGTCGTCGCCGTCCAGCCGGTTGGTGCGGCAGATCGCCTGGAACAGGCCGTGATCCTGCATAGTCTTGTCGATGTAGAGATAAGTGCAGCTCGGCGCATCGAAGCCGGTGAGCAGCTTATCCACGACCACCAGCAACTTCATGTTGGCGGGTTGCTCCTTGAACAGCTTCTTGGCATAGTCCTCGTATGCCTCGGTGTTGCCGGGAGCGCGGGCTTCCAGCCCGCAATCTTGCGGCCAGGATGGCCGCGTTCCCAGCAACGCGGTGTAGGTATTGTAGATATAGAGCTTGTCCGTCTCGGTATTCGCGCCGGTATCTTCCAGCGTGGCATCTCTTGTCTGTGGGTTGTACGAAGTGACCACCGCGCACTTGCCCTTGAACACCGTCTTCTGGAATAACTCGAAATACTTGCACGCCTCGTAGATGCTGGATGCAATCAGGATGGCGTTGCCGCGTTCGTTGTTCAGCCGTGGCTTCACGCTGAAGTCGAAAATGATGTCTTCCACCACCCGCTCCATGCGCGATCTTGAACTCAGCACCTTCTGCATCGTGCCCCACTGCTCGCGCAGCGCGGCCTTCTGCCAGTCGTTCAGCGCCTTGGTCTTCGCTTCGAACCAAGCGTCAATCTTGCCTTCAGAACCCAAACTCTGGTCGATGTCGCGCGCCTCGTACACCAGGTCGAGCACCACCTCGTCCTCAACCGCCTCGCTGAACTTGTAGGTGTGGATGTAGCCGCCGAACACTTCGAGGCTGGTCTGCTTGTCCTGCTTCAACAGCTGCGTGCCGGTAAAGCCGATGAACACCGCATTCGGCATCAGCGCCTTCATGGTGCGGTGCAGCTTGCCGCTCTGCGTGCGGTGGCATTCGTCCACGAACACAAAAATTTCGCCCACCGTCTGACTGGGTTGGGCTTTCAGTTCTTCGATGAACTGCTCGAAATCCTCCACGCCCTTCTTGCCGAACTTATGCACCAGCGAACACAGCAAGCGCGGCGTGGCTTGGCCGAGCTTGGACATCAGGTCGCGCCCGCTGCTGGCGCGAGTCATCGGATGTCCGGCATCGGTGAACACGTCCGCAATCTGTTTATCCAGCTCGTCGCGGTCGGTGACGATCACCACGCGGGCATCCGGCTTGTTCTCCAGAATCCACTTCGCCAGCAGCACCATCACGATGCTCTTGCCGCTGCCCTGCGTGTGCCAGATGATGCCGCCCTCGCGCCTATGCACATGCGCCTGTGCCGCTTTGACACCGAAATACTGGTGCACGCGCGGCAGCTTCTTCACGCCGCCGTCGAACAGCACGAAGTCGTGCATCAGTTCGATCAGCCGCCGCTTGCCGCACATCTTGAGCAAATATTTATCCAGCTTGAAGCGGCTGTTGTCCGCCTCGCCCTCTTTCCATTTCAGGAAGTATTTCGCCTCGGTCTGGATCGTGCCGTATTGCAAGCCCTGGGAGTCGTTGCCCGCGAACACGATCTGCACCGTGCTGAAAAACCACTCGTTGAATTCCGCTTGCTGGTTCGAGATCAATTGCCGGATGCCGTCGCCGATGGAGACGCGGCTGTTCTTCAGCTCGATCACCCCCACCGCGATGCCGTTCACGTACAGCACCAGGTCGGGCCGCCGTTCGCGGTTGCCATGCAGCGTCACTTCCTCGGCGATGGCGAAGTCGTTTTGTGCCGCGTCGTCCCAGTTGATGAGCTTGATCGTCACGGTGTTCTCGCCCGCTGCCGCCTGCACCGGCACGCCATAGCGCAGCAGGCTGTACACCGCCTTGTTGTTGTCGTAGAGACTGCGGTTGGGGTTGTTGGCTTCGGTATGCAAACGGTCGAGCGCGCGGCCGATCTGCGCCGCGCTGTAGCCGCTCTTGGTCAGATAAGCCGTGAGCAAGCCTTCTTCAATGTTGCTATTGCCTTTACCATCGAAGCCTTGGCGCCCAGTCCAGTCGCCGAGATAGTCATACTTCAACTCATCGCGAAATAATGCAATCACGCGGTTCTGTGTTGCACGTTCTGCTTGTCCGATCACACTCATCCTGCCCCCTTAGCTATTGCAACTATGCCCGTCGCCCGCTTCACCATGTTCCCGACCTCCACTGTCAGGTTGATCGGCAACAGCTTCGTCCCCGGATGCGCCTGCTGGAATACGCGAAACACCTCATCGGCAAACGCCTGCCCGATCTCTTCCACTCCGGCAAAGTCGAGAACAACTGTCTGGAACCGCTCGAAACGCAGGGTCAGGCGCTTGGCCTGCGAGCGCGAAACCAGTTTCTCCCCTTCATGCTGCGCCAGCTTTACCGGCACGATAGTCCTGGAGAAGGTGTATTCCTCCGGCGCGGCAAACTGGTCGAACACCTCTTTCAGGATGCGCTGGCTGTCGTTGGCCAGGCGCATCAACACCACCGTGCCGGGCGCTTCGGCGGAACGTTCCAGCAACACATCCGTGCCCCAGTCGTCATGCACGAAATGCAGCTTGCCGGAACGGATGTCGAAAGCATCCGTCACCTTCGACGAAAAGAAAATCCCCTCGCCCGTGTGGTTCACCGGATCGGTGGTCAGCTTGCCCTTGGCCAGCTCCAGGATCGCCTCGCGCGGATCGTACAGATTCATCGCGCGCTGAATCTTGAGAAAGATACCTTCGCCCTCGTCGGCGACATACACCGAAGTATTCAGCTCGTCGCGCACCAGCCCCACCATCACCTTCTTCGAGCCGGAATGGTCTATCGCATTATTCACCATCTCCGTCACGGCATAGTGCCAGATGTCTCGCACATTGGGCGGCAAGTCCGCCACATGCGGCGCGATTTGCGCGCGCCATACCCGGTCTTCATTCAGGCCGGCGCGCGGGTAAACCTCCCGCACGTCGGCCAGCACCGCCAACTGGTAGCGCACCCCGCGCCCCACGCCGGAAGAAGTGATGACCCCTTCCCGCTTCAGCTTCGCCAGCCAGGCGCTGGCGGACTGGCGCGACACGCCATGCTGCTGCGCCAGCCGCGCGGCGACATTGCCCCCGTCATGGGCAATGGCATCGAGCAGGGTGCGGCGCAGATCGGCGGTCATATACAGTGTTCAGGGACAATAAACGTAAAGCAAGATTGCACTAATTGTAAAGCACGGATGCGCTAAACGTAAAGCAGAACTTGAACGCTATTTTTAGATGCCACGTCATTCCGGGCTTGACCCGGAATCCAGCAGAAAGCAAAACCGGCGCGCTTGCGCGCCACTGGACTCCGGCCTACGCCGGAGTGACGAACTCTTGAAGCCTCCCAACAGACTCAAACCAGCCGTATCTTCCCGGTCAGCAATTCCTGCATCATGCCTTGCTTGAGTTCGCGGGTCTTGGCGAGCCAGGTTTCGAGCGCGGCGATCTCGGTGTCCATGGGAGCGCGGGCGTCTCGCCCGCATGCGGGCTGGAAGCCCGCGTTCCCAGCCGTATCTTCCCGGTCAGCAATTCCTGCATCATGCCTTGCTTGAGTTCGCGGGTCTTGGCGAGCCAGGTTTCGAGCGCGGCGATCTCGGTGTCCATGGGAGCGCGGGCGTCTCGCCCGCATGCGGGCTGGAAGCCCGCGTTCCCAGCCGTATTTTCCCGGTGAGCAATTCCTGCATCATGCCTTGCTTGAGTTCGCGGGTCTTGGCAAGCCGGGTTTCGAGCGCGGCGATCTCGGTGTCCATGTCGGAGAGGAGGGTGGCGATGGCGGTTTGCTCTTCCTTCGTCGGTGGCACAATGCCATCGAGCGCCAGTAATTTTGAGACCGAAAGTCCCGGCTGCGCAGATGACTCCGAGTATTGATTCAGATTCATCCGAATCAGAACACACGCCAACCAATGAATATCTATCTCATTTAGTGGGGTAACAACAATCGCATGTTCGGAGGCAAAGAATTTTCCGGTAACAGCGACTACATTCCCACACAATGCTCCTTGTCTGCCGATCAGCGCATAGTTTCCATCATGCGTATAGCGATTTGTAAAACCACGAAGCCCATTGCCCCCATAGCAAGGGAATGGAGAGTGCTCATCAATCTGTGCACTTGTAATTCCCTCTCCACTCTTCATGTAGCAAATCTCCCCCAACCGCTTCACCTCCCACTCCCCACTGAACCCCGGCAGGCGCTTTTTGCCGGTGAGCAATTCCTGCATCGCGCCTTGCTTGAGGTGGCGCTTCTTGGCGATGAGTTGCTCCAGCGCTTCGATCAGCGCATCCGCATCGCTCAACGCCTCGGCGATGGCTTCTTGTTCGGCTTTGGTGGGTGGAACTAGGATCGACTTGTTGAGAATGTCACTTCGCGAAAGGCCCGGGATTAATCCTGTTGCCGCCGCACCAAACAGCGCGGAATCTTGCAGTAGAGAAAAGTAGATAAATGGCGTGCTCCAGCTATTAACTCGCATAGCCATCAATTGCCTGCTGATGCAGTATGCTGCGTCGGAAAGTACTAACGTCCCAGCGCCTGATCCTTTCACCGTTACCAATATGTCGTTTGTACCGCATATCGTTCCGGGTCGAGTTGTGTATTTGGTGTGCTGGATCACTCCATTAGAAAAATCGGCTGGTCCTGTGATGTAAGCGACACCATCACCATCGGTATTACAATGTTGCGCGAGTACGTGATGTCCAGATGTTAGCTTGATACCCTCACCAAGTTTCCGAACTTCCCAATCCTCCGGTATCACCCCCACCTCGGTCTGCTTATAGCCCGGTCTGATGCGCTGCACATTCAGCACATAGCTGGCCGGAGCCTCGCGCGCTGCCAGCGGTTCATTCACGCCTGTAGCACTCATAGCGCCTCGCCGCCTTCATTCAAAATATCCAAATAGCCGTCGTACACAAACACGCGGTTGCGGCGCTGGCCGGTGAGTTCGCGCGCGATGCCGAGTCCGCTGAGGGTTTGCATAACTTTGCCGGCGGTGGGGAAGCTCATGCCGGTTTCCGTGCGCAGCAGTTTGAGCGTGGCGACGGGGTGGCTGCGCAAGGCGTGGAGTACCCGCTGCGCGTTGGCCGCGCCGCGCCCGGTGGCCTGGATGCGTTCGCTATCCTGCTGGAACAAGGCGACCAGCCGCTGCGCGGTTTGCACCGCGCCTTGCGCGGTTTGCTCGACGCCTTCGAGGAAAAAATCCACCCATGCTTCCCAGTCGCCCTCGGTGCGCACACGGTCGAGCAGTTCGTAATACACGGGGCGATGCTGTTTGAAATACAGGCTGAGGTAGAGCAGCGGCTGCGCGAGCAGGCCGCCCTGATGTAGCAGCAGCGCGATCAGCAGGCGTCCCAGCCTGCCGTTGCCGTCGAGAAAGGGGTGGATGGTTTCGAATTGCACGTGCGCCAGCGCGGCTTTGATCAGCACAGGGGTTGCCTCGGCGGGCTGGTGGATGAATTGTTCCAGCGCGGCCATACAGGCCTCGACTTCGAGCGGCGGGGGCGGCACGAAGCGGGCGTTGCCGGGGCGGGTGCCGCCGATCCAGTTCTGGCTGCGGCGGAATTCGCCCGGTGCTTTGTCGCTGCCGCGACCGCGCGCCATCAGGTGGATATGCATTTCGCGCAACAGCCGGTTGCACAGCGGGAAGTCTGCCCGCAGGCGTGCCATGCCGTGCTCCAGCGCGGCGATGTAGTTGGAGACTTCCACCACGTCATCGAACGGCACGCCGGGCACTTCGTCCAGCTCGAACAGCAACAGGTCGGACAACGATGACTGCGTGCCTTCGATCTGCGAGGACAACACGGCTTCGCGGCGCACGTAGGCGTACAGAAAAAGTTGCGGGTCGGGAAGCAGCGTGCTCACGCTGTCGAGCCGGCCGACCGCCAGCGTGGCGCGTTCGAGCAGGCGTTGCCGCACCTCGTTTATTTCCAGCGGAGGGGCGGGCGGCAATGGGTTGGGCACAAAGGCATTCACCATTTCTCCGCCTGCCGGGCTGGAGAGGTATCGACCGGTGATGTCTCTGTGCATGGTGTGCGAGCCTTTAATAAGAAATCTAGTTATTTAAATTATAGTCAATTTTTTAAATAAAAGCCCATTTTTTGCAAATGCGCTCCCACCTTCGCGCTCAAGGCCACCACGTTGTCAGTCAGCTTGGGCCTGATCTTGTCCCACAGTTTTCGCTGGACACGGGGAGATTTTTTTGCTAACCTACTTTCATGTTGGTAGCTGGACAAAACTTTTCCGAAGAGATACTCACGCGAATTCGTACACGGGTGGAGGGTGATCCTGCGTTAACGCGCACGGCGCTGTCGCGTGAGGTATGTGCCTGGTTGGGATGGCAAAGAGCGGATGGCCAGCCGAAAGACATGAGTTGCCGAGTGGCACTGCTCAAGTTGTCACGTCGGGGGGTCATTTCGCTTCCTGATGGAAAGGAGGTCTCGTTTGCCAAACCGACTGAGGGATTGATACTTGATACTGATTGGTTAACCATTGAGGCAAAGCTAAGCGAGCTAGGCGGGGTATGGTTGGTACCTGTAGACAGTGGGCAAACGGAATTGTCGAGCACATGGTGGGCGATGATGCAGGCGCACCACCCGTTGGGTGCAGGGCCGTTGTGCGGGGCACAGCTCCGCTATCTGATAGCCTGCGAAGCGGGGTTTGTGGGTGGATTGAGTTTCAGCGCACCCGCGTGGCGATTAGCTCCTCGTGATACGTGGGTTGGCTGGGATGATGCAACCCGCCAGGCGGAATTGCCCAAGGTCGTTGCCAATAGCCGATTTCTGATTTTGCCCGGTGTCCATGTTCCCAACCTGGCCTCGCACGTGCTGAGTTTGGCACTATCCCGATTGAAAAATGACTGGCAATCGCGCTATGGCATCGCGCCGGTGCTGGTGGAAACTTTTGTTGATCGCAGCCGCTATCGTGGCACCTGCTATCGGGCCGCCAACTGGATTCTCCTCGGTCAAACTCAAGGGCGTGGCCGACAGGATCGAAGTCATGCAGCCCAAGGAACGATCAAGGACATCTGGGTCTATCCATTGCATTCACATTGGCAAACAATCTTGCAAGCGAACGGTGACGCAATTGTGCTGCACCGCCCCGTTAAACCGTGTCCTGATCCAAGGGTTCCTGCAGATTGGGCGGAAGAAGAATTTGGCGGTTGCGCGCTGCCGGATGCGCGGTTGCAAACGCGCCTGTTGTCGCTGGCGCGGGATTTTTATGCTCGGCCTCAAGCCAATGTGACACAGGCTTGCGCGAGCCGGGCCAAAGCCAAGGCTGCCTATCGGTTTCTGGATCACGAGCAAACAACAATGGACACCCTATTGCAACCTCACTTTCAGTCGACTGAAGCACGCGTGCGTGCAGAGAAAATCGTGCTGGCGGTGCAGGACACGACGAGCCTTAACTATACGGCGCACGCGGCTACCGAAGGAATGGGACCCATCGGATCGAATGGCCCGCAGGGACTGCATCTGCACTCGACGCTTGCCTTCAGCACTCAGGGTACGCCATTGGGATTCCTGAATGTACAGTGCTGGGCACGCGATCCAAATGAAATTGGCAAGAAGGCGAAGCGTCATCGCATACCGATCGAGGAGAAGGAAAGCTTCAAGTGGCTGAAAAGTTTCCGTGCGGTGGCGGATGTACAGACGCGCTGCCCCAATACCACGCTGGTGAGCGTGGGTGATCGCGAGGCGGACATCTATGAGTTGTTTGAAGATGCCATGGCACATCCTGAAGGCCCGAAGCTGCTGATACGGGCAGAACATAACCGCCAGTTGCACGACGAGCAAAATCGGCTATGGGAGACAATGCAATCCAGGCCGGCAGGAGGTACTCAGGACTTGCAGGTGCCACGTCAAGGAAATCGCGCAGCGCGCACGGCGCGCATGAGTGTTCGCTATGCCGCAGTCAAACTGATCGCATCTGCCGGACACAAAGGCATGCCTATCCCGGTTTGGGCCGTCTTTGCGCAGGAGCAAGATCCACCTGCCGGCGTAAAACCTTTAGAATGGATGCTGCTCACTACGATTCCGGTAACGTGCTTTGAGCAGGCAATAGAAAAACTGATTTGGTACACGCGCCGCTGGGGTATTGAAGTACTCCATCGCACCTTGAAGAGCGGATGCCGCATCGAACAACGGCAACTCGGGCAAGCAGATCGGATTGAGGCGTGCCTGGCCATCGATCTGGTAGTGGCTTGGCGAATATACTACTTGAATAAGCTTGGACGAGAAGTACCGCAGGCTCCTTGCACAGTGTATTTCGAGGAGGCCGAGTGGAAAGCACTGATGGTGTTCACAACGAAAAACCCCGTTGCCCCTGCACGGCCGCCCACCTTGCGCGACGCCACCCGCCACGTTGCCAGTCTCGGCGGATTCCTCGGGCGTAAAAGTGACGGTGAGCCGGGAACGCAAACCTTGTGGCTTGGCTTGCAGCGCTTGGATGACATCGTTGCCATGTGGCGCGTAATGAATGATGCGACACAGATTACCGTGTCCAGCAGAACCGATTATGGGTAAAGATCAGAGCTTGGGCAGCGGCGTTTCATAGCGTTCGGCCAATTCTTTCACGCGCCGGGTAAGTGCATGGCTGATGCGGTCCATCTCGCCGTGGATGTCCTTATTCAGCGCGGCCAGCCAACGATCATCAACCACTAAAATTTTGATTTCAGCCTCAGAAAGTTTTGGATATTTTGCGTAGGCCAGCGCATCGAGTTCGGCTTCCTCTTCCTTGAGCGACTTCTTGATTTCGCTCTCCTGTTCGTTTAGTTTGCGCCATGCGTCGAGCGCGGCAATTTCGGCTTCATCGTCCGGGAGCGCGGCCATCTTGGCCGCATGCGGGCTGGAAGCCCGCGTTCCCAGTTCTTTCAGGCGCGCGCTGACGTTGGCTTTGTTCACCTTGTCGAGTTCGGCATAAGCACCTTCTTCGCCACCGTGTTCTTCTTCCAGCTCGGCGAGTTGGGCGGCAACGCTTTCCAGCGTGGCTTCGAGTTCGCGGATGGCTTGCTGCTGCGCAGCGAAGTAGCGATCCACGATGATCTGTTTGGGCACGAGGTCGCACGCCCAGCCTTTGTCTTTTTCTTTGCCCTTTTTGTCTTTCTCGACAATGCGGCAGGTGGCCGCCTTCCAGCCGTCATCCGCGATCAGGTAGCAATCGTCCTGCATGGTCGCTGCCCAGTAGTCCATCAGGTGTTGATACACATCGTATTTGTCGATCAGCAGTTTGCCGGTGTAGAAGGCGAGCAGGCTTTCCGACATCTGCATGATGAGGTCTTTCGGATGAAAGCCTGCTTCCAGTGTCTTGAGCGCGACGGCACTCTGTCCGCGCCAGGATGCAAAGAGCGCGTTCATGCTTGCGATGAAGGTGACAAATTCGGGATGTTCGTAGATGGCGGACTTGATGGCTTGCTTGGGGACAGCCAGATCAAGGTAGCCGGGAGCGCGGCCATCCTGGCCGCATGCGGGCTGGAAGCCCGCGTTCCCAGCCCAAGGCCAGTCTTCTGCCCGTTGCACCAGCCTCGCTTTCACCGGGTTTTGCCGGATGTAATCGAGCGTGGCTTGAAGGTGGGTTTCATCGCGTATGTAGCGATCGAAATAGTCTTCCATCCAGAATGCGCCCGTGCGACTGAGCATCTTGTTGGCAGCATTCGCCGTGAATGATTTCCAGGAATGGATGATGGACGGCAGGGAGTGCGCCGCATCAATAGGTTCTATCAGGGTATGAACGTGATTGGGCATGATGCACCAGGCAATCATCCGATAGCGTTGCCCGTCAAAATGCAGCAGGGCATCCTGCACCATCTGCGCGACACGAGGAACGCGCAGATGGCAAGCGCCGTGCCCGGCATCTGCATAATTTTCGATTTTTTTGCGCAAAGCTGCCGATTCCGGGCTGTCCGCATCAAGGCCTTCGCGCCATTTCAATTCTTGTTTCCATAGCTCGATCTGCTCGCTTGGCACCGAATCGGCCATGCGGAAGGTAATGAATTGCAGCAGATTGGGACCGTCGATGTGGGGCAAGTAGCCGCGCGAATGCCAGCCTCTCGGGCTTGGAACATTACTGGAAGCGCGGGCTTCCAGCCCGCCTGCGGCCAGGATGGCCGCGTTCCCGGCAGCAGGTTTGAACAACGTAGCCTTCAGGTTCGGGCAAACATCCCAGTAAGCATGCAACGCCTCCACGTCGGCTTGGGGGATGCCGCCCTGCAGATGGCCTGTGATGTCCTGTAAGTCTTCGGCTTGCTGGCTGTCGATGTAGCGCGGGATGTTGAGGTTGAATTCGTTCTTCTCGATTTCATCATTGCCGACCATGCGCGCATAGCTCGGATCGCTGTCGTCGCGGCGGTTGAACACGTCCACAATCTTGTGGATGTCGCAATCGCGCAGGCGGTTTTTGTTGCCGTCCTTGAGGTAGCCCTTGCTGGCGTCGAGCATGAAAATGCCTTTGCGGCTGTGGGCGTTTTCCTTGTCGATGACGACGATGCAGGCGGGGATGCCGGTGCCGTAGAACAGGTTGGCGGGCAGGCCGATGATGCCTTTGATGTAGCCCCTGCGGATGAGGTTACGGCGGATGTCGGCTTCGGCATTGCCGCGAAACAACACGCCGTGCGGCAGGATGCATGCGCCTTTGCCCGTGCTTTTGAGCGAGCGGATGATGTGCAGCAGGTAGGCGTAGTCGCCTTGCTTGGGGGGCGGCGTGCCGTAATGCTGGAAGCGCTCGTGCGGATCGTTGAGCGGGTCGATGCCGGTGCTCCAGCGCTTGTCCGAAAAGGGCGGATTGGCAACCACGTAGTCGAAGGTTTTGAGCTTGCCGTCTTCGCCCGTGTACAGCGGATTTGCCAAAGTGCTGTGCCCGCCTTTGATGAGCGCCGTGGGTTTGTTGTGCAGGATCATATTCATCCGCGCCAAGCCGGAGGTGGCGGTATCTTTTTCCTGTCCGTAGAGTGTGACTTCCGCTTTGGCTTCATCGCCCACTTTCAGCAGCAGCGATCCCGATCCGCATGTCGGGTCATACACGGTGGTGTTGTTTGTGGTGTGCGCATCGCGGATGCCGATGATCTGCGCCATGACGCGGCTGACTTCGGCGGGCGTGTAGAACTGGCCTTTGGACTTACCCGATTCTGTTGCGAAGTGACGCATCAGGTATTCGTAGGCATCGCCGAGTATGTCGTCGCCCTCTGCGCGGTTCTTGCTGAAATCCAGCGCCTTGTTTTCAAAGATGCCGATGAGGTTGGTGAGGCGTTCGACAATTTCCTGTCCGCTGCCCAATTTGCCCGGGTCGTTGAAGTCCGGCATGTCGGACAACTTGTTGGCATTAGCCAATGGCGCGATGATTTTTTTGTTGATCTGGTCGCCGATGTCGGTCTTGCCCTTGAGTGCGACCATGTCACGGAATGAGGCACCTTGAGGAATCGTGATCGGGGCGTAAGGAACGTCGGCATATTTGTCGCTGACGTATTTGATGAACAGCATCACCAGCACGTAATCCTTGTACTGGCTGGCATCCATGCCGCCGCGCAGTTCGTCGCAGCTAGACCAGAGTGAGGAATAGAGTTCGGATTTCTTGATGGCCATAGGTTCCAACTTTTTTGCTTATGGTGCCGGAAAATTACAAAACCAAACCGGCGAATTATGCAGCGTTTTGCGGTTCTGCGTAATGCTGTTCGGTTTTTGTGATTGCTTCCTTACGGCAATTTTGAGGCCTTTGTGCTACGTGGGTCAGCCTCGAATAATATTCTCGATCAGTTTGCGCACCGGTGCAGGGATGGCGGCGCGCAAGGCATCCTCCACATCCAGCCACACCCTGCCCGGCTCCTGTATCTGTCCGGGTTTGTGCGCAACCTGCACCAGCAGCGGCGCGATATGCAATTTGAAATGGGTGAAGGTGTGCGTGAAAGACGGAAGTGCTTCGCACTGGTTTGTTAAATTGGCCGGGTTCCCGCCTGCGCGGGAACGACGAGCATTTTTACTTGTTGTGATGCCTCGTTGCATACACCAATCCAACGCTGACTGTTCATCATCAAATTGCGGCGGACACCACAGGCCTCCCCAGATGCCGCTGCCGGGGCGCTTTTCCAGCAGGATGTCGGAGCCATTGAGCAGCAGCAAGAAGGTGCTGTATTTTTCCGGCAGCACCTTGCGCGGGCGCGGGGTGGGCAGTTGCGCAACACGACCGCTTTGATATGCCACGCAATCTTTTCGCAACGGACAAATAGTGCATTGCGGTTTGCTGCGCGTACAGATTGTCGCGCCCAAGTCCATCAGGCCTTGTGTGTAGGTGGCGATTCCCCCACCCCTTCGCCCCTCCCCCCGAGGGGGAGGGGATGTTTCTTGTGGCAGCAAAGCTTCCGCTTGTTGCCACAGTTGCGCTTCGATTTTTTTCTCGCCGGTGTAACCTTCGATTGCGCAGTAGCGCGCCAGTACGCGTTTAACGTTGCCATCGAGAATCGCGCGCCGCTCATGGAACACCAAGGCGCTGATGGCGGCGGCAGTGGAACGTCCGATGCCGGGCAGTGCAAGGATGCCATCGAAGTGATGCGGAAATTCTCCGCCATGTTGTTGCATGATGAACTGCGCAGCCACATGCAGGTTGCGCGCCCGCGAGTAGTAGCCCAGCCCGCTCCAGTGCACCAGCACTTCGTCTTCACTCGCCGCCGCGAGTGCGGCGACATCCGGGAAGCTTGTCACGAAGCGCTGGTAATAGGGGATGACGGTGGCGACCTGGGTCTGCTGCAGCATGATCTCGGACAGCCACACGCGGTAAGCATCGGCGCCCTGCCACGGCAAGCCGTGGCGGCCATGCTGGTGTTGCCATGCGATGATGCGTGTGGAAAAAGCGCTCAAGTCTAAACTCCTACTTCCTACCCTCACCCACCGCACTGATGTGCGTCGGCCTCTCCCCGGGGGAGAGGCAATACTGTTTCTCCCCCGACATGAGGAAGGGGAGAGGGTGTTTTACCTGAACAACCCCTTCAGGCCGCCCTTGAGTTGATCCATCAGTTTACCCTTCATCTCTTCCTTTTTGGCCTCGACCTTTTGCTTCGCTGCCTCACTGACCATCGCACCGAAATCCAGTGTGTATTTGAGGTCAGTAAATGGCCCGCTCAAGCGCACCGGCACGGTGATGCCGCCGACGCTGTCCCTGCCGCCCTGCCCTTCCAGCGTTTTCGCCAGCGTGGCCTTGGCCAGATAGTTGATGCTGTCGTTGCCGATGTTGATGTCGCCATTGCCGGAGACGCGTATCAGCGGCGATTTCAGCGAGAGGTCTTCGTTGTGCGCCACGCCGTTGTTCACCTTGAAGCTGGCCTTGAGCTCGCTGAAGTCGGTCTTCTCGTCCTTGTTGGCCGCTTGGGTTTGCGCCGCACCACCCTTGCCCAACATGTCTTTTGCGTCGCGCAATTTCCTGGCGATGTTGATGCCCTTGATCGCGCCATCCGCCAGATTCATCGCCACGTTGCCATTGAGCGCCTGCTTGAGCGCAGTTACGGTATCGCCCTGCGTGTTGAGGTTGAGCGACACATTGCCCTTGCCTTCCAGCGTGTCAAAATTGACGGCATCCTTGAGCATCGGCGCGATGTTGATGCCACTGAGATTTTCGTTGATGGTGAAGCCCGGCCTGGCTGGCACGGCATTCACCGTAACGCTGCCGTTCATGCTGCCCTGATACAGGTTGGCGGACAGCGGATTGATGTCGAGCACTCCATTGTGCGCCTTCATGCCGACATGCAATTGGGACAGCTTCACGTTGGCGGCCTTGAGCATGCCGATGCGCAAGCTGCCATCCAGATTGAGTTTTCTCAAAGCGGAAAGGTCCAGCGGTTGCTCCGTTGCGGCAGCATTAACCTTGGCAAAACCACTTGCGGGTTTCTTCGGCAAATACTGGTCGGCATCGAGCTGATCTACATCCACATCAAAACGAATGGCAGGATTGGAAAAACCGTTCAACACCGCTTTGGCCTTTATCTGGCTTTGCAACAAGCCGCCCGCAAGATTGACCTGCACGCTCTGCCGTCCGGCATCCACCTGCACGCTGCCCTTCATCTCGCTGCTGACCGATTTGTTCGGTAACTTATCACCCGTAGCATTCACCGCGACTGTGAGATCGGACAGGTTGAATTGCGGTATTTCAAGGTTGCCATTCACCGGCGATGAGAGCTTCAACTTAAATGCCTGCTCCGGTTGCTTCATGTCCAATCCCAAGGTCAACATGCTGGTCTTGAACGACTGCGCATTGCCTTCCAGCATGGGTGATGAAAGGCTGGCCGCAAGATTTTCTATACCCGGGGCCATGCCTTTAGCCTGCAAATCCAAGCCTTCCAGACGGTAGGCCTGTTTCTCCAAATCGAATGTAAGCGTGGCCTTCAGTTGCATGGCAATGTCCAGCGGGTGCCCGGCTATAAGTTTCTCAGACTTGGGTTGGTTGGCCTGGAGCGCTGCGGTGAATTCAATTTTTGCCGGCACTCCATCGGCAATGCGCCCGGTCTTCAGAGTGATGTCTTTCAGCGCATAGTGCGCGCCGCTGGTCTCATCGCGATAATCCAGCCCGGTTTTTTCCACATTTACTGAGGCGATGTTGAATTTCACCTGAGCATCTTCAGCCTTGCTTCCTGCCTTGACTGCTTCCTTGCTTTCCTCTTTGTCCAGCAGGTCATCAATATTGGTCTTGCCGTTTTTCAGCTTTACCAGTTTAACCTTCAGGCCGCTGACCACTACCTCGTCCACCACCACTTGTTTGGAAAATAGCGGCAGCAGCGCCAGCGAAACATGGGCGCTATCAATCGCGGCGAATTCCTTTTCACTCTTGAATTCGGATAGGGAAGCCTTGCCGATATTGGCGCCGATGCTGGGGAAAAAAGTCAGCTTGATGTCGCCATCCAGCTTGAGGGTACGCTGCTTCTTGTCCTTCACAACCTGGATGATCTGCGCCTTGTAATCGTTGGGGTTGAAAGTTGCGGCAATATAAGCCGCACCACCCGCCACCAGTAAGCCCAGGCCACCTGCGCTCAATAAACCATATTTGATGAATTTATTCATGGCGCCACTTCTTGAAAGTGATGGGGCGATTATAAACCTGCTGAAGGGTAACGGATGGATCGGGCGGCTTGCTCTCTACGGATTTACTTTACGCGCAGATCAAGGTGTGGGGCTAATCCGGCAGAGAAATTTTATTGTCAGCGCTGAACTGGTAGTCGTGAAACACGTGCTCCGCGCTGAGAACCTGGTAGCTGCCGTCTGCCATGCGGCGTGTGGTGTCCTTGAGCCGGTAGGTGTATTGGCCACAGGTCCAGCATTTGAAGTTGCGCATGTGGGTACACAAACAGGTTTTATCCATCACGGAAATATTTTTTGCGCCCGAATTAACCGAGACTTCGCGGTTATAGGAGTCAATGTAGGCGCAGTTGCCGTTGGCGTCGAGCAGATAGCCGTAGGATTCGCAACCGGGGCGGATGCCCGAGCCGATGGCCGGCGTGTTCTTCAACATCCGCATCGGGTAACCGGTGGGTGAGATAGTGTTGACCACGATGTCGTCTTCGCTGGCCTTGAAGTATTCCTGCATCACGTCTTGCGGCAGGCCGCATTCGCGCGCCACGGTAAAGCGCGTCGCCACTTGCACAGCCGCCGCCCCTTCCTCAAGGAAAGATGTAGCATCGCTGCCGGTGAAAATCCCTCCGGCAGGGATGACCGGAATATCCAGATGCTCAGTTCGCAGATACTGGTGAATCTCGTTTACGATGGTGCGCAGGTCGTATTTTGCCCAGTCCAGACCGAAACCCAAATGCCCTCCCGCAAGAGGGCCTTCCACCACCACAAAATCAGGAAGGCGGTTGGTTCTGGCATTCTTGCGCAGGAACAGCTGCAACGCGCGGAGCGAGGAAACGATGATGCCAAGTTTGGCATCGCGAAAACGCGGATGATCTTCTATCAGCGCAAACGAACCCAGATGCAGTCCGGCAGCCAGCGTGATGCCGTCTATGCCGGCATCCAACGCGCTGCGCAGGCGCGCGGCAAGAGTTTCACGCGGCGCATTCATCGTGAGCTTTTCCATGCAATTGATGAAAATCATGCCAGTTCCGCGCTTGGATTGCATGGCATGGCTCACGTGTAAGCGCGTGGCCTCTGCCACCTGGCCGAGATCGAATTTCACTGCGGACTTGTCTGGATTGTCGAGGTTATATTTGTATTGCTGGAGTTTGTCTTTGACGAACGCGGTATCGTAGCGCCGATCGGTAACGGTGGGCAACATCGCGTCGGAGATGTGTCCGACACCACCCAGGCGGGCAGCCTCCAACGCAAGGTCGGCGGTCGAAATATCCACCCCCATACCGCCGATCACGATCGGAACCAGTTCCTGCTTGCCGAAGCGCAAGCGGAAATCATCCACGCATTTCATTGCCATCCTTAATGCCAAACCAGATCGCTATATTACCTTGGAATAGCTGGCATGTTCCTGTCTCGTGCGTAGATATTTGTCGAACACCATGCAGATATTGCGGATTAACATGCGCCCCTTGGGCGTGACGCTGATCCATTCAGGTGTGATCTTGAGCAGCCCTTCGCGTTCGTATTCCTTCAATTCACTGAGTTCGGTGGCGAAATAGCAATCGAATGCGATGAGATAGGCGATGTTGAAGGATTCCTTGGAAAGCTCAAAATGGCACATCAAGGACTGGATAATGGCGCGGCGCACCAGGTCATCAGAATTCAATTCCATGCCGCGCATGATGGGCAATTCGTCACGGTCTAGCGCGTCGTAGTAATCTTCAAGCTCGCGAAAATTCTGGCTGTAGGTGGGCCCGATCTTGCCTATGGAACTCACCCCTATCGCCACTAGGTCACAATCGGAATGCGTGGAATAGCCTTGGAAATTGCGGTGCAGCCTGCCCTGGCGTTGCGCTATCGCCAACTCGTCATCCGGTTTGGCAAAGTGATCCATGCCGATGTATACATAGCCGGCGTCTGTCAGCGTCTTGACCGCAAGGCTGAGGATGTCCAGCTTGACCTGTGGCGCGGGCAAGTCTTCCTCGTGAATGCGGCGCTGCGGTTTGAAAATGGTGGGCATGTGCGCATAGTTGTAGATGGAAAGGCGATCCGGATCGGCGGCAATCACCTTGTCCAGAGTGGCCTTAAAGCCCGTCAGTGTCTGCTTGGGCAAGCCATAAATGAGATCGAGGCTAACTGACTTGAAACCGTTGGCACGCGCCGCACGGATTATCTGTAGCGTTTCTGCCTCACTCTGAATGCGATTTACCGCGCGCTGCACCAACGGATCAAAGTCCTGCACGCCGATGCTGATACGATTGAAGCCCAACTCGCCCAGCAGGATGATGGTCTGGTCGCTGACCTTGCGCGGGTCTATTTCAATGGAATACTCGCCATTTTCCACCAACTTGAAATGCTTGCGGATAGCGCCCATCAACTCGCGCATCAGATCGTCGCTCAAAAAAGTTGGTGTGCCGCCACCCCAATGCAATTGCTCAACGCGCTGCCCTTCGCCCAACAGTGCAGCCTGCATGGCCAGTTCCTTGATCATGTAGCGTACGTACGAATCAGCCATGCTGCGATCTTTGGTAATCACCTTGTTGCAGGCGCAGTAAAAACACAGGGTGTTACAGAACGGAATATGCACATACAGCGACAGCGGACGGCTGATGCCGCCAATCTCGCGCTTGGCCACCCAACTGCGGTAGCTCTCGGCGTTGAACGCCTCGACAAAACGGTCGGCGGTAGGATAGGAAGTATAACGCGGGCCGTTCTTATCCAGCCTGCGGATCAACTCCAGATCAACTTCTAATTCGGATGACACTTTTTCATTTGGGGACATAGTAGTTCCACTGGTTCAACAGATTATCGGATTATGATTGCAAGCCCTAGCGTGCGTTTGATATAGGTCAAAATCTCTGTCATAATGTCAGCCGTAAAAGTCATGCTGCTCTAACCCAAGGAAAACGTGCAAAAAACCGTCGCCCTGACCCCGCTAAGAGTTGCCTGTTCTGGTTGTAATCTGCGTGAGTTGTGCCTGCCCATGAAACTCACTGATACTGATCTGGAACAGCTAGACGACTTAATCAGCCTGAAACACGCATACCAGCGCGGCGATTACCTGTACCGTAGCGGCGCCAAATTCCAATCGCTATATGCCATCCGTACCGGTTTTTTCAAGACCCAAGTGCTGCATGAAGATGGGCGCGAACAGGTCACCGGCTTCCAAATGGCTGGAGAAATCATCGGGATGGATGCCATCAGCAGCGATGCACATACCTGTGACGCAATCGCCCTGGAAGACAGTGAGGTATGCGAAATCCCCTTTGGTCGCCTGGAAGAACTCAGCCGCAAATTACCTTCGCTTCAACGCCACCTGCACCGCATCCTGAGCCGCGAAATCGTGCGTGACCATGGCATCATGTTGCTGCTCGGCTCGATGCGCGCGGAGGAACGTCTGGCTGCCTTTCTGCTCAATCTGTCGCAGCGCTTTGCCACACGCGGTTACTCGCCCAACTCATTCCATTTACGCATGACACGCCAGGAAATCGGCAGCTATCTCGGCATGAAGCTGGAGACAGTCAGCCGCACACTATCAAACTTCCAGGAAGTCGGGTTGATTAGCATACGCAACAAAGCGGTGGAGATTCATAGCCTGCCTGGGCTACAAGCCTTCGTCGGCCCGCCGTCGAAGTGCCCCTAGCAAGCGGGCAAATTTCAATTTCGCCAGAACAGTGTCAACGAAAAACCGAACAGCTCGTTAAGGGAAATGGGTAAGGTGCCTGCAATTCTTATCCGGCTGTCGCGGTTGTTGACCTGCCATTTCCCGTACCCGGCTCACATCATGGAGAGCAGTTGTTTCTGGTTGGGTTGACCTGTCTAAATTTGATTTACATCAATTAACATGCATCTGTTTTGCCACAAAATGCTTGTAGCTGAAATCGGCTAACTCACTAACTGTCGTCAGATTTTTTAACCTCGTGGAGAATAAATAATGAAAAGAGTTTTAGTTGTTGCAGGAATTACCGCTTGTTTCCTCAGCGCACCGGCGTTTGCAGATGGTTTGGCAAATGCCAAAAAAGCTGGCTGCATGAACTGCCACGCTGTAGAAATGAAGCTCGTCGGACCAGCATATAAGGAAGTGGCAGCAAAATATAAAGGGGACGCCGCTGCTGAAGGCAAGTTGTTAAAAAAATTGAATGACGGCGGTTCCGGTACATGGGGCACCATGCCAATGCCGACACAAAAAGGCAAGATGACCGACGCAGAATTCAAGGAAACATTGGGCTGGATCCTTTCGCTGTAATAATTAGCGAACCAATGCAGCGGCTGTTTCTCGCAACTGCATAGCTCAACAGGACACATGGCGCACCACTGGTATTTCCCGGTGCGCCATTGTCATTTAAGCTTGGCATAATGTGGGCAAGTTTATTGTTCCAAGCATCTTGCGCCTGGCATCGAAACAAGACATATCCGAATTTCATAATCGCGCAACCTCATTGGCGCCGTAGATGAAAACATGCTGACGGAAATTTATAATCATGGCTTACCTTTATTACACCCTGATCGCAATTGGCCTCTATTTTTTATCGGATTGGCTGCTTGACCGTCTTGAAAACGCCTACGGTGCCCGCTTCCAGTACCGCAGCCTGATTTTCCTGGTCATCATTATGATTTTGGCGATGACCACCTCTCAAATAATTAGCTTTATTGATCCTTGAAATACGTTTACGCCACGGACTAACACGGATGCACAAAAAATTACCAATGAGTTACTTTCATTATCATCCTGCGCCCCTTCTAAATTTACCGGGTTGTCAGATGCAGGTGAGACTCGCCCATTTGTGCACATGAGATCACATGGCTGACGGCAATCGCATATTCAACGGCCTGGTGCTGCTAACCTTCGCGCTGATGGTGGTGATCGTATTGCTAAGCGCCTACATGCGCCTGTCCGGCGCCGGCTTGGGTTGTTCCGACTGGCCCGCATGTTATGGGCGCACCTTGGCTGGCTTCACTCCTCCACGCCCTGACTGGATAAACACCACTCACCGCATTGCGGCAAGCAGTATGGGGTTCGCCACCCTCGTTATCGCCACGCTGGCCTGGCGCCGCCGCCGCGCGGTCCCTGGTGATTTTCCGCCTGCGCTGGCATTATTGGTGCTAACGGGTTTCCTTGCAGTACTCGGCAAATGGACACATGACGCACACGTACCAGCGGTTGCGCTCGGCAATTTGCTGGGCGGTCTGGGAATGCTGGCGATGCTGTGGCGATTACATCTTGGATACACGCCTCAACGCGCTGCATCTTCACGTTTGCGCGGGTGGGTGTCGCTGGGGTTGGGACTGCTTGTAGCACAAATAGCGCTGGGGGGCATGGTCAGTGCAAGTTTCGCCGCTTTAAGCTGCATCGGTTCATCCGGCTGCGACAGATGGCTGCTGCACGCGTCTCTTGCGAACTTCAACCCGCTTCAGATGTTGATTGTGGCGCAGGGCGGCAATTTTATTCCGGGCGATGCGCAACAGACCTTGCACATGGCGCACCGTTTTTTTGCGCTGCTGGTATTTTGTTATCTTGCCTGGCTGGGGGTCTGCCTGATCCGGGAAAATCTGCGGCATAGCGGCACGCTGCTGTTCGCCGCCCTCACGCTGCAAGCCGCTCTGGGAATCAGCGCTGTAGCATACGGCCCGTCACTCTTTCTCGTGCTGCTTCACAACGCAACAGCGGCGTTCCTGCTGCTCATTCTGGTGACGCTTAACTATCGGCTGCGCAGGCGGTAATCAAGTTAATTTTTTTCGGCGTGCTTGAGTTCTTGCTCCAGCGAACCCTCTTTTAAAATTACTTCTCGTGGTAGTTGCGCCACTTGCGCACGCAAGGCGCTAAGCGCCGCGCGCGCTTGTTCATCATCCTGCTGGCTAGCCCAGCAATACTTGATGCGCTGAAGCGGCACACGCTGGCGCAAATGCGGGACGCGCTGACGTGCCATGCGCAACTCCGTCCAACGGATGCCAAGCCGGTATTGGCAATCCCCTTCACGGCAACCGGCAACCATCACCCCATCAACACGTGCATCGCGCAGCACGTAGTCAATAAACGCTGGAGGCAGCATACCAACGCACGGGAGCGAGAGCGCCGCCACTCCCTCTGACTGCAACGCGCGCACATCGTAGGCGCAGTCGCAGCCAAACACCATAACGCGCGCGTCGCCACGCAACGCCGCCAATGCCAGATCAATATCTGCGCGTAGCGCCGCCAACTCATGATCCGGCAATTCGATACCGCTCACCAGCTCGTTGCTCCGGAACGGCATCGAGGAAGGACAGGCGCCAACGCAAATGCCACAACTTGAACATAAGTCCGGATCTACCACTGGCTGTAATGGGTGCGGCCTGCCATCTTGGCGCGGATGCATCACGATGGCAGAGTAGGGACAGTCGTCAGCACAGCGCGAACAGCCGTTGCAATTGTCCAGATGTACCTCTGCCACCGCAGGGCGTGTGCGCGGCTTGGAAAGCCAGGGGACTGAAAGCAACAATAGGGTAATCGCGCCAATCAGCGCCCATAACGCGCCTGGCGACCAGGCATAAAACAGCGGGTACATCCAGAGATAAAACCAATCAAGATGGATCACGCCAGGTGTCAGCTCCAGATCGGCATGCGCGTGACTCAACGCCGGCTTGATCAGCGACAGCGCCAGCAGCGACAGCAATATTCCGACTGCAAGACTTGACGGGGGGTTAGTTTCGGCATGGTTCATGCGCTTGGTATGTATCCACATGAACAGCAGCATTACCAGCGGAATGGTGATATGGGCAAATGACAGCAGCGCAAAGAAGCGATCATTGACATCGCCTTGCACGAGAAAATTACGCGCCAGCGGTTGGCCGAACAGAGGAAACCAATCGAACCATTCCGCAGTACCCACGGCGATGAATTGCGCCAGCCTGTCCCACACCATCCAGTAGCCGTTGATGCCACTAGTGTAAACCAGCCAGATCAGCAATACCCCGCTTACCCAGGAAAACCAGCGAAAACTGTGGGAACGGCCGGTAATAAAATTGCGCGACATATGCAGCAGCATGGTCACCACGATGCTGTCGGAAGCATAGCGGTGCAGGCTGCGCATCACGCCTCCTGCGTACCATTGGCCATGGGTAAGACGTTCGACCGATTGGTAGGCTTCATCCACTCCGGTCCTGTAAAAAAGATAGAGGTAAATGCCGCTTACCAGCACGATCCAGAACAGGTAAAAGGTGATCGCGCCGAGATGGTACCAAGGATTCAGCGCCTGACCAAAAGGCGCATTGAACACATTTTCCAGGCGCAGCAACAAGTTTTGTAGGTATTTGCGCATTCAATGCAAACTACGTTGCTATTCAAACCATGAAAGTCGTAGCGAATGCCACGAAGCCGGGGGAGCGTAGAACGCAACAGATGCTAACGTACTCGCCCCTTCATCGCGCGGAACACCACCACCAAAAACATCAGGCCGCCGACAACAGCGATTAAACCGCCTATTCCCATCAATCCCATCCCGGCGACCTGGCCAAAATTGTGTAAATCCTGATCTGCCCCGGCGACCTTGCGTTGCACACCGTATCCACCCGACCACAATAATCCGATGATGTGCAGCAGTTGCCCGACGCCGTACACATAGGGCATCCAGAGGGCAAGTTTATATTCAGGCGTTCGAAAACCCAGCTTGGGCAGCAGCACAAGAGCCATTCCCATGAAGGCGAGGCTCACCGCTCCGCCGGTGCCGTGGTAGTGCGCGGTGATGATGGTATTGCTGTCCCTGATCAAAAGGCTGATGCCACCGCCTACTGCAAATAAAACCAAGGAGCATAGCAAGTGCGCGAACAGGGGGCGCACCTGAGTGTCAGGATAACCGCGGTTTCCCAATGCATGCGCTACAGCCAATCCAATCGGCACAGCCGCCAAGCCACCGCCGACTTTCATCATTTTGATAAACATCTCCATGTTGTCGGCAGTATTGGTTTGATACAGAATGTAAACCACTGGTGTAAACAGCACGGGTGCAACCCCGAATGCGAAAAGGAGCAGAGCTACGCGCGGGGTAAACGACAACTTGGCACCGCATTCAGTGGCCAGCCACACCCAGCCCACCAGCATCAGCAGGGTGTAGGCAAATTGCATCACATGCCCACCCCCCCAGAACAGCGCCTCGAAATAAGGCAGTCCACGCACAAAAAAAGGAATGGTCGCGTATGCCCATGAGATGGCGATAAGCGCCATTATTGTCGCAATTGCGGCGGTATAAAGTCCGAAACAAAGTACGCCACCCTCTCTATTTACACCAAATCCAGTAAGGGGAATGGTCAACAGTCCACGCAAGGCAAGCAGGAAAACACCGCATCCAAACAGGAACAATCCCGTCAGGAATACCCGGTTTTCCAGCACAGGAATGTAGTTGTTCATAAGCGGCCCGCCGGTGCTGACAAACGGTGAAACAACCACCACCAGCACGCCTGCCACCGCAAGCAATAGCGCCGCCCAGCCCATGGGCATCCACTTTGGTGGGGCAGCAGATCCCCACAACACACCGGCGAAAGCGAAGAACCACAATAACACCGATAAATCCACGTGCACCACCAGGGCGCTGCGGAAAAAATCCACCGTGGGGAAAAGATCAGACACATAAGGCGTGCGTGCCAGCACTACCAGCAGCGCAAAAAGACCCGCACCCACCAAGGCCGCAAAACTCAGCCACAGCCAACCGGCGGCCAGACGCTGGCTGGATGGATGCGGCATGGGCAACGCGTACACACCGCCGCCATGCAACGGCTCATTGTATGAATAATTCTCTTCAGTCATGTTAGCCTAATTCTTAAAAATAAAACCGGGGGCGCCAGGTACGTCCGCCTTGAAATCAATCACCATTACCTTGCCAGCGCCAAGAGTAATATTTTCCTCGCGCACAAAGTTGAAATCGCCTTCTAACTTATCTTTCAGGCGCGCCACGAAACGATGCGTTCCCGCCGGCACCGGCAAGCGGCGATATATGGAAGCGGCCCCATCATGCGATAGGCCGGGCGGCGGCAACACCACATGGTACAACTGCTTGCCATCCAACTCCAACTCCACCACCACATCGGAACGCTCACGCGGGCAGTCCTTGCGTATCTGCATATTGCGCGCTAACTTGGCCATTTCCGCATCGGTGCGTTCGTGGCACGGTTTTTTGCGCTGGGCAGCATGGTTGAAGCTCAGCTTGACCAGCGCGTAATCCGCTGGCATGTGCGTGTACTCAGGCGAAGTGGAAAAATATCCCAGCACCACGGCGAACAGTGCGTAGGCTAGCCCTTGCCCCATATATTTCAGCGGCTGGCTCATGTCTGCACCTCCTCGGCGGGTTGCACAATTTTAGGTGTAGTCAACAGGAATGCATCGGAGAAACATGCATTTTCCGGCAAGCCCTGCGCAAGAAAAGCCGGGCGCGCCGCCTGCACCATTTGCAACGAGCCACAGGAGTAAATCTGGAAACCGCTTAAATCGGGAAAATCCTGCAAAATGGCCTCATGTACCAATCCGGTACGTCCCTGCCAGTTAGCATCCGAACCCGGTTCGGACAGCACCGGAACAAAGGTAAAATTGTCGTGCTCCCGTTCCCAGCGCTCCGGCAAATCGGCCATGTACAAATCCCTGCGCATCCTCACCCCCCAGTACAACAGCATACGGCGCTTGGAACCGATGAAAAAAGCGTGATCCAGCATGCTTTTTACGGGTGCGAAACCAGTGGCTCCAGCCACAAAAATTATCGGCTTGTCACTTGCTTCGTTCAGGAAGAAAGTGCCCAGCGGGCCTTCGAAGCTCAGTTCGTCGCCTTCCTTCATTTGCGTGAACACGTGAGTGGTGAACCTGCCTCCCGGAATAAGGCGGATATGTAGTTGGATAAACTCATAATCATTCGGGGCATTGGCAAACGAAAAGCTTCTGCGCGCTCCATCTTCCAGCAGAATGTCGAGATATTGCCCGGCAAAGAATTGTAGCTTGCTACCCTGCGGTAATTTCAAATACAGCACCATCACTTCCGGCGTAACACGCTCCATTTTATGCACTCGGCACTGCATGAGCTTTACCGGTACCTGTTTCAGCGTTTCGTTTTCGTAATACTCAATCTCCAGATCGGAAAGCGGGGTGGCGCAGCAAAATAGCGCCTTGCCCGCTTGCTTTTCCTGCTCGCTCAATGTGCCTTCCTGATATACGCCATAATCCACTGTTCCATGCAGGATGGTGCCCTTGCAGGTTCCACAGGCGCCATCGCGGCATACGTGCGGTAAACGAATATCCTGGCGCAACGCTGCCTCCAATACAGTCTCGCCCGGTTTGGCCGAAAAGGTGCGCATGCTCGGTGCAGTGGCAATCTGGAAACCTTCCTTCATGCGTCTGTTGCGTGTTAGCAACGGCAAAAAAAGGAGAACGGCCAGGAAACCACCGACCAGCGCCCATAACTGGCCAGGTGACCAGGCATATATCAACGGGTAGATGGCCATGAAAAACCAGTCCAGCTTGATTTGTGAGGCTGCCGTGCTCAGGTCAGCCTGGCCGCCCTGGCTCAAGGCCGGTTTAACTATAGCCAGCACCAGCAGCGTCAGACCCCACCCAATCGCTAGCGGCCTGGAAGGCTGTGTCTTGGCTCCGCTCACCCGTTGGGTGTGAACCATGACGAAAATCAGCATGGCAAGCGGGATGCCCAAATGCATGAAAGACAGCAATGAAAAGAAACGGTCGTTGACGCTGTCCGTGGTCAGGAAATTGCGCACAAGGGGGGAGACGAAAACCGGCAGCCAGTCCAGAAATTCCGTAGTGGCTACGGCAACAAATTGCGCGAGCTTGTCCCACACCAGCCAATAACCGTTGATTCCGGATATAAACAACAGCAGCAGAAGCACGATGCCGGTAAACCATGAGAATGCGCGAAATCCGCTCAAGCGGTTTTTCACAAAATTGCGCACCATATGCACCAGCACCACAATCACCATGCCATCCGAAGCATAGCGGTGCAGGCTGCGCATGATGCCGCCCAAGTACCATTGTTCGTGGGTGATTTTCTCGACCGATGAAAACGCCTCGCTTACCCCGGTACGGTAAAAAGCGTACAGATAAAATCCGCTCCCCAGCACCACCCAGAACAGGAAAAACAAAATGGCGCCGAGTTGGTACATCGGATTCAGCTCTGCACCGAATACGGCATTGAATCCTTTTTCCACTCGCAGCAACAAGCCTTGTCCAACGCGCTGTAGAAGCCTGATCATGACCACCTCTTTATGAAAGATGTATCAATAATACACCTATCAACATTATGACAGTTGAATCTCGTGGTTGCAATTTTTGTTTCACTTTACGGGCACAAACCATGGTATTGATCAGAACGATTATGATTGCACAACTCGCATGAACTCAGAACGGTGCGCAAGCATGACTAAGATGGTTTTATTTCAACCGCCTCGCTGGTGTTAGGAGGTTTGCGGCGCAGTACACGTCGCCACTCGCGGATAATCCAGGCAGCAAGGAAATATATCATCACTGCACTGATGAGCATGCTGACAAAAAACGAGTAATCGGTGGTATAGGTTCCTGTTTTAGGATCGTAAATAGTGCAAAACAAGCGTATACGGTTGCTCAAACCTTCCCAGCCGGGATACTGGGTTTGTACATTGCCCACCAGTTTTTTTAACGGCTCACCCATCCGGGGCAACTCGAAGTTGTCGCCATATATTTGGCTGTAAACCTTGCCTTCCTGGTCAAGCAAGGTGAGTTGGGAAATATGATCGAAGCCAGCGACCGAATAGGCATAACTGAACCCAAGGTCTCGCGTGAAATTTTGCATGGTTGCCGCATCTGCACTCAAAAACTCCCAGTGCGGCAACTTGATGTTTTGCCGTGAAGCAAAATCGCGCATCGCCTGCGGCGAATCCCAAGGCGCATTGAAGCCGACGGTCAACACCTGGAAGCTGTCGGCGCCAAGCGCCGCCTGCATGTATTTAACTGCCTTGGCAAGAAACTGTGTGGTGGCAGGACATACTTCCGCGCAGCCGGTGTAAATAAAGCTCACCAGCACTGGCTTGCCGCGATAACTGGAAAGCCTGACTGGCTGGCCGTTACGGTCAAGCAAGGCATAGTCGGCCACCTGCTGGCCGACTACACTTTGACTGATTTGTAATGCGGATTTTTGATCGAACTTGACGGGTGCTGCGGGATGAACGTTTCCCTCGGAGGCAAACGAAGTTCCCGCCATCCCCAACAGGCCCAACAGCAACAACAAGCGCATCGGCGAAATTACAAAGACGCGTCTATCATCGCTGCGGTCAGCAGCAAACTCAATTGCAAAAGTGAAGCAAAGAAGCACGACATCGCCGTTGAACGGCTGGGAGCGCGCGCCAATTGAAAGCTTTTCAACAGAAAATACGCACCGCCGCTCGCCGCGCCGATGAAGTAAACCCAGCCCATGCCGTAAAATACCGGCATCAGCGAAGTCGCCACCAACAGCACGGTGCTGCCAAAAATAATGCGGGCAGCGCGTTCGTCACCCACCACCACCGGCAGCATGGGAACTTTCGCGGCATCGTAATCCTTGTGATAGGCGATCGCCAGGCTCCAGAAATGCGGCGGTGTCCATAAAAACAAAATTGCCGCCAGAATCAGCGCTTGCGAGCTAAGATGCGGATTGACCGCAGCAGCTCCGGCCAGCACTGCAAAACTGCCTGCCAGCCCTCCGATTACGATGTTCATCCAGGTACGGCGCTTCAACCATACTGTGTAAACCACCGCATAGAAAAACGCCCCAAGAAATACGAACAAGGCAGAAACAGAATTAAGCGCTACTGCCGCCGCCGACACCGAACTCGCCAGCATGACGAGAATCACACACAGCCAGAATGGCCCATGTTTCAGCGTGCCGGTGACAAAGGGGCGCTTGCGGGTGCGCGCCATGAGCACGTCTATGTCTCGCTCAACGTATTGATTGAATGCGCCCGCGCTTGCTGAAGAAATCAACACCGCAAGCCCTAACAGTGCAATTTTCCAGCCCGCCAACGAACCCGGCGTTACCACCACACCCGCCAGTGCAGTGAAACTGATGACGATACCGATTCTCAGCTTGAACAAATCGGTAACTTGTTTAATAGCTGTTCCCATATACAAAACCCCAAGTGGTTGGGCGCGGAATATCCACACCCTGTGCCTTTAACTCCAAAACGGCGGGGGAAGCCCCCACCGTTTTGGCACGCCTTAGGTCAACTTGCCCCCATCAAGTCAACGTCCAGATGGTGGACAAATACTTGAAGTTGACGAAGTAGTACAGTATGAGTGTTGCCATCAATACCAATGCCAGGACAAAGGTACCCGGTGCTTCGAAGCCACCCATACCGATTTCCTTGTGCCCGCCCGCATCTGCAGGAGGCGCCACAATATTCTTGGCATTCGCTGGAACCGGCTCGCCCGCCAAGATGGAACCCACCACGATTACGCAGAAGAGCGCCCCACCCACCACCGACAAGACACCACCGATTTCGCCTATGGCCATCATCATTTGCGCCATACCGGGCCATTCAAAGCCCAGCGCTTGACCGGCAAACGTGATATCCCAATGGCGGCGCGGCACACCCAAGGTTCCCGCACCCATCAGGGCAACCGCGAATATCGAAATCCCGATGCCGAACAGCCAAGGCTGCAATGCTGCCAGCGGCTTCATGATGAGTTGACGCTGGAACAGCACCGGAATCAGATAGTAGGTCAGGCCCATGAATGCCAGCGTGGTGCCGCCCGCCACCGTACCGTGGAAATGCCCCGGTACGTAGATGGTGTTGTGGATGATCATGTTGACTTGCTCCACGCTCATCACCACCCCGGTAATCCCGCCGATGAAACCGAAAATAATGATCGACAGGATCGTGCAGGCAAATACCGGATTGCCCCACGGACACTTACGCAACCATTCGAACAGGCCGTTGTTCAGCCCGCTCCTGCGCTGCGCCACCTCGATCGAACCGGGTACGGTCAGGCCGTGAATCAAGCTGGCCAACACCGCCAGGTACATCATGTAGCTGGTGTTGAAAATTTTCCATGCCGAACTCAACCCAGGGTCAGACAGCAAGTGGTGCACCGAACCCAATTGCAGGAACAGGATGTACAACAGGAAGGCGGTGCGGCTCACTTTTTCCGACATCGGCTTGGCGCCGAACGCCAGCCCGGCGACCGTGTACCAAATCGTAATATGGGCGGTCACGTTGATTTGCTGCGACGAGTGCCCGAATGCCCACCAGATCACGCGATACATCATCGGGTCTATGGTCTTGATCAGGCCCAGCGACCACAGGAACGTCGGGATCAGGATAATGGCGCCCGAGGCGATGGTGAAAACCGCGATCACCGTGGCGATCATGCAGCCATATACCGTCAGCGGCAACGAGCCTTCGTAGGTTTTTTCCTCCGCCGCAATAACCAGTGTGCCCCAGAATACGCCGCAACCGATTAACGCACCCACCGCAAACAAGATCAAGCCCAGGTAAAAATGCGGGGCGGCGTTCATCGGCACATAAGACGTCATCATGACGCTGGAATCGCCTTGCAGGATCGCAACGGCGGTTATGGCCGCGCCTACGGTCATCAGCACAACCTGCGTCCAGGCCATTTTTGGTGCCGCCAACCGGCAGTTAAGTATGGTCGAGGCTACAAAATACAGCACCGCCATTTCAAAAAAGATGATCCATACCATAAGAGCGACAATGCCGTGCGCGGTAAGCGCCATGTAGAACAGGTCGGCGGGTAGCAAATGCACCGCCGGCCAGCGCGTCAAGGCGACCAGCAAGCCGGCGATTCCGCCGACCAGCAGGAACACGACGGCGAGAACCGCATTGGTTTTCACCAGGGCTTGGGCGGTCAGGTCAATGCGCAGACCGGTCAGCGGGTCTATGCGAAAGGGAGATTGTGCGGTTGTTATAGCCATTTCCTACTCCTTAACGTAAATTCTGCCGAGCATGGCGTGGTGGCCGATGCCGCAATATTCATTACACACGATGCCGAATGTGCCGGACTTGTTTGGCGTCATGGTCACCACTTGCTCGTAACCGGGATAAGCCTGGAAATTGATATTTTCCGGCTGCAGGGAAAAACCATGAGCCCAATCCAGCGACGAAATATGTATGCGGTAGGTTTTGCCTTTTTGAAGCTCCACTACGGGGCGCCACTGCCAACGGCTCGCAGCCAGATAAACATCGCTGCCGGGAGGCGGAGCCACCACCGGCAAGCTGGGATCGCTTGCATCCTGGCGCACGGTGTATTTCGCGGTGAAATCCTCGGTTTTTTTGGCGTAGGCCTCAGTAGAGGTCTTATACGCTTCGTTGGACATGTTCTGGTTGCCGATCCAGTGCCAGGCGATCATCCAGCCAAACATAAAAAGGCACCACAACCCTGCGATGGTGATCCACAGAATTTCGGTGCGTTCGATCGGCTCGGTCGCCCAGTTCTTTGCTGGTGCTGTAAATGAATAACCCATTGAAGCCCCCTCTTAAAAAAAATTGAAAATTAAAATAAATTCCGGTGCGAATGCGGTCACTTGGCCAGTGGAATAGTGACGACTTCCATGACTCCCCACAGCGTGTAAAACACCGTCGGCACTACCAACCCCAACAGAAATACAAAGTTGATATCATCGAGGATGCGTTGCAAGACAGTTGGTCTAAAGCTTGTATCATTTGACATAATGGCCTCCCTGGCACGAAACTAAAACAATAAAGAAATAACTCAAATTTCAGCTACGAAATTACTCTGACGATACCCCAAACTATATAAAAAGATGCGAAAACCGCCCCGCCTATGAAACTCATGCGCCAACTGGACATCCGCGTTCTTTGCCCAACTGCTGCCGTTTCTATCCCGCCTTGTTTTGTTGCTTCCATTCAGTCATCTCCCCGGGTTTCAGAATTATTGGCAGTAGGTACATTTCAAGTACAACATTACTAGTGGTAATTTTCGTTGCCTGAGAGCAAAGTTTCTTTGATGTATATCAAACTTCATAAAAATGGAGCGTCCTGAGCCGGAACTTTCTTGGAGATAGTCATCATTACTTAAGCGCGTACGCCGCGAAACGAAAACTCTTCTTCTCGCCAACCTTTGCAAGCATATTTATGTAGCCAATTTCCAGCCCTGGCAAATGGTCTCGGCACGCAGCAATCCTCGGAGCTTCGTGATGGGACACGGCTTGTCTTCTGACACATATTCTTAGAGATGTGCCTTATTTTTTTGCTGGGCCGGCTGTTGCTGGTCTTTGGCCAAGATAACCTTCGAACTCACCCAACTTATAAGGCCGGAAAATGTCCACTTTTTTGAACATTTGATCCACAACGTAGATGCGCCCATCCTCGTCCACAGCGATGCCCGACGGCAAATCGTAGAGTCCCGGCCCGTTATCGGTGGCACGCTCGCCAATATACATCAGCAATTCGCCTTGCGGGTTGAAAATCTGAAAATTACCGAACGCCGCGTCAATCACATATAGATTGCCATCCCGATCGGTGGCCGCTTCCTTGGGGCGGCCAAAGCTACCCAGTTGCTTGCCGATAGACCCAAAAGTTTGCAGAAACTTTCCTTCACTATCAAAAACCTGGATGCGAAAGTTGCCGCCGTCAACAACGTACAATTTATTGTCTTTGCCTATGGCCACGTCTCTCGGCAGGTTGAACTCGCCATCGCCGCTACCGCGTTTGCCGAAATCGAAAAGGTGCTTGCCCGTCTGCGCATCAAATACGCGCACCCGGTGATTCTCGGATGTGACGCCACCAATATCAACGGCGTAGACTCGCTCACCTTTTTTATCGACGGTGACGCTCGTCATGCGGTCAAAAAAATCCGGCCCACCGAACTTGCGCAGAAACTTGCCTTCGCGGTCATATACCATGATGTACTTCGGCGTAACGTCGGCAACATAGATGTTGCCGGAACCGTCCACAGATATCCCGATCGGCTTGGTAAGCCCTTCACCTTTTTTGAGTGAAGGATCATTGCCGATTGTGAAATAGCGGCCTTCCGGCATGTCAAATACCTTGACTGATCGTGCAACCGTATCTGATACGAAGATGCGGCCGTGATGCACATCAACGGCGTAAGGTTTCGCAAGCCCCTTGCTGCCGAGGTTCTGATCCCCCAACAACAGCCGCTTCGTAGCGGAGTCCTGCTCTTCAGGTTCCACGTCGGCGCTGCCGCGTAACATCCGCTCAAAAATAAAGCGCGGTTCATCGGGTGCAGGCGGATATACCAGCGCCCGCTTTGACTTATATCCCCCCGCTTCATGCACCTGCGCGCAAGCTGCCAGCCCCAACACCACAAAACACAACAACCAAGCCAACGGATTGCGCCCTGAAAAACCTGTATAAAATTTCATCATCCAGCCACCTCTAGAAATATTTCGAAATAAATCGAGCCATTCTGACCGCTTACTGTTGTCATTATATCTTGTGAAACTCTAGAAATTCAAATGAGTCGCAATATCGATATCTGAGCAGGACACTGGCAGCGTTTTAAACACCAACCTCAGCGATAGGCGCTTTATCTTACTATCAAATAACGAGGTGAATCATTGCCAGAGCCTAATCTGCTGCCCCGAATCGCAGTCGAAAACACCGGCTTGTGATCGTAACCCGGCCCGTCCAGCCAAATGTAAATGCCCACCAGTCAGTATAAATATAACTGCGGTTCAACGCGTTCGATGACAAACATTTCAGGAGTTTTGCACTGCAATCCTTGAGTACTTGTAGCCAATCTGGCGTCATTAATCGTCCGCTTGGAACTCTTCAACACCTTCATGCGAGCTTCGACAGCACCGGCCACGATCACTTTGTGATTAACACCACATTCCTCACCCGAGTCTTGCAGCCCACGTATGCCTCACCCACCCCGACCGGCCAGTTGTTATCAATACTATCACGATCAGGTCGAATCTATAGCCACTCACTCACAGGAAGCACGGTAAATTTGTTCTCTCTCTGAAATCAAGTCAAGCTGCGGTGAGTTGAATTATTTGTCATGCGCAGATAGTCGAAGACCAAGCGGGTATTTCGGTTCAACTGTTGCATCTTCTGGGCGACGCTGGATTTGCCATCAGAGATGAACTGGATGACGCCGACGGCGAAGCGGCGTAGCCGGGAGATATTCTCCGGGCCGTAGCCTGTGCGGATACGGCAACGATCTTCATCGAAATTCCAATCGATGACATAGTGGCAGCGGTTCTCAATCGTCCAGTGCCCGCGATTGATTTCAAGGATGCGCTGCGGGCTGGCTTGTTCTGGGGGGCGGCTGGTCATCCCCAAAGCGACCTCTGCAGTGATCTTCCCGCTTTTTTTGTATACGGCCTCCCGCTCGATCAGGAAGACTTGCCCGACATGCGGGAAATCCAGGTAGGCATTGAGCGCGGTGCTGCACCAGATACGCCGGGTCTCGATTCGCCCATGCACGGGCGGAGAGACTTCGACGAAATCCGGCTCTTTCCGGTTCTGGAACAATAGAGCGATGTCGGACCGGAGCGTTGCCTGGTTGCCTTTGACGGTGAAGTGGTAATGCGCCCCGCGTTGCACCAGATACGCGGCCAGTTTGCGTTGCGTCAGCAGTGCATCGGCGGTGATGTCTTTGCCCAGAATATTGATCCCGTCCAGCAGCGGAACGAACATCCCGATTTCATTGGTTTGTTTAGTTTCATCGCTGCCCGCTACGGGCAAGGCGCCGACTTTTTTTGGGTAACGCACAAGGCGGTCTCATGCCCGACCACGCTCATGATGTGGGTTTGCTGCCCCGCCTCGTCGATCGCGTTGCACATCGTCTTGCCATCGATGGCGAGGCTTTGGTCTTCCTCTCCGAAGGCCGCATTCCACTGTTGCAGGGCGAGGTCGAGTTTGGCCGGGTCGACCCGCACCAGCACATCGCGGAAGATGGACTCGCTGGGGACGACATAGCGTTTCTGTATGTGGCGGCAGCCGAAGCGTTCGCGTGCCTTGGGTTTAAGGTCTTTCGCCCACGCGGCGATAGCCTTGTAGCCGCGCATGCCGCACAGGGTTGCGCCCGCAGCGATGCCGAGCACAACACAGAGCCGATGACGCCGACCTTCGGCGCGGCGCGGATCGGGGATGCCGTCAAAGAAGTCGGGCAGCGTGCGCATCTGTTCGGCAGTCAGCATGATCTTGGGTGCTCCGGTACGATAAACAGGGTCAAGGACGGGGCGGGAGAGCTGGTCCCGCGCATCACGTTGCACGGGGAGGACAAAGACCAGCTTGGGCGATTTGGCATCCGCGCTGTAGCCCTCGCGGGTGCGGCGGAACCCCTGCGTCAGCCCCAGGCAAGCCCAGTTCGCGGCACGATAGACCGTGCCGTGGAAGCGCGCCGGATCAACGAAGGTTTCCAGCAAGAGCAAAGGCTGACCAAAACGTTCTTGCCAGTCCCCGGCAATTCGCTGGTGGCACAATGACAGCGCTTTGGAACCCAGATTGGGGAAGTGCCACTCGGGCAGAATCAGGAAACGGCTGTTGTTGGCGATTAAACTCAGACGATCAAATTGGTGACGGAAATCCCAGCCAATCCAACGGTCACGGACACCGCACTTCCATGCTGAGGCTGAGAAGCTCAGCAATGCCGCCCATTCATCTTCATGGGTGGCGACATACCAGAGCGTGTGGCCGATCTTGGCCAGATCACCCAAGTAGTGGTGTTGCTGCATCAGTTCCCGATAGCGAGCTTCTTCGCTCTTGCTCACGAGACGGACGCTCAATGCTTGTAGATTGGCTTGCATTCATGCTTTATACGCGAGCTGGGCGTGAATGTCCAGAAAAACAATTAACCGCTTAATCCGTTGAGAATTTATAGGGAGGACAAATTCACCCTGTCACAGGAAGCTTGTGGATTGTCAAGTGTACATATTGGATTCACGCGGGCGCGGCAACAAGAGGGAATGCTGGAGGTAGCTGACGATCCTGGCACGACTTGGATCAGCCAACGAGATTTTTTGTTACTGGGTTTACTCCACTGCACGGGCGCTCATGTTTCCGTCGCCACATCAAAATACGTCCAGTGGAGTTAATCGTTCATGATTCATGATTACCTGATGACTTCGAAGTTGGTGTAACAGCCATCACCCCGCTCGACATCGACCCGTTCCACCTGCGCGAGCTCCGGGCCATGCTTCGCCCAGCGCACGATGGCATCCACATCGGCAGAATTGCCATGCACCTCGGCTTCCACCGAGCCATCGCTGCGGTTCCGCACCCAGCCAGCGACCCCCAGCCTTTGCGCTTCGAGGCGCATCGAGTCGCGAAAACATACACCTTGCACGCAGCCATGAATCACGAGGCGTAGGGTTATTATGGGAATTTTCGGAAAACTGGACATATTTTTAGCCTGCAATAGTTCGCGAGCGGAGTGACACTCCGTTACATCGCTAACTGTTAAATGGCATGCGGCAGAGACGCGGGGGTTACCTCACCGAATTATGCCGCCGACCAACTCACCACACCGCTGTATGCCGTACCCAGCACCACCAGCCCGAACGCGATGCGGTACCATGCAAACACCGTAAAATCATGGTGGCTGATGAAGCGCAGCAGCCAGCGCACGCACAGGAAGGCGCTGACGAACGAAGTGATGCCGCCCGCAACAAACATGCCGGTGTCTTCCGCATGGAACAGGTGGCGGTATTTGACGACCTCATAAACTGTCGCGGCAAATAGCGTGGGAATGGCGAGGAAAAAAGAAAACTCTGTCGCAGCTTTACGCGACAACCCGAAGAACAGCCCGCCGATAATCGTAGCGCCGGAACGTGACGTACCGGGAATCAGCGCCAGCGCCTGCGCGCAGCCCACCTTCAGCGCATCTTTCCAGCCCATGTCGTCCACTGATTTGACGGTGATTTTGTGGTCGCGTTTTTCCGCCCACAGGATGAATAGCCCACCTACAATAAAAGCCATCGCCACCGGCACCGGCGCAAATAAATACTGTTTTATCTTGCTGGCGAACAGCAGCCCCAACACAGCGGCAGGCATGAAGGCGACGACGAGATTGGCCGCAAAGCGCTGCGCCGCCTGCTCGCGCGGCAAGCCACAGACTACTGATAAAATTTTCGCGCGGTATTCCCAGCATACCGCCAGAATCGCGGCGAACTGAATCACGATCTCGAATACCTTGCCTTTCTCGTCGTTGAAGTCGAGCAGATCGCCCGCCAGAATCAAATGGCCGGTGCTGGAAATAGGCAGAAATTCGGTAAGGCCTTCGACGATGCCAAGAATGGCGGCTTTAAGCAGCAGAATGGTATCCATAGTCTTCCTGAAATCAAGCCGCGATTATACCTACACCCGGCAGAGAATCAGGCTGTATGCACCGATGGAAAAAAATAACACTCCCCAATTTTATAGTATAGTGCGGCGCGTCTGCTGGATAACAATCAGGGAATAACATGCAAAGCCAATTAATCAGGGTCAATACAACGTCGAAAATTCCTCTTTATATAGCCATATGCGCCGATGAAGATCAAAAAATATTTGTCCTAATGAGCATCACCGCGTTTACCGTCGGCACCTGTTTTGAAAGTGCAGAAAAAGCGTTGAAAGAATGCATCGAAGTCATAAACAAAGTCGTCAATTACAAGAAAGATGGAGATAAAATCGAACAGCTTCATTCCTCTCCGGACGGCGCATTCCTCACCAATGATGAAATGGCAAATATTCTTCTCTCAAGCCACCCTGACCGCCAGAAGTAAAGAAAGGGGGTTGGAAAAGTCAAAACCTCCCCCAATAATAATTCGGTAGCGTAGAGAGCAAGCTTTCACCTGCGCTCCCTCATCAAACCGTGCATGCGCTATTAACGCACACGGCTTTCCTTTGGGCATCACGTCTCAAGGCTGCTTTGTGATGGCCGGGTTGCTTTTGAAAAGGCTATGTTCTAAATAACCGATGTGCGATAACTCAATCGGCAGTAATTGAATGTCGCTTTCTAGTGTAGTGTTGCACACTGTCTGGAATTTATGCGAACAGCCAAAGCGGCATTGTAGGTCGGGTTTCAACCCGACATGTCGGGCTAAAGCCCGACCTACAAAGGTTTGCACGTAAGTATTTCCCACACAGACGCAACACTGAGATAAAAATCATGTTCGCCGGAACGGCTAAGCGCTATAAAACGCTCGGATAATTTCGAGCTCTCTCCATTCATCCAAAGAAAAATATGCGTGTCTTTAAATAACTTCATATTTTTCCTTCTAACCAAAAGCTATCCGGCAATGGGTCATCAAAATCATCACTCTTTTTTATCAGTTGTTGACCCACTTCAGCTTGGCGGCTGCGTAGCCTGCGGTCTGTGGTTCAACCTCTGTGATCTTGTGGTCAAGTTTTTCCTTCTTGGCCTCAATGATGCCAAGCGCTTTTTTATCTACAAACAAGGCATAGTCAGCCGGGCCAACATCGGTCTGGTATTCGCGAACAGCGATACCTAAACTAGCATTCAGGCCAATCTTCTTGGCATGATGAACGACCCACCCCGCCTGCTTCAGCAGTGCGTCGATGTTGTCACGGGCCTTCTGCTCGGGGTTCTGGTTTTCAGTCATTGTTAAAACCAAGCCACGCCATATGAAGTCAATTTGCGAATGTTATAGGAACCAAGGAATGGGACTAAACAAAGGAATGGGATTAAACAAATGAGCGCGCGACGCGCCTTCGTAATGGCCGTAGCAAGAAACTGCTGCTTCTCACCAAGTTCCGTTAATCCAAAATAGCTCATTAGCACAAAACTGCGTCATTCCCGCGCTGCGTGTATTGTTGCAGCTTCAGCCGCTTACAACCACGGCGGCGACGATCTTGCCCTGCCTCTGGCTGGTTGCAAGTCGCCTGCAAAGCGACCCCTTGCAGGTGCAGGCAGGAAGACGGACTAATGAACGATTTGGATAAATGGCAGATTGTCGGGGCTGCTTTAAGATACTGACGATCTGACAGCCATTGCCAGATCAAATCGCGATACTACAAATTAGCCTGTCTGGGCTGTCATTTAGCTGTAGCTCCATAAGTCCCGTATTTGATTTCCGCCAAGGCATCGCAGAAGGTTTTCCGCACCATCTCTTCTTGTGCATGAAGCCCGCCGGGTACTGAAAAAACCATTGTGAGCCGGTACCCGCCAGGCACTCCTCTCCCGCTGGGCAATCCACCAAAATAATTACCTGCATTCTCGATAAGAATATTCAGGTTTGCCACTTTTCCCGCCCCGACGGGTGAATCCCCCGCTTGCGATACAGAAATTATTCCAGCTTCCTTGTCCGTCAGGTTGATCACCCAGCCATCTTTCACCAGGTAGGCATAAGTGCGATTGAAAATCATTTGCTGTGTGAGCGCCAGCATGTCTTGCCATGTCTTGTAAATTTTTCTGTCAAGAAGGCCTTCCTTGACCGTGAAATTCTTCTCGCATGGCGCAGCTTGCGCCCAACCGGTTGCGGGAAAGGCTGCGCAGGCAAGGCACGCAACTCCAATGGTCAGTAAATTCCTTAATCTATTCATTATTGGGAGCCTCAAATATCCACGTTTGCGGGCAACCGCAACGCGGCGTTCGCGTTAACTACAAAGCTTCGAACGCGCCGATGCCCGCATTATAGCGGAGCAACCGGCCGTGCTTGATGTCGAAGTACCAGCCATGCAAAGTGAGTGCGCCGCTCTCGACGCGCTCGCGCACCCACGGGAAGGTCATCAGGTTGCGCAGGGAGATCAGGATGGCGCGCTGTTCGCAGGCATGTATCCGGTCTTCCAGCGTCGCGCCCGGCATGTCCTGTTCCACTCCGGCGCGCGCGTTCTCAGCCAGATGCATCCAGTCGTCAATATAGGAATCCGGATTGTTGATCCCGCCGGTTTCTACCAGCGTGCGTATGCCGCCGCAGTGTGCATGCCCCAGCACGATGATGTGCCGCACACCTAGATTGCGCACGCCGTATTCCAGCGCGGCGCTGGTGCCGTGATGCCCGGCCAGCGTTTCCAATGGCGGCACCAAGTTGGCGACATTGCGGATGACGAACAAATCCCCCGGCGCGCAATCCAGCACGATGGCGGGGTCAACACGCGCATCGCAACAGGCCACCACTAGTATTTTGGGCGTTTGTCCCTGCGCCACCAATTGCCGGTACAGCGCATCGTCATGGGTGAAATGTCGCTCGCGGAAACGCCGGAAGCCTTCTATCAACTGCTGCGGAGAGATCATGCACCCATCAACCGCCGCAAGGCTTCGTGATATTTGTCCGAGGTTTTTTGCAGCACCTCGAATGGCACATCGGGTGCAGGCGGTTGTTTATTCCAGCCGGAAGCTTCCAGCCAGTCGCGCACGAACTGCTTGTCAAAACTGGGCGGGTTGCTGCCGACGCGATACTCATCGGCAGGCCAGAAACGCGAGGAATCCGGCGTCAGCGCCTCGTCTATCAGATACAGTTTGTCCGCCGCATCCACGCCAAACTCGAATTTGGTATCGGCGATGATGATGCCCTTGGTCGCGGCATAATCGGCGGCTTCGGTATAGAGTGCCAGCGTGGCATCGCGCACTTCATTGGCGCGCGCCTCACCCAACAACTGCCTGGCCTGTTGGAAAGAAATGTTTTCGTCGTGCTCGCCTATCGCGGCCTTGGTGGAAGGCGTAAACAGCGGTTGCGGCAATTGCTGCGCCTCCTGCAAACCGGCAGGCAGTTTAATGCCGCACACGGTGCCGGTTTTTTGATAATCCTTCCAGCCGGAACCTGCCAGATAACCGCGCACAATCGCCTCTATCGGCAACGGTTTCAGGCGCTTCACCACGAAGGCGCGGCCAGCCACTTGTGCGCGATCCGCATCGGTATTCACCACATCTTCCGGCGCAATGCCGGAAAGATGGTTGGGAATAACGTGCCCCAATTTGGCAAACCAGAAGTTGGACAGGGCAGTGAGCACATGCCCCTTGCCCGGCACCGGTGTGGGAAGGATGACATCGAAAGCGGAAAGGCGGTCGGTCTGCACGATGAGCAGGTGCCGTTCGTCCACGCCGTAAATGTCGCGCACCTTGCCGCGATGCAGCAAGGGCAGGCTCTTGATGTCCGATTGCAGCAGTGCGGCGCTCATGGCATTGCCCCGAATGCGCCAGAAATTTCCTGCCGCACACTCTCGACGGATTGCGGCGCAGACAGAATTTTTACCCGGTTGCCGTTGGTATTGAACAATACCAATGTTGCCGGGGCGGCCTGGTTGGCAGCGATAAAATCTTGTCCATGCGGGGTGTTGGCATCGGTCAAAAGAAATTCGATATGCCCGGCATATTTGCCGCGTACCTCATCCAGCACATGCATCAGGTTAAGGCTGGACACAGAATTTTTGTTATGTATCAGCACGACAGCCGCCTGGCCTTTGCCTATGCGCGATAAATCATCGCTGTAACCGCGCGGCAAATTCATTACCATGAGCGCAACCAGCAACAATAAAATACCGCCCACAAACCACTTGATTTTTAACTTGCGTGCTGGCGTTGCGGCTCCAGTGCGTTGCCCGGTTTGGTTCATATTCTTTCTTCAATACACTGGTTACAAAGCTGGCAGAACGGTGGCTTTTACCGCCTCCGCCTGTTTTTTGCGGAACGCCTGCAGGCGTTGTGCAAGGCCGCTATCGTTAAGCGCCAGCATCGCCACAGCAAACAATCCGGCGTTGGCCGCACCCGCTTCACCGATAGCGAACGTGGCAACCGGAATACCTTTCGGCATTTGCACGATAGACAGCAGCGAATCCATACCATTGAGGTGCTTGGATGGCATGGGTACGCCCAGCACTGGCAGCGTGGTCTTGCCCGCAATCACTCCGGCCAGATGCGCCGCGCCTCCGGCACCTGCAATGAAGCAGCGCACACCCTTCGCGCCCATTTCATTGATGTAGTCGAATAACAAATCGGGCGAGCGGTGTGCAGAAATGACACGGGCATCATACGGCACACCGAAATCCTGCAATTGCTGCGCGGCCTGCTGCATGGTCTCCCAGTCGCTCGAACTGCCCATTACTATCGCAACCTGTGGCTCGCTCACGTGGTCACCCTTGCTGGTGATAGCCCACCACGCGCTCGACTTCGTTCTTCGAGCCGAGGATCACCGGCACGCGCTGATGCAGGCCGGTGGGCTTCACTTCCATGATGCGTTCGCGGCCTGTGGAGCTTTTTCCGCCCGCCTGCTCCACGATGAAAGACATCGGGTTGGCTTCGTACAACAGGCGCAGTTTGCCGCTCTTGCCGGGTTCTTTGGTGTCGAACGGATACATGAAAATACCGCCGCGCGTCAGGATGCGATGTACTTCCGCCACCATAGAAGCCACCCAGCGCATGTTGAAATTTTTCTCGCGTCCGCCCGGCGTCTTGCCCTTCATGCACTCGTCCACATAGCGTTGCACCGGCGCTTCCCAGAAACGCTGGTTGGACATGTTGATGGCAAACTCGTGGGTGTCGTCCGGGATAGTCATCTTCGGGTGGGTCAGCATGAATTCGCCAATGTCGTTGTCCAGCGTAAAGCCGTCCACGCCATGGCCGGTGGTAATCACCAACATGGTGGAAGGGCCATACAGCGCATACCCGGCGCAGACCTGTTTGGTGCCCGGTTGCAGAAAATCTTCGGCGGTCGGATTGGTCACGCCATCCTTGCAGCGCAGGATGGAAAAAATTGTACCCACGGAAATATTGACATCAATGTTAGACGAGCCATCCAACGGGTCAAACGTCAGCAGGTACTTGCCCTTCGGGTACCGGGCTGGAATGGGATAAATATCATCCATTTCCTCTGATGCCATCGCCGCAAGGTGGCCGCTCCATTCGTTGGCGTGGATAAAAATATCGTTGGTGATGACATCCAGCTTTTTCTGGGTTTCGCCCTGGATATTTTCGCTGCCCGCGCTGCCCAGCACGCCGATCAACGCGCCCTTATTCACGCTGTGGGCAATTTGCTTGCAGGCCATGATGATGTCGCTGAGCAAGCCGGTGAAGTCGCCGGACGCGCCGGGCACCTGTCTTTGTTCCTCGATAATGAATTGAACCAGATTTTTGCTCATGATATTTTCTGTTGGATTGATTATTAGAGTCGCTGATTTTACATGCTTTCACGCGCGCGCTCCATCACACCATGCGTGTGACGAGTTATTTAGTCAACGCCAGAAACAGTTGCGGCAAGCGCTCCGGCAAGCGCCGGATGTTATCTATCACGGTGTAACGCTTGCCGAAAATATCGGCCACGTATTCGTCGGCTTTCGGGTCGAGGTTGATGCAGTAGGTATAAATGCCCTTCTGGTCGAGCTCCCTCACCGCGACGCGGGCGTCTTCGATCAAGTGGCGCGGATCTTTGGCATCAATGTCGGAAGGCTCGCCGTCGGTCAGCACCAGCAGCAATTTTTTGTCCGCCTCCTGGTGCGCGAGATAATGCCCGGCGTGGCGCATGGCCGCTCCCATGCGCGTGGAATAGCCCGCTTCCATCGCGGCCAGCCGCGCCTTGACCTCCGCTCCCCAGCGTTCCTTGTAGCCCTTGAAATGCAGGTAGCGCACTTCGTGGCGGGTGTCGGAATGAAAACCGCCGATGGCGAACGGGTCGCCCATTTCTTCTATCGCCCAGGCCAGCAGCGAAACGGCTTCCTGGCCCAGTTCCAGCTTGCTTTGCGCGCAGCCTGCCGGCACGTCGCCGAGCGAGGCGGAGAGGTCGAGCAGCAGCGAAACCGCGATGCTGCGGCCGTCATTGCGGTGGCTCATGTTGATGCGCGGATCCGGTGTGATGCCGCACCTGAAGTCAATCAGGGAGCGGATGGCGATATCGAGATCAAGTTCCGACCCTTCTTCCTGATAACGTATGCGCACTTTATGTTGCGGCTTTAACAGGTCTATGATTTTTTTCAGCCGCTTCGCCAGCGTGTGGTGCTTGGCCAGCAGCCGGTCTATATAGGCCGCGTCAGCGCTTCGGTGCAGGTGCTCGTACACGCTCACCCAGTCCGGGCGGTATTGCTGGCTGCCGTAATCCCATTCCGGGTAGAGCCGGGGCGGCAATTTTTCATCATTGGCTTCTTCCACACGCTGGGCTCTGACTTGCTTGGTTGCGGATTCTTCTTCATCGCCCTCTTCGAAGAATTTCCACATCAGGCGGTTGTCATCGCGAAAATCAACCTCGGTGTCCTCAAAATAAACATCGGCGCTGGAATCGCTCGCTACGCGGGTTTCGGCGATGAACTGCACCCCGATCGCGATCATCGAATCGGTGGTGGTGTTTCCGGCTGCCATGACCGCGTGAAACCGTTCTGCATTCTTGAGTATGGCCGGGTTGTTGTAGCCGTGTTGCGGGTCGAGCAGCGCGCGCGAGAGCGTGAACAAACGGTGGCGCAAACAGGATTTCCCTTCCTGGCAAGCGCCTTCCCTCGGAACGGGGTGCAGCGCGCCCCACAATTTGCGCAAGCCCGGATACTCGCGCATGGCCAGGTATTCCACGCGGGAATCTTCTAGCACCTCGATGGCGATACGCTGGAACGGGCTGAGGTTGTCCGCCTGAATCGGCGTAGTCCACAGGCGGTGCGCGTGGATATGCGCCAACAGCGCGCGGTAGCGGTCTAATCCAGATATGACTATTTCTCCCGAAGGGAGTCGTTCGCCCTCTCCCCCAACCCCTCTCCCAACGGGAGAGGGGAGAGTGAAATCGTCATACACATCCGGCAGATGGATGCCCATATGGTCCAGGTAGGGCACAGGCTTGCGCAAAGTGTCGAACGCCAGCGAATAGGGCAGAAAGCTGGCTTGGGTAGTCCACAGCCCGCGCAGGTAAAGATCCAGCTTGCGCTCATTGTCCACCAGCAGCGTGCCGTGGCGTTCGCGCTGGAGCACGGCGCGGCTGTCCGCCGATTGCAGCAGAAAGTAATCGCGCTGGCGGTCAGGGTCGTTGGCATAGCCCTTGATGCCGTAATCTGCCCAGTTGCCGAGGCCGCCCAGCGAAAGCTGGCCCAGCAGGAACGGCACGCTCTTGAGGAAATCCGGCAGGCAGGGGCTGGAATACATGGAGTCTATGCCATGAACTTTGGGCATGGTGCGTTCCATGGTCTGGATTACCAGATTCAGGTATCCGGTAAACAACTCCCGGCTTTCCAGCGCGCGCGCCGCAGCGGCCAGACTTTGCAGGAACGGCGCGATGGAAGGGCTGTTCGGGGAACGCGCCAGTTTGAGGGTGAACGCCACCACTTCGGGGATGACCGCCTCGCCAAGCTGGGCGGCTACCTGCGGCATTTCTTCGAGAAACAGCAGCACCGGTTCCTCGCCGCGCCCCATTTTGCATATGGCGCGCGCACCCTCGATATAGGCCGCAATTCCCGCATCGGAAAGTTTGCCGCGCGCATAAGCGAGACAGTCGCCGAAAACCCGCTGCACCTGGGCGAAGCCGCAGTCAAACTGCTTCCGGTAGGCTTCCAGTTCGGCGGGAATGGTTGCGGTTTCCATGGTTTTTCAACAAAAGTTGTGGGCGTCTAAAAATTATTGATCCGGCATCAATATTGTAGCAACGTCATACTCGCAAAGGCGGGCAACGGGGATGTCGGGTTGTTTGCTCATGCAACTTCTCCCAGCTCGCGCTCGATCTGCTCAATGCTGGGCAGGCTGGTTTGCAGCTCTTTCGGCAGTGCTTCCACGAGCTGATACTCCGCCACGCCAATGGGTTTGTTCGAGTCTCGTAGCGCGTATTCGGCCACCACGCGGTTCTGCGATTTGCACAGCAGAAGGCCGATGGTCGGGCTATCGTGCTCCGATTTTATCTGTGCATCCACGGCAGAGAGATAAAAGCTCAATTGCCCGGAGTGTTCCGGCTTGAATGCTCCGGCCTTCAACTCCACCACCACATAACAATGCAGCTTCAAATGGTAGAACAGCAGATCAATGAAGAAATCGTCACCGCCCACCTCGATATGCACCTGCCGCCCGACGTAGGCAAAACCTGCCCCGAGCTCCAGCAGGAAGCGCGTAATGTGTTGAACGATGGCTGACTCAATCGCGCGCTCATCGGCCTCTTGCCCCACGCCGAGAAAATCAAGGCGATATGGGTCTTTCAGCGATTCGCGCGCCAAATCGGATTGCGGTGCTGGTAGCCGTTCTTCAAAATTGGTGACTGCCTTGCCTTCCCTTTCCAGCAGGCGCGTCTCGATGTGGATGTTCAACACGTTGCGCGACCAGCCGTGCTGGATGGCGCGTTGGGCGTAATCCATGCGCATTTGCGGGTCTTTCAGCCTGGTGAGCAGCACCAGGTTATGCCCCCAAGGCAATTGTCCAACAGCCTGTTGGACAATTGCCGCATCTGGCCACGCCTCGGCGAACGACCGCATGTACATCAGATTGGCGCGGGAAAATCCCTTCACCTGGGGAAAAGCAGTACGCAGGTCATGCGCTAGCCGCTCGATCACCTTTGCGCCCCAGCCTTGCTCTGCCTGCCGCGCCAGAATATCGCGCCCGATTTGCCAATATAGCAGTACCAGCTCCCGGTTCACCGCCAGCGCGGCGCGTTGCTGGGCGTTGTGGATGCGGGTCTTCAACTCCGCCAGCCAGTCGGCGTAGCCACTGGGGGCAGGCGTTAATGCAACGGGGGACTCAGATTGTTCACTCATGTATTACCTTTAAACAATAAACTCGCAGGTTGGCGCAGCCAAAAAAGGGCAACCACCGGTTACCTTTTTGCTGCGAGCTGCCATTTGTGCCACAGCCTGTGGCACAAATGGCAGCTCGCGATATTCGCGGTAAAACGCCAACATACGTTTGATGTTGCGCTCGGAAAAACCCTTCACCTCCGGCAGCTCATTGCGTATGTCGCGTGCCAAGCGCGGAATCACCGCCGCGCCCCAGCCCTCGTTTTTCTGGCGGGCGTCGAGCATCTGGCCGATCTCCCAATACAAGCGGATCAGCTCCGCATTCACCGCCAGCATCGCCCGTGTTTGCGCGGACTGGATGCGCTGCTTGATGTCGGACAGCAGGGCAGGATAATGCAACGCAGTGCTTGGTTTATCGGTGTTCATACCGCCCCTCCCAACAACAGGGTTTCGATTTTTTGCATGGCTGGAATCTCGTCCCGAGCCTGTCCTCGATGGAAATGGTAGTTCTCATAGTTGATGCACAAAAGTTCCGGCTCAACAGGAACGTTAGCCCAATACTCTGACCGCATGGTCAAAATCTCGTTCTATCAAACCAGAACCGAAAGGTCATAAAGCGTTTCCGGCGCTATATCAATGTTTCCTGGCCAGACCACCGTGCCGTAGCCCACGCGAGCCTGCGCGAACAAGTGTGCATCCTTGATTTTTACAAACGGTTTTTTATCCATAAACGGGCGCATGTCGAACACCCGTTTTTCGCCATTTTCAAACTCAAGCAACAGCGCGTAATCGGCGCCGATCCTGACCCTGATAACATCAATCATCAAGCAACACCGAATCGTCGTAAAGCGTTTCGGGGGCAACATCAATTTCACCCGGCCAGACCACCGTACCGTAATCGACACGCACCCGTTCAAACACAGCGGGCGACGCGACGCGATTCCACGGCTTCATGGCAAGCAGGGGGCGCATATCAAACCTGCGGCGTTCGCCGTTTTTAAATTCCAGATCAAGTTGAAAGTCTGGGCAAGTACGGACAGCAATGACATCAATCAACATTTTTCACCTCACCGCACGGGCGAAAGCAAAGGGTTTAGTAAGTTAAGTTGCCCCTCCACCATCAAGCCGTGCTGCATATCTTCCGTGAAAAGCGTATTGCAGCCAGCTTCCAATGCTGCTGCCACAATCAGGCTATCCCAGAAACTCAAACTGTATTTGCCCCTCAATCCATGAGCACGTCGATGCAAATCAAGGCCGGGCGTCACAACTTGGCAGCGCCCGTAAAAACTTTCCACTAGGCGAATCAGGTGGTCATCGGCTATTCCAGCCTTGCGCAGCAGATTGGCGGAAACTTCAGAGATTACCTGCTCGCTCACAATGTAGCGCACAGGCCTTTCTACCAGTTCGCGCGCAACCGCATGTTTGGATTCTTCACCGGGCTTGCAAACAAAGGCGTACAGCCAGAGATTGCTATCGACGAACATCTTATCGCTCATGAGCTTCATCCCGTGAGAGCGGGGCAAAATCGGATACCACCAGCGGATTAGCGCAAAGCGCCGAAATCGCATCCACCTGATTGGCCCGGATAGGTGGGACACTTGTCTCTTCGTACATCACCACCACACGCACAGGCAGGCCAGAAGCCAACGCCACCGGGGTGGGCAAAGGAATTGAATGTGCCTGGACAACGGTATCGAACTCAATGGCTTGCATAAGTAAATCTCCTTTGGTTAATGTTGCGGTCAAGGATTTTTCGGGCAGCTCTAATTGGTGCATTGTATTTCGCCCAACGAGTGCGCAGTTCAGCTAACAGGTTTTGCCTTATCTGATAGTAATTCATTGGGTACATCGTAATTCAAGCCTTTTGATACTACGCAACCTGAATATCCGCAAGCATTTTCATTTTATGGATAGAACAGTTTTCAAGTCGAACCAGTGTGTGCCGACAAAGCGAAGGATGAACTCACGTCCGGCGAGGCGAACAGGTATTTCCACAGATGGAGCCTTGTCGTCGGCAGCGTGTTCCACGATGCGGCAACGCATTTCGGTGTCGTCCGTTTCGCGCACGTATTGGTACATGGCAGCGCAGGTGGGCGGCAGTTTCGATCTGCATCGCCAAAATGTTGCGACTCCAGCCGTTGCTTAACGTCGCTCGCATGTACCACTGGCGCGCAGTAACGTCCTTGACCTTCTCCATCAGCAAAGCGTGATGTCCCCAAGGGAGTGCTGACAATAACTCCGGCGTAAAAAGTGCCGCAGCCTGTGGCACTTTTGCGGATGCCTCAATTTGTGCCACAGCTTGTGGCACAAATGACAGGTCGCGATATTCGCGGTAAAACACCAACATACGTTTGATGTTGCGCTCAGAAAAACCCTTTACCTCCGGCAGCTCATTGCGTATGTCGCGTGCCAAGCGCGGAATCACCGCCGCGCCCCAGCCCTCGTTTTTCTGGCGGGCATCGAGCATCTGGCCGATCTCCCAATACAAGCGGATTAGTTCGGCATTGACAGCCAGCACCGCCCGTATTTGCGCCTGCCGGATGCGCTGCTTGATGTCGGTCAGCAGGGTTGGATAATGCAACGCAGTGCTTGGTTTATCGGTGCTCATGCCGCCCCTCCCAACAACAGGGTTTCGATTTTTTGCATGGCTGGAATCTCGTCCCGAGCCTGTCTTCGATGGCAATGGTAGCTCTCATAGTTGATGCGCAAAAGCGCCGGATCAACAGGAACGATAGCCCAATACTCTGGCTGCATGGACAAAATCTCGTTCTATCAAGCCAGAACCGAGCAGTCGTAAAGCGTTTCCGGCGCTATATCAATGTTTCCGGGCCAGACCACCGTGCCGTAGCTCACACGAGCCTGCGCGAACAAGTGCGCATCCTTGATTTTTACAAACGGTTTTTTATCCATAAACGGGCGCATGTCGAACACCCGTTTTTCGCCATTTTCAAACTCAAGCAACAGCGTGTAATCGGCGCCGATCCTGGCCCTGATAACATCAATCATCAAGCGGCACCGAATCATCGTAAAGCGTTTCGGGGGCGACATCAATTTCCCCCGGCCAAACCACCGTTCCGTACTCGACACGCACCCGTTCGAATATGGCGGGCGTAGCGATGCGGTTCCACGGCTTCACTGCAAGCAGGGGGCGCATATCAAATCTGCGCCGTTCGCCGTTATCGAATTCCAGATCAAGCTGAAACTCCGGGCGTGTACGTACAGCAACAACATCAATCAACATTTTTCACCTCACTGAAGCGGGGCGATCCGGAAAGGTTCTTCACCGTTGACCGCCAATTCCCAATCAACCAGCAACTCTTCCTTGTGAATCTCGATCCACGCCTGAACCATTTTCAATTGCTTTGGCGGCAAGACCCCATCAATAATCAAGCCGTCGCCAATAGACACCGATGCCTCCTCGCCTTGGTAACGGACATGGATATGCGGGAGATGATGGCGACGATTATCCCGAAAATACATCAGGACAAGAATTCCGTAAAACATGCTGATGGTGGGCATACATGCTCCTTTTTATATTTCCTCGGTATCCAACGCAGATAATACTGCACGCAAATCACCGAGATGTTGCTGGGTAAAATAAAGCTCAACCTCGTTGCCCGCGAGATTCAACGGGATTTTTTGACCTTCGCATTCAAGTATGGCGTTCTGAATGATATCGGAAGTCAATCCACCGTTTTTATACATTGCGGCATGGTTTGGGCAGAGTGCCAACTTGTTCTGTTTGTGATGAGCATTGATATCGGTCACGCAAGCCACCGCTTCAAAATGTGGCTTGCCGCAGCAGTGGATGGGCGGGATGCAGCAGCGCAGCCTTGGGGTTGTCGCTGGCGCAATCCTGATCGAAGGTGATCTCGATATGCGGTGTATTTCCTTTGAGCCAGCGTTCCCAAGCTCTCGCTTCCTGATTGTCGGCTTTCAGTTTCTGAAAATCTTCCAGCAAGCGAGCGCGCGCATCGGCATCCAGCCGCAGGGTTTTGAGAGGTTGGTTGCCGAGAATGACTTCCTGTTCTTTGCCGGTACGGTCACGCAGGTAAAGCCCGACCGTTGAATGCAGGGCTTCCGGTGTGAGCCAGCCGCTGGTCGGGGTGGTCAGATCGTCGTAATTGGGCAGACTCAAGCCAAACAATTCTGCGGCGCGACTTTCCAACGCTTCCTGTTCCTGAATCTCGCGCAGTTCGTTGTCCGCCAGTTGTTGCAGCCGCTCTTGCCGTTGTTGCGGGGTCAAGTCGAAGCTCTCGGAAATGGCGTGCAGCTCTTTGCTGATCTGGCCGAGAATTTCTTCGCTTGCGCCCAGCGCTTGCTGGAATACGCCGATGCGCAACAGGCAGCGCTCATAGATGTCGGCATCCACGGTACCGGGGGTGACGAGGTTGTTGATGACCACCACTTCGCTTTTTTGCCCGTAGCGGTCTATACGCCCGATACGCTGTTCGATGCGCATTGGGTTCCACGGCAAATCGTAATTAACCATGCCATCGCAGAACTGGAAATCCAATCCTTCGCTGCCGACTTCGGTGGAGAGCAGAATATCCAGTGTGTCAGGTTGTTCCTTGGCCTGGGCGAAACGCTGGCGGATGTCGCGGCGATCTTCGTCTGCCACCCCGCCGTGAATCACACCGACGCGGATGCCTGCCGCAAGTAAATTCCGCTCCAGATAAAACAAGGTGTGGCGGAAGCTGGTAAACACCAGCAGCTTGTTGTTGGGCAAGGCTTGCTTGTCGCGGACGATGGCGAGGAAGGCATCCAGCTTGGGATCGGCGGGATCGAGCATCCTTGCGGCTAGTCTTAGTTGCTCGATTTCGGCCTGCAAACTGCCCACTGGCAAAACCTCCACCTCGTCCGTTTCATCGTCGTTGATTTCAGCCAGATCAAGTTCTTCCAGCTTCCCCTCTATCCATTGATCCATGAATGGCGCCAGCGCATAGAGGCAACTGGCCGCTTGCCGTCGCAGGGTAGAGAGCATAAACAGCACGGCTGTTCGCCCGTGATTTTGCGCGAATATCCGTGCTGCCGTGGCGATCAGTTGGTCGTGGAAGGTGCGTTGCGCCTCCGTAAACGGAACGGATATGGTCTCCGGCTTACGGGTGGTGAAGTTGCCGATGTCGCGCCGCCGCGTTCGATTGATGAGACTGTCAAAAGTAGAAAATCGCTCGATTTCCCGAATCAAGGCAACCCGTGTAGCGGGGCTGATTTCCGGCTCGGCCAGCGTATCCAGTACACGCTGAAAATCAGGGGTCTCAATGAAAGCAAAAGTGCCTGCTGCCGTCTTCAATTCTGCCACTGCTTGTTGCTGGCTGTCTGCTGCCGCAGAGCGCAGATGATTCGCAGCCGCGTGGATATGCGGATTGGGTTCGGCCATAAATTCAAAGCTGGGTTTGTCTATCACCAAGTCCGGACGCAGCACGTTGAGCAGGATGAACAAATCCTGATTGCCCATCTGGATGGGGGTGGCGGTCAGAAAAATCACCGCCTCGGCGTGGTCGCAGAAAAACTTTACACCTTGGTGCAGCCAAGTGTTCGCGTTGCGAATGTGGTGCGCTTCATCCACGATGACCAGATCGAAGCGCGGTGGCGGGTCGAGATCGAGCAGCCCTTTGGTTTTCTTGCCGCGTTTATGCGGTTTGCCATTGAGCAAGGTATCGTCAAACAGGGAGAACGGCAGAATGGTGCGACTGTGTTGGCGCGGCCATTCGCCGTCGAGGTCGGTTTCATGCAAACAGTGGCGCAAGGTATCACCGTCGAAATGGGTGAACTCTTCGCCGAAACGCTTCATCTCGCTACGCCACTTGCCTTCTGCCACCAGCGGTTTAGGGCATATGATCAGCACCGATTTAATTTCGGAGCGGGCTTGCAACTCTTTCAAAATCAGCCCCGCCTCGATGGTCTTGCCGACACCAACATCGTCGGCGATCAGCAAACGCGGGCGATCCGCACGCAGCAGCTTGAGCACGGGGCGGTACTGATAGGACACAAATCGCACCCGCCCCGAGTGCAAGGAGTAAAGGTTGGCGGAAGATGGCGCAGTCAACAGCAATGCGGTTATGCGCGCATGGAATTCAGACAGAGCAAGCGTGGCTCGCTCATCCACGAACGTGGGGTTTGCTTCGAGTTGGCTTGCATAATAATTCGTTGGTTTGCCATCTTCGAAAACTGAGCAGCGGCATTCGCCGCCCGAATTTGGCTGCACTGAGAGGATGGGAAAAACCTTGGTATGGTTCGATTTCAGACGCACTAACTGACCCGGTGAAAATCCTTCGTTTGGCGGGGTGACCGTCACTTGCGGCACTGCCGATATAGCTGGCATGGTAGAAATAACAGTGGGGGCAACGGGTGCAAGCAGCATTAAATGCTGCTGCTTGTAAGTGGCTATTTGGTTTTGTGCTGCACCACCGACCCCAAGCATTCTCGCCAGGCGTTCCAGAGTATCGGCATCACGATAGGCATCACGCGGTTCGGTTTCGGCAGCAGTAGTGTGCGCCCATCGGTTGCGGATGGTCTGCGCCTCTTTCAGCCAATTGCGGCCTTCTCTTGGCCAGTTGAGGCGCGAAGATAGCTCGAACCAGTTTTGATCGAGCACTCGCAGTAAAGCGGCCAGATCGAGGCCTGATAAATCAGTAATGCGCGATTGTTTGACGCGCTCTTGTTGTTGATAGGTCAGAAGCCCCAGTACATTACGCCCCCACCATTCTGCTGATAATTGAGGTAACCATGAATTAAGGAGGTTTCTGAGTTCATCAGTGAAGGTATGCAACAAATTATTCATGTCAGCACCTGTTATTCGATTAACGTGATGCTAACACGAAGATTTAACCAGATTACCCCTACCCAAACACCGCATCAATCGCGTGATCCAGCGTGTCGCGGATGTCCGCGTCGTCGGTGATCGGGCGCACCAGCGCCATGCGGCAGGCGGCGCGCGGGGCGATGCCCTTGTTGATGAGGGTGGCCGCATACACCAGCAGGCGCGTGGAGATGCCTTCATCCAGGCCGTGCCCCTTGAGGTTGCGCGCGGTTTCGCCGATGCGCACCAAACGGGCTGCCGTATCGGCGTCAATGCCCGCTTCCTTGCCGACAATGCCGGCCTCAACCGCAGCCGAGGCATAGTCGAACTCCATCGCGGCGAAACGCTGCTTGGTGGACTGTTTGAGATCCTTCATCAGGTTCTGGTAGCCGGGGTTGTAAGAGATGACCAACTGAAAATCCGGGTGGGCATGTATCAGCTCGCCCTTTTTGTCCAGCGGCAAATTGCGGCGATGGTCGGTGAGCGGATGGATCACCACCGTGGTGTCCTGGCGCGCCTCGACGATTTCATCCAGATAACAGATTGCGCCGTGCCGGGCGGCAATCGTCAACGGACCATCCAGCCAGCGGGTGCCGTTGGCATCCAGCAAATAGCGGCCAACCAGGTCGGAGGCGGTCATGTCTTCATTGCAGGCCACGGTGATGAGCGGTTTGCCGAGTTTCCAGGCCATGTGCTCGATAAAGCGCGACTTGCCGCAGCCGGTCGGCCCTTTCAGCATCACCGGCAGGCGCGCGGCGTAGGCGGCCTCATATAATTCGACTTCATCGCCTTGCGGCTGGTAGAACGGCTCCTGGCGGATCATGTGCTGATCCATATAGGTGGTCATGGCTTTTTCCTCATGGTTCCAAGTTATTTTTCAAGCATGTTACTCAGGTTTATAAATAAGTAACAGCCATTACCTCTCCATATTTTTTTATATGCCTCTGAACCATTCTCAGGCAAGGTGGCGCGGGCGCTCCTCCACCTTGAAGGGGAGGGGAATTTGCAGCAACTGAAAATTGTTCATAGGCATATTTTTTTATGATGGGGTATTCAGGCCGGTGTGATTGTAGCGTTTGTGTTGCACGGGGTGTATGGCTTATCTGATTAAGGCTGGAACAGCACACAAGGATCAGGGTAAATTTGTTCTCTGAAATTAACGATAGGGCACCTCTAAAAATTCACTTTTGTCGCTCCCGCGAAAGCGGGAGCCCAGTCAAATCAACAAGCTGGATTCCCGCTTTCCCCCCGCCTTCGCGAGGGTGACGGGGAATGACGAATTTTTAGAGCTTCCCGATAATTATCAATGACCGTAGGGTGGGCACGTTTTTCCCCGCAAGGGGGAGACCGTGGTTGTACAGCCGACAAGTCGGCAACAACCACGCACTGTGCCCACGCGGATTCCAAACCGCGTGGGCAGACGAAAAACCTGTCTACCCACCCTACGTGATTTTCGAGAACAAATTTACCGTGACACAAGTATGCATTGGGGTGACGTAACGCATCGAAAACCCGTAAAATACCGTTTTGCAATCCAGCCGGATTATATGATGTTGACCTTTCAGCAAGTCATCCTGACACTACAGGGCTTTTGGGACAAGCAGGGCTGCGCGCTGCTGCAACCTTATGATATCGAAATGGGTGCGGGCACCTTCCATACCGCGACCTTCCTGCGCGCAATCGGCCCGGAGCCGTGGCGCGCCGCTTACGTGCAGCCCTCGCGCCGCCCCAAGGATGGGCGCTATGGAGAGAACCCCAATCGGTTGCAGCATTACTACCAGTATCAGGTGGTGCTGAAGCCTTCGCCGGATAACATCCAGGAACTTTATCTCGATTCACTGCGCGCATTGGGTATCAATACCGGCGAGCATGACATCCGTTTCGTCGAGGATGACTGGGAATCGCCCACGCTGGGTGCATGGGGGCTGGGCTGGGAAGTGTGGCTGGACGGCATGGAGGTCACACAATTTACCTACTTTCAGGAAGTCGGCTCGCTCCCCTGCAAGCCGGTGCTGGGCGAAATCACTTATGGCCTGGAGCGCCTGGCGATGTATTTGCAGGATGTGGAAAATGTGTTTGACCTGGTGTGGGCGAAGAACGGCGCCAGCGTGGTGACATACGGCGATGTGTACCACCAGAACGAAGTGGAACAATCCAAATACAACTTCGAGCACTCCAATGTCGAAATGCTGTTCCGCCACTTCAATGAATACGAGTCCGAGGCCAAGCGCTTGATGGAAGCGAAATTGGCCTTGCCGGGATTCGAAATGGTGATGAAGTGCTCGCACACCTTCAACCTGCTGGATGCGCGCGGCGCGATTTCGGTTACCGAGCGCGCCGCCTACATTGGCCGGGTGCGCGCGCTGGCGAGGGCGGTGGCGCAGGCTTATTACGATTCGCGCGAGGCGCTGGGCTTTCCGATGTGCAAGAACAGGGGGCAAAACAAATGAAACAGACCCTGCTGATAGAGCTGTTGACTGAAGAGTTGCCGCCCAAGGCGCTGGAAAGGCTTTCTACCAGTTTTGCCAACGATGTATTCGCCGCACTCCGGGCACAGGAGCTGGCAGGCGAAGAAAGCGTATGCACTCCGTTTGCCACGCCACGCCGCCTGGCCCTGAGCGTGACCAATGTGGCGGCGCAACAGGCCGACCGCGTCATCGAGCGTAAAGGCCCGGCGGTGGCTACCGCCGTGGATGCGGAGGGCAGGCCGACCAAAGCGCTGGAAGGTTTCATGCGCTCTGCCGGGGTGACGTTCGAGCGTTTGCAGCGCAGCAGTGACGGCAAGGCGGAACACTTTGTCGCGCGTTTGGAGCAACAGGGAAAAGAGTTGGATGACTACCTTTCCGATATTGTGGCGCAGGCATTGAAGAAACTACCCATCACCAAGCTGATGCGCTGGGGAGATTCGGATCACCAGTTCGTGCGCCCGGTGCACGCGCTGACGATGCTGCACGGCAGCCGCATTGTCCCAGGCGAAGTGCTCGGCCTGCAAAGCGGAAATGTCACGCGCGGTCATCGTTTCCTGTCCGACGGGGCGATTGTGCTGAAACATGCGGACGATTACGAATCCGAGCTCGCGAGCGCAGGTTGCGTCATTGTGGATTTCGCCAAGCGCCGTGAAATGATTGCGGTGCAACTGGATCAAAGCGCGGGAAGAAACCATGCGATGTGGATCGGCCACTCCAACATGTCCATGCAAGAGCTGCTGGTACTTTCCAATGAAGAACGCAGCGTCATGAGCACATTGCTGGACGAAGTAACGGCGCTGGTGGAATGGCCTGTCGTGTATGTCGGCGAATTCGATGTGGAATTTCTCGAAGTGCCGCAGGAATGCCTGATCCTTACCATGCAGCAGCACCAAAAATATTTTCCGTTGCTGGATGCAAAAGGCATGCTGCGCAACAGGTTCTTGATCGTTTCCAACATGCTGGTGGACAACCCAAGGAACATCATCAGCGGCAACCAGCGTGTGGTGCGCCCGCGCCTTTCCGACGCGCGCTTCTTCTACAACCAGGACCGCAAACACTCTCTGGAATCACGCATCGAAAAACTTGGCAATGTGGTGTACCACAACAAGCTGGGCACACAGTTGCAGCGCGTCGAGCGCATCGCCACACTGGCGGGCATCATCGCGCGTCTGCTGGAGGCAGACAAAGCGGACGCCGAGCTGGCGGCGCGGCTATCCAAGGCCGACCTGCTCACCGGCATGGTGGGTGAGTTCCCGGAACTGCAAGGCATCATGGGGCGCTATTATGCTTTGTACGATGGCGAGGATCAGGTGGTGGCGGACGCCATCGAGGCGCATTATCACCCGCGCTTCGCCGGTGATACGCTGCCGCAGGGCGCGTTGGCCTGCGCCGTGGCGCTTGCCGACAAACTGGATACGTTGCTTGGGATTTATGGCATCGGCCAGGTTCCCACCGGAGACAAGGATCCGTTCGGGTTGCGCCGCCATGCGCTGGGCGTGCTGCGCATCCTGATCGAAACGCCGCTTGACTTGCCGTTGGGCGCACTGCTGAAAACCGCTGCGGAGAATTTTCCGGCAGGCATGTTGAGTGCGACGGTAGCAGGCGACGTGGAAGATTTCATGCTGGATCGCCTGCGCGGTTACCTGCGCGAACGCGGCTTCGAGGTGACGCACATCGAAGCGGTGCTGCACCTGCTGGATGGGCGGATGCATGAGGTGATGCCGCGGCTGCAAGGCGTTCGTTCGTTCGCCGCACTGGAAGTGGCAAAGGACTTGGCCGCAGCCAACAAGCGCGTGCAGAACATCATGCGCAAAAACCGCGAAGAAATCGGCCCCGAATTGGCCAATGCATCTGTGAAGCCTGCACTGTTAGTTGAAGGTGCCGAAAAAGATCTGTATCAGGCCATACAGGAAATCACGCCGCTGGCGCAAGGCTATCTGGATCGCGGCGACTATGGGCAGAACCTGAAAGCGCTGGTTACGCTCAAGCCGTTCATTGACGATTTTTTTGAGAAAGTCATGGTGATGTGCGAGGACAAGGAGATGCGCTTGAACCGTGCGGTGCTGTTACAGCATCTCGGGCGGTTGATGAATCAGGCCGCAGACATTTCCAAGCTGGCAGCATGAGTGAAAAAATATATTCCGGCGAAGGAAACCGTAGGGTGGGCACGGTTTTTGTGCCCACCGTTTATCCGCGTGGGCACAATAAACGTGCCCACCCTACGTTATGAACCTCATCATCCTCGACCGCGACGGTGTCATCAATTACGACTCCGACCATTTCATCAAGAGCCCGGAAGAATGGAAGCCCATTCCCGGCAGCCTGGAAGCCATCGCGCGCCTGTGCCAGGCGGGGTATCGCGTGGTAGTCACGACCAATCAATCCGGCATAGGGCGCGGCCTGTTCGATATGCACACGCTAAACACCATCCATGACAAGATGCACAAGGCGGTGGCGCATGCGGGCGGGCGCATCGACACCATCTTTTTCTGCCCGCATGCGGCGGATTCAGACTGCCGTTGCCGCAAGCCAAAAACCGGCATGCTGGAAGAAGTTGCGGCGCGATATAACATTGATTTACATGGCGTGTCCGCAGTCGGTGACTCGCTGCGCGATTTGACATCCGCCGCCAGGATGGGCGCACAGCCGATATTGGTGCTGACCGGCAAGGGTGCAAAAACACTGGAAACTGGCGGCTTGCCGGAAGGTACGCAGATTTATCCGGATCTGGCGGCGGCGGTTGCCACGTTGGTTTAATGGAAGTGTCAAATTCCCCTCACCCGCCTTCGGCACCCTCTCCCTCCGGGAGAGGGTTTAGTCCCCCTCGCCCTCCGGGAGAGGGGCTAGGGGTGAGGGTGTTTTTCTGGCGCTTGTCGTTAACATGATCGTTTTGCGTTCGCTGATTTTCCTGCTGTTGCAAATTCTCATCACGCCGATCTTCACGCTGATCGCTTTGCTGGCTTTCCCGTTCCACCCGATTACGCGCTACCGCATCATTTCCGGCTGGGCGCTGACCATGTTGTGGCTGCTGCGCGCATTGTGCGGCATCCGCATGGAAGTGCGCGGCGCGGAAAACATCCCGAAACAGCCGTGCATCGTATTGTGCAAGCACCAGTCGGCCTGGGAAACCATCGCGCTGCAGAAAGTGTTTCCGCCGCAAGTGTGGGTGCTCAAGCGCGAACTGCTGTGGCTGCCATTTTTTGGCTGGGGGCTGGCGATGACCAGCCCCATCGCCATCCGGCGCAGCAGCGGCAAGGAAGCGATCAAGCAATTGCTCAAGCAAGGAAAAGAACGCCTGAAGCTGGGTTTCTGCGTGGTGATTTTTCCGGAGGGCACTCGCATCCCCTACGGCCAGCGCGGCAAATACAAGATCGGTGGCGCGCTTCTGGGCGCGCACTGCGGCGCGCCGGTGGTGCCGGTGGCGCACAACGCGGGCAAGCTGTGGGCGCGTAATGCCTTCATCAAGCGCCCCGGCCTGATTACCATGAGCATAGGCGCGCCGATTGATCCAACAGGGCTTAAGGCCGAGGAGATCAACCGGCGCGTGGAAGACTGGATTGAGGCCGAGGTTGCAAGATTGTCCTGATGTTGAATAAACTGCGCCGATTGATTGAACCCCCTGCCATACCCGCAAGGGGCATGTCCGGGGTGTCCCCGTTGCTTCGCAACGACCCTCCCGCCATCGAGCAGCGCACGGTGGAGCTGGCTGGCACGCCGGTCACTTATACCCTCAAGCGCAGCAACAAACGCCGCAGCATAGGCCTGCGCATTGATGATCGCGGGCTGACGGTCAACGTGCCGCTGCGCGCTTCGGAAAAATGGCTGCACAGCGTGTTGCGGGAAAAAGCCGATTGGGTGGTGGAGAAGCTCGAAAGCTGGCAGGCGCAGAAACCTGCCCCGCCACAATGGGCGGATGGCGAGCGAATTTTGTTTCGCGGTGAGGCTTTCTCGCTGCGCATCGTTCCCGGCCTGTTCGATGCGCCGCCGCAACTGAACGGCACGCATCTGGTCATCCATATTTCTACAGCAGGCAATCCGGCAGTGATAGAAAAAATCATCATGCGCTGGTATCGGCGTGAAGCCCTGCAATTATTTACTGAGTGCGTCGCGCATTTTGCGCCGCTGATGAATGCAAGGCCGCGCGAAGTAAAGCTTTCCAACGCACGCACCCAGTGGGGAAGCTGCACCACGCGCGGCACCGTGCGCCTGAACTGGCAACTCGTCAAAATGCCCTTGCACCTGATTGATTACGTTGTCGTGCATGAACTCGCCCATCTCGTCGAGATGAACCACTCGGCGGCGTTCTGGCGGGTGGTGGGGGAGATGTGCCCGGATTATATGAAGCTGCGCAGGGAATTGCGGGGGTGGAGCCTGGCAGCGTTGTGAGTTGCCGGGAGTATGGGAAAGGGTGGGTGGCATCGTCTCGTGAGCCAAACGTGCCGGTTCAACTCCCAGCTCTGTGCGCCAACGATGAAGCCCGGTAAAGAATCAAGAAATAGTAAAGGTCGAAGGGCACCATAGCCCAAAGGATGCGCTAATGTGATATTAACGAACTGTTTAAAGTGCTGATCGGACAGCTTGGCTAACGAAGTGTGGTCAATTTCACATGCGTCGTTTAAGGTTGCTCCGCTCTGAGTGTCATTTTCAGGAGTGGCATCAGCCGGCTGGTCGGTTTGAGGAAAAGTTGCGCGCATCCATTCGACAATCTTCCTAAAACACGACAAATACTCATCACGAGGAAATGTCGCGGCCAATAAAAATGCCCACAGCATTTCCGGTGCATGATCATCGCGCCAAGACGAGCTATTGTAGTTTGGAATGTCGTTGAGGGGCGGAATGAGTAGCTTGCCTACCCGCCGATGATCTCCAATGCTAGAGTAATTGGAGTCTCGGTACTTGCGTTTTTGCTTGGTCTTTTTCCCCAACTTAAATCCTCCGACAGAAGTGCCTGTGTGACGAACATATTCCAATACTGGAGATTACTCTGATTTGGGGGAAGCCAACATTCATCGGCAGGTTTTATCTGGGCTATTACCGCCAACAGGATTGGCAACCTAAAGGCGGCTTTTGCACATAGCGGAGATTGGCGAACTGTTTTGGATATTTGCTTTTTCTTTCCCCTTTTGCGCCACTGAGGTTGGATGAATCCATTGGGGGATTTCGGCGAGCACTGTTTGAGCTCCGCAGTGGGGCGCGGGATGCGCGCCCCGCCAGTGCGAGTTGCGCAGCCGCCCGATGGATTCATCTAACCGAAGGAAGCCGCAGGCTGGCGCAGTGGGGCGGCATTTCTTTGGTTACTTTCTTTGGCCGCACAAAGAAAGCGACTAGCCGCCGGGCTACCCCCGGCAAAACCTAGACCTCAAATAAAAATCTCACCCCGCTTAAAGCTATAAACCCGGAACCGGTAGCCCGATATGTTTGAGCGCTTTCTTGATCTCTATCGTGGAGAGCACGAGGTCGCGTATCCCGGATTCGTAGTTGTTTTGCTCGGATTCTTCATCTGCTTGTTCACGCAGTTTTTTTGCGTTGCTTATATAATTGTTGTACTCGGCATCCGCCTGCGCGTGAAGCTGCTCCAATGCGGTATCCAGCAATCCGAAGTGCGCATCGTTGTAACCAAGTTCGTCTGCGTACTTCAGCGCCGGAGTCGCGAAGGTATGGTCGAAGGTTAAAGTTTTGCCGTTGCGGGCATCCTTCAATAATATTTTTGTCGAGTAATACGCCTGGCTCGCAAGGGTAAGAGCTTTAACGGTATCTTTAGCAGCTTCGGCTTGCGCAAGCAGCGACTTCACATTTTCGATCTGCTCAGTTTTCTTTCCTTCGTTTCCCTTGTCAATTTCTTCGATCTGCTTGAGCAAGGTCTTTATGCTTGAAATTCTTGCAGCAAGACGCCGCTCATCATTCGCTTTATGGTCCTGGGTTTGCGCGGTCTTCACGGCGGCCTGGTATGCTTCCCACGCCTCTGAATAAAGTTTTTCTGCGGTGGTCAAGTCACCTGCTTTTAGCGTCGTTTCTGCGTCTTCGACTTGCTTGAGGATGCGGGCGAGCTCTGTTTCGTCTATCTTCCCCTTTTTTGCCTGAGCCAGTATCGTTTCAAAATTATGGATTTTCTGGTTGATCGTCATTGGCGTAGGTTTTGCCATCGCGATGATCGGGGAAAAAATCAGCAAACCAATCGCGCCATACAGAATTTTTTTCGTCAAACCAGGATCATGTCTTGTCATATCACACCTCTTTCATTTGGATAAACAACGGATATAAACAGCGGGCGAACAAAAAGATTCCGTATCAGCATGTTCGATAAGCAACGATCATTGCTCGGGATGTTAACATCGTGGGGCGCATTACGCCCGCAGCTCCTGTCACCGCTGAGAGAAATTTTCTCTGGCCCAAATCAAAAACCCACAACCTTCCCCGCACCCATTTTCACCAGCTCACCCAGTTTGCTGAACAGCTCGCTTCCATCACGCCTGCTCATCCATTCCCCATCTTGATGCGCATAGTGGAAACCGCCGGACTTGGCTGCAAGCCAGATTTCCTGATTCGGGCCGTGGCGGTTGATGACAATTTGCGAGCCATCATCGAATTCCAGTTCCAGCACTGGCCCGTTGAGATTGCATTCGATGTCCGCGCCGCTGGCGTCTATGGCTTGCTCGATGCGGTCAAACACTGCGTCGGCCAATTCGTTGAATTCGTTTTCCGTCATATAATCCTGCCTGTTCTATTTTGTGAGAGTTCAGCCATGCGTGTGAGCGGTATTATGTTGCTGTTGGCCATCCTGCTGCAAGGCTGCGGGCACAAGGGGCCGTTATTTATGCCGCCGCCTGCAACGCAACAACCCAACCAGGGCCAATAGTCATGTCCGATTATTTCAGCTATCAGGATAACCGGCTTTGCGTCGAGCAAGTGCCGCTTGCCGACATCGCACAAAGCTTCGGCACGCCATGTTATGTATATTCGCGCACGGCGCTGACTGATGCCTACCGCCAGTTCGAAACCGCCTTCGCGGGGCGCGAGCATCTGATCTGCTATGCGGTGAAAGCCAATCCCAGCCTCGCCATTCTCCACCTGCTGGCCAGATTGGGGGCAGGCTTTGATGTTGTTTCCGGTGGAGAACTGCAGCGCGTGCTGGCGGCGGGCGGTGGCGCCCGCAAAGTGGTGTTCTCCGGCGTGGGCAAGACAGCCGCAGAAATGCGCCTGGCTCTTGATGCGGAGATACTATGTTTCAACGTGGAATCGGAAGCCGAGCTCATACGTCTGAACGAAGTGGCTGGCAGCATGGGCAGGATTGCGCCGATGAGCCTGCGCGTGAACCCGGACGTGGACGCGAAGACGCATCCCTACATATCCACCGGATTGAAGCAAAACAAGTTCGGCGTGGCCTACACCGAAGCGCTGGCGCTGTACCGCAAGGCAAGCGAATTGCCTCATCTGCGCGTGACCGGCATAGATTGCCACATCGGCTCGCAACTGACCGAAACCGGCCCGTTCATTGCGGCGGCGGAAAAGGTGCTGGCGCTGGTGGATATGCTTACGGCTGAAGGCATGGCCCTGGAGCATCTCGATCTGGGCGGCGGGTTGGGCATCCGTTACAACGACGAAACCCCACCCTCCATTGCCGGCTATGCCGGGGCGTTGCTGGGTGTCTTGCAGGGGCGCAGCGAAAAGATCATCGTCGAGCCGGGGCGTGCCCTGGTAGGCAATGCGGGTGTGCTGCTGACCCGCGTGGAATACCTCAAGCATGGCGAAGAGAAAAATTTCGCTATCGTGGATGCAGCGATGAACGACCTGATGCGTCCTGCTTTATATGACGCATGGCACCGCATTCAGCCGGTGCGCCGCGAGCAAGACATCCCCTCTCCTCAATCCTCTGGTGGAACTGCTAGCCATTCGACTAAGCCCGCAAGCGGGGAGAGCGAAGCGAGGGGGGCGGAGCCAGGCGAACGAGAAAGACAATCTTTAATTTACGAAGTGGTGGGACCGGTATGCGAGACCGGCGATTTTCTCGGACACGCCCGTGAATTGGCCGTTGCGCAGGGTGATCTGCTGGCGGTGATGTCGGCAGGCGCGTATGGCATGAGCATGAGTTCCAACTACAACTCGCGTCCGCGCGCAGCCGAAGTGATGGTATCCGGGACGACCGCGCAACTCATCCGTGAGCGCGAAACGGTGCAACAACTGTTCGAGGGCGAGAAAACTTTTTTGTTGTAAAACGCACAAATCTATTGCGCTATGATTTTAATCGCGCATAGAATGCGCACACCAAGCATGTTGGTAGAAGCAACAGGAGGAGAAGGAGTGTTTGGGAGTGCAGTGGTTGCACGCAATGTAGTGCCTAGTTCAAGTCAAATAATTTTTACAAGGAATGAAAATGGCTACAACCACCAAGAAATCCGCAGCAGCAAAACCAGCAGCTAAAAAAGTAGTTGCCAAAAAACCGGCAGCTAAAAAAGCTGTAGCAAAAACCCCCGCCGCAAAAAAGCCAGCAGCTAAAAAAGTAGCCGCCAAAAAACCGGTAGCTAAAAAAGCTGTAGCCAAAAAGCCAGCAGCTAAAAAAGTAGCCGCCAAAAAACCGGCAGCTAAAAAAGCTGTAGCCAAAAAGCCAGCAGCTAAAAAAGTAGCCGCCAAAAAACCGGCAGCTAAAAAGGCTGTAGCCAAAAAGCCAGCAGCTAAAAAAGTAGCCGCCAAAAAACCGGCAGCTAAAAAGGCTGTAGCCAAACCGGCTGCGGCAAAAGGCATCCTCGGCGCCTAACCACCCGTAGGTTGGGGCGGGCGCCGGATTGCGTATCCGCCCTTTCTTGTGGCGTCTTTGTTAATTCATCCGACGCGACCGGGTTTTATTTGTTCTATTAATCCTGTTGATAAAACACAACAGACGGATTAACTTTCCCTGTCTCTTTTCGAAGCGGGAATTTCCTTAGCCCCGATTTATTTCCCCCAATTGAGTGATGGTATGAAATACTCACTGCCTTCGACTACGCTCAGTGCTAAAGGCTTTGCCGAAAGCCAATATTGGTGCTGGACTAGCGGTTCGACATGCTCTGATGGAACAACTAAGGGAAATGGAAATTCTTAAAGTACCGTTAATCATGTCACCAACATCACCCCATCCCCCTCCTAACCTCCCCCTTGAAGGGGGAGGAACTATACTCCCTCCCCTTCAAGGGGAGGGTTGGGGTGGGGATGGGTTTTATTTTGGCTTATGTGACGTAATTTATAAGTGGTATTTTGGTAATTTCCTGCTCCCTAAGTATTGACTAAGCACGATAACCCCGTGCTAAGTCACTACTTAACCGCGAACGGTAACTGGTTTGCTGGAGCACACTGCCAGGGTCAAGCCTTGAAGCTATTGCTCAACGCGATGAGCTGATCCAGTTTGGTTTTCGCCGCGCCGCTGGCGATCACATTATCGGCTTTCGCCACACCTTCTGCCAATGTACTGGCCAGCCCCGCCACGTAAATCGCCGCACCGGCATTCAGTTGTACGATGTCGCGTGGCGCGCCGATTTCATTGTTCAGCACGCCCAATAATTTTTTGCAGGCATGGTCTGCATCCGCCACGCGCAAGCTATTGACGGGTGCGCTGGCCAGTCCGAACAAGTTAGGGTGTACGGTATATTCGCTGACCTTGCCGCCCTTCAATTCCGCGATGTAAGTACCCTCGCTGATAGAAATCTCATCCATGCCGTCCGCGCCGTGCACCACCAGCACGTGACGGCTGCCGAGCTGTTGCAGTACACGTGCAAGCTTGCCGGTGAGATCGCGGTGGAACACGCCTATTACCTGGTTTCTTGCACCGGCAGGATTGGTGAGCGGGCCAAGCAGATTGAATAGAGTACGCACGCCGAGTTCGCGGCGCACCGGCGCGGCGTGCTTCATTGCAGCGTGATGGTTGGGGGCGAACATGAAGCCGACGCCGATATCGTCCACGCACTGCGCAACTTGTTCAGGCATGAGATTTACATTAACGCCGAGCTTCTCCAGCACATCCGCGCTGCCGCAGGTGCTGGAGACCGAGCGTCCGCCATGCTTGGCGACATGTGCCCCGGCAGCGGCTGCGACGAATGCGCTGGCGGTGGAGATGTTGAAAGTCTGTGCGCCATCGCCGCCGGTGCCGCAGGTGTCAATCAGGTGGCCGTTATCCTGAACGTTCACTTTGGTGGAAAGCTCGCGCATCACCTGCGCTGCGGCTGCGATCTCGGTCACCGTCTCGCCCTTTGCACGCAAGGCAATCAGCACGGCGGCGATCTGCGCCGGAGTCAGTTGCCCACCCATGATGTGCTGCATAAGTTCGTGCATGTCAGCATGCGGCAGGTCTACGCCGTCTATCAGCCGATTGAGCAAAGCGGAATAATTCATCGCTGTTCTCCGTGCAGAAAATTCGCCAGCAACTCGTGGCCATATTCGGTGAGAATGGACTCGGGATGGAACTGCACGCCATGCACCTCCAGTGTCTTGTGGCGCACGCCCATGATCTCGCCGTCATCTGTCCATGCGGTTATTTCCAGGCAGTCTGGCAGCGAGGTACGTTCGATCACCAGCGAGTGATAGCGCGTAGCGGTGAACGGGCTGGGCAAACCACGGAACACGCTGGTGTCGTTGTGGAAGATGGGCGAAGTCTTGCCATGCATCAACTGCCTGGCGTGAATGATGCGCCCACCGAATGCCTGGCCTATGCTCTGGTGGCCGAGGCAGACGCCGAGGATGGGGATCTTGCCAGCGAATGTTTTGATGGTGCTAACCGAAATGCCCGCCTCGTTGGGCGTGCACGGGCCAGGCGATACCACGATGTGCTGCGGATTCATGGATCCGATCTGTTCGACCGTGATTTCATCGTTGCGATGCACCGCCACTTCCTCTCCCAGCTCGGCAAAATACTGTACCAAGTTATAGGTGAAGGAATCGTAGTTGTCGATCATCAGCAGCATATTTAGCTTATCCTATTGATTATTCAATGAGTATGTTGCTGAACTATTGAATTTTATCCGGTAATTTATCCGGTTTTTTCGGTGCTTGGAAATCGCACCGACACCCGGCACCGGGAAAACTGCATTATCCCCTGCGCGATGAAGCCGCTCAAGGTCGATGATGAACATACCCCTTTGATCGCGATGTCTTGCATGCGGGCCAAGCTCAATGCATGGCACTCCGCGCCACGCCATCCAGCAACTTGATGAAATTTCGCTTCGGCTTGAACTGCACTCGCAGTTCCGCCAGGTAATCGCCAAATTGCCGTGACTGGTTCTGCGCGTTCATCAACTTACCCGTCTTTCGGATCAGCTTGATCGCTTCCTCATAAGCGGTGTTGCTGGTCTGTTCGACGATGGTAGGCACCACGCGACGGTAGAGGTTGACGGCATCATCGGGGCGTGAAGTTTCGAGCTTCCCGGCCAGAGCAATCAGCAAATTACGATCACAGATGCCGGCATGAATGGACTCCCAGGCAGCGTCGGGGTCGTTCTCCCACAACGCGATTTCCACCCGCAACGAGTAATTGGGTGTCGAAGGTTTTGGCTTCCAGCGGCTCGTTGCACTCGCCTCGCGTGCGATGACCTCGGCAACCCATGCCAGCGCCCGATTGCGCTGCTCCGGCCAGAGTTCGAGCTTGCCTGCGACATCGTGCAGCTTCTTGTAATGTTCGAGAATCGGTCGCTCCTCGAACTGAATCCAGGTGAGCTGCAGCGCCTCGTCATTGCGTTTGCGCTTGAGGTAGGCCGCCACCAGAAAATCCCGCAGCCGGTTGTCGGGGCGTTCGGGGAATGCCTTCAGGCCACGTTCCGCCCACTCCAGCGCCTTGTCCGGCTGCCTGGCTTTGGTCCAGATTTCCGCGATGTCGAGATAGCTGTAACAAGACGAAAGATCACGCGACTTGATCACCACGAGTTCCTCCACATCGCCGCCCGCCTCGGCCAGTCGCTCCATGATGCGGGTGATCCTTGCACGGTGGGCGTCGTAGCTATCCTTCGCATCCCGTGGCTTGAGCTTGCGCCATTCGACTTCAGCCAATTCTCGATACCGGCGCAGGCCTTCCTTGCCGAGGGCAGCGCGATAGGTGGTGGCATCGAAACTGCACAGACCGAACGGTAACGTCGTTTCGAACCGGAACAGGCGCTCGGCCAACCCTGCCGGATCCGGGCGCGCCATCGTGCAAGCCTTGACATGCAACTCGCCCAGCCGATAGACGATGTCGCCAATCTCACCGTTCGAATCGTCAACCTGCTCCAGCGAATTTTCGACTCGCTCGATGGCGTACTCGGCCAGTTCGACCAGCATGGCGGCGGTATCGGATTTGAGCAATTCCGCCAGCGAATCCACCACCTGATCGATATTGCCGGCGAAGGTGCCGACCTCCCTCCAGTCGACAAAATCGTGAATGCGCGTCGCGCCGTCGATTGCCCGCCGAAATGCCTTGGCCACGTTTCCGCCATCTCCGGCACGTTCGGCTTTGAGCAATAACGACTGGTAGAGCCGATCATCGCGCTGCGCCACATCGAGCAGGAGATTGATCAAAGCTTCTGGCTGTTGCGTGGTCAGATACTCCTTGATGTCGCGCCACGGGTCACGCCGTTTCTTCTTGCCGGATGCTGCGCCGGTTTTCGGTGCGGCTGAATTTTCGGCCAACCACGCCAATCCGACAGCCACGCAATGCTTGCAGAAATAACCGTCAGCCGCGCGCGGGCAGGTGCAGTCGTAGGCCAGCTCGCCGCCTTCATCCCTCAACTCGACCTGGTAGGTTTCCGTGCCCTCAACTCTGGCGCTGATCTTATCTCCGGAAACTCGTAGACGCTCAACGGCTCCGACGGAAAAATATTCCTCACCGCGCTGAAAGGCGGTAGTGCCGGCAATGTCTTCGAGCACGGCATGAGTAATCAAACCTTTTTCCACAACAAGCCTCTCAATTCGACTTCGGGTTAGCAAAGCGCCTGCTGGCGAGGTAGGGTGTAGCTCACCGGTTTCTTCCTCTTTTCGAGGTATCCCTGTTCGACAGCTGCGGCCAGCCAGACCTTAAGTTGTCCTTTCTCCAAGCCCATTGCAAGTCGGATTTCCTCATCATTTTTCGCTGCTTCGCCGAGTACCAAGCGCAGCCTAATAAGGAAATCCTGAAACATGTCTTGTCCTGAGGATGGTGCCGCCTCTGCCACATTTTCCGGCTCTGGAGCAGCGACAACATCAACCGGGGCGGGCGGCAGATCGGGTTGCGCAGTCGTCGCAACGCTCCCATCTGCAACAACCTGCCGAAGCAATGATGACGTGTCGGGCTGACAAGTTGTTTCCAGAAACTCGCGCATCGAGGCACGCTCGGAAAAGTCGTATAAAAATCCTTGTGCGCCTTTTGCGATGAGTGGAGTTCTTGCGGATGTAATAGGCGTAGTCCTTGCTGTCTTTGCCCAGACAGATTTTCGCCTTGTAGGGGCGAGTCGGCCCACCCAAAGCCCAGAGCACCAGAACATCCCCTCGATTTCCACCGGCACGGCGATGGGATGGTAATAGGGCGATCGCATTGAAGCCGAGATTGAGCAGCTCTTTCTGGATGGCGTCAATTTGCGCAACATAAATGCCGACGGGTGGCAATACGGGGCGACCGTTTTCTTCCTGAATGCCGATCAGGATATAGCCTCCGCCCAGGTTGTGTATATCGTTGGCGAAAGCACAAAGCGTGTGCAGGACGGCTTCCGGGTTCCAGCCCGCCTTGAATTCGAGGCGTTCCCATTCGACGGGTTTGCCGTTGAGGAGGTCGTTGATGTTGATGGGTAGCGCCATAACAACGGCTACCTGGCGGGAACAACGACTACCGGCGTGACTCCCAGACGTTTGGCGCGGCGCGCGAATCGCCGGTCATCGAAGCTCATGAATTCCGTGCAATGGCTGCTGGCCAGCAGGTGCAGCGCATCGGCGAAGCCCAACCCGTCAGTGTGCCAGGCCAGGGCATCGGTGATGCACGACCATTCCTCGACGCTGACGTTGGGCAGCCCAAGCAGGTGTTTGACGACCCGGACAAAATCCTCATCCGCGAAGCCATAAAAGGCGCGCAAAACCCATTCGAGCTCAAGGATTACGGTCAGGGGTACGAACACCTGGGGGGATTCGGTCAGGAGACGGTGGGCAATCCGGCGCTGCTTGGCTGACTCAGTGTCAGCCGGATCATCCACATAGAAACGTGCCAGGATGTTGGTGTCAAGGGCGATCATCTTGGGCTTCCCGCATGGAGAGGGCGACATCGAAATCGGCAAGCCGACGTTTGCCAGGGCGTTTGCAAACCAGCATACCGAAACCATCTTCGGCAGCGGTTTGAACAACCTGGCGCTTCACTTCGGCGTGGATGACATGACCTTCCAGGCTGAAATCGAGTTGGCAGCCTGGGGTGATGCCCAAGCGACGGCGGATTTCCACCGGAATGACAACTTGGCCTTTATCGGAAACGGTTGTTAACATGGTAGCACTCTCCTCTTACATGGTAAGAATATTCTAGCACAAGACATTACTCCGGCAACAGGATGTAGATGCCGAGGAGATCCATCGGCAACACGGGATAGACAACCTGGAATTTCTGCTTATCCATCAGGGCGCTGAAGCGCTCGTGGGCCTCGACGAGGCGCTTGGACTGCTGCTCGGCGATCACGCGGAATTCATCATCGAGATTGTCGAGCAGCTTGAGTTCGTTCTCCAGAAAGCTGGCGCGAGCCTGGGGCGAGAGATCGGATGAGGCGCGCGCCTCGGTCAGAACCGCTTTGGCTTCGGCGTGATCGAGAAATTCTTTCTGCTGCGGGGTGCCGCGCCAGCCCCAGAGCAACATTTCCTCGGCGACGATCTGGTGGTTGAGCTTGGCTTGCTCGATGACATTGCGGCAGCGGAAAAGTAGCAGCGTGGTTTTTGTGCTGACATGCCGGGTGCGGACGACGGCGGCGCGGGCGGCGCGTTTGTCCACCCGTGCAAGGGTGTTGGCCATGACGAGCTGGCAGAGCTGTTCGACGAAACGATGGTTGCGCCCGAGGTAGTGATAGCCCTCAGGCGTTGGCGAGAGAAAACTGACCTTGATTGCGTCGCGTAGCTATTCTCGCCTGAAATGCCTGCTGGTGGAAACTGTGCAACCAATGTCCAGGCATCCAAAAAAGAAACGGAGCCTTCCGGCTCCGTTTCATGCACTACGCAATAACTGCTTACAGGCTGTAATACATATCGTACTCAACCGGATGGGTAGTCATGCGGAAACGGGTTACTTCTTCCATCTTCAAGGCAATGTAGGCATCAATGAAGTCGTTGGAGAATACGCCGCCACGGGTCAGGAACTCGCGATCCTTGTCGAGATAGCCAAGAGCTTCGTCAAGGCTGGAGCAGACGGTTGGTATCTTCGCGTCTTCTTCCGGCGGCAAGTCATACAGATTTTTGTCGGCGGGATCGCCGGGGTGAATCTTGTTCTGTATGCCGTCCAAACCGGCCATCATCATGGCGGTGAAGGCCAAGTAGGGGTTGGCGGTCGGGTCCGGGAAGCGCACTTCGATACGGCGCGCCTTGTCGCTCTGCACGAAGGGAATACGGATCGAGGCGGAGCGGTTGCGTGCCGAGTAAGCCAGTTTCACCGGGGCTTCAAAGCCGGGAACCAGGCGCTTGTAGGAGTTGGTGCCGGGATTGGTGATAGCGTTCAATGCGCGCGCGTGCTTGATGATGCCGCCGATATAGTACAGCGCCAACTCGGACAGCCCAGCATAACCGTTGCCCGCAAACAGATTCTTGCCGCCCTTCCAGATGGATTGATGCACGTGCATGCCGGAGCCGTTGTCGCCGACAATGGGTTTGGGCATAAAGGTCGCAGTCTTGCCATACTGGTGCGCGACATTGTGCACCACATATTTCAGTTTTTGGGTCTGGTCGGCGCGTTTTACCAGCGTGCTGAACTTGGTGCCAATTTCGCACTGCCCGGCAGTTGCCACTTCGTGGTGATGCACTTCGACCGGCACGCCGATCTCTTCCAGCGCCAGGCACATGGCGGAGCGGATGTCCTGCAACGAATCAACCGGGGGAACCGGGAAATAGCCGCCCTTGACGGTGGGACGGTGGCCGGTGTTGCCACCATCGAATTTTTCGGCGGAAGACCATGCGGCTTCTTCGGAATTCACCTTGCAGAAACATCCGGACATGTCCACTTGCCAGTTTACCGAATCAAAAATGAAGAATTCGGGTTCCGGACCAAAATAGGCGGTGTCGCCGATACCGGTGCTTTTCAAGTAGGCTTCGGCACGCTTGGCGATAGAGCGCGGATCGCGGTCATAGCCCTTGCCATCGGCAGGTTCCACTACGTCGCAACTCATCACCAGCGTGGTTTCGTCCATGAACGGGTCAACAAAAGCGGAGTCAGGGTCAGCCATCAGCAACATATCGGATGCCTGTATGCCTTTCCAGCCAGCAATAGAAGAACCGTCGAAGGCGTGGCCGTTCTCGAACCAGTCATCGCTGTCCGACACCACGTGCGCGGGGATGGAAACGTGCTGCTCCTTGCCGCGTGTATCGGTAAAGCGCAGGTCAACAAATTTAACCTCATTGTCTTTAATTAACTTCAGAACATCAGTTGCCGACTTCGACATAATTTTCTCCCCTGAACGTAACGACTAAACTAAAAAATAAACCGGAAATTAAACAAACTGAAACTGGGTAAACATGGCGTAACCTTTTAGCATAAAGCCAGCGTGGAATATGCCACGGCTTCTTAGCGCCAAAGCGCGCATTTTGCCATATTCACCCGGATAAATGGATAAAAATATGCGCCCTGAAGTGGGGCGCCCGTTTATTTGAACGCACTATTCTTGTGCGAAGCTGCAATGTAAGTGGATGGCGCGGAAATAAGGATCAGCCGCAGTAATTTCAACACATTTGCGCTGCAGTGTTTTAATCAAGTCGGCTTCGCAGTAAATCGCCGGGTCAAGAAACAGATCGGCTTCTACTTTACCATCCAGATAATGTAGCATGATGCGGCCATCGAGCGGTATGCCATCGCCCAAGCGTTCAGCCAGATAATCAAGCAAATCCCCACGGCATGGCAGGTGGGCGTTGGGTGCGACCTGCATGTCGTCTTCCGGATCAATATGCACCATCACGCCCATCACGTGGTGCTGGCGCAGCACTGCCTGACGCGCCGTTTCGGCGATGTAATGGCCTTCGGAAACGCTGATTTTCGGGTCGACGAGAATGTGCGCATCCACCAGTGCGCTGTCTGCCATCTTGCGCGTGCGCAAGTCATGCAACCCGCGCACGCCGGGTGTTGCCTGTATCGTGGCGCGGATAGCTTCCACTTCTTCAGCGGAAAGGCCGGTGTCAATCAGCTCGGACAGCGCCTCCAGGGCAAACTTGCCGCCCATATGCGCAATCATCACGCCCACCACTGCGGCGGCGACCAGATCAAGAAAGGTGTAGCCCATCAGGTTGCCGGAGATACCCGCAACGACCACCAGGGAGGACGCCGCATCGGAGCGCGCATGCCAGGCATTGGCGATGAGCATTTGTGAACGCACGCTTTTGGCTACCGCCAGCATGTAACGGAACATGCCTTCCTTGGCGGCCAACGCGATGAGCGCAATCCAGAACGTGAACGGCTGTACGGGTTGCACTTGTTCGGGATGCTGCAAACGCACCCCGGCCGCAAACAGCAGCGCCACGCCCAGCGCCGCCAAAGCCGCGCCAAGGATGAGTGTGGCGGCAGTTTCTATGCGCGCATGGCCATAGGGATGATCGGCATCGGCATGACGGTTGCCATGGCGGTTGGCGAACAGCACCATGAGGTCGGCAAGCAGATCTGATAGCGAATGCAGGCCATCCGCCATCAGCGACTGCGACCTTCCGAGGTAACCTGCAACCACTTGCAGCACGGTCAGCAGCAGATTGATAAAAATGCTGATCCATGTGCTCTTCCGAGCGGCGGCGAAACGTTCCGGGTTGGCCGGCTCGAAGTCGGGCGATTTGCTGTGGGTATGCGCTTGAGAGTGATTTTTCATTGCAGTTAGGTATAGAATGCAACGTGTTGTGCAGAATAACACTTGCGGGTCACATATTAAACATTAAGCCGGAACACCATGGGAAAAATTACACAAATCTTACAAGCTGCGCAAAGCCGTGCCAAAGAGATGAACCTGCCGTTTGAGGGCGCGCTATTGCCGGTTGAGGCTTACGAAATCATGCAGTCCGCGCCTGGCGCCAAGCTGGTGGATGTACGCACACGCGCCGAGCTGGACTGGGTGGGCCGCATCACCGGAGCGGTGGAAATCGAATGGGCCACTTATCCCGGAATGAAACCCAATGCGCATTTCATCGCACAGCTTGAGCAGATGGTGGACAAGGAATCGCTGGTAATGTTCATCTGCCGCAGCGGCGTCCGCTCGCGCAGCGCCGCCATTACCGCCACCCAGGCGGGTTACGCCGATTGCTACAACGTGCTGGAAGGCTTCGAGGGCGACAAGGATGCAGCCGGGCAACGCAATACGCTGAACGGCTGGCGTGTGTGCGAGTTGCCATGGGAGCAAAGTTAGTTTACCGGCATCAAACAAGTACAGGGGACATCATGAACCTACGGCAAAAATTTACATTGATTATCGCCGCGCTCAACCTCGTATTGATGTTGCTGTTTCCACCAATTGATGCCTATTCAATTGCCAATTCCATCATCCCGATATTTGCCGGCTTCCAATTTGTTTTCAGCAAGGGGACGAATGAAGTTATCAACTCCGGAGTGCTATTTCTCGAAGTTGCAGTGGTGCTGATCAATACTGGAATAGCATGGTTGTTACTGCAAAACAAAAAAATCGTAACCCTGCGCAAGGCCAATTATCAGGACGCAACGCTGGTGGTATTAGCGGTCAATCTGGTAGTGATCCTGCTGTTCCCGCCGTTCGAAAACCTCAGTGCGGTAACATTTACCATCCTGCCGACTTTCCAGGGCTTTTACTTTATTTTTGCCGCCCCTCACGAGCACGTTATCGTCACCCCCCTGCTTTACATCGAAGTGATCTTCATGCTGGTCAACGGCGGATTGCTCTGGCTCTTGTTCAAGGAAAGAAAACTGAACGAACTGGAGCCGGAAGAAGCGCAAAAACTCATGCGGGAATTTCGAAATTAATTCCAGAATTACGGGAACAGCCGGACAATTTTCATAGGCGCCTTTGCAGGGAATCTTCAGCGTTCCAAGCACAGGCGCCAGGCACGCATCTACACGCGGCGAAACACCATATCCCACACGCCATGCCCCAGGCGAAGGCCGCGCTGCTCGAATTTGGTGAGCGGGCGATAGTCCGGGCGCGGCGCATAGCCCGCCGCAGTGTTTTCCAGTAGCGGTTCCGCACTTAACACTGCCAGCGCCTGCCTGGCATAATCCTGCCAGTCGGTTGCCGCATGAATGTAGCCACCCGGTTTGATCTTTTGCACCAGTTGCGCGATGAACGGGGCTTGAATCAGGCGGCGTTTGTTGTGGCGGGTTTTGTGCCACGGATCAGGAAAGAAGATGTGCACGCCGTCCAACGCCTCTTTGGCTATCATGTCGCGCAGCACTTCTACCGCGTCATGCTGGATGATACGAATGTTGCCGATCTGTTGCGCATCAATCAGGTTGAGCAGGCTGCCCACGCCCGGCGTGTGCACCTCCAGCGCAAGGCAATCATTTTCTGGATGGGCGAGCGCGATGGCCGCAGTGCTGTCACCCATGCCGAAACCGATTTCCAGAATCTTCGGTGCATCCCGGCCAAACGCTTGCGTGAGGTCGAGTAACTGCGTGGCGTATTGAATTCCATAGCGTGGCAATAGCGTATCGCAGGCGCGTTGTTGCGCAGGCGAAACCCGGCCTTGGCGCAGCACGAAGCTGCGGATGTGGCCCCGGTCGCTACGCTCAGGCAAGATCACGCCGCAATAATCTGCTCGTGTTGCCACATTAGCTTGCGCCGATGCGGCGTTGTGATGTTTGCCGGGCTTGGGAAGTTCACTCATGGGTGCCCTCATGGCATTCGATGCGGTTGTTGTTCGTCACTAAAGGGCACCTCTAAACAAGTTGTTAACCCAAATATTCCATTAGGGAAACACGGATTAATTCGTCATCCCCGCGTAGGCGGGGATCCAGTGCCTTTATTTGACTGGGTTCCCGCCTTCGCGGGAACGACAAAACCGAATAAATCTGCGCTTCCTTAGAGAAAAAACGCCGTTATCCGAAAAACTTTTGGCCGGGCGCCCGTAGGAGCGCAACTTGCTGCGTGTGTTGTTTGGGCTTTAGCCCATTACAACCACGGCGTACTCCTTGCGGGTGTTGCGCGATTGCGCTGGATCGCCCGATAAATTGGGCTCCTACGGGTGCCAGACCAAAAGTATTTCGGACAGGGCATGAATAATCTAATGAACAATTTGGGTTCAGTCCACCTTCAGGTCGGCGAACAGCGGAGTGGACAAATATCGCTCGCCATATGAAGGGATCACGACGACAGTGATCTTGCCGCGATTTTCCGGGCGCCTGGCGACTTCGAGCGCTGCCCACACCGCTGCGCCGGAGGAGATGCCCGCCAGTATGCCTTCCTCCTTTGCCATGCGCCGCGCGATGTTGAAGGCATCATCGTTCTTGACGCGCACAACCTCATCATAAATTTCTGCATCGAGTATCTCCGGCACAAAACCAGCGCCGATTCCCTGCAAGGGGTGCGGGCCGCGTTGCCCGCCTGAAAGCACGGGCGATGCGTCCGGTTCAACCGCGACGATTTGCACGCCCGGCTTGCGCGCCTTCAACACTTCGCCCACCCCGGTGATGGTGCCGCCGGTGCCGACACCGGAGACAAAAATATCCACTTTGCCGTCCGTGTCGCGCCAGATTTCTTCGGCGGTTGTGGTGCGATGGATGGCGGAATTGGCCGGATTGGCGAATTGCTGCGGGACGAAATAGCGCGGGTCGGATGCGGCGAGTTCGTCGGCCTTTTTGATCGCGCCCGGCATCCCCTCCGAACCAGTTGTGAGAATCAGCTCCGCACCAAATGCTTTCAACAGCAAGCGGCGCTCGCGGCTCATGGTTTCCGGCATAACGAAGGCGCATTTGTAGCCGCGCGCCGCGCACACCATGGCGAGGCCGATGCCGGTGTTGCCCGAGGTCGGTTCCAGAATGATAGTGTCCGGTTTGATCCTGCCCGCTTGTTCGGCGGCATCAATCATTGATACGGCGATACGGTCCTTGACACTATGCGCCGGATTAAAAAATTCCAGCTTGGCAAGAATGGTGGCGTCAATGCCATTGGTTACGCGATTCAGTTGCACCAGCGGGGTGTTGCCGACCAGTTCCAGGATATTTTTTGCGACCTTCATAAAGAGTAAATCCCCTTTGGTTTATCGAATCAATGAATCAGGAATATCGTCGCCAGCCCCAGAAAAATGAAGAAGCCGCCGCTATCTGTGATGGCGGTGATCATCACGCTGGAGCCGATGGCCGGGTCGCGCCCCATTCTTTGCATGACGAGCGGGATGGTCATGCCGACGACTGCACCCACCAACAAGTTGAGCAGCATCGCGCCGGTCATCACGATGCCGAGCGCCGCGCTGTGATACAGGAAGTAGGCGAACAACCCGGCAATCCCGCCCCACAACAGGCCATTAAATCCGCCGATGGCCAATTCCTTGAGCAGCAGCCTGCGCGCGTTGCCCTGGGTGATCTGCCCCAGTGCCAGAGAGCGGATGATGATGGTAGTGGTCTGGTTTGCCGAGTTGCCGGCGATACCGGCGACGATGGGCATCAGCGTGGCCAGCGCGACAAATTTTTCTATCGTGCCTTCAAAGTTTCCGATCACCCGCGAGGCGAAGAATGCGGTGCAAAGATTCAGCGCCAGCCACGCCCAGCGGTTCTGCGCGCTTTTCCATACCGAGGCAAAAATATCTTCCTCCTCGCGCAAGCCGGCCAGGTTCAAAACGTCGCTTTCCGATTCGGTGCGGATAAAATCCAGCACCACGTTCACCGTCACCCGCCCGACCAGCTTGCCGTCCTCGTCCACCACCGGCGCGGAAACCAGGTCATAGCGTTCAAAAGCCTGGGCGGCCTGCTCCGCCTTTTCCTCGGGGTGCAGTAGCGTGGTGTCGGCCAGCATCAAACTGCCGACAACCATTTCCGGTTCGTTGACAACGATGAGATTGATCGGCAGCACGCCTTTGAAGCGGTCATCGCGATCCACCACAAACACCTGGTCGGTGTGATCGGGCAGTTCGTCAAAACGGCGCAGATAGCGCGATACCACTTCCAGTGTGATGTCCTCGCGGACATGAATCATGTTGAAATCCATCAGCGCACCGACCGAATCTTCCGGGTACGACATCGCCGCGCGCAACTGCTCGCGCTCCTCGATGGACAGCGACTTGAACACATCGCGCATCACCGCCTGCGGCAAGTCCGGCGCCAGGTCGGCGATCTCGTCGGTGTCGAGCTGTTCCGCCGCCTCGCGCAGTTCCTCGCGGCTCATGGTGGCGATCAGCGATTCGCGCACCGCATCGGAAACCTCGATCAGGATTTCGCCGTCGCGCTCGGCCTTGACCATGTCCCACACCAGCAAACGCTGCTCGATGGGCAGGGCTTCCAGAATGTAGGCGATGTCGGCGGAGTGCAGGGCGCCCAGCTTCTCGCGCAATTCGGCCAGGTGCTGCTTGTGCAGCAACGTGTCCATCAATTCATGGCGGTCCGCGCGCGGTAATTCCTGCTGGTGCGCCACGGTTTCCACCAGCGCGTGCTTGTCCAACAGGCGTTGCACCTGCTGCAAGTGGTACTGCACGTTTTCTGTGTAATGGGGTTCGTGGTCTTCAGTCATGGCTACCGCACCGGGGTTGGCGGCTATTGTAAAGAAATTAGCGCCGAGCCGCGCGGCAAATTTGGCTGGGATCGGGGGTTGCGAAAATGAACCTAAATTCCTCAGTTGAGAACAAACAATTTACAGGGGAAGCAACATGGGCACGCTTCTCCCTCACCCCAACCCCTCTCCCCGAGGGAGAGGGGCTTTGCTCCCTTCCCCCTCGGGGGGAAGGGCTGGGGATGAGGGTTTGCCCCCTGTCGGTTATTTTCAACTGAGGTTTTCAGGATGAAACCTAAAAATCGCAGATGAAGGGCTGGCAAGTGCGAATTCATTCGCACATGACCTGTTGTTCGTGCGAATGAATTCGCACCTGCGAAAGCGGCTTAATCCGTATCCGGATAGCGCAAAACCAGCTCTTCAAATTCTTTCAGCGCGACAGGCTTGCCGAACAGATAGCCCTGATAGGTATGGCAGCCGCGCAGGCCGAGGAATTCGCGTTGCGCTTCGGTTTCCACGCCTTCGGCAATGACATCCAACCCGAATGTTTGCCCCATGGTGATAATGGCTTGCACGATGGCCGCATCGTTGGCATCGGTGGCGAGATTGCGGACGAAGGACTTGTCGATCTTCAGTTGATCCAGCGGCAATTGCTTGAGGTAGGTGAGCGACGAATAGCCGGTGCCGAAATCGTCCATCGAAAAACCGATGCCATCCGATCTCAGCGTGATCATTTTGTTGATAGTGTCGGCGACATCATCCAGCACCAGGGTTTCGGTCAGCTCAATCTTGAGGCGCGTCGGGTCGGCGCCGGTTTCGCTGAGCGCCTGCCGCACTTGCGCGACAAATTCCGGCTGGCGGAACTGGCGCGCGCTGACATTGACAGCCAGTTGCATGAAGCGGGTGCGCGGGTTGTCCTCCCACATTTTGAGCTGGGCGCAAGCGGTCTGCAGAACCCAGTGGCCGATGGGCAGGATCAGCCCGGTTTCTTCGGCGAGCGCGATGAATTCGCCCGGCGTAATCAACCCGCGTCCGGGATGCACCCAGCGCAGCAAAGCCTCGGCACCGACCACGTGGTGCGCACCGTCCACCTGCGGCTGATAGTAGAGCTGAAATTCGCCGCGTGCGAGCGCCTGACGCAGTTCTTCCTCCAGCGCGCTGCGTTTGTCCAATGCGGCCTGCATGGCGGGATCAAAAAAGTGCAGGGTGTTGCGCCCCTCGGTCTTGGAGTGGTACATGGCGAGGTCGGCGTGCTTGAGCAGTTCCTCGACAGTCGCGCCGTGTTCGCCAAACAGGCTGATCCCTATGCTGGCCGTGCTGTAGAACTCGCGGCCATCGAGATCGTAGGGTTGGGCGAGGGTTTCGCGCAGTTTCTCGCCCACCAGCCTGACCTGGATGGCCGCTTCTCCGGCATCCGTGCCCAGATCTTCCAGTATCACCACGAACTCGTCGCCACCCAGGCGCGCCACCGTATCCATCTCGCGCACACTGGCCTTCAGGCGCTGCGCGACTTCGGCGAGCAGCATGTCCCCTATATCGTGGCCGCGCGTGTCGTTGAGCGTCTTGAAGTTATCCAGATCCAGAAACAGTATCGCGCCGTTCTGCCCGTTGCGGGCGGCGGCGGCCAGCGACTGGCCCAGCCGGTCCTGGAGCATGCGGCGGTTGGGCAGAAGGGTGAGCGGATCGTAGTAGGCCAGGCGGTGGATCTCGGCCTCCGCCTCGCTGTTCTGGGTAATGTCGGAAAATGTGCCGACGTAATGGGTGGTGCGCCCGCCCGGCCCGAGGACGGCGGAGATGGTCAGCCACTCGGCGTAGATATTGCCGTTCTTGCGCCGGTTCCATATCTCGCCCTGCCAGAATCCATTCTGTTTTATGGTTGCCCACATCTGCTGGTAGAACACCCGGTCATGGCGCCCGGACTGGAGTATCGCGGGGGTTTTGCCCACTACCTCTTCCGCGCTATAACCGGTGAGGTGGGTGAAGGCCCGGTTGACCCGCACGATGACGCTGTTGGCATCGGTCACGGTGATGCCTTCGTTGGATTCGAAGGCGATAGCGGCGATGCGCAATTCCTCTTCGACCCGCTTGCGTTCGGTGATGTCGCGCATGAATACGAAAAAACACCCTCCATTCATATCCGGGCGGAAGACGTTGCTGACCTCGATTTCCAGCACTTGACCATCCTTGCGGCGGTGGCGCGTTTCGAAGCGGTCATAACCTTTCGCCATGGCTTCCCGGATATGCTGCGCCGTCTCTTCCGTGCTTTCCTTCGCTTCCACGTCCGAAATATGCATATTCAGGAGCTCGTCGCGCGTGTAACCGGTCATCTGGCAATAAGCGGTGTTCACGTCCAGTAACTGCCCAGCGCTATCGGCAATCAAGAAACCGTCCATCGATGTCTGGACAATCTGGCGGTAACGTTCTTCGCTTTTCTTGAGTTTCGCCTCCGCTTCTTTGTGCTCGCTGATGTCAGTCAGCGCGATGTGTACTACCGGCGATCCGTTGGCCACATCCATGTGCAGGCAGCCCAGCCGGGCGCAGAGCCGGGAGCCATCACCGCGCTTGAGGGTGAGTTCGCAGTTCCACCGGCTTCCGGATTCCGCCGCGCGCCGCTTCGTGCCCATGAACTGGCGGTGCCAGTGATCGCTGTCTTCGGGCGCGACAAAATACGCAAAGCGGTGGAGCAGCAGTTGTTTGCGCTCCATACCCAACATCGCGGCGCCGGTGAGATTTACCTCGGCGATCTGGCCTGCATGGGTGAGCGTGAGATAGCCGACGGGGGCGAATTCATAGAGGTTCATGTAGCGGTCGCAGGATTCTTCCAGGGCGAGTTGCGCTTGCCGCAAAGCCTCGTTCTGCATCTCCAGTTCGATCTGGTACACCTGTAATTCGTGCAGGAGTTCCCCGGCAGGGCGCGGCGAATCCTCGTCCGCATGTGCGCGGGCGAGCCGCGCTTCGGCTTGGGTGCGTAGCGGGTCCGGCTGGTTTGTTTTCTTATTCAGAATGCCCCCTTGCAAAACGCAGTTGTAGGGGCGAATTCATTCGCCCGTTTTACTACAGCCATATCGCATCCCATAACGGATAGTCGCCGATATGCTCCACCAATCCGGCGCGCAACGGGTTGGCGGCGATATATCGCGCAACCCCTCGCACATCTTCATCTTTGCGTAGCGCATGGTCGTAAAACGATTTTTGCCATAACGCGCCCTGCCGATTGAGGTAGCCATTAACCCGGTACGCTGAACGCGCCTTGAAGCGTTTGATCGCAGCAGACAAATCCATACGTTCCCCCAACTGAAACAGCCAATGAACATGGTCGGGCATGATAACCCACGCCAAGGAGCACACTACTCTATCGTCGTGCAGGGCGCGCATCTCCGCCACCACATAACGGGCACAGGAGAAGTCGGTGAAATAACGCTGTTCCCGTTCGGCCAATATAGTGGTGACAAAATAGACCCGTTGTTGCTCGCTGTAACGGCCTTTGCGCAAATCGTCATAGGACATATCTGGGCTTTACTGTAGGGGCGAATTCTTTCGTGTGGCGCCATTATGTGCGAATAAATTCGCACCTACACAATCTGTAGAGGCGAATTCATTCGCCCCTTTTTCGCCCATTTTATGCGGATTTATCCGCAGCTACAAAACGGTTTCTATCGCCAGCAGGATCAACTGGCCATCGCCGGTTTTGCCGGCGATACGCCGGGCGTTGAGCAGCATCTTGCGGTGGCCAATGCCCGGGAAATCGTGCTCCACCACATAACCTTCAAAGCTCTGGTCGCGCGGCAGGATGCTCTCCAGCAACTCGCGCAATTTCGGGATATCCCACTGGCGGTTGCCAAATTCGTAGAGCGAGCGGCTCACCGTGTCTTCCGGTGTGGTCTGGAAGTCGCGGTAGAACGGGCGGCTGGCGGAGATGATCATCAGTTTTTCATCCAGCACGATCAGCGGCTCGCGCACCGTTGCCATGATGCCCTCGGCCAGTTCATGCGCTTCCCGCAGCGCTGCCTCCGCCTGCTTGCGCTCGGTGATGTCCATTTCGATGGCGACAAAATGGTTAATCTCGCCGCGCTCGTCCTGCACGGGCGTGATGACCTGCGCGACGTAAAACCGGCTGCCGTCCTTGCGCCGGTTGACGACTTCGCTCTGCCAAACCCGCCCGGCGAGTATCGTATCCCACAAATGTTTGTAGTAGGCCTGATCCTGCTTGCCCGATTTGAGGAGGCGCGGGTTCTGGCCGATGGCTTCATCGGCGGAATAGCCGCTGATGGCGGTGAAGGCCGGGTTGACGAACTGGATGATGCCGCTGCGGTCGGTGATGATTACCGCGTTGGCCGTGGCGCTCAAAGCGGTGCTTTGCAGGTGGCGCTCCTCACCGGCCTTTTTCATCTCCGTGATGTCTATGAAGGTCAGCACCACGCCTTCGATCATGTTGTCCAAAGTGCGGTAGGGCTGGATACGCGCGAGAAACCATGCGCCGCCGGCGGCGCGCATCTCTCGCTCGCGCGGCGTCAGGGAATCCAGCACGGCCCGTGCATCGGCGAGCAGGTCTGCGTCTTCGATGTCCGATTTGATGTCGCTCAAGGGGCGGCCCGTATCCGAAGCGGCCAGGCGATAAACCCGCGCCGCCTCGCGGGTGAAGCGTTTGATGTTCAGATGCTCGTCGAGGAAAATGATCCCGGCGCTGATGTTGTCGAGCAGGTTCCTCATGTCATTTTGGATATTGGCCAGTTGCTCGATCTTGGCATGCAATTCGGCGTTGACGGTGATCAGCTCCTCGTTGAGAGATTGCAACTCTTCTTTCGAAGTCTCCAGTTCCTCGTTGGCGGACTGGAGTTCCTCGTTGGTGGATTGCAGATCCTCGTTGGTGGATTTCATCTCCTCGTTGGTCGTTTGCTGCTCCTCGATGGCGGCCTGAAGATTTTCTTTGGTGTAGGAGAGCTCGCGCTCCAGTCCCTCGACGCGCCCGGGCATGGCGCCAGAATTTGTGTGCTTACCCCGCGCGGGTTTATCGGGCGCCACGCACAGCACATCTTGAAAGCTTACCAGCAGCAGGCCATGAGCGGCATCCGGGCCGTGCAGCGACCGCACGCTGATATGCACGCCCTGGCTGTCGCCGGCGCCGCCGCTGACGCACAAGTCCCGGCATACAGTCAGCGCGCCCTGGGTGGCGGCGTTGCGGATGGCGGCGCGCAATTCCAGTTGCAGCCCCTCGCGCGCCATGTCCACCACGTTGAGCGTCGCCCTCCCGGGCGCCGGGCGCAGATACTTGCCGGTATCGCCATGCACGTAGAGAATGTCGCCCTTCTCGTCCGTCACCACCGAGGCGGGCGCGTAAGACTGGAGCAACGCCCGCTTGGCCAGATCGGCGAAGCCGGTTTCCTTGATCTTTTTTGCTGCGTCTTCCGGCTCTTTTGCGCTTGCGCCGCCCGCCCGCAACAGCCCGCTGGGCATTGCCGTGCGGGCGGAAGCAACGGTGCCGGTGGCGCGGTAAAATTTCCACTTGCGGTCGAGCGGCGCGAACAATTCCGCGTGGTTGCCGATGCTCTCCGAAGGCGAGAGTATCAGCACGCCACCCGGTTTGAGAGCGTAGTGGAAAACCGGGATGAGGTGGCTTTGTAGCTCCGGCTCCAGGTAGATCATCAGGTTGCGGCAACTGAGCAGGTCGAGCCGGGTAAAAGGCGGATCCTTGATGACGTTCTGGTTGGCGAACACCACCATCTCGCGGATGTTTTTTTTCACGCGGTAACCCGCCTCTTCCTTGACGAAGAAGCGGCGCAGCCGCTCCGGTTGGACATCCTGGACGATATTGGGCGGGTAGATGCCGGCGCGCGCGGCGGAGATGGCATCCTCGTCCAGATCGGTCGCATAGATCTGCACCTTGTACTCCTGCCGTGCCTCGTCCATGAACTCGCGCAGCAGCATGGCGATGGAGTAGGCCTCCTCGCCGCTGGCGCAACCCGCAACCCAGGCACGGAAAATGTAGTCGTCCGGCTTGCCGGCGAACAGTTGCGGCAGGATGTCCTGCTTCAATGCGGCCAAGGCCCCCGCATCGCGGAAGAAGCTGGTGACGTTGATCAGCATTTCCTTGAACAGCGCTTTCACCTCGGCGGGTTGCTCTTTGAGGTAGCGCGCATAGACTTCCGTATCCGCGATGTCGTGCTGCGCCATGCGCCGTTCGATGCGGCGGCCGATGGTGCTCTTCTTGTAGAGCGAGAAATCCTGGCCGGTGGCGGAGCGCAACAGCATCAGGATGCGATTCATGCCGCTCACCGCAGCCGGGGCCGGCGTTTCCTGGCGGACGGCCAAGGTATGTATGCCGGCCAGCAGCGCTCCCGGCATTTTTTCTACCGGCAGGATATGGGTGGCGTAACCGGCCCCGATGGCGCTGGCCGGCATGCCGTCGTATTTCGCCGTGGCCGGTTCCTGCACCAGCGAGACGCCGCCCGCGCCGAGGATGGCGCGCAGCCCCAGCGTGCCGTCGGTGCCGGTGCCGGAGAGAATGATGCCGATGGCGTTTTCTCCCTGGTCATCGGCCAGGGAGCGCAGGAAGGCGTCTATCGGCATGCGCTGCCCGCGCGGTTGCCCCGGCACGCTCAGTTGCAGCACGCCGTGAAAAATTGCCATGTCGCGGTTGGGCGGGATGACATAAACACCGTTGGGCGCCACGGCCATCTGATCCTGCGCCTCGACCACCGGCATGGCCGTGCTGCGTTGCAGGATTTCGCTGAGCAGGCTGGCGTGATCCGGATCGAGGTGCGGCGCCAGCACGAAGGCCATGCCGCTGTCGGGGGGCATACTGCGGAAGAATTGCTCGAAGGCTTCCAGCCCGCCGGCGGAAGCACCCATGCCGACAATGGGGAAATGAATGGAGTGCGCTGCCTGAGATTCCTGGGCAGATTCCAGGGAGGCGGGCTTGTCTGTGGTATTGGTATTATTTTTTTTGGTAACCACGACGATCCTTTTCATCCCAGGGAAACACGGGTTAATTCGTCATCCCCGCGTAGGCGGGGATCCAGTGCCTTTATTTGACTGGGTTCCCGCCTTCGCGGGAACGACAAAACCGAATAAATCTGCGCTTCCCCAGGTAACGCAGTTGGCGGAGCATCCCGCATCGTTTACCGATTCTGTAGGGCACCTCTAAAAATCCAGATTCCATCCCAACTGATGTAACTACTAGCCATTCGACTAAGCTGTCAAAAAGACGACAGCCAAGTCGCTGGTTATGCTGTGTTGCATAAAAAATTTCTTGCTTACATATCACGCATATGCGGCGCGGCGAAATTTTTTCTGCGCCTTGCATTTGGGCGAACTCTGAATTTTTAGAGGCGCCCTGTATTTTATATTTAGTGCGAATCCCTCAACTGCTTCTTCCAGGTTCATTGGGCGCTTGCGCAAGCGCATAGATGCCTTTGCAGAAGTATGTGCATAGAATAACCCAGGTTGACAGCAAAAAGTGGTAGTTAACGGATGGTCAGGGAATTTCCGCGTCGTTCATGCGCCCGATGATGATCTCGGTTTTGCGCAGCAGGCCTCGCGCTTCGCGGTGCTTGTCGTAATAGCGCGGGTTGGGCACCATTGCGGCGAGCGTGGCGGCCTGTTCCGCTGAGAGTTGTGCCGCGCCGATCTGGTAGTAATGCCGCGCCGCCGCTTCCGCACCGAACACCCCATCGCCCCATTCGATCACGTTCAAATAAATTTCAAAAATACGCCGCTTGTCCATCATCATTTCCAGCATGATCGTGATGAGCGCTTCTTCGCCCTTGCGCCACGGGGTGCGCTTGGTGGAGAGAAATAAATTTTTCGCCAGTTGCTGGCTGATGGTGGAACCGCCCGCGGCGATCCTGCCCTTCTTCAGGTTCTTCTCGTAAGCCTTTTCTATCCCTTCCCAGTCGAAGCCTTCGTGGTCAACGAACTTGGCATCCTCGGCAACGATCAGCGCGCTCTTGAGGTGGCTGGAAATTTTTGCGTAGGGGGTCCACTGGTGTTGGAGTTCGGCATCGGGATTTTTGTTTTGCATGATCTCCAGGCGGCTTTCCATGAATGCGCTGGATACGGGGTTGTGGCCCACCCACCACCAGATGTGCGCGAAAATCCACAGTTGATACAGCAGCAGCAGGGCGAAAAATATTGCTGCACCGTGCCACAACCAGCCCCAGAGTTTTTTCATTATTCGTTACTTCCAGTTATTTCCGTCATTCCCGCGCAGGCGGGAATCCAATTTATCGATCAAATCTGCGTAGCGGACAAAACCTGATGTGTTATCCCGCTATGCGGGGAATGCTTAACTGACTGGATTCCCGCCTGCGCGGGAATGACGGCAGAGGTTTATGCCGTTTCGCGTAATTTTGCTATCACTGGCGCGGTCTCGGGGCGCATGCCGCGCCAGATAAAGAACGATTCGGCGGCTTGTTCGACCAACATGCCGAGGCCATCTGCTACGATGGCCGCACCGTGTTCGCGCGCAAATTTCATGAACGGGGTTTCACGCCCGTACATCATGTCGTAGGCGAGCGCACCTGGGGCGAAAATGCCATGGGGTAGCGGCGGCATTTCATCGGTTAATCCGCTGGAGGTTGCGTTGATGACTACATCGAATTGTTCATCGCCCAGATCAGAGTAGTTTTTTGCGTCTATCTCTATACCAAATTGGTCTTCATAGAACTGGAATTCGTGCGGAAGCATCTCTTTTGCCTTTTCAAGAGTGCGGTTTGCAATGGCCAAGCGCTGAACTTTTGCGAGCACCAACGGCATCTGAACTCCTCGTGCCGCACCACCAGCTCCCATTAGCAGCACCCGTTTACCTTGCAAAGAAACACCTAGGTTGTGTTCGATGTCGCGCACTAAACCTGCTCCATCGGTGTTGTCGCCAAGCACAATTTCACCGTCAAACCTGATGGTGTTTACGGCAACTGCTTCTAGTGCTCGTGTGGCAATGGTGGACCCAACAAAGTTATATGCCTGAATCTTGAACGGCACCGTCACATTGCAGCCCTTGTAGCCTTCCTCGCGCAGCCGTTCAACCGTGGCAGCAAAGCCATCCAGCGGCGCGAGAATGGCTTCGTAGCTGATGTCCTGCCTGGTCTGTTGGGCGAACAAGGTATGAATTTGCGGTGATTTGCTGTGGGCGATAGGGTTGCCGATAACGGCATAACGATCAGTCATTTTGGGGTGCGCGTATGAATGTTTTCTATTGCTTCATAATGTTGAGCTGCATGTGTAGGTGCGAATTTATTCGCACGAACTACGAGTTATATGCGAATAAATTCGCACCTACAATACAATCGGTTGCGTTTTCCAGGAAAATTCACGGTGAGCATTGTAAAGGATGCCCGGCAAGAGTGAGGTGCGCTTCGGCGTTTCTCGGGACAGGCTTTGCGAAGGTGAAGCTGGCCGGTAAGCCGGGTTCTGTCGTGGACAGTCATTCCTCTAGGCGTTTCGTTACCTGACGCTCGAGCGACCTACCCGCAGGCGACGCGAGCAACGTCATAGCCTGCTTATTTGGTCTTGCTCCGGATGGAGTTTACCGTGCCGTCCGTGTTGCCACGTCCGCGGTGGGCTCTTACCCCGCCATTTCAACCTTGCCTGATCCGCTTGCGCAGCCATCGGCGGTGTATTTTCTGTGGCACTGTTCATCACCTCGCGGTGTCCGGTCGTTAACCGGCATCCTGCTCTGTGGAGCCCGGACTTTCCTCTCCGCGCTCAAGGCGCGCAGCGACTGTCTAGCCAGCTTCGGGGCGGAGTTTAACACGGGAATAAACCTAAAATTCCTCAGTTGAGAACAAACAATTTACAGGGGAAGCAACATGGGCACGCTTCTCCCTCACCCCAGCCCCTATCCCCGAGGGAGAGGGGCTTTGCTCCCTTCCCCCTCGGGGGGAAGGGCTGGGGATGAGGGTTTGCCCCCTGTCGGTTATTTTCAACTGAGGTTTTCAGGATAAAAAGAGTCGTGGATGCGCTGCGCTTATCCACACCCTTTTTACCGGGAACAAATTTACGCTGCCGAACTACCCTTCTTGCACCTGCATGCCCACACCCACCTCTTTCCACTGCTTCGCTTCTTCTTGCAAGACCGTGTCAGTCAGCGGGTTCTGCGCCAACCAGCCGGGTGTGAGAGCCAGGTGGAATTTTGCGCCGCTGAAGTTTCCCTGCATGGCGGGCAATTCGGCGTCGCTGCGGTTGCGGTAGAACAGGGCGGCCAAGCGTAATGCCATAACCTGGGCAAGCACTTCCGGTGTATTCAACAGGCCGCGCACCTTATCCAGTTTGCCGCGGTGCGCCAGCGCCAACAGGCTCAAGCGGCTTTGTTCTTTTCTGGAAAAACCGGGCATATCTGCATTGGCGAGAATGTATGCCGTGTGCTTGTGATAGCCGCTGTGCGCGACGCTGATGCCGATCTCGTGCAGGCTGGCTGCCCAGCCGAGCAGGCGCAACGCATCCTCATTGGCCTGCCCTTCCATGAACTGGCGCGCGAGCCGGTCGGCCAGATGCGCCACACGCCCGGCTTGGCGCATGTCCACGTGGTAGCGGCGCATGAATTGTTTGGCGGTGACATCGCGCATGTCGTTGTGGTGGAAGCGCCCGAGCAGGTCGTACAGCACGCCTTCGCGCAACGCGCAAAGCGCGGGTTGCAACTGCTCGATGCCGAGTTCGCAGAATGCGGCATACATGATGGCGAACCCGCCGGGCAGCGCCAGGATGCGGTCGGGCTTCAGGCCGCGCAGTTCGAGGCCTCCCGCGTCACCCGCCTTGAGCAATTGCGCGCGCAATTGCTCCATCCCCGCGCGGCTGATGCCGCCGCTGCTGTAGCCGTTTTGTTCGAGGATGTCGCATACCACGCGCGCGGTGCCCGATGAAGCCAGCGCCTCATCCCATTGGCCGCGCGAAAACTCCGTCACGATAGTTTGCAATTCGTTGCACGCCGCGAGTTCGGCCTGCTTGAGATTGGCCTTGGTAATTTTGCCGTCCGGAAAGTAACGCTGGCTGAAGCTGACGCAGCCCATGTACAGGCTTTCCAGCTTGAGCGGTTCGAGGCCGCAACCGATGATAAATTCGGTGGAGCCGCCGCCGATGTCCATCACCAGCCGCCTGGCATTCGATTGCGGCAGGCTTTGTGCGACGCCGAGGTAGATCAGGCGCGCTTCTTCGCGTCCGGCAATGACTTCGATGGGAAAGCCGAGCGCGGCCTCGGCCAGTTGCAGGAATTCGGCGGCGTTCTTCGCCACGCGCAGCGAGTTGGTGCCGACCGCGCGCACCGCTTCGCGCGGCAGGCCGCGCAGTCGCTCGCCAAAGCGTTGCAAGCAGGCCAGCGCGCGTTGCTGCGCAGCCTTGTCCAAGCGTTTGTCATCGGTCAGCCCGGCGGCGAGGCGCACCGGCTCGCGCAGGTTGTCCAGCATGTAGAGCTGGCCGTTTTCCACGCGGGCGATTTGCAGGCGAAAACTGTTGGAGCCGAGATCAGCTGCCGCGAGGATGGGGTGTTGTTGCACGGCAAGCTATTCCGGTTCCAATTCGAAGGTGAGACAAGGCGGCAACGAACAAACGGCGAGGACAGTGCAAGTAGCACGGCAATAACCAGCGACTTGGCTATCGTCTTTTGATAGCTTAGTCGAATGGCTATAACCAATGACTTGGCAGCTTGCTGCCCTAGTCAGATGGCTAGTGGTTTTACCAGTAGTTTCATCAGGAGTGAGGGAGGAAGCCAACGCAGTATCACCGATGAAGTGGAAGCGGAATCATTCCAGAACTTCGCGTTCGATCTCCTCCACGGTGACATGCCGCACGTCGCGCCCCTTGACCATGTACACCACGTATTCGGACATGTTCTTGGCATGGTCGCCGATGCGCTCGATCGCTTTGGCAATGAACAGTATTTCCAGCGCGGTGGAAATGGTGCGCGGGTCTTCCATCATGAAGGTGATAAGGGAGCGCATGATGGTGCGGAATTCCTCGTCCACCTGCTCATCCTGGCGCACCACTTGCGCGGCGCAGGTCAGGTCGAGGCGGGCGAAAGCATCCAGCGACTTGCGCAGCATGTCCAGCGCCAGTTCGGCAGCGTGCTTGATTTCGTTGTAACGCGGCAGGATAAGCCGCTCCTTCTGCGACAGCAGCTTGGCCATGCGCGCGATTTTTTCCGCCTCATCGCCGATGCGTTCGAGATCGGTGATGGTTTTAATCACCGTCATTACCATACGCAGATCGCCCGCAGCGGGTTGGCGGCGCGCAATGATCTGGCAGCAGCTCTCGTCGATTTCCACCTCCAACGCATTGACACGATGGTCATCGGCGATAACGCGGTTCATTAGCTCCACATCGCAATTGATCAGTGCATTAAGAGCTTGTTGGATCTGGCTCTCCACCAGCCCCCCCATCTGCAATACGCGGGAGCGCACGGCTTCGAGTTCTGCGTCAAACTGTTTCGAGGTATGTTCTGTGCCAACCATGGGATTTCCTTAAGATAAAGGCAAGCGGGAAATACTACCTTCGCACCGTGACAATTTCATTACAGGACACTACGCTGTGAGGGTTTGCACACCGCTGGCGGCGCCGAGCAACAGCACATCTGCCGGGCGACGCGCAAACAGCCCGTTGGTGACCACGCCCGCGATGTTATTCAGCGTGGTTTCCAGCTCCACCGGGTTCAATATGTTCAATCCATGCACGTCGAGGATGAGGTTGCCATTATCGGTGGTGAAACCCTCGCGCAATTTGGGTTGGCCGCCCAGCACCACGATCTGGCGCGCCACATAGCTGCGCGCCATGGGAATCACTTCCACCGGCAGCGGAAATTTGCCGAGCACGTCCACCAGCTTGCTGGCGTCGCATAAGCAGACGAATTTTTTGCTGGCTGCGGCCACAATTTTTTCGCGCGTCAGCGCACCGCCGCCGCCCTTGATCATGTGCAAGTGGCGCGTGATCTCATCCGCGCCATCCACATACACCGGCAGGCTGCCCGCATCGTTCAGCGAGACCACCTCGATGCCGTGCCCTTGCAGGCGCTTCGCCGAAACCTCGGAGCTGGCTACCGCGCCGCGTATCCTGTACTTGATCTTGCCCAACTCGTCAATGAAAAAGTTGGCGGTGGAGCCGGTGCCCACCCCCACGATGCAATCCGCCGGGACATGCGCTATCGCTGCCTGCGCGACCGCCCGCTTCAAATCATCTTGTGTCATGCTCATCCTGTGCCCTTGTTAAAATGCGTATCACGCCCGGATTATTGCAGGAATCGGGGGTTTTAGAAATAGAAACCCTTTCGGGGTTAACGCAAATCCTGCTAATCTTGCATCCAGCAATTTTTCTCCATACTGACCATGCAAAGTTATTTGAAACGCATTCTAACCGCCCGCGTCTATGACGTGGCCATCGAAAGCCCGCTGGAGATCGCGCCCAACCTGTCGGCACGTATCGGTAATACCGTATTGCTGAAACGCGAAGATATGCAGCCGGTGTTTTCCTTCAAGCTGCGCGGCGCTTACAACAAGATGGCGCAGCTCACCCCGGCGCAACTCAAGCGCGGCGTCATCGCCGCCTCGGCGGGCAACCATGCGCAGGGCGTGGCGCTTTCGGCGCAGAAGCTTGGCTGCACGGCCATCATCGTGATGCCCGCCACCACGCCGCAGATCAAGATACAGGCGGTGGAAAGCCGTGGCGCAAAAGTGGTGCTGCACGGCGATTCCTATTCCGACGCCTACCAGCATGCGCTGGAACTGGAAAAGAAAAATAAGCTCAACTTTATCCACCCTTACGACGACCCCGACGTGATTGCCGGGCAGGGCACCATCGGCATGGAAATCCTGCGCCAGCACAACCAGCCTATCCACGCGATTTTTTGCGCCATCGGCGGCGGCGGGTTAATTTCTGGCGTGGCCGCCTACGTCAAGCAGGTGCGCCCGGAAATCAAGATCATCGGCGTGCAGCCGGTGGATTCCGACGCCATGTACCGCTCGCTGAAAGCCAGGCGGCGCATCACGCTCGACCATGTCGGCCTGTTCGCCGACGGCGTGGCCGTCAAGCAGGTGGGCGAGGAAACTTTCCGCCTGTGCCGCAAGCTGGTGGATGAAGTCATCTTGGTGGATACCGATGCCACTTGCGCCGCGATCAAGGACGTATTCGAAGACACGCGCTCGATCCTCGAACCGGCGGGCGCGCTCGCCATCGCCGGGGCCAAGCTGTATGCGGCGCGCGAAAAGCTCAGGGACAAGACGCTGATCCCGATCGCCTGCGGCGCGAACATGAATTTCGACCGCCTGCGTTTCGTCGCGGAACGCGCGGAAATCGGCGAACAGCGCGAGGCGATTCTCGCCGTGACCATTCCCGAGACACCCGGCAGCTTCCGCAAATTCTGCTCGTTGCTCGGCAAACGCAACATCACCGAGTTTAACTACCGCTACGCCAACCCGAAAGCGGCGCAGGTGTTCGCCGGCATCCAGGTGCGCAACCAGTCCGAGACCGCCGAACTGGTCGGTAAATTGCAGCGCGGCAAATTGCCCACGCTCGACCTTTCCGACAACGAAATGGCCAAGCTGCACGTGCGCCACCTGGTCGGCGGGCACGCGCCGGGCATCAAGGACGAAATCCTGTTCCGCTTCGAGTTTCCGGAGCGCCCCGGCGCGCTGATGAACTTCCTCAACCGCATGAACCATAGCTGGAACATCAGCCTGTTCCACTACCGCAACCACGGCGCGGATTACGGGCGCGTGCTGGTCGGCATGCAGGTGCCGCACCACGATAAAAAAGCGCTGCGCACCTTCCTCGACAAGCTCGGCTACCGCTACTGGGACGAGAGCGACAATCCGGCGTACCGGTTGTTCTTGGGCTAAAATCCGCAAACCATTTTGCCGCCACCGGCAAAATGGTTTGGCGAAAGCAAAAAGGAGCAACCATGAGTACATCTGAAGTGATTGAACAAGCTTTGAGCCTCAAGGCTTCCGATCGTTATTTGTTGCTGGAAATATTGCATCGCAGCCTGGATAAGCCCGATCCCGAAATCGACCGGGTATGGCAAGAGGAAGCTCTGCGCCGCGTAAAAGCCTACGATGATGGGCGGCTGGAGACGGCCTCGATGGAAGAAGTATTCAGGGATTTATAGTGCAATTGATTTTCCTGGCGCTTGCGCGCGACGAGTTGGCGGAGGCAAAGCGCTTTTACAACCGGCAGCAACAAGGGGAATCTTTACATTGTCAGGGAAGAACGGATAGTCGTGATTGCCGTCGCGCACCAGCATCGACAGCCGGATTACTGGGTCGATCGCACCAATCCATGAGCCAGCTTCTCATCAACGATTACCTCAAGCAGCTTGACCTCATCAAAAAGGTCGGCGGCAGTTCGCGCGAGACCATCGTGCGCGAAGCCTTCAAGGATTTGCTCAAGGCCTGGGGCAAGCAGCAAGGCCTGGTGTTTCTGGCCGAGCACCCGCTCAAGACCGCAACGAAAACCAACATCACCGTGGATGGCGTGCTGCTGCACGAGCTGCGCATGCCGCTGGGTTACTGGGAAGCTAAGGACGCAGCAGACGACCTCGACGAAGAGATCGGCAAGAAATTCAAAAAGGGCTACCCGCAGGACAACATCGTCTTTACCGACGATGTCACCGCCGTGCTGTGGCAGAACCGCAACGAGGTATTACGTTGCGACATGACCGACACCCATGCGCTGGCCAGGCTGCTCAAGCTGTTCTTCGGCTTCGAGCGCCCCGAGATCGCCGGTTTCCGCGCGGCGGTGGAGCAATTCAAGACCGACCTGCCCGCAGTGCTGGAAGCATTGCGCAGCATGATTGCGGCGCAGGAAAGCGGCAATGCCAAATTCCGCGCCGCCGCCGCCAAATTTCTGACCCACGCGCAGGAAGCCATCAACCCCAGCCTCACCGATGCCGATGTGCGCGAAATGCTGATCCAGCACATCCTCACCGAAGAAATTTTTGCCAAGGTGTTTGACGACAGCAACTTTCACCAGCACAACAACGTGGCGCGCGAGTTGTACTCGCTGGAAGCCGAGTTCTTCACCGGCAACCTGAAAAAGCAGACCCTCAAGGGGCTGGAAACCTACTACGCCGCGATCCGCGCGACTGCCGCGCAAATCAGCAGCCACCACGAGAAGCAAGCCTTCCTCAAGGTCATCTACGAAAACTTCTACAAGGTCTATAACACCAAGGCCGCCGACCGGCTGGGCGTGGTGTACACGCCCAATGATATCGTGCGCTTCATGATAGACGGCGCGGACTGGCTCACCGAAAAACACTTCGGCAAAAACCTGATAGACAAGGACGTGGAAATCCTCGACCCCGCCACCGGAACTGGCACGTTCATCTGCGAATTGCTGGAACACTTTCGCGGCCAGCCCGCCAAGCTCAAATACAAATATCTCAACGAGCTGCACGCCAACGAAGTCGCCATCCTGCCCTACTATGTCGCCAACCTGAACATCGAGTCCACTTACGCCGCCATCACCGGCAACTACGAAGAATTCCCCAACCTGTGCTTTGTGGATACGCTGGACAATGTCGGCCTGCACACCGCCGCCACAGGCACCACGGCGGATATTTTCGGCAGCGTCAGCGAAGAAAACGTCGCGCGCATCAAGCGCCAGAACAGCAAGAAGATCAGCGTCATCATCGGCAACCCGCCGTACAACGCTTGGCAAGCCAATTACAACGATGAAAATCAAAACAGAGGTTATACGGAAATTGACCACCGTATCAAACAGACTTACATCGCCGAAGGCACTGCTCAAAATCAAATTGGGGTGTATGACATGTACGCTCGCTTCTTCCGCTGGGCCAGCGACCGGCTGAGCGAAAACGGCGTGCTGGCCTTTATCACCAACCGCAGCTTCATCGAGAGCCGCACCTTCGACGGCTTCCGCAAAACGGTGGCGCAGGAATTCAGCGACATCTATGTGGTGGACTTGGGCGGCGACGTGCGCGCCAATCCGAAACTGAGCGGCACCAAGCACAACGTGTTCGGCATCCAGACCGGCGTGGCGATCAGCTTCTTTATCAAGAAATCAAAACGTGCCGTGGCGCTCAAAGCCCCTCATCCCAACCTTCTCCCGCCTGCGGGAGAAGGAGCCGAAGCCCCCTCTCCCGCAAGCGGGAGAGGGCGGGGGGTGAGGGGTGCCGAACAACCTGCTCGTATCTATTACGTGCGCCGCCCCGAAATGGAAACGGCAGATGAAAAAATCAGCTTCCTCGCCAACAACACCGCGCGCAATCTGAGCTTTGATGAAGTACAACCCGACAAGTCGCACAACTGGATCAACCTCGGTAAGGATGATTTCAACGACTTCCTGCCGCTCATCGGAAAAGAAGCGAAAGCGGCTCAAAGCCAGCGGCAGGAACGCGCAATCTTCAAGTTGTTCTCGGCAGGAATAAAAACCCAGCGCGACGAGTGGGTGTATGACTTCGATGCCGCAGCGTTGACCAAGAAGATGAAGTTTTTCAGTGAGCGCTATGAACAGGCGCGGCAGGGAAAACGTGCTGCGTCGCTTTCTGAAATCAAGTGGGATCGTGAGTTGACCAAGTATCGTGAGCGCGGAATTCAAAAGCAATTTGAGCCGCACGCTATAGTTGAAAGCCTGTATCGGCCTTTTTGCAAAGCGGCGTTTTACTATGATCGGCATTTCAATGGCATGGTCTATCAATGGGCGAGTATTTTTCCTACAGCCGATGCTGAAAACCTGGTTTTCTTCTACACGCAGCCGGGCTCTCAAAAACCCTTTTTGGTCGGTGCCACTGACGGCATTTGCGATTTGCATGCTGTAGGCGCTGCCGCCGCCGCCGAATGCTTGCCTTTGTTTCGCTACGACCAATCAGGCAATCGCGCAGACAACATCACTGACTGGGCGCTCAAGCAATTCCGGCAGCACTACGCCACACCCGTCATTCCCGCGCAGGCGGGAATCCAGCCCATTCAAAAATCCCCGAAGGGACAAAAAGCAAAACCTCTGGATTCCCGCCTGCGCGGGAATGACAGCGCCTCTTTGGATTCCAGCCCGCACCGGAATGACGGCATTACCAAGCAAGCCATCTTCCACTACTGCTACGCCGTGCTGCACGATCCTCTGTACCGCGAAAAATACGCGCTGAATCTGAAGCGCGAATTTCCGCGCATCCCGTTCTATGCGGACTTCTGGCAATGGGCGGCATGGGGCGAGGCGTTGATGCAGTTGCACATCGGTTATGAAGCGGTCGAGCCTTACCCGCTCCAGCGCACCGACATCCCCGACGCAAAAGCCCGCGCCGCCGGCTTGCAACCCAAAGCCCTGCTGCGCGCCGACAAGGGCGCGGGCAGCATCACGCTGGATAGCGAAACCACGCTGCGCGGCATTCCGCCCGAAGCCTGGGGCTACAAGCTGGGCAACCGCTGCGCGCTGGAATGGGTGCTCGACCAGTACAAGGAAAAGAAACCGAAAGACCCGACCATCCGCGAGAAATTCGATACCTACCGCTTCGCCGATTACAAGGAAAAAGTGATAGCCCTGCTGATGCGCGTGACCACGGTGAGCGTGGAGACGGAGCACATCACGCAGGCGATGAGGCAGGCTGTGAGATGAATCAAAATAATCCACTAATCCGTCATTCTCGCGCAGGCGGGAATCCAGCAAAGACAAACACCCCGCGAAGCGGGCAAACCCCGACGTTGTCCCGCTTCGCGGGAAATTTTCAAATCGTCTGGATTCCCGCCTGCGCGGGAATGACGCTTGGTCGTTATGTTGTTCGTTCTATAAAAATACGGATTCCCGCCTGCGCGGGAATGACGCAGTTGATAGGCTCAGAAAATGGCTGCCGACTCCTTCCGTGATTATGTGCTGGAACAACTCGCCAGCCTCGACGGTGTGCGCTGCCGCGCCATGTTCGGCGGCAGCGGCTTGTATTGGGGCGAGCAGTTCTTCGGCATCGTGTATGGCGGCAGGCTGTATTTCAAGACGCACCCCGACACTTTGCCGGATTATTTGAACCATCATTGCGCCGTGTTTGCGCCTTCCGAAAAACAGGTGTTGAAGAACTACCGCGAGGTTCCGGCAGATATTCTGGAAGATGCGGAACAGTTAGCCGCATGGGCGAGGAAGGCGGCGCGGCCATGAGTATGCCGAATATGAAGCAAGCTATCCGCAAAAACATTCTCGCGCTGCGCGAGCAGCTTCCTGCCGACACACGCGCCGCGTACAGCGCGGCAATCATCGAACGTTTATTGCAACTGCCCGAGTATCAGCATGCAGATGCGGTGCTGGGCTATATGAACTTTGGCGCGGAGTTTGCCAGCGAGCTTTGGGTGACGCGGGTGATGGCGGAGGGTAAACGGCTGGCTTTGCCCAAGGTGAATCACCACACTAACTGTCTTGATCTGTATTGGGTGGATGACTTGGAGAACCAGTTGGCGGCGGGCCTGTGGGGAATACGCGAACCGATAGTCGAGCGCTGCGAACGGCTGATTGTTTCATATGGGGTAGAATTCGTCCTGCTGCCGGGGGTGGCATTTACCCGCGGCGGCGCGCGGCTGGGCTATGGCAAAGGCTATTACGACAAGCTGCTGGCGCGCATGGTACATTGCCCCGCGCTGGTCGCTGGAGCATACTCCATGCAGGTCGTCGAGGGTATTCCGCAGGAAGCCACCGACCGCAAAGTGGAATGGCTGGTGACGGAAAACGAAACGATTGATTGTGCGATGTGATTAACCAGGATTGGCCATTAGACCGATAACAGCGTCATTCCCGCGAAGGCGGGAATCCAGTTGGTTGAATAATCCCCGCGTAGCGGGACAAAACCAATGTCTTGCCCACTTCGCGGAATGTTTGTTTCGCTGGATTCCCGCCTTCGCGGGAATGACGAAGCTAAAGGAATAGGATGATGGAAAACAACATCCCTGACATTGATCCGCAGGAAACGCAGGAGTGGCTCGACGCGCTCGATTCGGTGCTGGAGCACGAAGGCCCGGAACGCGCGCATTTCCTGATTAGCCAGATGGTCAGCAAGGCTCGTCTTGCTGGCACCGATCTGCCGATCGGCGCAACCACGCCTTATCTGAACACGATCCCGCTCGACCAGGAGGAACGCTCCAGCGGCAACCATGAACTGGAGCACCGCATCTGTGCGCTGATGCGCTGGAATGCGATGGCGCTGGTGCTGAACGCCAACCGCGAATCGTCCGAGCTGGGCGGGCATATCGCCAGCTTCGCCTCGGCGGCCAAGCTGTATGACGTGGGCTTCAATCATTTTTTCCACGGCGCAAGCGAAAATCACGGCGGCGACCTGGTGTATTTTCAGGGGCATTCCTCGCCCGGCATCTATGCGCGCGCCTTTCTCGAAGGCCGCATCAGCGAGGAGCAGATGTACAAGTTCCGCCAGGAAGTGGATGGCGGCGGTTTGTCCTCTTACCCTCACCCGTGGCTGATGCCGGACTTCTGGCAGTTCCCCACGGTGTCCATGGGACTCGGCCCGCTGATGGCGATTTATCAGGCGCGCTTCATGCGCTATCTGCAACATCGCGGTATCGCCAGCACCGATGGGCGCAGGGTGTGGGCGTTCCTCGGCGATGGCGAAACCGACGAGCCGGAATCGCTGGGTGCGATTTCCATGGCAGGACGGGAAAAACTGGACAACCTGATCTTCGTCATCAATTGCAATTTACAGCGCCTGGACGGCCCGGTGCGCGGCAACGGCAAGATCATCCAGGAGCTGGAAGGCGTGTTCCGTGGCGCGGGCTGGAACGTGATCAAGGTGATCTGGGGCGGCAAGTGGGATCGCCTGCTGGCCAAGGACAAGAGCGGCCTGCTGCTCAAGCGCATGGAAGAAGTGGTGGACGGCGAATACCAGACCTACAAAGCCAGGGATGGCGCTTATGTGCGCCAGTATTTCTTCGGCAAATATCCCGAACTGCTGGAGCTGGTCGCCGACATGTCGGACGATGAACTCTGGCGACTCAACCGTGGCGGCCACGACCCCTACAAGGTATTCGCCGCCTACTCGGCGGCGGTGAAGCATACCGGCCAGCCCACGGTGATTCTTGCCAAAACGGTAAAGGGTTATGGCATGGGCGCTTCCGGCGAGGCGCAGAACCCGACCCATCAACAGAAGAAGATGGACGAGGATTCGCTGCGCAAATTCCGCGACCGTTTCAACATCCCGGTTTCCGACGAGCAACTCGGCAAGCTGCCGTTCTGCCGCCCGGCGGAAGACAGCCAGGAAATGAAATACCTGCGCGAGCGCATTGCTGCGATGGGCACGGTTCCGGCGCGAAAGCGGCAAGCCCAGCCATTGCAAGTGCCGGGGCTGGATGCTTTCGAGGTATTGCTGAAAGGCACGGAAGGCCGCGAGATTTCCACCACCATGGCGTTCGTGCGCATGCTCGGCATCCTGGTAAAGGACAAGAGCATCGGCAAACAAATCGTCCCGATCGTACCGGATGAATCGCGCACTTTCGGCATGGAAGGCATGTTCCGCCAGCTCGGCATTTTTTCCCAGGTGGGCCAGCTCTACACCCCGCAGGATGCCGACCAGTTGATGTTCTACAAGGAGTCCGAGACCGGGCAGATTTTGCAGGAAGGCATCAACGAGGCGGGCGCGATGTCGTCGTGGATTGCCGCCGCCACCGCTTATGCCAACCACGGCACGGCGATGGTGCCGTTTTACATTTACTATTCGATGTTCGGTTTTCAGCGTGTCGGCGATCTGGCCTGGGCGGCGGGCGACCAACGCTCGCGCGGTTTCCTGATAGGCGGCACCGCCGGGCGCACCACGCTGAACGGCGAAGGCTTGCAGCATCAGGATGGACATAGCCACTTGCAGGCTGCGCTCATTCCAAACTGCGTGTCCTACGATCCCACCTTCGCTTATGAGCTTGCGGTCATTATCCAGGACGGGATGCGCCGCATGGTTCAGGAGCAACAGGATGTGTTTTATTACCTCACGGTGATGAATGAAAACTATGCCCACCCGGCAATGCCCGAGGGTGTGGAGCAAGGCATCATCAAGGGGATGTATCTCCTGAATGAAGGGGCAACAAAGGGGCAAGGGGAAAACCCTCGCGTGCAACTGATGGGCAGCGGTACGATTTTGCGTGAAGTGATTGCGGCGGCAGAATTGCTGGAGAAGGATTTCGGCGTGGCCGCCAACGTGTGGAGCGTGACCAGCTTCAATGAGCTGCGCCGCGAAGGATTGGATTGCGAGCGCTGGAATATGCTGCATCCGGAAGCGCCGCGCCGTGCCAGTTATGTCGAGCAATGCCTGGTCACGCGCAATGGGCCGGTGATCGCCGCGACCGATTACATCAAGAGCTATGCGGATCAGATTCGCCCATACATACCGGGGCGTTACAAGGTGTTGGGCACAGACGGCTTTGGTCGCTCCGATACGCGCAAAAAGCTGCGCCGCTTCTTTGAGGTGGACCGCTATTACGTTGCGGTCGCCGCGCTGAAGGCATTGGCGGATGAAGGCGCGATAGACGCAAAAGTGGTCAGCAAGGCAATCAAGCTGTACGGCATCAATCCAGATAAACCCAACCCAGTGACGGTTTAAGCGGAGAAGCAACGTGGCAGAATTCAAACAAGTGCTGGTGCCGGACATCGGCAATTTCAAGGACGTGGAGATCATCGAGGTGATGGTCAAGGCGGGCGACACGGTGCAGGCGGAGGATACCCTCATCACGCTGGAAACAGACAAAGCCACCATGGACGTGCCTTCGCCATTTTCCGGCATGGTGAAAGAACTCAAGGTCAAAGTTGGCGACAAGGTTTCGGAGGGGGCGCTGGTCGCGCTGATAGCAGCGAATGGCGAGGCGGTAGCCAGCGCTCCCGCCGTTGCCGCGCCCATTCCGGCAACGAAAACTGTTCCACAGCCGCAGCCCCCCACTCCCGCGCCTCCTGCGCGAGCTACAAGCCACGAGCTATCCGCTGCCAGCTCATTAGCCCACGCCAGCCCGTCCATCCGCCGCTTCGCGCGCGAACTGGGCGTCATTCTGCCGCAAGTAAAAGGCAGCGGCGAGAAGGGCCGCATCACCAAGGAAGACGTGCAGAATTTCGTGAAGACCGCTCTGGCACAGCCGCGTGGCGCGGGCAGCGGTTTGCAGGTAGCGGAAATGCCGGTGGTGGACTTCGCCAAGTTTGGCGCGATCGAGAGCCGACCGCTGTCGCGCATCAAGAAACTTTCCGGCGCCTACCTGCACCGCAACTGGGTTTCCATCCCGCACATCACCCAGCACGATGAAGCCGACATCACCGAGATGGAAGCTTTCCGCAAGCAGCTTGGAACGGAATACGCCGCGCAGGGAATCAAGATCACCCCGCTGGCTTTCCTGCTCAAAGCGGTGGTGGAAGCCTTGCGGCAATACCCGGACTTCAATGCTTCGCTGGAAGCCAGCGGCGGAAACCTGATACTGAAAAAATATTTCCACATCGGCGTGGCGGTGGATACGCCGGAAGGCCTGGTGGTGCCGGTGCTGCGCGACGTGAACCAGAAAGGCATCGTGCAACTGGCAAAAGAACTGGCCGAAATAAGCGGACGGGCGCGCGAGAAAAAAGTTTCCGCCGCCGAGATGCAGGGCGGCTGCTTCACCATCTCCAGCCTGGGTGGCATCGGCGGCTCGTTTTTCACGCCCATCATCAACGCGCCGGAAGTGGCCATTCTGGGTGTATCCAAAGCAAGCATGAAACCAGTGTATAAGGATGGCGAATTTGTGCCGCGCCTGGTGTTGCCGTTGTCGCTGTCGTATGACCACCGCGTGATCGACGGCGCGGCGGGAGTGCGCTTCACTACTTTTCTGGCGCAGATTTTATCTGACGTGCGCAGGCTGGCGCTGTAAACCCCGAACTGCCTATACGCTTGCCTTTTACCGGACTGGTCTATAATCTGGTCTGCACGTTAATTTATACAGCGGGGGTGGCAATATTAATCTGCTCTCTGGATACACCCTTCAAAGACCGGGAGCGTCCTCCTGCTATTTGTCTGGGGCGTGCAATTACACGTCTGGATACACCCTTCAAAGACCGGGAGCGTCCTCCCCGTGACGTGCGACATGTCGCATGTCACAACTCTGGATACACCCTTCAAAGGCTTGGAGCGTCCTCCCGTGACTAGCGACTGTCGCTTGTCACAAGCCTGGATACACCCTTCAAAGACCGGGAGCGTCCTCCGTAAGTGTGTACAGATCAACGATCCAAAGAACGACACAGCTTGTTGTAATGGATTCTGTTCATAAATACAGTCACGTTTACTTCATGTGAACAACAATAATATTTGAACAAACTTATTGCTTCTATGGTGTGCGTGTGTTCAAATTAGCGCGGGATTCAATACTCGTGAACATGTATATTATTTGAACAATGTGGGTAAAAAATGACAGAGCACCTCGAACTCATTGATCGGGCTCGCAACGTTGTGCAACAGTGGCTTGGGAGGCAACTGACATTGCGTTCAGCAGATGACGGCATGCAACTGGCGATCAGGCCCAAGGGGGCGCGTCAAGACAGGGTTTTTAATGTGGTTGTTATGGATCCGGTTAATGATGCGGAAGTGGCCAAGCTGATCCGTGGTTGGCCCCCCGCTGGTCAAGCCCTGTTGATTGCTCCCTACATCAACGCAGCGCAGGGGAATAAGCTGAAAGACAAGGGTATCCCATTCATTGATGGCGCAGGCAATGCCTATCTGGCGGATGCCGGGATATTTGTACTGATTGTGGGTAACCCGCCGCCACCGGATTTGCCCAAACCGATCAAAGCACCGCGCCTATTTAATGCAACCGGGCTGAAGGTGTTGTTCGTTCTGCTGGCACGACCGGAATATCTGGAACGCACATACCGCGACATCGCCCAGGCCGCAGGCGTTGCCCTCGGCACGGTCGGCTGGGTGATGTATGACCTCAAACAGTTGGGCTACCTCATTGATCAAGGCAAGCGCGACAAGCGTTTACGTCGTCAAACAAACCTGATCAATGAGTGGACGCGAGCTTATGCCTTGCAATTAAAACCGCGTCAGCCGATGCGCCGCTTTCGAGCCGAGAATGCCGAGTGGTGGAAAAACATCGACCTGCGCACATTTGCTGCCCTGTGGGGCGGGGATGTGGCTGCCGAACACCTGACCGCTTATCTGAAGCCAGCCGAGATCATGGTGTATGCCAAAAAGGAAAATCAGGGGCCACTGTTGCAAACGCTACGTGCCCGTGCCGATCCACAGGGCAACGTCATCTTGATTGAGCCATTCTGGGACTTCCCGGTGCCCGAAACAAAGTTTGACACGGTGCCGCCATTGTTGGTGTATGCCGACCTGATGGCAACGGGTGATGATCGCGCGATTGAAACGGCAGGAATAATTCGGGAGCGATATCTTGCACGACCTGACGACGAAAATTGAACCCGTTCACAAGGAAGCATTGCGCACGGTCGCCCGCGCAGCCGCTACCGTCGGTGCGGATTGGTTTCTTACCGGCGCGTTGGCGCGCTATTGGATATTCGAGTTGATTCATGGCATGGCGGGGCAGCGTGCCACGCATGATGCGGACATCGCTATTGCCGTCGGTAACTGGGAGGAGTTTGAGCGCATCCGTGAAGGCATCATGGCGGACGGCGAATTTATCGCGCATCGGGGGAAGTTGCACCAGCTTGATCACAAGCGAATCAGCTCGTTCCACATAGATATAATCCCTTTTGGAGCGTTGGGCGGGGACAGAGCCCGAATTACCTGGCCACCAGAACATGCCATCGAGATGAACTTGATCGGTTTTCAGGAGGCATATTACGCTGCATTGATTGTGTTGGCAGATGCTGACCTGCCGGTAAAAATCGCTTCGGTGCCGGGGCTGATGTTGACCAAATTGTTTGCCTGGGCAGATCGGAAGCATCTCCACAACAAGGATGCGGCTGATATTCGCTTGCTGCTGAGCAATTATGAAAAAGTTGCAGCCAGCCCCTTGCACGATATTGACGGACTGATGGCGTTGGAAGATTTTGTCCCGGATCATGCCGCTGCCCGCCTGCTTGGGCGCGACGTGGCCAAAATTCTGACTCCGTGCTGCAGGGGGTCATTGCTGGAGCTGCTTGACCGGGAGCTACCTCCAGATGGGCAGTGCTTGTTGGCAGAAAGGATGGCGATGACCAACAATTTTGGCGGGGGCATCTCATACAGCGATGAAAGATACAAGCAAGTGCACTCGCTGCTTGTCAGATTCCGCGCTGGTCTGGATGATCACAATAGTTACGCAGCCTCTGGTTAATTTGCACATGACCACGCACTTGGTCTTGCGGGATGGAGTGCAAGGTGGCCATGGCTGCGCTTCACCACTTATCTGGCGCAGGTGTTGTCGGATGTCCGCCGTCTTGCGTTGTAAGCCGTGATTCTTTCAAAACATTTAATAACCGTTGCGAGCAGGTCAATCTGCAAGGCGCCGCGCAACGAGCGACGAGACATACCGTAGTTGGTAGGCGAGGAGCGAGTGAGCACGCAACACAGCAGATTGACCGCACAGCAGGTTATTCGCCCAATCGGCATTTTAGGCGGCACCTTCGACCCCATCCACAACGGGCATCTGCGTCTGGCGCAGGAAGCGTTGGAGCAATGCAATCTGTCCGCCGTGCGCTTCATCCCCAGCGGTGCGCCGCCGCACCGTGATGCGCCGCACGCCAGCGCGCAACAGCGGCTGGACATGGTGCGCCTGGCAGTGCAAGGCAATTCTGCATTTGTTCTGGATGAACGCGAAATTCACCGCACCGCACCCTGTTACACGGTGGACACGCTCACTGCGCTGCGCGGCGAACTGGGTGCGCAACAACCGATATGTTTGTTGATGGGGGGCGATGCTTTCCTGCTGCTGCACACCTGGCATGAATGGAAGCGCCTGTTTGAACTGGCGCATATCGTGGTCATGCAACGTGCGGGAGGGCGCCCGCTGGGCAATGCCATAAACGAAGCGGACACAGCCTTGCGCAACGAGTATCATGCGCGCCTCGCACCGGCGTCCCGCGCTTTGTGTGAATCGCCTGCCGGGGCAATTCTGGTGGTGGACATGCCCGCGCTGGAAATTTCCGCCACCGGCATACGCGAGCGCTGCGCCGAAGGCAAGAGCATCCGTTACATGCTGCCGGATGCAGTGGCTAACCATATCCAATCCCATCACCTGTATACATGACATGCTGACTACTGAAGAAAAAACCCAGGCCGTCGTGGCCGCGCTGGAGGACATCAAGGCCGCCGATATTACCGTGCTCAATACCAGTAAATTCAGCTCGCTGTTCGAGCGCATGGTGATCGCCAGCGCCCAATCCACGCGCCAAACCAAAGCGCTGGCCGATAACGTGGTGGTCAAGCTCAAGGAGCGAGGCGAAGAAATTCTTGGCCGCGAGGGAGAAGAGAGCGGCGAGTGGATACTGATTGATCTCGGCGGAGTAGTGGTGCACATCATGCAGCCCGCAGTGCGCGCCTACTACAACCTGGAAGAGTTGTGGAGCATGAAGCATTTGCCGCACAAAGCGGCTTAGATTCCTTTGCGAATTTTTGATGAGAGAAAAACCTAAACCCCCCTCAGTCTCCCCTTGTCAGGGGGGAGGCGCGGCTCCCTCCCCTGACAAGGGGAGGGATGGGGAGGGGTTAGATTTCCTCTGCTATAACAAAAATCTCACCACACTTGCCCGTGCAAACCGCAAGAATCCTACCGCAGCCGAAATAAAAATGTGGAACGAAGTGTTGCGTATGCGGCAATTTGCGCAATACAAATTCCTGCGCCAGAAACCCATCGCCAACTTCATTGTTGATTTTTACTGTTCCGAACTTCATCTCGTCATCGAGATTGATGGTGACACTCATGGCGAAACGGCAGAATACGATCTTGAGCGCACCAAACTTCTGAATGCGCGTGGCCTCACCGTTGTCCGTTACACTAACAAAGATGTCCTGAAAAATATCGCGGGTGTTTATGACGATCTGGTGTGCCGGGTTCCGCAGGACGCTCCAGCATGAAACTGTTGATCGTAGCCGTCGGGCACAAAATGCCGGACTGGATTAGCGCGGGCTTTAACGAATATGCCAAGCGCATGCCGCGCGAGGCGAAGATCGAGCTGGTGGAGATCAGGCCGGAGCCACGCACTACGGGCAAGAACGTGGCGCAGATCATGGAAGCGGAAGCGCAGCGCATACTCGCCGCCTTGCCGCAGGACGTGCTGCGCATCGCGCTGGACGAACGCGGCAGCCACCTGACCACCAAACAACTGGCGCAGCAAATGAAGGACTGGCTGCGCGGCGGACGCGACGTGGCCTTCATCATCGGCGGCGCGGATGGGTTGCACGAGCCGGTGAAAAATGGAGTGCAGCAGCAATTGGCGTTGTCGGCAATGACGTTGCCGCACGGCATGGCGCGCGTGTTGCTGGCGGAGCAGTTGTACCGGGCGCACAGTCTGTTGCACAATCACCCTTACCACAGGGAATAATAACAATTAGCCACGGATTAACACGGATGTTCACGGATAAAAAGCAACTTGCGGAAGAAATTGCAAGAAGTACGACGCGGGCTACACCCCGGGTTAATCAGCGCTATCCGTGTTAATCCGTGGCTAAACTGCCCTTTCCAGAGCCTATCATATGATCATCCAGCCGCGTATCTACCTTGCCTCGCAAAGCCCGCGCCGCCGCGAGTTGCTGAAGCAAATCGGAATCAATTTTGAGATGCTGCTATTGCGCTCCTATCCACGCCGAATGATTGATGTCGACGAAACGCCGCATGCGGATGAGATGCCGGAAGAATATGTAAAGCGCATTTGTGCACACAAGGCGCGTGCGGGTTGGGATGCGCTGAAATTCCGCAGCCTGCCGCCATTTCCGGTATTGGTTGCCGACACCACGGTGGCTCTGGACGGCAAGATATTCGGCAAACCGCGCGACCGCGAAGAGGCAGCCACCATGCTTGGCCAGCTTTCCGGGCGGCAGCACCAGGTGTTGAGCGCGGTAGCGGCTGCCTTCGAGGAGCGCATTGAAATTCGCCTGAGCACGACCAGTGTCACTTTTGCTGTATTGGAAATGGAACGCATCCGCCGTTACCTGCTTACCAATGAGTGGCATGACAAGGCCGGTGCTTATGGCATCCAGGGGTATGCCGGCGCATTCGTGCAACGCATCGAAGGCAGCTATTCCGGCGTGATGGGGCTGCCGCTGCACGAAACCGTCGAGCTGTTGCGCGCCTTCGGATACCCCACGCCATGAGCGACGAGATTCTCATCAACGTCACCCCGCAGGAAATCCGCGTCGCGGTGATGCAACAGGGTGTGGTGCAGGAACTGCACATCGAACGCGGCAGCCATCTGGGCCTGGTGAGCAATGTCTATGTCGGGCGCGTGAAGCGCGTGCTGCCCGGCATGCAATCCGCCTTCATTGATATCGGGCTGGAGCGCTCCGCTTTCCTGCACGTCGCCGACATCTGGGAAAACCGCCACAATGGCGATGCCGCCAAGCCGATTGAAAAGGTGCTGTCCGAGGGGCAGAGCCTGCTGGTGCAGGTCATCAAGGATCCCATCGGCAGCAAGGGCGCCAGGCTATCCACCCAGATCAGTATTGCGGGCCGTCTGCTGGTGTACCTGCCGCAGGAATCTCATATCGGCGTATCGCAGCGCATCGAAAACGAAGCCGAGCGCGAGCTGTTGCGCGACAAGCTGCAGCAATTGCTGCCGGGGGATCATGGCGGCGGGTACATCATCCGCACCATGGCGGAAGCCGCGTCAGACAAGGAGTTGCTCGCCGACATCGAGTATCTCGACAAGCTGTGGTGCAAGTTGCAGGAACAGGCAGGAATCTCGCCCGCCCCTTCGTTGCTGTATCAGGAACTCAACATCAGCTTGCGTGTGCTGCGCGACTTCGTCAATGATGACACCGCGCGCATTCTGGTGGATTCGCGCGAAACCTATCAGCGCATGCGTGCTTTTGCGCAGGACTACATCGCCGGTGCGACCCCGCTGCTGGAACACTACGCCGGCGAGCGTCCGCTGTTTGATCTGTATGGCGTAGAAGATGAAATTGAGCGGGCGCTGTCGCGCCGCGTAAACCTTAAGTCCGGCGGCTATCTCATCATCGACCAGACCGAAGCGCTGACCACCGTTGACGTGAATACCGGGGGTTTCGTCGGCGGGCGCAATTTCGACGACACCATCTTCAAGACCAATCTGGAGGCCGCCCATGTCATCGCACGCCAGTTGCGCTTGCGCAACCTCGGCGGCATCATCATCTGCGATTTCATCGACATGGATAACCTGGAACACCGCAACGCCGTGCTTGAAGAATTCAAGAAAACGCTGACACGCGACCGCACGCGCATCACGGTGAATGGTTTCTCCGCACTGGGCCTTGTCGAAATGACGCGCAAGCGCACACGCGAAAGCCTGGCGCATGTGCTGTGTGAATCCTGCCCCACCTGCCAGGGGCGCGGCGAGGTAAAAACCGCACAGACCGTGTGTTACGAAATCCTGCGCGAGATCGTGCGCGAGGCGCGCCAGTTCAATGCGCGCGAATACCGCATCCTGGCTTCGCAAAAAGTCATTGACCTGTTCCTGGATGAAGAATCGCAAAGCCTGGCGCAACTTTCCGACTTCATCGGCAAGCCGGTATCGCTGCAGGTGGAAACCATGTACAACCAGGAGCAATACGATGTCATCCTGATGTAGTTCCGTTATAAAACCGAGCACCGTTATCACACCGGACCGGAGCATCTCGGTCAAATAGCGCTAACTATCCGGCAAAAATTTTGTTACACTTTCAACCGCGTTTGGGTTACGCAACCGAAAATTAAATATAGCTCTGGGAGAATTATTGATGAAAAAGCAACTGGCATTCGTTTTGGCCGCAGCCTTTCTCGCTGCGCCCGCTTTCGCAGCCGAACATGAGCATGGTGATGCTGCCGTAGCTCAGGCATATATCAAGGAAATACTGTCCGATGAAGCCGCATATGCCGGCGCGCGCAAGGCCACATTTTTCCAGGAACTGGCCAAAGGCCAGCACCCGCGCGCAACCGTGGTCACCTGTTCCGACTCGCGCGTGCATACCAATATGCTGGACAAGACGCCTGAAGGCGACCTGTTCATGGTGCGCGACATAGGCAACCAGCTGGCTACGGCGGAAGGATCGGTGCAATATGGCGTAAACCATCTGGCTTCTTCACTGCTGTTGATCATCGGCCACTCCAAGTGCGGCGCAATTACTGCCGCCAGCGGCGACTACTCCTCACTGGAAGCGCCCATCAAGCGTGAATTGGACACCATCAAGATCGGCAAGGGTGTTGCCAACATAGATGGCGTGAAAACCAACGTAAACAACCAGGTTGCCAAGGCGCTGGAGTTGTTTGGTGACAAGGTGAAGGGAGGCCATCTGCTGGTGGTGGGCGGGGTATATGACTTTGCCGACGACATGAAGCAAGGGGCGGGCAAGCTCAATGTTATCAATGTAAACGGCGAAACCGATGCTGCCAAGGTGCAGCAAGCCTTGTCCGGCAAGGCCGCCGAACATCATGAACACCACTGACCGCACCGCTGCTTGACGAGAAGAAGGGCGGCGGAAGCCGCCCTTTTCATTATGCTGCACCCCTGAGTTAAGCCTGGAAAACGACACTATGCAGCTTACCCAATATACTGATTATTCCTTGCGGGTTTTAATTTACCTGGCCAGAAAAACCGAGGGCTTGGCAACTGTTTCCGAAATTGCCGATTACCATGATATTTCGCGCAACCATCTGGTCAAGGTCATTCACAATCTCGCCACCAAGGGTTTTATCCTGACCACGCGCGGCAGAAATGGTGGCATGGTGCTGTCCCGCCCGCCAGCAAAGATTATTCTGGGCGATGTGATACGCAACACCGAGCCGAACTTCGACATTGCAGAATGCTTCAACAATGTAAATAACTGCTGCGTGATAACCCCCAATTGCGGCCTGAAATCGATATTCCGGGAAGCGCAAATGGGCTTTATCACGGCGATGGATAAATACACACTGGCCGATGCCATGACCCGCAGCAACCCGATGGGCCAACCCCTGATGCCACTCTCCGCCACAAGAAGCGTTGAACGCTGCATGTTGCAGGAGCATGATGCACCATAAACTTGTATTATAAATGCGCTATATTAAAATTCGCCCTGGCAATACCTGTTCACCAACCCAACTTGAAGCACACGCTAAAACAAGCCGCCATGCCATATCCCGCTTTCTATAATTCAGTCCGCACAGTTGTGCTGCATGACCCATTGGCCGAACTGCTGGGCGCAAGCACGGACGGACTGCTGGAATACGGCTATCTCGATGCGGTAAAGCTGGCGGGGCATTCCTGCCCCACGGTAGCAGGCGCCTATCTGATGACGCTCAAAGCGCTGGCCTTTCTTTACGGCGATGATATTCCCGCACGCGGCAATATCCGCGTGGCGTTTCGCGATGACCAGGGCAGCGGAGTAACTGGCGTCATCGCCAATCTGGTCAGCCAGATCACAGGGGCGGCTGGGGATGGCGGCTTCAAGGGCCTGGCAGGAAAATTCAAACGCAACGGGCTGTTGTCATTCAATGCCGGGATAGCGGGCATCCTCCGTTTTGAACGGATAGACCTGAGGCGTGCAGTGGAGGCAGATTACCATCCTGAGCAGGTACCGCCCGACGAAAACATGTTTTCGCTGATGCAAGGGTTGCTTGCCGGGCAAGCCCAGACGCAAGACCATGCCGCTTTTGCAGAGCTGTGGCAAGACAGGGTGCGGCGCATCCTGATCGACCACTTTGACGATCCCGAGCTGGTCACCCTTACCCGGCAATAATTCAAAACTACAAGCAAGGATCATTATTATGCCAACCATTACCGAATATCTTTCCGCAGAACACCATCACTGTGACGACCTGTTTGCCGAGGCGGAAGCGGCGGCAGCAGCGGATGACCTGGCCGCAGCAGAGGCAGGGTTCACTGCCTTTCACCAGGGAATGGAACATCATCTGTCCAAGGAAGAAAACATCATGTTTCCCGCCTTCGAGCATGCCACGGGTAGCAGCATGGGGCCCACCAGCGTGATGCGCATGGAGCATGAACAGATGCGCGAGCTGTTTGCGGAGATGCAGGCGGCGCTCGCCGCGAAAGATACCAGCACTTATGCCGGGCTGTCGGAAACCCTGCTGGTGTTGATGCAACAGCACAACTTCAAGGAAGAGCAAATGCTCTACCAGATGGCAGACCGCACCCTGAAGGACATCGAAGACATCATCCGGCAGATGGAAGCGCTGCCATAGCACCATAGTATGTCGGCAGAACCCGCAAATGCCATGATCGAACTGGATGTGCGCGACCTGGAGCCGCCCGAACCATTCCAGCGCGCGCTGGACGCGCTCGCCATGCTCCAGCCGGGCAGACAGTTACGCATGCTGCACCACCGTGAGCCTTTCCCCCTCTATGCCATACTGCACGAGCGCGGTTTTACGCACCGCACCACGCAGTTAACCGATGGCAGCTACGAAGTCCTGATCTGGCGATGAGCATGGCCAGCCTGTCTCTGGAACAAGCACCGCCCATCACGGTGCCGTTCCGGTTCTTTCTCGTCGCGCCTCTGTTCTTGCTGCTCGCCGCACTCGCTCTGATGGTTGCGGGACCAGCCGCGCTGGAATCACGCTTGAGCCAGCCCTTGCTCGGCATTACTCATCTGATCACCCTCGGTTTCATGAGCATGGTGATGAGCGGAGCCATGCTGCAATTGCTGCCGGTGCTCGCCGGCGCACAGGTACCCAAACCGCATCTGGCAGCATGGGCCATCCACCTGCCACTACTTGCCGGCGCCTTGTTGTTGAGCGGCGGGCTGTATCTTTCCTCACCAATACTGGTTAAATTCGCCATTCCGCTGCTCGCCCTGGCGTTTGCGGTATTTCTCGCTATCGCTATTTACAGCCTCGTGCGCGCACCGGCGCGCAATGCCAGCACGCATGCCATGCTGCTGGCACTGGCTGCATTGTCGTACACGGTTGGACTGGGGTTGTTGCTGGCAGCGGGCATAAGCGGCCTGCTGAGTTTATCCATACTGCCGCTTATCACGCTGCACGTGGGCTGGGGGTTGCTCGGCTGGGCAGCATTGCTGGTAATAGGAGTAGCCTATCAGGTGGTGCCGATGTTTCAGCTCACGCAGCCTTATCCGCGCGCTGTCACACGCTGGCTGAGCAACACGCTGTTCGCGCTGATGTTGGCATGGTCAGGCCACCTGCTGCTGCCGGAGCCTGCCGCCAGCTGGCTGGCCGCTGCGGCAGCATGCGGGCTGGCCGCATGCATCTCCGCCTTTGCCGTCATCACGCTGCGCTTGCAGCAAAAGCGGCGGCGGAAAGTGCCGGATATCAACCTGCAATTCTGGCGCACCGGCTTGTTCAGCCTGCTTGCAGCGGTCGCGTTGTGGCTTGCCGGGCAGGCCAGCACCACACTGGCAGACGGCACGTTCTATGGATTGGCGCTGGGCATGCTGTTCATCATCGGATTCGCCCTGTCAGTGATCTATGGCATGCTGTACAAAATCACTTCGTTCCTGATCTGGTTTCATCTCCAGGGCAAGCTGCCTCCAGGGAAAGCGCCCCACATGAAAGACATCATCAAGGATCACAGCGCACGCTGGCATTGGCGTGCCCACCTCGCCAGCCTGCCGCTTTGCCTCGCCAGCGCGATGTGGCCCATGCCGTGGGTTTATGCGGCGGGGTGTGCGCTGCTGCTCAGCGGCATACTGTTACTGTCCAATCTCTACCGCGCGTGGAGCATCTACCTGCGTGCCGGTGCAAAACCCCGGAAAATTTTTGAGTGAATGTTTGATTAGCACAAACCATTCTCAGCTTGATCCATGTATGCGTCTGGCATATATCGAGCTGGAGTTGTGGCAATTTGTTTATTTCTTGGTATCGCCCTTCAGTTCGCGATAGCGCGCCTTGTCAGCTTCGTAGCTTGCCCTGACAGAAGCAGCTTTTTCCTCGGCATGGGCCAAATCATGTTTAATTTTTGCCAACTTATTATCCGCATCGGTAATATCCGATTGCAATGCATCACTGATTTTTTTACCGCTTTTTTCCAATGCTTTCGCTTCCTTTTGGTAGCTATCCAGGTCTTGTTGTGCGTGTTCGAGCATCGACTTGATGCTGTTGATACGCGCCTCAACCTGTTGCAAGTTTCGGTCACGCGCCAGGTCAATTTCATTTTCGTTGCTGTAAGTGTTCAACAGTGCGTTATCCTTGCGGCGCTGGTCAATGGATGCCTGTTGCTCGGATTCCTTCGCCGACTCCTTCGCTGATTCTTTCTTTTTGACCTCGCGGCCCTTTTCGTCAAATTGCACTTTGTCCTTGTTGGCATATTCCGGGGGAATAACCTCGCCATAATGGGTTTCGCCCTTGTCGTCCACCCACTTGTAGAGCTTGGCTTCGGCTGACCCACCAAAGGCCGCGAACAACGCCAGAGTTACACCTATAATTTTTACCTTAGTCATTTTTTACCCCATAACAATCACGATAAGACTGCACTGCCCGCAAATTCTGCTCCGTCCCTGCTTGCTCACCCAAGTAGCCGAGTAAATCGTCCAGTGCAGCGATAGACACCACCGGAATGCCATAGTTGCGCTGCACTTCCTGCACCGCAGAAAGCGTGCCCTGACCCGACTCCATGCGGTCCAGCGCAATGACCACGCCGCACGGAGTTGCACCTGCTGCGCGGATCAGCTCGATGGATTCACGCACCGAGGTTCCGGCGGAGATCACGTCGTCAATAATCAGCACCTTGTCCTGCAACGCCGCGCCCACCGTGCTGCCGCCCTCACCGTGGTCTTTTGCCTCCTTGCGGTTAAAGCAATACGGTACATTGCGCCCCTGTTCCGCCAGCGCGATGGCCGTACCTGCAGCCAGCGGAATACCCTTGTAAGCCGGGCCGAACAGCATGTCGAAATCCACTTTTGATGCGAGTATTGCCTGCGCATAAAACTGGCACAGCTCGCGCAACGCGGCCCCGTCGTTGAACAGGCCGGAATTGAAAAAATACGGCGACAGGCGTCCGGCCTTGGTCTGGAACTCGCCGAAGCGCAGCACCCCGTGCCGGATGGCGAAGCGGATAAAATCCTGGCGAAATGTGAACATAAAAATCCTTGGATGAAACCATCATACCTACAGGGGCCGTCATACCCGCTTTCGCGGGCATGACAAAACGGCGTAGCGTTGCTTGCTGCTACGCACATTATAATGCGCAGCTTCACCCAACGAGAAACTTCATGCGCATCATCACCGCCAACCTCAACGGCATCCGCTCCGCTGCAAACAAAGGCTTCTTCCCCTGGATGCAGGCGCAACAGGCTGACATCGTCTGCGTGCAGGAACTCAAGGCGCAGGCCGCCGACATGACGCCGGACATGCTCGCCCCGCGCGGCTATCACGGCTATTTCCATTATGCCGGAAAGAAGGGTTACAGCGGCGTGGGCATCTACTCGAAACACAAGCCGGATGCGCTGATCGAAGGCTTGGGTATTCCCGAGTTCGATGCCGAGGGGCGCTACCTCGAAGCGCAATTCGGTAATTTGAGCGTGGTGTCAGTGTACCTACCATCCGGTTCCAGCGGCGATGAACGCCAAGCCGTGAAGTTCCGGTTCATGGCGGCGTTCATGCCGCACCTCCGCAGCATGATGTCATCCTCCCCAGTGTCGGGAGGAGGTGCGACGCGGCTGCTCCCGCAAACGGCTGGCAGAGTCCCTCACCTCAATCCTCTCCCGGAGGGAGAGGAGGCGATCGCTCTTTCCCCCTCGGGGGGAAAGTTGGATAGGGGGTTCGTGGGAAAGTTGGATAGAGGGTTGGCCAGTAACGTGTCATATCCGCATCTGAAACAACTTTGCGCCAGCGGACGCGAAGCCATCCTCTGCGGTGACTGGAACATCGCACACACCGAAAGGGATTTGAAGAATTGGCGCGGCAACAAAAAGAATTCCGGCTTCCTGCCGGAAGAGCGCGCCTGGCTCACCGAACTGTTCGATGAAGCCGGTTTCGTGGACGTGTTCCGCAAACTGCATCCCGGACTCGAAGCCTACACCTGGTGGTCGAACCGTGGCCAGGCTTGGGCCAAAAATGTGGGCTGGCGCATTGACTACCACATCGCCACGCCGGGCATCGCGCATACCGCGCAATCAGCCAGCATCTACAAGGAGCAGCGCTTCAGCGACCACGCTCCGCTGACGGTGGATTACGGCTATGCACTTTAAATACGCAGTGTGTTCTCCACTCGCCCGGTTTTCGCCAGAAAGCTATGCCGCCACTTTGGGCAAATTGGCAAGCGAAACCTTTAATGCTTCCTCCGGGTAAGCGAAATCCTCCAGCTCGCCCGCGAAATATTTGTCGTAGGCCGCCATGTCGAAGTGGCCGTGCCCGGAGAGGTTGAAGAACAGTGTCTTCGGTTCGCCGGATTGCTTGCAACGCAACGCCTCATCTATGCAGGCGGAAATCGCATGGTTCGATTCGGGCGCGGGGATGATGCCCTCGGCGCGGGCGAAGGTCACGCCCGCCTGAAAGGTTTGCAATTGCGGCACTGACACCGCCTCGATCAATTTTTCGTGATAGAGCTGCGACACCAGCGCCGAATCGCCGTGATAGCGCAGCCCGCCGGCGTGGATGCCCGGCGGCATGAAGTCGTGCCCCAGCGTGTACATCTTGAGCATCGGGGTGAGCTTGGCCGTGTCGCCGAAATCATACGCATATTGGCCGCGCGTCAGCGTCGGGCAGGACGACGGCTCCACCGCAACCAAGCGCACGTTTTTGCCGCAGGCCTTGTCGGCGAAAAAGGGGAAGGCCGCACCGCCGAAATTCGATCCGCCGCCGCAGGGCGCGAAAATCATGTCCGGATAATCGCCCGCCAGTGCGAACTGCTTCTTCGCTTCCAGCCCGATGATGGTCTGGTGCAGCAGCACGTGGTTGAGCACCGAACCCAGCGCGTAATTCGTATCGGCGCGGTTAGCGGCGTCTTCCACCGCTTCGGAAATCGCCAGGCCGAGCGAGCCGGGATTGTCCGGATCGGCGGCCAGCGCGGCGCGCCCGGACTGCGTTTCCATCGAAGGGCTGGCGAACACTTCCGCGCCCCATGTATGCATCATCGAACGGCGGAACGGCTTCTGCTGGTAACTGATTTTCACCATATACACGCGCACCTCCAACCCGAACATCTGCCCGGCCAGCGCAATCGAAGAACCCCACTGCCCCGCGCCGGTTTCGGTGGCGATACGCTTGATGCCCGCCTCCTTGTTGTAATACGCCTGCGGGATGGATGTGTTGACCTTGTGCGATCCCGCCGGGGAAACGCCTTCGTACTTGTAATAGATTTTTGCCGGCGTGCCCAGCGCCGCTTCCAGACGATGCGCGCGAAACAGCGGCGAAGGCCGGTACAGGCGATAGGCTTCGCGCACGGTCTCGGGAATCGGAATCCAGCGCTCGCTGGATACTTCCTGCATGATCAGGCTCATCGGAAAAATTGGCGCAAGCGCCTCCGGGCCAATGGGCTTGCCGTCCGGCCCCAGCACCGGCGCGGGCGGATTCGGCATGTCCGCCACCACGTTGTACCAATGGGTTGGTATCTCGCTTTCCTGCAAGATGAATTTGGTTTGAGGCATGATTTTCCCCCGATGTGGTTGTTGTAGTTCCGGAACAGAAATCTAGCACAGACGGCAAAGAGCGACCAGCAATTCGGAATCTAATTCGAAATCTAATGTATCCCGCATCTTTGGCAGAGGTTGGAGAATTGCCGACAGGCCAGAAACCGTGCGGTTGCAAAAGAGTCGTTGCTCCCCAACACGTGCGGAGAGTTATCAATGCGGGTTGAGTTTTGTGTCTGCCGGAAATTTCAGGTGAAATGGAGTCGCCTGTAGATACTGTACTTCATGCGAACCCAGATGTTTCAGCATGTCGAAGTGCAAGCGCACTGTCTCGACCAGAATGACCGCCTCTCCTCCGCGCGCACGTCCGTGCTTGGTCTGCTCGAAATACTCGGGCTGCGCCAGTAGCGGCATCATCTTTTTTACATCCGCCCATGTGTCAGGGTTGAGTCCGGCGTGCTCAGCCAAAATACGCGCGTCTTCCAAGTGGCCCATCCCCTGATTATAAGCAGCCAGCGCCAGCCAGGTACGCTCCTCATCCGCGATACGTAACGGCAGTTGCTCCTTCAGCAGTTGCAGGTAGCGCGCACCCGCCATGATGCTCTGGCGCGGGTCCAGCCTATCCGTTACATCCATGCGGTCAGCCGTATCTTCGGTCAGCATCATCAGGCCGCGCACATTGGTGGGTGAAGTGGCGAGCGGGTTCCAGTGCGATTCGTGGTAACCGATGGCGGCCAACAATTGCCAGTCTATTCCGGTCAACATCCCAGCTTCCTCGAACAGATGCCGGAAATTCGGCAGCACGGTGCGTGTGCCGGTGACGAACGCGACCGCATCCATCGGCTCCAGCCGCTCATTGTGGCCGTAATAGCGATCCAGCAGGCGGCGCAGCGTGCCATCCTGTTTGATGAGAGCGAAAAATTTCTGCACTTCCGCGAATAACGCCTCGTCGCCATCCGGCGCAAAAGCCCAAGCCAGGCTGGATGGCTCGGCAACATCAAACGCGGCATCCAGATTGGAATAATAATTTCGCGCCAGCGCCAATTGTTCCTCATTGGCGACGGTGCATTCAAGCTTGCCCGCAGCCACTTCGGCCAGCAGTCCGGCGGCCGTTTGTTGGCGGCGCGCTTCCCAGTGCAGCGCAGGCAGATTCAGTTGCACCTCGCGCAATGCCGCTTCCTGCGCGGAACCAGCTACTACGGCGACGGCTTTGCCTACCAGTTTATCCATGCGTTTCGGCGGCTCGCCATTGCATACCACCCGCTCGCTTACGGCCTGGTAGGTGGGGCCAAAACGCATCCCCCCGCTATCAGTTTTACGCAATCCGGCAGCGGCGAAATGTGCCTTGTTTGCCATCAGGGGCAACGTAATTTTGTCCGGCGGCAACGGCAGCAGTTTTGTTTTTACCTGCAATTGTTTTGCGAACAGGGATACGAGTTGCAGCTCAAATTCTGCATCCACGCCGCTTTCGCCTTGTGCAACGATAACCGTCAATTCTTCCCGCCAGGGTTTTCTGGGCGGGTCCGCAGGCGTGCAGGCGGAGAGCAAGGCGGCGCACAGCCACGCAAGCGAAACGAATAATGGACGCACAGGCTTACCCATGTAAACATTCTGCCTGATTTTAAACATTGCTGGTAAAATGCGCGCCCCCGGAGAGGTGGCAGAGTGGTCGAATGTACCTGACTCGAAATCAGGCGTAGGTATATGCCTACCGTGGGTTCGAATCCCACCCTCTCCGCCAATATCCTGTTTTTCCCGTTCATTCCAGTACACGAAACCCGCTGAAATCCTTGTGATTAGCGGGTTTTTTGTTTTACGCCATCTTTTCCCGCCTAATGCAATCTTGGGGGTACTGGGGGTTACCCTTTGATTGTTCAGTCACGGCACTTACAATAAACCGCAACCCCCGCACCTTCGCTCGTGCAGTGGTAGTCCGACAAAGCGCAGAAGGCAAAAAACCACCCTCTGCTTTCGCTTCGTTGCCGAGCGTGTTTTCTCTTTTGCCGCCCGCTTGTTGTTCTGTCCCCACCCGCCCAGCGTGTCAGGCTACGGCGGCTCGCACTGCGTTGCTCGTTTCCGCCTCACCTGCCACGCTTCCCATCCGCCCCAAGGGACTCCCCTCGAAGACGAGTGGTTGCCGAACAACAGGGCGATGAAATCAGCTTCTGGGTTAATGGTAGCAATAATATTGCACCCAAAATGGGAGCGTGATAGAGTGCTGCCATGCGAGTGATAGCCGTTAGCACGTTGCGCGATTTTTGGGCGAAGCACCCGCAGGCGGAAACGCCGCTACGTGCGTGGTATGCCGATGCAAGCCGGGCAGTCTGGAAAACCCCTGTGGACATAACGGCGGCGCATCGTAATGCCAGTTTCGTGGGGAGCAACAGCGTAGTGTTCAACATCAAGGGCAACAATTACCGCTTGATCGTGGCGGTGCATTACAACCGGGGGATGATGTATATCCGCTTTGTTGGAACCCATAAAGAGTATGACGCGCTGGACGCAGGAAAGGTGTAGCAATGGAACTCAAGCCGATTAGAACCAAAACCGAATACAAGGCCGCCTTGCGCGAAATCGAGGCGTTGTTTGATGCGCCCGATAAAACACCCGAAGCGGGCAGGCTGGAAGTGTTGGCCATGCTGGTGGAAAAATACGAAGCCCAGCACTACCCCATTCCCGCGCCCGACCCCATAGATTTTTTGAACTACGCGATGGAAGCGCGTGGCCTGACACGCAAGGACTTAGAGCCGTACATCGGCAGCCGTGGCCGCGTAGCCGAAGTGTTGAATCGCGCCCGCCCGCTTACGCTGGCGATGGTACGGCGATTATCGGAAGGACTCAAACTGCCTGCAGATGTGCTGATAGCGGATTACGAACTGCGCCACGCCGCATGAAAACCGCACCCCTAACCTGATATGCCTGGAGGTATATTGCAAAATCAAGCTGTATAGATCAAGCATTGGCGCGGCATTGCACGGACTGTTTGAATGACACCCTCCCAGTTTAGCGCCCCGACTCGTCCGGCGTAGCCCGGCAAGTCAATTAAATACGCGGTGTTAGGATAAGTGGATAGTCCAAACAACGGACTGGGGGATGCTGGTTTAGTTAAAGAACGCCTGCGCCGCTTCCATGAAGTCACCGGTAACACGCTCGTTCACATCCTCACCGATTTCCAGCCTTTCGATTAACTCGTTTTGGTGACAAAACATCTTCAGCAGCAACGGCTTCAATTCGTTTATATCGAAACTCCACCCGGCCATACCCGGTTCACCGGCCACTGTCTCGCCGGACAGCAATAGCGTAAGGACGAGCGGCACAGTCTGGTCAATGCGGCTGGCGAAGAAAGACCAATACGGCCATGCCTCAAACAGTTTGGCAAACCATGCCCGCACTTCCGGAATGGCCTCCAGTTCGCGCGGATCATCGTCGTAGCCGTGGAACACCAGCGTTACCGCGCCCTCGGCGCTCATGGCGGAAGAACGGTCGCTGGAGAGACTTTTAAGCGCGGTCAGCATTCCCGATATGTCGCCAGAGTTGATCGAGGCAGAATCGCAAACGACAATCACTTGCTGGTCTTTGACGGGGGTAAAGCGAGAGGTGGGCATTGGCGGCTCCGGTAGTTGGCTACATCATGGCCTTGTTCGTCGCCAGTTTATCCGAGAAGCGCCCGATACTGAAGGCACGGAGCCACGCAACAAGTTTACCGGGTGTGTGCAGCCGTGGCTTGACGGATGCCGTGCGCTGCTTCGACGCTGGAAGCGGCTCTTGTGCGATGTGATCGAGCAAGACGGGCGGGCGGTTGGAGAAGCGCGCTAACAAATCGGGTTTGCCCGCGCGCTGCTCCACTTTTGCACGACGCTTGAGTGGCAGCGCAGCCAACACATCATTTAGATTTTTTGCCATGATTTTCTCATTCGCTTTCGACTGCCGGATAATGCTGCCGTTGGTACGTACAGTAAAAGATATGCAATCGCCGGTGCGGTTGTGGCGCACAAAAAACAGAGTAAACCGCGTGGGGTTGCGCTTGTTGTACTCTGCGCACCATCCCTCACCGGGCTTGTCGAGAATTTCAAGCTGCGCGCCTTCGGCAATGCTGCCGTGCGTCACGGTATCAAAACAAAACGCATAGCATCTGGTTCCACCGCAGCAAGCGCGCCAATCTCCAGCACCACGGGCGGACACGTTGAAAGTTTTGTGTGCGTGCTGCATCTTCGATAATTTTCAGCACGTTCTCAGCCAGCGACATTTTATGCATACTTAAAATTCAGATTCATTAGGCCGTTCGTGGTGATGCTTCGACAAACTCAGCATAGGGTACGCAGAGCGTATCGAGCCACTTGATGCATGCCCTTCGATACCTCATGGCGAAAGGTTGAGTACTAACCTGGATTTTGCATAAACAGGGCGAATAAGAAAGTAACCATTTGATATAATTCGAGTTATCTAAAAACAAATTCGTAAAAAATGCCTACTTGTACTCGCCCTGCTGCCGATTTTACCCCAGAACAACTCCGATTTCCTCCCGCTGCTGGCTACACGATTCGCGCCGACTTCGCCGGAGGCGAGATATCCTCTGACCTGGGTGCATTACTGCTTTCCGCCGTGGATCGCCGTATTGGCCTGATTGATCGTCTGACCGCAGCCATTTCTGATTCCCGCCACACCAGCTACATCAAGCACACCCTGCGAGACTTGCTGACGCAGCGCGTATTTCAGATCGCCTCTGGCTATGAGGATGGCAATGATTCCAATACGCTGCGTCGTGACCCGCTGTTCAAGCTGGCAGCGGAACGCGCGCCGCTGGATACCGGCAACCTGCTGGCTTGTGGCGCGACGCACTCCCGGTTCGAAGGGGCTTTAAGCCGCTGGGATATCTACCGCATGGCCCGTGCTTTGGTGCTGCAATTCATCGCCGGTTACAGCAGCGCCCCAGCCAGCATCACCCTCGATCTCGACCACACCGACGATGCCACCTACGGTCAACAGGCGCTGTCTTTTTACAACCACCATTACGGCCATTATTGCTACCTGCCCTTGCTGGTATTCGAGGCCGGCACGGGTGCCTTGGTGACCGCCGTCCTGCGTCCCGGCAAGCGCCCGACAGGGGCGGAAAACGCCACGATCATGAAGCGCGTGCTGCGCTTGTTGCGGCAGCATTGGCCGCATACTCACATCGTGCTGCGTGGGGACGGGCACTTCGCCAACCCCGAGTTGATGGGGTTGATCGCGGCCGATGCCAATGCGGATTTCATCTTTGGCTTGGGCGGTAACGCCGTCTTGTCGCGTAAGGCCGAGGGGTTGATGAAGAATGCGCGCGGGCATCTTGCCATGCGCCGGTCTTTGGCCGCTCAAGGCTTGGGATCCGCCGTGGCTGCGGTGCGCTTGTTCGGTGAATTCGAATATGCGGCCAAGTCCTGGCCGCAAGCCTTTCGCGTGGTGCTCAAAGCCGAAGTCCTGCCTGGCGGCGGTGAAGTGCCGGGCAAGGACAACGAACGTTTCGTGGTGACTTCGATGCGCGGCCCCTCACCCCGTACGCTTTACCAGCAGGACTATTGCGCGCGCGGACAGGCGGAGAATTGGATCAAGCAAGTGAAGTGCGACCTGAAAGCCGACCGGACTTCGGCTCAGTCTTTCCTCGCCAACTTTGGCCGTCTGCTGCTGACGGCGGGTGCTTATGTGTTGCACCAGCAATTGCGCCAGTTGGGCCTGCAAGGTACCGCACTGGCTTCAGCTCAGCCCAAGACGATCATCCTCTCGCTGTTCAAGATCGCCGTGCGGGTCAAACAGTACAAAGACCGGGTGCTGCTGCATCTGCCCAGTGCTTGCCCGGTCAAAGCGCTGCTGGCAACGGTCTGTCAGCGTCTCTATCCACACAACAGCAGGATGCGATCCATGCTGGCTTCTCCATGATCTGGCACGTCTGGCCCACGAGACGGTGCCACACACCCCTTCCCATAACTACTTCACGCTTCACCCCGCCAGTGGGGGTTGGGGGGCTGTCGCCTGGAAATCAAATAATTTGTAACGCCACCGAGGAAAATGCTGTGCGGGAAATTTATGCAACATCGCGGCTAAGTGAACGATATTGGGTTAAATCAACCCGCAAACATAAGGCCGCCACCGCATAAGGTGATCGCTACTCCGGCAAGGCGCAGCCATTGCGCACGGCCAATGCCTTTGGCGAATAAAGCCATGCCTATGCCAGATGCGTGGAGCAAGGCGGTGGCCAGCATGAAACCCGCTGCGTAGGTCAAAGCCGAGGCGCTCTGCGGCATTTCGGCGCCATGCGCGTAACCATGGAATACAGCAAACACACCGACCACAGCGGCGCTGACGGCCAGCGGCAGGCGGATCGCAGCGGCAATCAATACGCCCAGAACCAGCAGCGACACGACGATGCCCTGTTCGGTGAAGGCAAGGGAAACGGCAGCCATGCCGAGAGCCCCACCCAGCGCCATGACGGTTACGAAGGTGAGCGGTACCAACCAAACCGCGCGCCCTCCCATTTGCGCAGCCCACAGGCCGACGGCAATCATCGCGCAGAGATGATCCAGACCGCCAATGGGATGGACCAACCCGTGAACCCAGCCGCTGGCATGGTCTATGCCGATATGGGCATGAGCGAGCGATGGAACGCCAAGGGCGAACAGCGTAAAGGCAACTAACTGCAGAAACTTCAAACGCCGTGAAGTATGTTTCATGTGGGCCTCCTATCTCAGTTTGATTTCAGTCCATATGCGCGACAGTATACGCCGCTGGTTACGGTCAAGATCGCGCAGCATTTCCAGATGCGCCTGATGTTGCGGGTCGGGAAATATGGCCGGGTTTTGTGCGATTTCCGGTTTGATGTAGCGCATCGCGTCCAGATTGGGATTGCCGGAGCCGATCAGATTGGTAAGCTCCGCAGAATTTTTGCCATCAAGCATGAAGTTGATAAATTGGTGCGCCAGTTCGGGGTGCGGTCCGGTCTTGTGCAGCACCATGGAGTCGAGCGCCAACACCGCGCCTTGCTTGGGAATATTGGATAGGATGCTGAATTTTCTGCCGGCATGTTGCGCGTCGAGGTTGGCCTGGAAGATGTCATTGGAATAGCCGTGCACCAGCCAGATGTTGCCGACGGTCAGTTCCTTGATGTAGCTCGATGCGTTGAACGCCGCCCAATAGGGCTTGGCACGGATGATCAGGTCGCGCGCCTGCTTCCAGTGCGCCTCGTCGGTGTCGTTGGCTGAATAGCCGAGGTATTTCAATGCCGCCGCCATCAGCTCGCGCTGCGAATCGAGCACGGTGACACGGCCTTTCACCTTCTCCAGATATTTTGGCTCGAAGATTACCGCCCAAGTGTCGGTGGGCAGCCCCAGCTCGCGCATCTTCTCGACGTTGTAACCGACCAGTGTGAGGGTGTAGGCATAAGGCACGGAAAATTTATTACTCGGATCGGATGCGGTGTCGAGGTAAGCCGGATTGATATTTTTCAAATTGGGCAGTTTGGATTTGTCGAGCGGGCGCAACGCGTTCTGGCGGATCAGCGACTCCACCGCGTTGCCGGTCGGCACGATGATGTCGTAGCCGCTCGCGCCCGCCGCCAGCTTGGCCAGCATTTCCTCGTTGTCGGAATAATAATCCTGCACCACACGGCACGCACACTGCGCTTCGAAACGCGCAATTGTTTCCTCCGCAATGTAGTTGTTCCAGTTATAGAGGCGCAGTACGTCATCGGCCCGCACATTCCCGGCCAGCAGCAACAGGAACAGCAGCAGGCTGCGTGTCATGTTTTCCACCGCAGTACGTTGGGGGCGATTCGGGAAGCCAGCACGATTAGCGCCAGGGTAAGCAGCATCAGTAGGGTGGACACCGCGTTCACTTCGGGCGTAACCGCGATTTTGATCATCGAATAAATGCGCAGCGGCAACGTGCTCACGCCGACCCCGGCGGTGAAAAAGGTAATCACGAAATCATCTATGGACAGGGTGAACGCCATTAGCCCGCCGGCAACTATGCTGGGCAAAATCAGCGGAAAGGTAATGTGTCGGAATGTTTCCCACGGCGAAGCGCCACAGTCGCGCGCCGCTTCGAAAATGCTATCGTCCAGGCCAGCCAGGCTGGTGCGCACGACCACCGCGACGAAGCCGATGGAAAAAGTAATGTGCGCAAGAATGATGGAAAACATGCCCAGCGTGAGGTTGAGTATCTGGATGAAAAACAGCAGCAACGATACGCCGAGCAGAATTTCCGGCATCGCCACCGGGGTCATCACCATGAAGGTCAGCATTTTCATTTTGTAGCGGTGCAAGGCGATGCCCGCCATGGTGCCGAGGATGGTGGCGGTGAGACTGGACACCGTGGCAATGAGCAGCGAATTGCCCGCCGCCGCAAGCATGTCCTTGTCGTGCAGCAGCACGTTGTACCAGTGCCAGGTAAAGCCCACCCATTCAGCGTTGAGGCGCGAATCGTTGAAGGAATAGCTGACGACGATGAGCAGCGGCAGGTAGAGGAAGGCATACACCGCGAGCGCGGCCACCCACAGCCCCATTCCCCTGTGCACAGCCCCGCTATGCATAGCGCCGCCTCCTGCCGCCCAACCTTGCGGCAAGCCAGACGCAGGCCAGCACCGTGACGGTGAGCATGATGGATAGCGTGGAGCCGAACGGCCAGTCGCGCGTGCCGAGGAACTGTTCCTTGATCAGATTGCCGATCAGCATGTCGCCGGTGCCGCCGAGAATATCGGGGATGGCGAACATGCCCAGCACCGGAATGAACACCAGGATAGAGCCGGAAAAAACTCCGGGCAGCGACAGCGGGAAAGTCACGCACCAGAAGCGTTGCCAGGCATTCGCGCCCAAATCCCGCGCCGCATCGAGCAGCGCCGGGTCATGCTTTTCCAGATTGGTGTATAGCGGCAGAATCATGAACGGCAGGTGCACGTACACCATTGCGACCAGCACCGCGAAAGGCGAAAACAGCAAGTGCACCGGCGCCATGCCGAACACGCCGAGCAGGCCGTTGACCATCTGGCTGAGCGCTGCCTGCGGCCCGAGCAGGATCATCCACGCATAAATGCGGATCAGAAAATTGCTGGCAAACGGCAGGATGACCAGCAGCACCATCAAGCCGCGGTTTTTTTTGGGGCTGCGCGCAATCAATAGCGCGAGCGGATAAGCCATGACCAGGCAAATCAGCGTGGTTGCGAGTGCAACCAGAAAAGACTTGGCGAAAATTTCCGTGTAAATGAAATCGCTGAAAAAGAAACGGTAAGTCTCCAGTGTGAATCCGTGCAAGGTGTTGGGGTCGGCGGCGACGATCGGCGCCAGCCCGCCGAACTCGCCGGGATAGCGGAATGAGGCGAGCACCATGATGATGCCGGGCGCAACAAAGAACAGCAGCAGGAACGCAAACGGCGGGCCGCTTACCAGCCATTTGGTGAAGCGTGCGGCGGGCGACAAGCGGGTGCGATCTTCACTCATGCAAAAACACTCCCGCATCGTGGCGCCAGCCTACCCTGACCGCGTCGCCCACTTCTAAAAATTCTGCGCGTCCCGGCGCGGAATTGGGCAGCAGCGTCTCGATCATCAGGCCGTTGACGAGCTGCACTTTGTACACCGTAACATCGCCGCAATACAGCAGATTGCGCACTTCGCCCGGAAAGTGATTTTTCAATTCCGCCACTTCACCGTGGATGCCGATGCGCACCTGCTCCGGTCGAATGGCGAACGCACCTTTACTGCCCACCGTCACCCCGGCAACCGGCGGCGCGGTGATTTCGCCCAAGCCGGAAATGGCGAGGCGGGTATGGCCATGCGCCGCTTCGAGCACTTGTGCATCCAGCATGTTGATGTGGCCGATGAAGTCGGCGACAAAACGGCTTTGGGGGAAACCGTACAACTTCGATGGCTCGTCCACCTGCTCCACCCGCCCTTGGTTTATCACAGCGATGTGGTGCGATAACGCCAGCGCCTCGTCCTGGGCGTGGGTGACGAACACAAAAGTGACGCCCACCTTGCGCTGGAGGTTGATCAGCTCAAGCTGCATTTCCTCGCGCAGTTTGGCGTCCAGCGCGGCAAGCGGTTCGTCCAGCAACAGCAAGCGCGGTTGACTGACGAGGGCGCGTCCCAGTGCCACGCGTTGCTGCTGCCCGCCAGACAGCTCATGCGGATAATGCCCCGCCTTGTCGGCGAGACGCACCTCTTCCAGCGTTGCGCGCGTGCGCTGCCTGATCTCCTCCGGCGCACAGCGCGCCATCTTGAGCGGGAAAGCGATGTTCTGTGCCACCGTCATGTGCGGGAACAGCGCATAGCTTTGGAACACGGTGCGCACCGGGCGTTTTTCCGGTGGCGTATCGGCGAGATCCTTGCCATCGAGGAAAATCTGTCCCTCATCGGGCAAGTCGAAGCCCGCGATCATGCGCAGGATGGTGGTCTTGCCGCAGCCGGATGGCCCAAGTAAAGTAAAAAATTCGCCTGCCTCAATGTTGAGGCTGATGTTGTCCACTGCCACGAAATCGCCGAAGCGGCGCGTAACGTTCCTGATTTCGAGCAGAGCCATGTGTATTTCCTTCGGTAATGCACGGAGGTGAAAAGCACTGCTACCTGCCCTTAAATCCAGCTTTGCATTCAAAGTAAAACGGGCTACGATTGCAACACTGCCCGAACCAGGAACATCTTGCCGGCAGTGTAAAAGCATCCCCACGCAAGACACGGTAAATTTGTTCTCTCTCTGAAATCAAGTCAAGCTGCGGTGAGTTGAATTATTTGTCATGCGCAGATAGTCGAAGACCAAGCGGGTATTTCGGTTCAACTGTTGCATCTTCTGGGCGACGCTGGATTTGCCATCAGAGATGAACTGGATGACGCCGACGGCGAAGCGGCGTAGCCGGGAGATATTCTCCGGGCCGTAGCCTGTGCGGATACGGCAACGATCTTCATCGAAATTCCAATCGATGACATAGTGGCAGCGGTTCTCAATCGTCCAGTGCCCGCGATTGATTTCAAGGATGCGCTGCGGGCTGGCTTGTTCTGGGGGGCGGCTGGTCATCCCCAAAGCGACCTCTGCAGTGATCTTCCCGCTTTTTTTGTATACGGCCTCCCGCTCGATCAGGAAGACTTGCCCGACATGCGGGAAATCCAGGTAGGCATTGAGCGCGGTGCTGCACCAGATACGCCGGGTCTCGATTCGCCCATGCACGGGCGGAGAGACTTCGACGAAATCCGGCTCTTTCCGGTTCTGGAACAATAGAGCGATGTCGGACCGGAGCGTTGCCTGGTTGCCTTTGACGGTGAAGTGGTAATGCGCCCCGCGTTGCACCAGATACGCGGCCAGTTTGCGTTGCGTCAGCAGTGCATCGGCGGTGATGTCTTTGCCCAGAATATTGATCCCGTCCAGCAGCGGAACGAACATCCCGATTTCATTGGTTTGTTTAGTTTCATCGCTGCCCGCTACGGGCAAGGCGCCGACTTTTTTTGGGTAACGCACAAGGCGGTCTCATGCCCGACCACGCTCATGATGTGGGTTTGCTGCCCCGCCTCGTCGATCGCGTTGCACATCGTCTTGCCATCGATGGCGAGGCTTTGGTCTTCCTCTCCGAAGGCCGCATTCCACTGTTGCAGGGCGAGGTCGAGTTTGGCCGGGTCGACCCGCACCAGCACATCGCGGAAGATGGACTCGCTGGGGACGACATAGCGTTTCTGTATGTGGCGGCAGCCGAAGCGTTCGCGTGCCTTGGGTTTAAGGTCTTTCGCCCACGCGGCGATAGCCTTGTAGCCGCGCATGCCGCACAGGGTTGCGCCCGCAGCGATGCCGAGCACAACACAGAGCCGATGACGCCGACCTTCGGCGCGGCGCGGATCGGGGATGCCGTCAAAGAAGTCGGGCAGCGTGCGCATCTGTTCGGCAGTCAGCATGATCTTGGGTGCTCCGGTACGATAAACAGGGTCAAGGACGGGGCGGGAGAGCTGGTCCCGCGCATCACGTTGCACGGGGAGGACAAAGACCAGCTTGGGCGATTTGGCATCCGCGCTGTAGCCCTCGCGGGTGCGGCGGAACCCCTGCGTCAGCCCCAGGCAAGCCCAGTTCGCGGCACGATAGACCGTGCCGTGGAAGCGCGCCGGATCAACGAAGGTTTCCAGCAAGAGCAAAGGCTGACCAAAACGTTCTTGCCAGTCCCCGGCAATTCGCTGGTGGCACAATGACAGCGCTTTGGAACCCAGATTGGGGAAGTGCCACTCGGGCAGAATCAGGAAACGGCTGTTGTTGGCGATTAAACTCAGACGATCAAATTGGTGACGGAAATCCCAGCCAATCCAACGGTCACGGACACCGCACTTCCATGCTGAGGCTGAGAAGCTCAGCAATGCCGCCCATTCATCTTCATGGGTGGCGACATACCAGAGCGTGTGGCCGATCTTGGCCAGATCACCCAAGTAGTGGTGTTGCTGCATCAGTTCCCGATAGCGAGCTTCTTCGCTCTTGCTCACGAGACGGACGCTCAATGCTTGTAGATTGGCTTGCATTCATGCTTTATACGCGAGCTGGGCGTGAATGTCCAGAAAAACAATTAACCGCTTAATCCGTTGAGAATTTATAGGGAGGACAAATTCACCCTGCCACGCAAGAGGATGCGACTATCCAGGGAGCGGTTTTCATGGTATCAGATTCTGATTTTCATGCCACTTATCTAGTCCCGATACTCGAGCGCCACGTGCATGCCGCAGCCAACCTCTTGCAAATCCTGCGCGAGGTGCAGGAACACTACGGTTACATCCACCCCGATGCCGTAGATTATCTCAGCGCAAAACTTCACATAGCCCGCTCGAAGATTGAAGGCGTGGCAACCTTCTATTCCTTCCTGCACCTGCAACCGCATGGGGAATACCGCGTACTGTTCTCCGATAACATCACCGACCGCATGTTGGGCAGCACCGCACTCATGCAGCAGATGTGCCAGCAGATGTGGGTCGAGCCGGGGAGAGTTTCCGAAGACGGCTTGTTGAGCATCAACACCACTTCCTGCACCGGCATGTGCGACCAGGGGCCGGCCATACTGGTCAATGGCCGCGCCATCACCCGCCTGACCCACCAGCGCGTGCAGGAAATCGGCCTGCTGATCCGCAACCGCACGCCGCTGGCCGATTGGCCTGCCGATTTTTTTTGCGTGGAAAACAATATCCGCCGCAGCGGCCCTCTGCTCGGCAATTCGCTAACACCCGGCGAGGCGCTGCGCGCGGCAATTGCGCTGGGCGCGAAAGGCGTCGTTGAAGCCATCAATCAGTCCGGCCTGCGCGGGCGCGGCGGCGCGGGCTTTCCCACCGGGCTGAAATGGGAAGCCTGCCGCAATGCGCCGGGCGCCGCACGGTATGTGGTATGCAACGCCGACGAGGGCGAGCCCGGCACTTTCAAGGATCGCGTGCTGCTCACTGCCCACGCCGATCTGGTGTTTGAGGGCATGACGCTGTGTGCACAGGCCGTCGGTGCGCAGCACGGTTATCTCTACCTGCGCGGCGAATACCGCTATCTGCTCGATCCCTTACAGGCCGTGCTGCAACGCCGCCGCGAAAACAATCTGCTGGGCAAGAACATCCTCGGCCAGCCCGGTTTCGCCTTTGACATCGCCATCCACCTCGGTGCGGGCGCCTACATCTGCGGCGAGGAATCGGCGCTGATCGAATCGCTGGAAGGCAAGCGCGGGGTGCCGCGCAACCGCCCACCGTTCCCGGTGACCCACGGCTACATGCAGCAGCCGACCGTGGTGGGCAACGTCGAGACCCTGTGCAACGCCGCGCTGATTATCCAGATGGGCGCGGAACGCTATCGCGCCATCGGCACGCCTAAATCTGCGGGCAGCAAGCTGCTGTCCGTCTCCGGCGATTGCCCCCGCCCCGGCATTTACGAATACCCGTTTGGCGTATCGGTGCGCGAGGTGCTGCGCGACTGCGGGGCGGTGAACACGCTCGCGGTGCAGATTAGCGGCCCTTCCGGCATGTGCGTCGCGGAAAGTGAATTCGACCGCAAGTTGGGATTCGAGGATCTGCCCACCGCCGGGGCATTCATGGTATTCGACGACAGCCGCGACCTGTTCGAAGTGGCGCACAACTTCGTGCATTTCTTCGCGCATGAGAGCTGCGGCTTTTGCACGCCGTGCCGTGTTGGCACTTCCATGCTGAAGGCGACCATGGATAAGATTGCTGCCGGGCATGGCACGCGTTACGACCTGAATGAGGTCGAGCATCTCGACCTGGTGTTGCAGACCAGCGCGCATTGCGGGCTGGGACGCACCGCCTGCAACCCGGTGCTGCACACGCTCAAGCATTTCCGCCCGGCTTATGAGAGCCGCCTGAAGTCGCTGGAATTCAAACCCGCCTTCGATCTGGATGGAGCACTGGCGCGCGCCAGGCAAATGACTGGGCGCGACGATGCCGGGGCGCACTTGAAAGCGGAGGAGATATGAGCCAAGCAGGCTGCATGCTCGTAGGTGCGAATTCATTCGCACATAACTCAATGCACGTGCGAATGAATTCGCACCTACCAACCCGCCAGCCGGATTTTTCAGGATCATGAAAGATACTCCCACATTCCAACTCGACGGCGCAGCCGTTCCCTTCGAACCCGGCCAGACCGTAATGCAAGCCGCGTTGGCTGCGGGACATTACATCCCGCACCTGTGCTATCACCCCGAATTCAAGCCGCACGGCAGTTGCAAGCTATGCACGGTCAAGGTTAACAGCCGCACCGCCGCTTCCTGCACCATGCCCGCCGAGGCAGGGCTAAACGTGGAGAGCAACATCGAGGAAATGAATGACCTGCGCCGCACGCTGGTGCAGATGCTGTTCGCCGAGGGCAACCACTTCTGCCCGTCGTGCGAGAAGAGCGGCAACTGCATGTTGCAGGCGCTGGGCTACGACCTCGAAGTGCACACCGCCGGTTTCCGCCACTTGTATCCCGACCGCCCGCTGGATGCATCGCACCCGGACATTCTGCTCGATTTCAACCGCTGCATACTGTGCGAGCTATGCGTGCGCGCCTCCTCCGAAGTGGACGGCAAGAATATTTTTGCGCTGTCCGGGCGCGGCATCACCAAGCACCTCATCGTCAATGCGAAATCCGGTTTGCTGAAGGATACCGACATCGCGCTGACCGACAAGGCGATGCAGGTCTGCCCGGTCGGCGTGATCCTGCAAAAGCGCATCGGCTTCAGCGTTCCCATTGGCGAGCGGCGTTATGACCGGCGCCCGATCAGCGCGCAGGCGCTCGACGACGCGCCGCGCCAAGCCGATACCAGCGGCAATTGCGCAGCCTGTGAGGGAACCTCATGAGCAAAAAACTGCGCGTCGCCACCACCTCGCTTGCAGGCTGCTTCGGCTGCCACATGTCCTTCCTCGACATCGACGAGCGTCTGTTCACGCTGCTCGATCTCATCGAGTTCGACCGCTCGCCGCTCACCGACATCAAGCACTGCGGGCCGTGCGACATCGGCCTGATCGAGGGCGGCATCTGCAATGCGGAGAACGTGCATGTGCTGCGCGAGTTCCGCAAAAATTGCAAAACCCTGATCGCCATTGGCTCTTGCGCCATCACCGGCGGTCTGCCCGCGCAGCGCAACCATCTCGATCTCGGCGCTTGCCTGACCGAGGTGTACCTCACCGAGCCGGGGCTGGCGCACGGCCACATCCCGAACGACCCGGAATTGCCACTGCCGCTGGATAAAGTGCATCCGCTGCACGAGGTGGTGAAGATAGATTATTTCATCCCTGGCTGCCCGCCATCGGGCGACGCCATCTGGAAATTCCTCACCGACCTGATCGCGGGCAAGACGCCGGTGCTGGGGCATGGGTTGATCGAATATGATTGAAATTGTAGTTCTGGTAGCCTCGACCGATGCCGTTGCCATTCGCCGGAAGATGCCTCACCATTCGCTAACAAAGGAGATACCAAATGACACTCGCTGAATTGATTTTTGAAAAATCCAAAGACCTGCCTGTCGTCAAAGCGCGGGAGGTGATTGACTTCATTGATTTCATCAAGACCCGTAATTACCAAACTGATGAAGCGGGTGCACAGCAAGAACGGGAAGCGGCACTCGCCAAAATCACCCATGCCCGCATCCACTGGGGGGGGTAAGCCCATCTCCAGCCGGGATGAGTTGCATGATGGAGCACGAGGCTGAGATGCCTGTTTTTCTGGACAGCAATATCGTGCTCTACGCACTGGGCGATGATGATAAAAAAAGTTGCGTTGCCACAGCCCTGATTGAGGCCAGCCCCTGGATTTCAACGCAGGTCATCAACGAATGCAGCCACGTATTGCGCCGAAAATTGCAGTGGTCTCCCGGCAAAATCGACGAACATTTATCGGCCATACTCCGGCTAGTGCAACTGGCAGATGCCGGCATCAGCGAAATCCGCTCCGCTTGGGCGCTGGCTGAACGCTACGGCTTTGGCCATTACGACAGCCTGATCATCGCCGCAGCACTCCAAACCGGAAGCGCCACACTCTACACCGAGGACCTGCAACACGGCCAAGTCATTGATGGGCGGCTGACGCTCATCAATCCATTTGTGTGATTGAACCTCCGTGAGGCTTGCGGACAAGGCGCCGGTGCTGGGGCATGGGTTGATCGAATATGACTGGCCAAAGGGACAAGCTGGAAACCGCCTATTCAAGCAGGCATCGCAGAAATATTTCGAGCCCTATTCTGTATGAACTTGCAAATAAAACAATTGCGTCGTATGGAGAAATTCCGGAAAATCATCGTGCAAGGAACTTAGCGGGATAATTATCCGTGCCAACCATATTGAAACTTGGCTCATACCGTTTCTTTTTCTATGCGGGGGATCGCAATGAGCCTCCACATGTACACATAGAACGGGATGGCAACATGGCAAAATTCTGGTTGCAACCTGTGCGTATGCAAGGCAGCAGCGGATTTCCCCGCGTTGAAATCACAAAACTCTTGGCTATGGTGACAGAACATCAAACCGAATTACTGGAGGCGTGGAATGCATACTTTAATGATTGAGCTGGAAGTACCGGCTGTTTTGAATGTGGCCACAACTGATAATACCCTGACTGTTGATCTTGATGATGGGCGTAGCGTTTCCGTTCCGCTGGCCTGGTATCCCCGGCTTGTTCACGCCAGCCAGGAAGAACGCGACAACTGGCGCATGATCGGGCAGGGGCATGGATTGCATTGGGAATCGCTGGACGAAGATATCAGCATCGAGAATCTGTTGGCAGGCCATCGTTCCGGTGAATCGCAAAAATCTTTTGAACGCTGGCTCTCATCCCGCGCAACGGGCGCCAAACCGCAACACCCCTGACACCAGGTAAACACGCATGTTACAACGGCATGGCGCATCCACCGGCCAAGATGGATTGCATTATCCCCGGCTGCCCGCCATCGGGCGACGCCATCTGGAAATTTCTCACCGACCTGGTCGCGGACAAGACGCCGGTGCTGGGGCATGGGTTGATCGAATATGACTGACCAAAGGGACAGTCTGGAAACCGCCACCCACCCGGAGAACTTGCGCCGCGTGGTGATAGACCCGGTGTCGCGCGTCGAAGGCCACGGCAAGGTGACGCTGTTGCTGGACGAGAACGACCGCGTGCATCAGGTGCGGTTGCACATCGTCGAGTTTCGTGGCTTCGAGAAATTCATTCAAGGGCGGCCATACTGGGAAGCGCCGGTGATGGTGCAGCGGCTGTGCGGTATCTGTCCGGTGAGCCATCACATCGCCGCATCCAAGGCGATGGACATGATCGTCGGCGCGACACTCACGCCGACGGCAGAGAAAGTGCGGCGGCTGATGCATTACGGGCAGATATTGCAATCCCACGCGCTGCACTTTTTTCATCTCTCTTCGCCGGATTTATTATTTGGTTTCGATTCGGATGTCGCCAAACGCAACATCGTCGGCATCGCCGCCGCTTATCCGGAAATCGCCAAACAAGGTGTGTTGCTGCGCAAATACGGGCAGGAGGTAATCCGCGTCACGGCGGGCAAGCGCATCCACGGCACCGGCTCGATACCCGGCGGGGTAAACAAGAACGTCAGCATCGAAGAGCGCGACTACCTACTCAATGACATCGAACAGATCGTGACATGGAGCCAAGAATCAGTCGGCATCGCGCAACAGCTGTTCGCGCAGAACCTCGACCTCTATAGCAACTTCGGTCGTTTCAAGTCGCATACGCTCAACCTGGTGCGTGCCGATGGCGCACTGGATTTGTATCATGGCGGATTGCGCGCGCGCGACATGAATGGCGACACGTTGTTCGACCATTATGATTACAGACGTTATTGGGACATGATCTTCGAGGACGTGAAGCCTTGGTCGTACATGAAGTTTCCGTTCCTGCGCAGCTTGGGGCCAGAAACGGGCTGGTATCGCGTCGGGCCGCTGACACGAGTGACGCAGTGCGATTTCATTCCTTCGCCGCTGGCGGAAGAACAACGCAAAACGTTCCTGGCCTTCGACAACGGCAAGGCGGCAGGTGCGACGCTAGGTTTTCACTGGGCACGCATGATCGAGATGCTGCACGCCGCCGAACTGATCAAGGAACTGCTGCACGATCCCGACTTGCAAGGCAGCGATCTGGTCAATACCGGCAAGCGGCAGGAGCGCGGCGTCGGCGTGATCGAAGCGCCGCGCGGCACGCTGATCCACCACTACAAAGTGGATGAGCACGACCAGATCATCCGCTGCAACCTGATTGTTTCCACCACCCACAACAATCAGGCGATGAACGAAGCCATCCGCCAGGTGGCACGGCAATACATTGACGGACGCAAGCTCACCGAAGGCTTGCTCAACCACATCGAGGTAGCGATCCGCGCCTTCGACCCCTGTCTCTCCTGCGCGACTCATGCGCTCGGCAAGATGCCATTGGAGATAGAGCTGCTGGATGTTGAAGGTAGTATGCTCTCCAAGCTCACCCGTTCTGCGGGCGGTGTATTCAGAGATGATCTGGGTCCGAATGTAAGTCGGGCTATGCCCGACATGGTGGGCATAGCCCACCCTACTAAAACACTATGACCCCCCCCACCCTCATTTTTGCTGTCGGCAATGAATCGCGTGGCGACGATGCGCTGGCGCCGCTACTCCTGCGCAGGCTGGATGCGTGGCTCAAAAAAGAAGCGCGCAGCGCAGATTTCGAACTGATTGAAGATTTCCAGTTGCAGGTTGAACATGCCATGGATATGGCCGGACGGAAGATGGTTCTATTTATTGATGCCGGGATGGATACGCCAATTCCCTATGCATTCTATCGTGCCCAAGCTGGAGATGCCCGCACCCCATACAGCCACGCTTTGACGCCCGAGGCAGTGCTGGCCGTGTACCCGCAGATTTATCAAAATGCGCCACCGCCCGCCTTTATCCTGTGCATACGCGGCGAACAGTTTGAACTGGGTTCCCCGCTTTCACCGGCAGCCGATAGCCATCTGGATAGTGCAATGGATTTCATGAAGCAGTTGTTGCAGGAAACGGAAGCGATGGCGTGGGAAATTCAGGCGCAGCAACAAGCGACTGGGGATACGATAAAACATGAAGCCTGTAGGACTCAATAGTTCACCCCAAGTTATTTATTAGCATCGTCATTCCCGCGCAGGCGGGAATCCAGTTTGCCAAAAAGCCCCGCGTAGCGGGCAAAGCCAGGTTTGGTTTTTTAGAGTATGTTGTCCCGCTTCGCGGGGTGTGTCCATTCGGCTGGATTCCCGCCTGCGCGGGAATGACGGCTACAGTAATGGTGGCTGTCATGAATTATGTAAAGATCAAAAATAACCGCATAGGAAAATAAACCATGGGCCAACATTATCTCAATCCACTCTTCGCACCCAAATCCGTTGCCGTGTTTGGCGCCAGCGACCGTGTTGATTCGGTCGGCCAGATCGTATTCCAGAACATGCTGGGAAGCGGCTATCAGGGCGGCCTGTATCCCATCAACGCGAAGAATGCCGAGGTGCAGGGCCGCAAGGCTTATCCCTCGCTATCCAAAATTGGCGAACCGGTGGAGCTGGTGGTCATCGCCACACCGCCTCAAACCGTGCCGGACATCATCGAGGATTGCGGCAAGCATGGCGTCAAGGCGGCGGTCATCATCACTGCGGGCTTTGGCGAAACCGGCGACGAAGGTAAAGCGCTGGAGCGTTCAGTGCTGGAGAATGCGCGCCGCTACGGCATCCGTTTGATCGGGCCGAATTGCCTCGGCGTGATGCGCCCAGGCATCGGCCTCAACGCCACTTTCAACAAGGGCGGCGCCAACACCGGAAACCTCGCTTTCATATCACAATCAGGAGCCTTGTGCACCGCGATACTGGATTGGGCGCACACCAACGATGTGGGGTTTTCAAGTGTGGTTTCGATGGGTTCATCCGCCGATGTGGATTTTGGCGAGATACTCGATTACCTGGTATTCGACCAGCAGACCCAAAGTATCCTGATGTACATCGAGGGCATCCGCAACGCGCGCAGCTTCATGAGCGCGATCCGCGCCGCCGCCCGCATCAAGCCGGTGATCCTGGTCAAGGTCGGGCGCCACGCCGCAGGCTCCAAAGCGGCCATGTCGCACACCGCGTCGCTGGTGGGTTCCGACGATGCGTTCGACGCCGCCGTGCGCCGCGCCGGTGCGGTGCGGGTGCAGACCATCACGCAGCTATTTTCCGCCGCCAAGGCGCTGTCCTGCGGCTTCCATCCCTCGGGCAACCGGCTCGCCATCGTCACCAACGGCGGCGGGCCAGGCGTGATGGCCACCGACCGCGCCTCCGATCTGGGGCTGGAGATCGCCACCCTGTCCGATGCCACCATCGAGCAGCTCAACAAGGTGTTGCCCTCGAATTGGCCGCATGGAAATCCGGTGGACATCATCGGCGATGCCCAGGCCGACCGCTATCACCATGCCGTCAAGGCGTGCCTGGAAGACCCGAATGTGGATGGCGTGCTGACCATCCTGACACCGCAGGCCATGACCAAGCCGCTGGAAGCCGCGCAGGCGGTGATCGCGCTTACAGGCCAATACAAGAAACCGTTGCTCACTTGCTGGATGGGCGAGTCGCAGGTTGCGGAATCGCGCGCCGCTTTTATCCATGCCCGGCAACCCACCTTCCGCACCCCCGAACCGGCGGTGGAAGTGTTCTCCCATCTTTCCGATTATTACCGCAACCAGAAACTGCTGATGCAGGTGCCGGGGCCGCTGTCCCATCATCTGGAGCCGGATGTGGAAGGCGCGCGCATGGTGATCGAAGGCGCGTTGCAGGATAAGCGCAAGGTGCTGAACGAAATGGAATCCAAGGCGCTGTTGTCGGCCTTCCATATTCCGGTGGCGCAAACCATGGTCGCCCATACACCCAACGAGGCGCTGCTGATCGCGCAGCAACTGGGCTTCCCGGTGGCGATGAAAATCAATTCCCGCGACATCACCCACAAGAGTGACACCGGCGGCGTGATGCTCAATCTGGGCAACGCGCAGGCCGTGCGCGCGGCATACCACGAGATCATGGAGAACGTCGCGCGCAGCCGGCCCAGTGCGCACCTGGACGGAATTTCGATAGAACCGATGATCGTCAAGCCGAACGGGCGCGAGCTGATGCTGGGCGTGACCAACGACCCCGTGTTCGGCCCGGTGATCACCTTCGGCGCGGGCGGCACGCTGGTGGAAGTGATGGGCGACCGCGCCGTGGCGCTGCCCCCGCTCAACACCTTCCTGGTCAAGGATCTCATCCAGGGCACGCATGTCGCCAAAATGCTGGGCGCTTTCCGCCACATGCCGCCCGCCAACATGGAATCCCTCGAAAGCGTGCTGCTGCGCGTGTCGGAAATGGTGTGCGAACTGCCGATGCTGATGGAGATGGACATCAACCCGCTGATCCTGGACGAACACGGCGCGCTGGCCGCCGATGCGCGGGTGGTGGTGGAATATCTCCAGCCACCCAAATATCGTTACGCCCACATGGCGATTCATCCCTACCCGACTTACCTCATCAGCAACTGGCAACTGGCCGACGGCACCGGCATCACCATCCGCCCGATACGCCCGGAAGATGCCGAAATCGAGCAGGAATTCGTGCACGGCCTGTCGGAAGAATCGCGCTACTTCCGTTTCATGAACAGCGTGCAGGAACTCACCCCGGCCATGCTGGTGCGCTTCACCCAGATAGACTACAGCCGCGAAATGGCGCTCGTCGCCGTGACCCAGGCGCAGGGCAAGGAAATCGAGCTGGGGGTGACACGCTTCTCCATCAACCCGGACGGGGAGAGCTGCGAATTCGCCATCGTGATCGCCGACAACATGCGCGGCAAGGGATTGGGGCAGAAACTGATCAACTCGCTGATGGATGCCGCGCGTTCGAAGGGTCTCAAGATCATGGAAGGCGAAGTCATCGCCAGCAACAGCAGCATGCTGAAATTCATGGCCCGGATTGGTTTCACCATCGAAACCAGCACGGAAGATGCCGGCATCAAACGTGTCAGCAAGGTGTTGTGATTCAGGCCTGATTACCGGTTTGCATCAGACAGTGTTCAGGCTATCATTCGCATATGGCAAAACCAACTGAAAAGCGAGTACCCGTTTTCGATAACCCCGCATACCCCGCAAGCGAGGTGGCGCGCATCCTCAACCTGCCCGCCGCTACCGTAAAAGCCTGGTGCTTCGGCCAAGCCTATCACGCGGCCTCGGGCGCACCAAAACGCTTCAAGCCGGTGATACGTCCTGCCGATACGCGCGCACGGCTGCTTTCATTTGCCAACTTGTGCGAGTTGCATGTTTTGTCGGCCATACGTCGGCAGCACAAGATTTCCTTGTCCAAAGTCCGCGACAGCGTTGACTATGTCCGATCGCAACTCGGTGCTGACAGGCCGCTGATTGACCGGCAGTTCCGCACCAACGGCGTGGATCTATTCGTCGAACACGCTTCACACTTGCTGAATGTTTCGCAACAGGGGCAGGAGTCGCTACGGGGCGAATTCGCGCTCGCGCTCGCCCGCATAGAATGGGATCGCAACGGCGCACCTGTCCGGCTGTTCCCCTTCAGCCGCAGCACTGCCTCGGGTGCAAAACAGCCGAAGTCCATCGTCATTGACCCCCGGCTCTCCTTCGGGCGCCCGGTTCTTTCCGGCGTGTGTGTACCCACGGAAGTGATTGTTGACCGCTTCAGGGCGGGCGATTCGATGGGTGAAATGGCGAAGGACTACGGCGTTGACGAAAAAGAAATCGAAGAAGCGCTCCGCTTCGAGCAGCGCCTCGCCGCCTGATACCCCCGTACTGTTCATTGACCGGTGTGCGTGGAGCACCCACTTGGGCGAAGCGCTCACCGCCGCAAATATCGCTTTTATCCCGCACCATCAACGCTTCGTGCATGACTGTCCGGATGAGGAATGGCTTCCGGCAGTTGGCAAGAAAGGCTGGATCGTGCTGACGCGCGACAAGAATATCCGCCGCAAGCCGAATGAACTACGAGCCTTCAAGGAAAACCGCGTGCTGGCCATTGTGCTGACTTCTGGGCAAGCTTCGGCAGCCGACACCGCCGACCTTGTCGTCAGGCTCTACCCCAAGCTGATGCGCAAGATGCAAACCGCCAAACCGCCCGCCATGTTTGCCGTTACACTCGTTGGCACCATTTCGCCTGTAAAACTCTGACTTTCTGAAGACGCATGGACGGCAAACTTTTCCCTCCAGAACCGCGGCCCACAGCCAAATTGCTGGATAGGCCTGATCCACCATTGGTGACCGTCGTTGGCACGGGAGTGACATGTAATCGCCGACAACATGCGCGGTAAGGGACTGGGCCAGAAGCTGATAAATTCGCTGATGGATGCAGCCCGTTCGAAGGGACTCAAAATCATGGAAGGCGAAGTAATCGCCGGTAACAGCGACATGCTGAAATTCATGGCCCGGATTGGCTTCACCATCGAAACCAGCGCGGAAGATAGCGGCATCAAACGCGTTAGCAAGATGTTGTGATTCAGCGAAGCGAATTGTGTCTATAATCACCCTAAGTATTGATAGCCCCCCGTGTTACTTGAACGGGGGTATTTAATCTACCGATCTTTCAACGACTACTTTGGTAAATAAAGCATGGGGTTCGATGACCGCGACTACATGCGCAATAGGGGCAAAGAAAATGTCCATAATTACGATCCAAAGGAATTCCGAGGCACAGCAGCATCGCAAAAGTACACGAAAAAACGTTCTGGTAGCGGATGGTTAGTCAGCGTTGTTATCTGGATTTCTGCAGGATTGATTATTTTTCTTGTGTTCCAACAACATAAAGAAAACAAAGTAGGATATCAACAGACACACCTTTCCAGCCTGCCGAACAATTGCGAGCCACTCCCACCAAACGGCAGCAGTATCCTGATAGACCCATCTGTCATACGGCGCTCAGATGTACTTTATTCCGGCGTCCAGATTGACAACCTGCTTGCCAATCCAGTCGTTTTGGTCATCTCGAATCCTGAACGGGCTGCGCGCTACGAGGCGGTTGCCATCTATCCAAGACAGACAGCCAAGATTAGCCTACCCATCGCCGAATATGGCTTGACCGTTTTGACCGGAACCAGTTGGTGCAACATCAACAATGGATTTACCAATGGCGTGAATGCGAATGTAGATGGAGCGATGCCGCTACGAAGCGGCGAGACCACCACGGTAAGCCTGCATTCCACCGGCAATCGTCCAGGCGACATCAGGGTGAATTACACTGTCGCACCAGTAGCCCCACCGCCAGCGCCCCCAAGTCAGGTTGAAGGAAATGGTTACATGGATTTGCGTCTCGCGAAGAATGGGCACTACATGGTAACGGGAACAGTCAACGGTACTCCAGTTGAATTCATGCTAGACACAGGTGCCGGCCTCACGTCTATTACCGAACAAACCGCGCGGCAGGCGGGTATCACCACCACTTGCGTTCAGCGTCTGTTTAATACCGCCAACGGGCAGGCGAATGGGTGTGTAGCCACAGTACCAGTGCTTACTTTTGGCAATTTCAGGATAGTAAACTCAGAGGTGGCAATCATGCCAAATATGACAAATGAGCTTCTTGGAATGAATGTGCTTGGGCGCGTCAGGCTCGAACAACAAGGCAATGTGATGAGAGTATCCGCCCCATGACCTAAGCCGAAAACAGCAAGCGTAGCCCGGATGAAATGTAATGGAATCCGGGGATACGCGCTAGATTCCGATGTCAGGCAACATGTTGCCTCAGCTCGGCAATTGCCCTCTTCAGGACTTTTACTGCTGACTTCAGGAACAGCAGCGCAAGCGCCAGTCCGATCAAGATGTCCGGCCATCCGGAGTGGGTCAGCCAAACACCACCAGCCGCCACAAAAACCGCGAGATTGGAGGCGATGTCATTGCGCGAGCATTCCCAGACAGAACTCATGTTGATGTCTTCCTCGCGGTGTTTCCAGAGCAGGGCGAGGCAAGTGCCGTTTGCCGATAGTGCCAGCAGGCTGACAAGGCCCATCGTTTCATAGGTCGGGATAACCGGAACAGCGATCCGGTAAGCCACCTGACTGAGAACGAAGAGGCCAGCCGTCAGAATCAGTACACCTTTGAACAAGGCGACCTTGGCTTTTGAGCGCAGGCCACGAGAGACGGCGTAGAGACTGAGGCCATAGGTCAAGGCGTCGCCCAGATTGTCGAGGGAATCGGACAGCAGCGCAGTCGATCCCGCCATCATTCCCGCGACCAATTCGACCACGAACATCACGGCATTGATCACGAGCACGACCTTTAGTGTTGCGCTTTGTCGATTTCTCAGCGCATCAAGTGCACAGGCTTTATCTTCGCAACAGTCCGCCATGCTGGAGTTTACGAAAAGTGAGAGTGGTTCACCATGGTATCTGAGAATGGGTAATTTGGAGCAGGATTAAAAAGGTTAGGCTCGAATTGTTATTCCGCTTTTAAATATCTCGACCCTAAATGCTGCGGTATAACTTGAGCGCGAGCATACTAAAATTAATAAGCAATGGAATGTCAGCTCGAACCTGCTTGGTACGGATTATGCCGTTATAATGGCAGCTTATTAAATTTTCGTAGCCACTAACGCAGGTTATCCATTCAGAAATGCAACCAATCTACCAACCCAAAGACATCGAAATAAACGCGCAGCAGCACTGGGATATCCGCAACACGTTCCGTGCCACAGAGACTTCCGGCAAGCCAAAATATTACTGCCTGTCGATGTTCCCTTATCCATCCGGCAAGCTGCACATGGGGCATGTGCGCAACTACACCATCGGCGACGTGCTCTCGCGCTACCACCGCATGAAGGGCTACAACGTGATGCAGCCGATGGGCTGGGACGCCTTCGGCCTGCCCGCCGAGAACGCCGCGCTGGCCAACAACGTGCCGCCCGCCGCCTGGACTTATTCCAACATTGAACACATGAAGCAGCAGCTCAAGTCGTTGGGGCTGGGCATAGACTGGGCGCGCGAAATTACCACCTGCAAACCGGAATATTACCGCTGGGAACAATGGCTGTTCACCCGCCTGTTCAAGAAAGGCATCATTTACAAAAAGACTGCTTCGGTGAACTGGGACCCGATGGATCAGACTGTGTTGGCTAACGAGCAGGTCATAGACGGGTGCGGCTGGCGTTCCGGCGCGCCGGTGGAAAAGCGCGACATCCCGATGTACTTCTTCCGCATCACCCAATATGCCGATGAATTGCTGCAAGGGCTGGACACGCTGCCCGGCTGGCCGGAACAGGTCAAAACCATGCAGGTCAACTGGATCGGCAAGAGCCATGGCTGCGAGATATATTTTCCCCACGATATGGAGACTGTGGGATCGGGCGGCATGCTCAAGGTTTACACCACCCGCCCCGATACACTGATGGGCGCGACCTATGTGGCGGTGGCGGCAGAGCATCCGCTGGCAAGGCGTGCGGCGGAGATATCCGAGAAAAACGAACTTGCCAATTTTATTGCCGAGTGCAAGCGCGGCGGCACAGCCGAGGCCGATGTGGCGACCATGGAAAAGAAGGGCATGGACACCGGCTTGTTCGTCAGGCACCCGGTCACCGGCGAGAAATTGCCGATATGGATCGCCAATTATGTGCTGATGGGCTACGGCGAGGGCGCGGTGATGGCGGTTCCGGCACACGACGAACGCGATTTTGAATTCGCCACAAAATATAACTTACCTGTTAAGCATGTCATCGCAAGCGGTGAGTTGCTGGATGTATGGAAAAAACTGGAAGCGCAGTTCGAAGCGGACGGATATGAGCTGAACCGGGAAGACCTCGACACGATGGGGATGTTTGCTTATCTGAGCATTGTGCTGATGGATCTGCCAACCCCATCCGAAGCCCTTATCGAGGCAGTCCATGAGTTCGCCGCACAACTGCAACTCGAATCTCCGAACACGCAATATGGGACGCTGGTCTGCTCCGGAAATTACAGCGGCATGGATTTCCAGGAGGCGTTCGACGCGATTTCCACTTATCTGACGGCGATGGGCCTCGGCAAGAAACGCAGCCAGTTCCGCCTGCGCGACTGGGGCATTTCGCGGCAGCGCTACTGGGGTTGCCCGATCCCGATCATCCATTGTTTCACCTGCGGCGATGTGCCGGTGCCGGATGAGCAATTGCCCGTGGTATTGCCCGAACAGGTCGCCATCACCGGCGCGGGTTCGCCGCTGGCGAAGATGCCGGAATTCTATATGACCACTTGCCCGCAATGCGGCAAAGCGGCGAAGCGCGAAACCGATACCATGGACACTTTTGTCGAGTCGTCCTGGTATTACGCGCGCTATGCCAGCCCGGATTGCGCCACCGGCATGGTGGATGAGCGCGCCAGGCATTGGCTGCCGGTGGATCAATACATCGGCGGCATCGAGCACGCTATTTTGCATTTGCTGTATGCGCGCTTCTTCCACAAACTGATGCGCGATGAGGGGTTGGTGCAAGGCGACGAGCCGTTCAAAAATTTACTGACCCAAGGCATGGTGATCGCGCCGACTTTTTACCGCGAGGATGCCGGCAAGAAGATGTGGATCAATCCGGCAGATGTAGATGTCAAAACTGATGATCGCGGTCGTCCGGTCGGTGCGACGTTGCGTGCTGATGGCCAGACAGTCATCATCGGCGGCACCGAAAAAATGGCAAAATCCAAGAACAACGGCGTGGATCCGCAAGCCATCATAGACCAGTACGGCGCGGACACCGCGCGCCTGTTCATCATGTTCGCCGCCCCGCCCGACCAACAACTGGAATGGTCAGATGCGGGCGTGGAAGGCGCGTTTCGTTTTCTGAAGCGTGTGTGGAATTTCGCCAATGCTTATGAAAATGACCTCCACACCGGGATTCAATGCATGCGCACTAACGCAAATCCAGTAGAGTGGAAAGCAGCGACAAAGCAAACATTGGATTTTCGTCGACAGGTGCACCTGTTGTTAAAGCAAGCAAACTACGACTTATGCAAACAGCAGTTCAATACAGTCGTATCCGCATGTATGAAGCTGTCGAATTTACTTGAAAGCAACCTGCCATCGATGGTTTCCTCGGAAGATATTGCCACTTATGGCTTAGTGAGCGTCAAAGAGGCGCAGTGGTATGCGTTTTCTGAGGCATTCTCCATTCTGTTGCGTCTACTCTCACCGATTGCACCACACATCACGCAAACCCTGTGGCAAGAACTTGGTTACGGCGACGACATTCTCACCGCACCCTGGCCGGAAGTGGACGAGGCCGCATTGGAGCAGGACGAGATCGAACTGGTGATTCAGGTGAATGGAAAGCTGCGCGGCAATTTGCGCGTGGCGAAGGACACGGACAATGCGGCGCTGGAGCGGTTCGCGCTGGCTCATGAAGCAGTGCAGAAACAACTTGAGGGCGGGACGCCGAAAAAAATTATCGTGGTGCCGGGACGATTGATCAACGTAGTGACCTGACCAAAGATCGAACTGATGCGTGCAATTCTGACAGTCCCCGTGCTGATGATCACCCTGCTGCTGGGCGCGTGTGGCTTCCATTTGCGCGGGCAGGGCGCATTTGCCTTGCCGTTCCAGGCGCTGTATGTAAAATCGGCCAATGACTATGCCCCTTTCATCGCCGAACTGAAACGCGCCATCGAGGCGAACCACGTGCAGATCGCAGATGCTCCCGACCACGCTCAACTGACGCTGCATATTGTTGCAGAAACGGTGGACAAGCAGATTCTTTCCTTGAGCGGCGGCGGTCGTGTGCGCGAATATCGTTTGCAATACCGGATTTCGCTGCACGCCTATGACCTGAAACAACAGGACTGGATTGCCCCGGAGGAAATCATGTTGCAGCGCGATTTTTCCTATGATGACACGCAGGTTCTCGCCAAGGAGCAGGAAGAGGCGCTGCTTTACCAGAACATGCGCAGCGATGCAGTGCAGCAGGTATTGCGCCGCCTGAACCACGCCAGGCCGCCACAATGAAGTTAGCTGCTCCAGTATGAAACTTCTGGGCGAAGACCTGGCGCGCCATCTCGCCTCGGGGCTGAAACCGCTGTATGCCATCCACGGCGATGCGCTGTTGCTCTCCATTGAGGCAGCCGATGCCATCCGCGCCGCAGCGCGTGCAGCGGGATATAGCGAGCGCGAGGTGCTGACAGTCGAACAAGGTTTCAAGTGGAGTGAACTGCGCAACAGCGCGCAAAGCATGTCGCTGTTCTCGGCGCGCAAGCTGGTGGAACTGCGCATCCCATCCGGCAAGCCGGGAGTGGAAGGCGCGCAAACCATGCAGGACTATTGCGAACAACTGAATGCCGACACGGTTACGATAATCACGCTGCCACGGCTGGACAAGACTGCCCAGGACAGCAAGTGGTTCGCCGCCTTGGCGGCGCAGGGAGTGGTTATCGCCACCGAGGAAATTGCGCTGGGTGCGTTACCAGCCTGGATTGCAGGCCGCCTGAAAAGGCAGGATCAGTCCGCCGATGCTGATACGCTGGCATTTCTGGCCGAGCGGGTGGAAGGCAATCTGCTGGCGGCTTATCAGGAAATCCAGAAACTGGCGCTACTGTTCCCTGCCGGGCCGCTTTCTTTCGAACAAGTGAAGGATGCGGTAATGGACGTGGCGCGCTATGACGTTTTCAAATTGTCCGAAGCAATGCTCGCAGGCGACGCCGCACGCTATGCGCGCATCCTCGACGGCCTGCGCGCGGAAGGCGAGACAACTGTGCTGATCCTGTGGGCGCTGGCGGAAGACATCCGCGCGCTCGCTAAAGTATCGCGAGCCATGCAGCGTAGCGGCAACCTGGCTACAGCGCTGCGCGAAGCGCGGGTGTGGGGCGCGCGCCAGAAGCTGGTAGAACGCGCCGTGCGCCGCTTCAGCCCGGCAATAGCGGAACGTGCCCTGCGCCAGGCTGCAAACGTGGACAAGGTAATAAAGGGCTTGCGCCAGGGCGATGTGTGGGACGAGCTGCTGCAACTGGGGATACGTTGCGCCCGCACGAAGGCGGCATGACTGTTTATGGACGAAGTAATTTTAGTCATGACCAATCTGCCGGATCGCGCCAGCGCGCAACAGATGGCGCAGGCACTGATCGAGAACCGCTGTGCCGCGTGCATAAATATTCTGGCAGAATGCGGCTCGGTATATCGCTGGCGAGGGAAAATAGAAACGTCCAGCGAGGTGCCGCTGCTGATCAAGACCACGCGCGCCGCTTACCCGCGCCTTGAGGCAACTATCCGTGCGCACCATCCCTATGAACTTCCGGAAATCATCGCTGTCCCTGTTAACAACGGCCTTCCCGCCTATCTGAAATGGGTAGCCCAGGAAACTCAAGCAACCGAGGAATGAAACCCATGCGTCATGTAATATGGTTATTGCTGTGCCTTGCCCACTTATCCCACGCGGAAGGATTTCTGGATCGCCTGCCGTTGCTAGGCGGCGCCAAACAGGAGGTTTTTCTGCCCCCGGATCAGGCGTTCGGGCTGAATGTCACCACTCTCGATGCACATACCCTGATTGCCAGTTTCAAAATTACACCCGGCTACTATCTCTACCGCGACAAGGTCAGCCTCGGAATAAAGAGCGATTCCTCAAAAGCCACGGGTGTCAGAATTACCAATATAGCCCTGCCGAAAGGGGAAATTAAGCACGATCCAAACTTTGGCGATATGGCGGTGTTCCATCAACCTTTCCAGGCGGAAATCACGTTGGAACGAACCGGCAGCACGGCGCAAAATATTATGCTGGAAGCCAGTTACCAGGGGTGTAAAGACAAAAGCCTGTGCTACCCGCCCATCAATAAGTCAATCAGCATTGCACTGCCCGAAGTAACAGGCACGCCGCCCGCAAAAACGGGCTCCGCCACAGCGGTTGTAGCGCAACAGGCACAAGCCACGCCACAACCCGCCGCCAACAGCACGAGTTCGCAGAACGAAAACGTCCAGATTGCCAAGCTGTTCAAACAGGGCAGCTTTTGGCTCATTGTGTCGTTTTTCTTCGGTGCCGGGGTGCTGCTCGCCTTCACCCCCTGCATCTTCCCCATGGTGCCCATCCTGTCCGGCATCATTGTGGGGCGCGGCCACAAGATTACCCACATGCACGGTTTCATCCTGTCGCTGTCCTACGTGCTCGGCATGGCTATGACCTACGCCGCAGTAGGCGTGGCTGCAGGGCTGTCCGGCTCGCTGCTGTCCAACGCCTTGCAAACGCCTTGGGTGCTCGGCAGTTTTGCCGCCGTGTTCGTGCTGCTGTCTTTGTCCATGTTCGGTTTTTACGAACTGCAACTGCCGACTGCCCTGCAAAGCAAATTATCCAGCACCAGCAACCGCCTGCATGGCGGGCATCTGAGCGGGGTGTTCGTGATGGGCGCGCTGTCCTCCATCATCGTCGGCCCATGCGTTGCCGCCCCGCTGGCGGGCGCCTTGCTGTATATCGGGCAGACGCATGACGCCTTCCTGGGTGGAGTGGCGCTGTTCGCGCTGGCGCTGGGCATGGGTCTTCCGCTGTTGCTGATCGGCGCTTCCGCCGGGACATTGCTGCCCAAGGCAGGCGCATGGATGGAATCGGTCAAACGCTTCTTCGGCGTGCTTCTGCTGGCAGTCGCCATCTGGATCATTTCGTCGCTCATTCCGGTGGGAATACAGATGCTGCTGTGGGCAGTGCTGCTGGTGCTTTCCGCCGTTTACCTGCACGCGCTGGATGCGCTGCCGCACAATGCCGGGGGCTGGCACAAGCTATGGAAGGGCATCGGCATCCTCGCCCTGCTGCTCGGTGGCGCCTATCTTATCGGTGCGCTTTCCGGCGCACGCGATATCCTGCGCCCGCTGTCTGCTATCGGTAGCGCCCCAGCGGAGCCATCCGAGACACTGAAGTTTTCACGGGTAAAAAATGTGGCTGAACTGGATAAGCGCATAGCACAAGCGGGCGGCAAAGCCGTGATGCTGGATTTCTACGCCGACTGGTGCGTGTCATGCAAGGAAATGGAGCGCTATACCTTTGTCGATGCCAGGGTGCAAGCCAGGCTGAAAAACGCCGTGCTGTTACAGGCCGATGTCACCGCCAACAGCGAGGAGGACAAAGCACTGCTCCAGCGTTTCGAACTGTTCGGCCCACCCGCCATATTGTTTTTTGACCCTCAAGGTAAGGAACTGGCCGACTTCCGCGTAACGGGTTATCAGGATGCCGCACAGTTTTTTCAATCACTACAAAGCGTGGGGCTATAAGCGCATAACAAGCATTCCAAAAACACAATTTCAGCCAAAACTGGACAACTCGGCCCTATTTGCGGCAAAATGCGCCCATGAAAAATATCTTGGTGCTGCATGGCCCCAACTTGAACTTGCTCGGTCAACGCGAGCCGGACGTGTATGGTCATGTCACGTTGAACGAAGTTAACCTGGAATTAAAGCATTTAGCCCAAACGGGGGGTGCGGAGCTTCAATATTTTCAGAGCAATGCCGAAGCCGCTTTGGTGGAGCGCATACATCAAGCGCGACAGGACGGCACCGGCTTCATCATCATCAATCCGGCGGCCTTCACGCATACCAGCGTAGCGTTACGCGATGCACTGGCGGCGGTGGATATCCCGTTTATCGAAGTCCACATATCCAATGTGTTTGCACGCGAGCCTTTCCGCAAAGAATCCTTTTTCTCCGATATCGCCATCGGTGTCATCAGCGGCTTGGGCACTACCGGTTACAAACTCGCGCTGCAATATGCGCTGAAACACCTTGATTAGGAGCTAACCATGGATTTACGCAAACTCAAGACACTGATTGAACTGGTTGAAAGCTCGGGCATCGCCGAATTGGAAATCAGCGAGGGCGAGGAGCGCGTGCGCATCACGCGCTCTCCTCCCGCTGCGATGCAACAAGTCTATGCCGTGCCGCAACAGCAAATGGCCGCGCCTGCACCGCAACCGGCTGCCGAACCGGCCAAGGCCGCCGAGCCGGATGGGCATGTGGTGAAATCACCCATGGTCGGCAGTTTTTATCGCTGCCCTTCTCCTGGCGCAAAATCCTTCGTGGAGGTTGGCCAAAGCGTAAGCGCAGGGGACACCCTGTGTATCATTGAAGCCATGAAGTTGCTTAATGAAATCGAAGCCGATCAGGCTGGCATAATCAAGGCAATTCTTGTGGAAAACGGGCAGCCAGTAGAGTTTGGCCAACCGTTGTTCATAATCGGTTAAGTTATGTTTGATAAGAAACCTCGCGCCGAACTAGGCGATGTCAAGTCCTCCGGCGGTTTATTGAAACGCGGGATTATGCGTGCGGCTCCCAAGCCGACGCCCATGGCCATGTTTGAAAAAATTCTGATTGCCAACCGTGGCGAAATTGCCCTGCGTATCCAGCGCGCCTGCCGCGAGATGGGTATCAAGACGGTAGCCGTCCATTCCGAGGCTGACGCGGACGCCAAATACGTCAAGCTGGCCGATGAATCGGTATGCATCGGCCCCGCACCTTCGTCGCAAAGCTACCTGCACATTCCGGCCATCATCAGCGCGGCGGAAGTCACCGACGCCCAGGCCATCCACCCCGGTTATGGATTCCTGTCGGAGAATGCAGACTTCGCCGAGCGCGTGGAAAAAAGCGGCTTCGTGTTCATCGGCCCGCGCCCGGAAACCATCCGCCTGATGGGCGACAAAGTTTCCGCAAAGAACGCCATGAATAAAGCCGGCGTTCCCTGCGTTCCGGGCGTAGATGGCGCACTACCGGACATCCCCTCGGAAATCATCAAAATTGCGCGCAGCATCGGCTATCCGGTCATTATCAAAGCGTCAGGCGGCGGCGGCGGACGCGGTATGCGCGTGGTGCATACCGAGGCTGCGCTGCTCAACGCCGTAATCATGACGCGCAGTGAAGCGCAAGCCGCCTTCAACAACCCTATGGTGTACATGGAAAAATTTCTGGAGAATCCGCGCCACATTGAGTTTCAGGTGCTGGCAGACTCTTATGGCAACGCCGTGTATCTCGGTGAGCGCGACTGCTCGATGCAGCGCCGCCACCAGAAAATTATCGAAGAAGCCCCCGCACCCCTGCTCAATGCACGCCTGCGCAACAAAATCGGCGAACGCTGCGCGGAGGCGTGCCGCAAGATCGGCTACCGCGGCGCTGGCACCTTCGAGTTTTTGTATGAGAACGACGAATTTTTCTTTATTGAAATGAACACCCGCGTGCAAGTGGAGCACCCGGTCACTGAAATGATTACCGGGATAGACATCGTGCAACAGCAGATACACATTGCCGCCGGCGAGAAGCTCAGCTTCCGGCAAAAAGACATCGTGTTCAAAGGCCATGCTATCGAATGCCGCATCAACGCCGAGCATCCTTATAAGTTCACACCCTCACCGGGCCGCATCACCACTTGGCACACGCCGGGAGGACCCGGCATCCGTGTCGATTCGCATGTGTACGCCAACTACTTCGTGCCGCCCCATTACGACTCCATGATCGGCAAAATCATTGCCTACGGCGACACGCGCGATCAGGCCATGGCGCGCATGCGCACTGCACTGTCCGAAATGGCGGTGGAAGGTATAGACACCAACATACCGCTGCATCAGGAATTGATGCAGGACGCCGCTTTCCTGAACGGCGGCACCAGTATCCATTATCTGGAACACAAGCTCGCCGAACGCACCAAAGGGTCTTAATGCCCTGGCTTACGCTGACGATTACCGCATCTGCCTCCCAGGCGGATATCCTGAGCGAAACCCTGCTGGAATTCGGCGCGCTGTCGGTGGATGTGCACGATGCGGATGCCGATACCCCGGGCGAACAGGCGATATTCGGCGAACCGGGAGAACTCGGCCCACATCTCTGGCAGCATAACCTGATCACAGCCCTGTTTGCCGAGAATGCTCCGGTAGACGCCATCATGCTGGAAGCGGCACACGCTATCGGACTGGCGCAGCCACCCGCTTATCGCACTACAGCCTTGGCGGACAACGATTGGGTGCGCCTGACCCAATCCCAGTTCGACCCCATCCGCATCTCGCAGCAACTGTGGATCGTGCCCACCTGGCACACCCCGTACAACCCCGAAGCCGTTAACATTACGCTCGACCCCGGGCTGGCTTTCGGAACCGGCAGCCATCCCACCACCCGGCTATGTTTGCGCTGGCTGGACGCACACGTGCAAGGCGGAGAAGACGTGCTGGATTATGGCTGCGGCTCCGGCATTCTTGCCATCGCCGCGCTTAAACTGGGTGCCGCCCGCGCCACCGGTGTGGATGTGGACGCGCAGGCAGTGCAATCCAGCCGCGACAACGCGGCCGCCAACCATGTGGAGGCGCAGTTCTACCTGCCGGATGACGCACCGAAACACCAGGCCGACATCGTCGTCGCCAATATACTCACCAACCCGCTCAAAGCGCTCGCCCCGCTGCTCGCCGCCGCAACCCGGCAGGGTGGCCAAATCGTGCTATCCGGCGTACTCAGCGAGCAGGCCGAAGACGTGATGCAAATTTATGCACAATGGTTTGACCTGAAACCGCCGGTGATGGAAGATGGCTGGGCGTGCTTGTCCGGAGTTAAAATTGAAAGTCTCTAAAAACCGTTATGCGCGGTTCGAGTTCAAATCGCACAGTGCGCAGTAGTCAAAATGGTAAGGCGCGGAATCAAGCACGGCGCAATGCGGCAAACGGATCGCGCAGTAGGTTTTGAGGTTATAGATGAACACTACAACGCAATGCCCTCAATGCAACACCCGGTTTAAGATAACCCAGGAGCAGCTTAACGCACATCAAGGCGTGGTGCGTTGCGGGCGTTGCCATGCGGTATTCAACGCCGCGCACAATCTGCATGATGACCAACCCAGCCCGCAACTCAGCCTGCCCATCGAGTTGGAGGAAATTTGGCAAACACCCGCCGGAGCAGAGGCAGCGCTTGCCACCTCAACCCATGAGAATCTCGATTTCAGCAACATCGCCCTGCCTCGCGAAGAGCGTCGGGATAATATTGAATCTGCCGCACCCGACACCTTGTCGCAAAGCATCATTTTTGCAGATGTCCTTGATGCAGCCCATCCTGAACCAGCCAAGAAAGCTCCCCGCAAGCCGTGGGCCATCGGTTGCCTGCTGCTGTTTATCGTGCTGCTGGCGCAGGCTGCGTATTTCTTCCGGGTCGAACTCGCCGCGAACCTGCCCGGCCTCAAGCCCCTGCTTATTTCCTATTGCGAGCTGCTCCATTGCACTGTCCCGCTGCCGCAAAAGACAGATTTGATGAGCATCGAATCTTCCGACCTGGAAGCCGACCCGACACAGACCAACGTCATCTTTCTCAATGCCATCCTGCGCAACCGCGCGCCCTATGCGCAGGCCTATCCCAATCTAGAACTTGCCTTAACCGATACTCAGGACAAAGTGCTGGCGCGCCGCACCTTCCGACCAGCGGAATACCTCAAGCCGGGTGAGGACGAAAAACAAGGCTTGGCGGCCAATCGCGAGTTTAGTTTAAAACTGAAACTCGACACGACCGACCTGAAAGCATCGGGGTACCGGCTGTTCTTGTTACATCCGCAGTAAACCTGTGTCATTGCCTCCTCCACCTTGGCGGGAGGATTGAGGAGAGGGAATAAAAGCCCGTCGCCCTTGGGGATACCGGGGTGCACGGACAGCCTGGCTAAGCTGCTCAACAATGTGCATTTGCTGGCGCATGCGTGATTCAGGAACATTAACATTCGTAAAATTCAATTGTTGATGTCAACTTCTCAAGTTTGGAGAGCTTGGTGGGACAATTGCCTACCTTTGGTGCAATTTCATTGCACCCTTGCTGCTTTACACTGGTGAGATATAACAATCCATCCTAATGAAAATGCGCGTTTGACAGAGGCATTTATGGCGAGGATACTTTGGCTCGTGCGATTGAATTTACTATCTCTTTAAATTCTTTTTCGCACAAAACTTTAAGGAGACTCCAATGAACCAACTTAATAAAATAAATGGCATGGTGGTGGTCGCCGCTTCGTTTGTATTGACAACAAACGCTTATGCCGCAGACGCGAAAGCGTCGGCCAACGATAAGAAAATGATTGCGAGCGCGGTATCTGCGGCGCCGGCCAAGATTGCGAAAGGTGCAACCGTCGTGGCCATGGAGGCTGACGGCAAAATGCGCACCCTGCGCCAAGGAACAAACGGCTACACCTGCATGCCGGACAATCCGGCGACTCCCGGTCCAGACCCCATGTGCATGGACAAGAACGCCATGGAATGGGCCCATGCGTGGATCGCGCACACGAACCCCACGCCAGGAAAAATCGGTTTTATGTACATGCTCGCTGGCGGAACGGACGCCAGCAATACCGACCCCTATGCGACCAAGCCCGATGCCAAGAATCATTGGATCAAGACCGGGCCTCACGTGATGATCGTCGGCGCCGATGCCAGCTTCTACGATACTTATCCGAAGAGCGCGGACCCCGACACATCGGTTCCCTACGTGATGTTCCCAGATACGCCATACCAGCACTTGATGGCGCCGGTGAAGTAAGTATCGAGTCGCAGGAAAATCGGCCAGTAGCCAGCATAGGGCGGAACGCCCCGCAAGGGGACTTCCGCCCTGCCTCTTGAACCTCATCACGCTTCTGCAGGTCTTTTATCAATTCCCGCGCATGCTGCGGCTTGCCCGCAAGATAATGGTTGAGCAGCATGGGAAACCATGGGGGTCATGTGCCAGGTCTTGCAATCAAGCATCCAGCCTACGCTCAAGCGGGGCGGCGCAAACAGATAAACATCAATGGTCGCATCAAATGGATCCGTCCCCATCGGTTCTGGAACAAACGAATAACAAACTGCGGCACAGACGAAAGATGCGCATAACGGGCGCGTCAAGAAACACGAGATTCAGGGAGCTGTGTTAGGCATCCTACCTTGCTGAAAAGAGGTTTGTATTTAGCGTTGACAGAGCAAGGCCTGAAGCCTGGTAAAAGTGAGCGATATCGCTCAAGTCTTCAAACACTCCTGCCGCACCGGTGAAATTCTGATTTCGCGTGTAGTTGTTGATGATGACGAATGTCCTGATTCCGGCAGCCAGGCTGGAGCGCAGGCCGTTCTCCGAATCCTCCAGCGCGATACAGTCGGATGCGTCAAGATGGAGCCGTTCCAACACCCAGTGGTAGATGTCTGGTGCAGGTTTTTTGTGCGGCACGATGTCACCGCAGCCTATCACCTTAAACCAGCTTTCACTGTTCGCGCCCAATCCCTGTTGCAAAAGGGTGGAAACATTTTCCGGTGAAGTGGTGGTCGCAATGGCCAGCACAATCCCCGCATTTCGCGCGTCGTTTATCAGCCGCTTGATGCCGGGGCGGAGCGGAATGCCACCCGCCAGCATCATGGCGGTGTAATGCGCGGTTTTCACCGCATGCAGGTGTTTGACGAAATGGTCGAAATTCTCCGGCTTGGTGTAGTTGCTGAGGAAATCCGAAACAAAATACTTGATGCGTTCCTTGCCGCCTGTCACCTTGAGCAGCTTGCCGTACAGCGCCACATCCCAGTTCCAGTCCAGGTGGTTTTCCGCAAATGCCTTATTGAAGGCGATGCGATGTGCATCCTCGGTATCGGCCAGCGTGCCGTCCACATCGAATATGATGGCTTTGATAGTCATGGGGTTAATCAAAATGTGTATTGAGAAGATATCGTTATTCCGACAAAGACCGGAATGACGAGGGTGATTTTAGCGTAGCCCAGGAAATTTCCCGGCCATGCTGCGCATCAGTTTACCCATGCCACCTTTGCCGAACATTTTCATCATTTTCTGGGTTTGTTCGAACTGGTTCAGCAACTGGTTAACGTGCATCACCTGCACACCCGCGCCCGCGGCGATGCGGCGCTTGCGCGAGGCTTTGATAAGTTCCGGTTTGCTGCGTTCGAGCGGGGTCATGGAGTTGATGATGCCTTCGGTGCGGCTGATGGCCTTGTCATCCACCTTGGAACCTGCAGCAGCCTGGCTGAGTTGCGCGGGTAACTTATCCATCAGGGCCGACACGCCGCCCATTTTGCGCATCTGCACGATCTGCATCTTGAAATCGTTGAGGTCGAATCCCTTGCCGCTTTGGACTTTTTTTGCCAGCTTTTCAGCCTCGGCATGATCCACTTCGCGGTGGACTTCCTCGATCAGCGACAGCACATCACCCATGCCCAGCACGCGCGAGGCCATGCGCTCGGGGTGGAAAGCTTCCAGGCCATTGAGCTTTTCGCTCACACCGACGAACTTGATCGGCTTGCCGGTGATATGCCGCACCGACAGCGCCGCACCGCCACGCGCATCGCCATCCAGTTTGGTGAGGATAATACCGGTTAGCGGCAGCGCCTCGCCGAAAGCCTTGGCAGTGTTCACCGCATCCTGGCCTGTCATGGCATCCACCACGAACAGGGTTTCAATCGGCTTGAGGGCGGCATGCAGTTGCTGGATTTCCTCCATCATCGCGGCATCAATGGCAAGACGGCCGGCGGTATCCACAATCAGGATGTCGTGGTGGTGCTTGCGCGCGTAATCGTGTGCCGCCAGCGCGATGTCACGCGGCTTCTGGCTGATGTCGGAAGCAAAGAAGTCAATTTCCAGTTGTTGCGCCAAGGTGCGCAGTTGTTCGATGGCAGCGGGGCGATATACGTCACAACTAACCAGCAACACTTTTTTCTTCATCTGCTCGCGCAACAGTTTGGCGAGCTTGCCGCTGGTGGTGGTTTTGCCCGCGCCTTGCAGTCCGGCCATCAGGATCACGGCAGGCGGCACGGTGGCGAGGTTGATGCCAACGCTGGCTTCGCCCATCAGCTTGGTCAGCTCGCGGTGCACAATGCCGATCAGCGCCTGCCCGGGATTCAGGTTGCCGATGACTTCCTGTCCGAGTGCTGCCTGTTTCACCTGGGTAGTGAATTCTTTCACGACCGGCAGCGCCACATCGGCTTCGAGCAAGGCTAAACGCACATCGCGCAACGCGTCCTGAATGTTGCTTTCAGTCAGCCGCGCCTGCCCGCGCAGGTTTTTTATTACGCCGGAAAGGCGCTGTGTAAGGTTGTCCAGCATGATTACGTTCCTGTTTTTCCCTGGAATAGATGGTGTAGAATCTGCGAAGTCTAAAACATCCTGAGTAAAAATGTCTAACCTTCCACTTTATTTGATCACCTTTCTCGCATATAGCGCGCTGGGCGTATTATTTTGGCGTGCACAATTGACCGGCAAGGCAGATGTGTTAAACCGTGGAGTATTGGGTCACGCCATATTATTCCCGCTGGCACTGCACGGTTATTTGTTATATGAGAATTTACTGGTTGGTGGTGAGTTAAACTTGGGGCTGGTGTCCGCACTATCGCTGATTTTGTGGTTGACCATGTCGGTGTATTGGCTGGCGCGCTTTTTCTATCCGCTGGCCGGCCTGCAAACTCTGGTGATGCCGCTGGCCGCTGTGGGCGCGGTGTTGCCGGCGCTGTTCCCAGCTGTGCATCTATTGTCGCAACACCATTCATGGGCGTTTGATGCGCACATTTTCATGGCGATGCTGGCATACAGCCTGTTCACCATCGCGGCATTGCATGCAGGGCTGATGTCGCTGGTGGAAAAACGCCTGCATCACGCTACGCTGCCACCTGTGCTGCAAGCCCTGCCGCCATTACTCACCATGGAAATCCTGTTATTCCGCATCATTGGTGCAGGGTTCATCTTGCTCACCCTGACCTTGGCCTCAGGCATGATGTTTTCCGAGCAGATATTCGGCAAGCTGTGGCGATTCAACCATGAAATGGTGTTTGGTTTTATTTCCTGGGGTGTGTTCGCGGTGCTGCTGGCAGGGCACCATTTCCAGGGCTGGAGGGGACGCACTGCCGTGCGCTGGACAATGAGCGGCTTTGTTTTTCTGTTGCTGGCCTATCTTGGCACACAGTTCGTGCTGGAAATCTTGCTGCATCGCTAAGATGCTCAGCAGGTTATGACCAGCCGATCCTGCAAGGTCTGAGTTTTCCCAGTTTTGAAGCAACGTTCCCGACCTTGAGCATCCTTTTGTTATGATGTAACACGCCCTCAGGCCCAGGAGCAACGGTAGCGTGTTGGATCGGCCATTCCGGCGGCATCGAAACCCGCACGGCGCAATCGGCAGGAGTCACACACTCCGCACGCATACCCCTCCTCGTCGGCCTGATAGCAGGACACTGTCAGGCTGTAATCCACTCCCAATTGCACCCCGCGTTTGATAATGTCGGCCTTGGACAGATGCAGCAAGGGCGCATGCAAAGTCAGGCTCCTGCCTTCGACCGCTGCCTTGGTGGCGAGATTGGCCATGCGTTCGAAAGCCTCGATGTACTCGGGACGGCAGTCCGGATAGCCAGAATAGTCCACCGCATTCACCCCGATGAAAACGTCCTGCGCATGCAACACTTCCGCCCAGGCTAAAGCAAGCGACAACATGATGGTGTTGCGCGCCGGTACATAGGTAAGCGGGATACCTGTGGTAGCCTGCTCCGGCACGGCAATGCGCGCATCGGTCAGGGCGGAGCCGCCGAATCCGGTCAGGTCAATGCTGGCAACACGCTGCTCGACCGCACCCAGCGCCTGTGCCACACGCCGTGCCGCAGCCAGTTCGGCATGGTGCCGTTGCCCATAATCCACGCTCAATGCGTAACAGGCAAAATTCTGCTGCCGTGCCAGCGCCAGTATAGTGGCTGAATCCAGCCCACCGGATAATAAAATTACAGCGTTTTTCATGTCATGGGTTCAAGCTCTAACGCATTCATGATGGAACGGCATCGCGTATTCCTTTCCCGAAGAATATCTCAAACCGGATCTGGAATCACAGGATTTTGTGTGGATGAGGGATTGAATCTGTTGAATCGTTTGCTTCTTCGCATATCGCGCTTTGCGCGGTGTATCGAAGAATCGAATGCAGATCAGGGTGTTTCCTGAACAACTTCGTTACTGACGCTCCAATTATTACCGGAGAAAAAGTGCCAAGCAGGAAAGCATGCAACCAGCATCCAGGGAGAGGGAGGCCCGGAAAAACTCAGCACCGCCTGCTTGGCAAGGCATAATTTAAGACGTTTACGCCTGTTTGGGAATGTGGCATATTGTCGCGCGACAATATGCCGCACCCCGTTGCGCGCAACTCGCTAAGACACTGAATTAATTTTCATACCGCCCGGTTAAACCCAGATTGCCCATTAGGCCGAAAACTCGTCATTCCCGCGCAGGCGGGAATCCAAATGATTGAACAACCCCCCGCGTTGCGGGCCAACATTGAAGTTTTGCCAGTTATACGGAGTATTTGTCTCACTGGATTCCCGCCTGCGCGGGAATGACGGAGCTAATGGGTTATCTGGTTTAAAGTAATACCCATCAACCTATTCAGCTTAACCAGGCACCCCACACCCAATACGCACCCAGCCATGATCTCTTATTTGTCCAGCTCACTGGTTGTGGTCGGCCTGATTATCCATATTGCAGCCCTGGCTCCCGCCCGCCGTCTGATAGCGATGCTCCCACCAGGATCGTTGCGCAACAAATGGCTTACCATGATTGGGCTGACCCTCTTCTTCATTGCGGGTTACCTGGCTTATATTGTAGTGCTTTGGGGCCATCAGACCGAGTGGCGCGATCTTCTCATTCCCGGCATATTTTTGCTTGGCGCCGTGTATGTAAGGTTGACGATAAACCTTTCGCTGCAAACCGCAGTTGATCTTCGACGAATAGGTTTGCTCGAAATGGAGAACATTACCGATCCGCTGACGCAGGTTTACAACCGCCGCTACCTGGATCGCCAACTTGAAGATGAAATCGCACGGTCAAAAAGATACTCGCTCGATCTTTCCATCCTGATGCTCGACATCGATCATTTCAAACGGGTTAACGATACCTTCGGACATCATGCGGGAGATGCCGCTTTGTCCGAATTCGGCTGCTTGATCAAGGCTGCAATCCGTGAAATGGATATTGTCGCGCGTTACGGGGGAGAAGAGTTCCTGATAATCTGCGTCAACACCGCCATTGATGGCGCCACATTAGTAGCGGAACGCCTGCGTCATCTGGTCGAATCTCATCAAGTCGAGATCCCTGATGGCTCCGGGGGGAAACAAATCATTCAGATCAGCATCAGCATTGGTGCAGCAGGCCTGAGCACAACCCTTGATAGCAAAAACAAGCTGGTTCAAGCCGCAGACCAGGCGCTGTACCGCGCAAAACAAGCCGGCAGAAATTGCGTCCTCGTTGCCACGCCCGAAGCCATGGAAACTGCACAACCCCAATAATAGCGCGACAATTTGTCGCATTGCGACACATTGCGGAGTACGCTAACCTTCAGGTTATGCGGGAACCACAATTTGCCGCACCCATCCGGCACCGACAAACCGGTAAAATTCAGCAGCCATGAACCACTCCATTCTCGCCGCCCAAACCGGACACAGCCACCTGCGCCGCCTGGTGCTGTTACGCGCCATCGCCGTAGTCGCGCAATGCGCTGTGCTCGCGCTGGTGTACCGCATTCTCGCGATGAAGCTGGAATGGTTTCCCATGCTCGCCACGGTCGCCGCACAGGCGGGTTTGAATCTGCTCACCTGGTGGCGCCTGCGCACCGATTACCCGGTTTCCAACCCCGAGTTATTCGCACAACTGTGCGCCGACGTGCTGGCGCTGTCGGTGCTGCTCTACTACGGCGGCGGCTCGACCAATCCGTTCATCTCGCTGTTTCTGCTGCCGCTGGTGATCGCCGCAGCCGCATTGCCGCGCACCTACACTTGGGCGATGGCGGGCATTACCACCTGCTGTTACACCCTGTTGATGAAGTTCTACGTGCCGCTGCCGTCGGACAACGCGCACGAGGGGCATGTGCAACATGCTGCGCCGCAGGGCGATGCCTTCAACATGCACGTCATCGGCATGTGGCTGGGCTTCGTCATCAGCGCGGTGGTGGTGGCGTATTTCGTGGTAAGAATGGCGCAGGCGGTGCGCGACCGTGATGAGACGCTGGCCAGGGTGCGCGAGGAAACGCTACGCAACGAGCGCATCGTGGCGCTCGGCACTCAGGCTGCGGGCGCCGCACACGAACTGGGCACGCCGCTATCCACCCTGTCGGTCATCATTGGTGAGCTGAAGCGCGACAATGCCGTGCTACCGGAATGGCGCGACAATCTGGTCATCCTTGACGACCAGGTGCGAATATGCAAACGCATCCTCAGTAAACTTCTGGCAAATGCGCAGGATACCGTTACTCAAACCGCGCTGCTGCAGCCGCTGGAGCAATTCCTGGCTGCCACGCTGGATGAATGGCAATTGCTGCGCCCCACCGTGCATTACCGCTACCAGGCTTCTGGCGCGCAACCGGCGCCGCAGTTGCATATAGACCAGACATTGCGCGCTGCGCTGCTGAACCTGCTCAACAATGCCGCAGACGCTTCACCGGATGAAATCAACATCCACGCGCATTGGGATGAGCGCCGTTTCACGCTGGAAATTCATGACCACGGCCACGGGCTCACGCCGGAAGCCGCTGCCCGCGCAGGATCAGCGTTTTTCACCACCAAAGAGGATGGGCGCGGGCTGGGTCTGTTTCTCGCCAACGCCACCGTCGAACGCCTGGGCGGCAAGGTGCGCTTGTTCAACCGCGAGGGTGGCGGCGCTACTACCGAGGTTATCCTGCCATTGCAACCCCACCCGGCATGAACACATCTCTCAACGAGCGGGCTTCACTGTTGCTGGTGGACGATGATGATGTCTTCTGTCAGGTATTGTGCCATGCGCTGGAAAAGCGCGGCTTCGCCGTAACCGTGGCGCACAGCGTGGAGCAGGCGCTGCCGCTGATCCAGCCCAATCCGCCGGAATATGCGGTAGTAGATTTGAAGATGGGCGGCGCATCCGGGCTGACGCTCATCCGGGCGCTGCACGAGCTCGATCCGGCCACGCGCATCGTGGTGCTGACCGGCTATGCCAGCATCGCCACGGCGGTGGAGGCCGTCAAACTGGGCGCCACGCAATACCTGTCCAAACCGGCGAATGCCGACGAAATCGTGGCAGCATTCGGCCACCACGCCAGCGCCGACTTTCCGCTCAACACGCAAACACCCTCGGTGGAACGGCTGGAGTGGGAACATATCCAGCGCGTGTTGCAGGAACATCAGGGCAATATCTCGGCCACCGCGCGCGCGCTCAACATGCACCGCCGCACTTTGCAACGCAAGTTATCCAAGCGGCCGGCCACAGAAATCTAATTCCAATTTCATTTTGTCAGTGATACTGTGTTGGCTTCCGCGTTCGCTCCTCACTGTGCTACTTGCACTATCTTCGTCGCTCGCTTGTCGCCGCCTTGTCTCACTTTCAAACTGGAATTGGAATAAAGGCTCGCCTGTGCCGGAATAATCCTAAACTCCTCAGTTGAGAACATGCAATTTACAGGGGAAGCAATATGGGCGCAGCTTCTCCCTCACCCCAACCCCTCTCCCCGAGGGAGAGGGGCTTTGCTCCCTTCCCCCTCGGGGGGAAGGGCCGGGGATGAGGGTTTACCCTCTGTCGGTTCATTTTCAACCGAGGTTTTCAGGATAATCAACCTGCCCTGATGATTTCCAGCCCACCCATGTAGGAACGCAACACTTCCGGCACGATAACGCTGCCGTCGGCCTGCTGATAATTCTCCAACACCGCGACCAACGTGCGGCCTACCGCCAGCCCGGAGCCATTCAGCGTATGCACCAGTTCCGGCTTGCCCTGCGCGTTGCGGAAGCGCGCCTGCATGCGCCGCGCCTGGAACGCCTCGAAATTGCTGCATGAGGAAATTTCGCGGTAGGTGTTCTGCGCCGGCAGCCACACTTCGATGTCGTATGTGGTCGCGGCAGAGAAACCCATGTCACCCGTGCAAAGCTTCACCACGCGATAGGGCAGACCGAGTTGCTTCAGGATGGTCTCGGCATGGCCGAGCAACTCTTCCAGCAATTCGTAGGATTTTTCCGGATGGGCGATCTGCACCAACTCCACCTTGTCGAACTGGTGCTGGCGGATCATGCCGCGTGTATCGCGCCCATACGAGCCTGCCTCGCTGCGGAAGCACGGCGTGTGCGCCACGAACTTCAGCGGCAGTTTTTCCAGCGGTACGATTTCGTCGCGCACCATGTTGGTCACCGGCACTTCGGCGGTGGGTATCAAGTACAAGTTTTGTCCTTGCTTTGTTGGGTCAGCAATCGATTTGATACCTGATGTACTAGTTATAACACCAAAAAGATCATCCTCGAATTTGGGTAATTGCCCGGTGCCACGCATGGACTCGGCATTCACCAGATAAGGCACGTACACTTCGGTGTAGCCGTGCTGCTCAGTGTGCGTATCCAGCATGAACTGCGCCAGCGCGCGGTGCAGCCGCGCCAGCGGCCCTTGCAGCAGCGAGAAACGCGCGCCGCTGATCTTCGCTGCCGTCTCGAAATCCAGCCCACCCAAGTTTTCGCCGATGCTGACGTGATCCTTCACCTCGAAAGCGAATGTTGCCGGTACACCTACTTTGCGCACTTCCTGATTGTCCGCCTCCGATTTGCCGTGCGGCACGCTCTCGTGCGGCATGTTTGGAATAACGGAAAGAAATGCGTTCAGATCGTGCTGCACCTGCTCCAGTTTGGTTTCCAGTTGCTTGAGCTCATCGCCCAGATTCGCTACCTCCGCCATGATCGCCGACACATCCTCGCCCTTGGCCTTGGCTTGTCCGATCTGTTTGGATGTGGCGTTACGCTTGGCTTGTAGTTCTTGCGTGCGCGTCTGGACAGTTTTGCGCTCGCCTTCCAGTTTTTCGAAGTGCGCGGTATCCAGCGCAAAACCTCGCGTTGCAAGGCGGCTCGCAACAGCAGCTAAATCGTTGCGCAATAATTGTATGTCCAACATAAAAACTCCCAATTCAGATTCTGCATGCCGTAGGTCGGGCTGCGCCCGACATGGTGGGCAGTGCGTGGTTGTTGCCGCCTTGGCGGCTTTACAACCACGGCCTACCCCTTGCGGGTGTAGCCCACCCTACATTTTCTTTTTTTGCTTTTTGTCCAACTCGCGCAAATGCGCCAGCTTCTCCGCGATCTTCGCTTCCAGTCCACGCTCGGTGGGTTGATAAAAACTCACTTGCGGCATACCGTCCGGAAAATAATTCTCACCCGCCGCATAGCCTTCCGCTTCGTCGTGCGCGTAGCGGTAGCCCTTGCCGTAATCGAGTTGCTTCATCAATTTGGTCGGTGCGTTGCGCAGGTGCAGCGGCACTTCGCGCGAGCCGTCCTGGGCGACAAAGGCGCGGGCGGCATTATACGCGACATAACCCGCGTTCGACTTGGCGGCCACGGCGAAATAGATCACCGCCTGCGCCAGCGCCAGCTCCCCTTCCGGCGAACCGAGCCGCTCATAGGTTTGCGCCGCTTCCAGAGCGATCTGCACGGCGCGCGGGTCGGCCAGGCCGATGTCTTCCCACGCCATGCGCACGATACGCCGCGCCAAGTAGCGTGGATCGGCGCCGCCGTCCAGCATGCGCATCAGCCAGTACAGCGCGGCATCCGGATCGGAGCCGCGCACCGATTTGTGCAGCGCGGAAATCTGGTCGTAGAACGCCTCGCCGCCCTTGTCGAAACGGCGCAGGTTCTGCGCCAGCGTATTATCGAGAAATTCGGCGGTAATCTGCGACACCCCGGCGGTGTGAGCGGCGGTTTGCAGTTGCTCCAGCGCATTCAGCAGGCGGCGCGCATCGCCGTCTGCGTAGCCGATAATGCGCTCCTTCGCGGCCTCGTCGAATTCCAGCCCTTGCAAAGCCACCTGCTGTACGCGCTCAAACAACTGCCCCAGTTCGGCCCCGGACAAGGCTCGCAGCACATACACCTGCGCCCGCGACAGCAGCGCGCTGTTGACCTCGAACGAAGGATTCTCGGTGGTCGCGCCGATAAAAGTGACCAGCCCCTGCTCAACGAAAGGCAGAAACGCATCCTGCTGCGATTTGTTGAAGCGGTGTACTTCATCCACGAAAAGGATGGTGTGGCGCCCGCGCTGTTGCAGCATCTGCTGTGCCTGCGCAATAGCCTCACGGATGTCTTTCACGCCAGACAGCACCGCCGACAGCGGCACGAACTCGGCATCGAAGGCCGAGGCCATCAGCCGCGCCAGCGTAGTCTTGCCCACGCCGGGCGGCCCCCACAAAATCATCGAATGCAGCTTGCCGGATTCGAACGCCAGCCGCAGCGGCCTGCCCGGCCCCAGCAAGTGCGACTGCCCGATGACCTCATCGAGGTGCTTGGGGCGCAGGCGCTCGGCCAACGGTGCGGCAGGTTGAGCGGGAAAAAATAAATCAGGCATTTTCGCTGTACCGCTTATTCAAACTGCCTTGCCAATCCATCCAGCGTCATATTCACCGCGATGGCGGTATGCGGGATCAGCACATAGCGCCAGGGCTTGCCGCCATTGGCAAGAGCATACTCAGAAGCATTTTTGCACCACCTGATTGCCGCTTCCTTTTTGGCTAATACAACGGGATCGGCCATCTGGTTACTGGCCTTGGGTTCCAGCATATAGATCGCATCTTTCGACTCGGCCACGAAATCCGGCTGATACTCGGAGTGATCTGCTCCCTGCTTGTAGAAAATCAGGAATTGCCCTTTGGCTGGCTTGAACCACTTCTCTGCCTCACGATCAAGAATGACCGCCAGCACACGCTCCGGTTCCGAGTCGAATTTTTGTTTCGTAAACAAGCAGCGTTTGAAACCGCCAAACACATACCTCGACATATTGCTCCTGTCATCGGGTGATACGAGGTAGTCTGCCAGCGGCTGTTCGGCAAAATGAGTATAGGCAGGTTCTTTCAACTCGGTATAGCCTTTGCTTACCACCACTTCGTAATCAACCGCCTCTTCCCAGCTATGTTCTAACATCTGTGCATGAATAAATTTAGCAATATCGCGCTGATAGCAACGCAACACTTTGTGCGCCTCATCCTCGGATAAGTAGCCGCACAAATGCTTGACGGTTTGTGTAGCAAGGTCATACAGCAGATCAGCCTGGTCGTCGTAAGAAACGTCATCGAAATCCATCAGGCCGCTGACGATGTAATCCTCCATCCGTCTCTCTTCGATACCGCCGTTTCCCATCGTTACCACATCAAGCTGATTGGTGCGCAAATGTTGAATCCATAGGTCTTCCGACACTGCCGGATATTTCAGCGTATTCAGCTTCAGGATAAAGGGTTTGAATCCGGCCTTTACTTCGCTCTTGGGCACGACCAGAATGCGTGGAATATTTATCGTCAGTTGCGTAAATGATTCGACTGTCTTTGCTACAACAGCAGCAAAATCTGGCTGTTCGGTGACACCCTCCAGTTCCATCTGTGCAGGGCGATGCTGTTCCTGCACGGCCTTGACGATAGCCGCCTGAATCTCGGGATTTTTCAAGTGCGCCAGCGTCGGCACAGTCGCCGGTTGATTCTCCAGCTTGCGGATCACCTCGTAGGCGATTTGTGCCACCTTCTGCTCTTCCGGCTTGGCAAAGATGCGCGGCACATCCTGCCCTGCCAACTGCGTACTGGCAGTCGCATCGGCTGGTTTCAACCCCAACATGGAAGCAAACCGTGATTGCGAAACCAGCGTCGCCGTCTTCTGCCCGAAGTCATCGTCATCCAGCACCACCGCCTTCAGATGAATAGCGGAATCGGGCCGGTTCGCCTCATTGATGATTTCCTGGAACTTGTCATGCGCGATGATGTTTAGCCGATCTACGGCAGTCACGCCGGTACGTTTGCCATAAGGCAGGCGCAGGCCGCGCCCGATGGATTGCTCGATCAGGATGCGCGCATTGGCGGCGCGCAACGGCACGATGGTATAGAGGTTGGTCACGTCCCAGCCTTCTTTCAGCATGTTGACGTGGATGACGATTTCGGTCGGATCTTCGGTGTGTTCCACCTTCAGCAGCCGCTCGATCATTTCCTCCTCTTCGGCGCCGGTTCGGCTCGAATCCACCTGAATGACCTTGTCCTTGTAGCGCCCCTCGAAAAAACCATCCGACTGAATTAACGCCAACAGTGAACCTGCATGGGTCGTGTCGCGCGCGATCACCAGCAGGAAAGGTTTGACGATCTTGTTATCGGTTTCGCGGGCGTAAGTTTCCAGCTCCACCTTTACGCTTTCGTGCAGGCGCACACCGTCTTCCAGCTTCATGCGCTCGATCTCTTCCGGCGACATCCCCGCCGGATTGAAATTCTTGCGTGTCACTACGGCAGGCTCTTTCACAAATCCATCCGCCATCGCCTTGCCCAGCGGGTAATCCACGATCACATTCTTGAACGGCACCGCACCCTTCGCGCCTTCCACAAATGGCGTAGCCGTCAGTTCCAGCCCCAGAATGGGCTTCAGCTCGTTGATCGCCCGAATACCGGCGCTGGCGCGGTAGCGGTGCGACTCATCCATCAGCATGACCAGATCGGGCAGACCGGCCAGATAATCGAAGTAGCTCTCGCCGATGTATTCAGACAGCCGCTTGATGCGTGGTGCCTTGCCGCCGCGCACCTCGGAATTGATTTTCGAGATGTTGAAAATGTTGATGCGCACCCCGCCGAACAGCGTGCCGCTGGCCGGGTCGCGCTGGTCGTAGTTGTCGCCGGTAATGATGGAAGGCGCATCTATGGCGAATTCCGCGATACCCTTGAACACATACTTCGGATGTGTGCGGTCGCTGAAATCCGCGATCAGCTTGTTGTAGATGGTCAAGTTCGGCGCCAGCACGAAGAAATTGTTGATGCCGTGGGCCAGGTGCAGATAGCTGATGAATGCCCCCATCAACCGCGTCTTGCCCACCCCCGTCGCCAGCGCAAAGCACAATGAAGGAAAGTCTCGCTCGAAGTCGGACACAGACGGAAACTCGCTACGGATGATCTCCAGCGCGGCGGCAACGTCCGCCCCTTTTCTGGGTGGAACAATTTCAGTGATTCGATCCAGAATCTCCAGCGAACGGCGCTGCGGCGCGCGCAAACTCAACCGCCCGGCGATGACGTTAACGTGGCGGTTCATTCAGATTTTCCCTTGTTCTTTTTCGATGTGTGTTTTTTCGGGTTTGAGGCGGCTTTCCGCGCAGTTATTAAGTCTTTCTTAATAACTGCCTTACTGGCTGGCGGCACCAGATACCGCAGTTCCCGCCGAAGCTCGTTTTCAAGTTCCTCGACGGTCGGCAGATGGAGCTGGTAGCGGCTGGCGAAAATATTTCGCTCCTGCTGTTCGCCCAGCGTGTACTTCACCACGGCATCGTTTTTGTCGGGACATAAGATCAAGCCCAGAGTTGGGTTATCGCCCTCGGTACGCCGCTCGCGGTCGTAGTAATTGACGTAGAACTGAATCTGCCCAAGGTCGGCGTGGGTCAGTTTCCCCACCTTCAGGTCAATCAGCACAAAGCATTTCAACACCGTGTGGTAGAAAACCAGATCAATGTAGAAGTGGTCGCCATCGAGCGTGATGCGTTCCTGCCGCGACACAAACGCGAAACCTTTGCCCAACTCCAATAGAAAGGTTTCCAGATTGCTGATCAGCGCCTGTTCCAGTTTGGATTCCACCAAACGCGGCGACTCCGGCAGATCAAGAAACTCCAACACCACCGGGTCTTTCAGCACATCTATCGGCTGTGCAACTTCCTGACCATGAACCGCCAGGCGCATCAGCCCTTTCTTGTCCCGGCTTTTCGCCAGCCGGTCGAATAGCAGGCTGCTGATCTGCCGCTCCATTTCGCGTGCCGACCATGCGTTGCGCACCGCCTCTATTTCATAGAAAGTGCGCGCCTCGGCGCGATTGACCCGCAGCAAAGTGCGATAGTGCGTCCACGAAAGGTTGGGGTTCAGTTGCCCAGGCGACCATGATTCATCACGCAGTGCGTGGTGAATTCCCGAAGCGCCCAGAGATTCGCCCAATTTCCGACGCACTGTCTCGGAATTTTCGCCAGACAGCCGGGACGTCGGCAATTCCGCACGCACCGCGTTCGCAATGTGCTCACCCTTGCGACTCACCGAGTGGACAGAAATCGAACGCACTGCGTTCGATTTTCCCGGTTCAAGAAGCAGCGGATAGGAAAGATAGAAATTGCGGCAGTATTCCAATTGGCGTACTGACCAGCCTTTCCCGAATTCCAGCAATAGCCGCTCGGCAAGATCGGCCAGCAACGCCTCACCATAACCAGCACGACGTTTGCCTTGTTGCTCCTCCTCCACAATCTCGCGCCCAATGAGCCAGTTCGCCACCACCTGCGTGGTATTGACCGTGCGAGCAATGTTGCTGCGGGCCGATTCGAGAATGTCCCGGATGCGGTCGAACAAAAGCGGTGTATCGGGCACAGGCTTCTTTGGCGTCGCCGCCTTCGACTTCGTTGCCATGTTATTTCTCCCCCTCAGCGTAACCAGCGACTTGGCTGGAGTCGTTTGGCAGCCTAGTCGAATGGCTAGTAGTTTCATCAAACAACCCGCCCTGCGCCGCATTCACCCCGCGCCCTTTTGCTTTTGTCCCCTCGCCCGCAAGCGGGAGATAACCAGCGACTTGCCCGGCGTTGTTTGCCGGGCTAGTCGAATGGCTAGTAGTTCCATCAGGGTTAGGGTGAGGGGGAGCCTTCGGCAAATTCTCCACCCGCAACGAATAATCGTCATGCCCCCACTCGCAGCGCGACAGCACCTGCTTGGGAATCTTCTTCACGGTGAGATTCGGGTAATCGCCCCGGCCACGGAAGGCGGTACACAACACCAACAACGTCCCTCCATAATTGCTCCCTCTCCCTCCGGGAGAGGGTTGGGGTGAGGGAAGGGTGAGGGAGGGCGCGGAGGAAAATCCACCTACCTCGTCATTCAGCGCCTGCAACTGCTCGTGATTCAGGTTCGCCGTGGTGACGTAGATGAAATCCCGCTCGGTGGAATGCCCGTGCATCCAGTAATGTGCATCGCTTGGCGCATAAGTGAAGCCCTCCAGCTTGCACAAAGCTTGCGCCAGCATCTCCGCGTTGTATTCCTTGTTGATCACCCACTGCCCGTAAGCATCCTGCCGCAACAGGCTGGGCGCGAGTTTGTAATAACGGAAGCCGCCGCCGCCTTGCCAATTCACTGCCTCGGAAATGCCGCCCTTATCCTCGCCATCAATCACCTTTTGCATTCGCGGGATGATGTGCGTGTGGCAATGCTCGCCCAGCTCGATCATGATCCAGCGGCGACCCATCTTGTGGGCGACTGCACCGGTGGTGCCGGAACCGGCGAAGGAGTCAAGGACGAGGTCACCGGGATTGGTGGCGATTTCAAGGACTCGCTTTAGCAGACGCTCTGGCTTCGGTGTATCGAAGATGTCTTCGCTATTAAAAGCACGAACCTCTAGCTTAGCCTCATGATTGTGACCGACCTCTTCGTTAGGCCAAAATGTCGCGGGTGGCCTAGTAGGATTTTCTTCAAGATACTGCTTTACATATATTTCCCACGTTCCATCTTTCTTTATGAACTCCAACTGATCGATGTTCGTAGGAACATTTTCTTTCTTCCATCGCCAACGCCCCTCTGTCCCGTCTGGCTTAACTGGCCAAACTTCAGAGCCGTCTGGAGTAGTAATCGGATACCACATTGAAGGACGGTCTTGACGTAATGATTCAGAGCCTTCTTTTCTCAGAGATCGCCGACGATAGTATTTTTTTACGGTTTCATCAAAGAATCCAAACTGTGCTGCATTCTGATCTTTGGGAAGCTGGCGCGGGAAGAACTTGTCAGTCTTTTGGTAAACCATCAGATGGTCATGCGACACGCTAAACCCTCGCGCATCCATACGCTCGCTGTAGACCTTCTGCCAAAAACAATTGGCAGCGAAATTTGCGCGCCCAAACACTTCATCGCACAACACCTTCAGGTAATGCGCCTCGTTGTCATCAATCGTGATCCACAACGAACCATCATCCGACAACAACTGCCGGATAATCTCCAGCCGGTCACGCATCAGCGACAGCCAGATTGAATGCTCCACCCCGTCGTCGTAATGGGTGAATGCGCTGCCGGTGTTATACGGTGGATCAATAAACACGCACTTCACCTTCCCCGCAAACTCCGCCTCTAAAGCCTTCAACGCCAGCAAGTTGTCGCCGAAGATAAGCTGGTTGTCGAAGATGTCCCCATCCGTCACCCGATGCTTCGCGTGATAACTCTTCGCCGGGTCTTCCAGCAAAATGCGCGGCTCCAACTTGGGCCGGTTCTCCTTGCCGATCCAGGTGAGTTCTAGTTTTTGTTTTTTCTGCATAAGATTCTTTCAATCAAGCGCCAAGACGCACTCTAGCCTGCACCTGCACACGAACACGTGCTTGAATTTGAGCGTACAGCCGAGCCTCAAGATTCTCGCGGTCACTGACCGAGACCACCAGGGCGTAGTTCTCTTCATCCAGACATATTGCGCGCCCCCACTCTTTGTCCTGGCGCGTCACCACGACGAACCATTTCTGTTTTTGTGAGAGCTGTTTCAATGTCCAGATTGAGGACTGTACCGTACACCGTTCCCGCTCTTGAGACGTAATGGTTCGATTGCTGGCTGCGGCATCGCTGATCGAGTCTTCTTCCTTTTTTAGGTCTTGATTGAAGTGCCGCTGCACTTCATCGAGAGATTCACCTTTGACCAAGCGATAGCTGATCTTGGTCGCGATGTATTCCATGCGCGTGGTTTTTACGGGCGGGCAATAAGCCAGAGTCACCCTGATCTGCCGTGTGGCGCGATTGCTGCGCAAAAACTCATCAGGAAATGGCAGTTCGTAAAACTGATGGCTATCGTTCTCGATAGCCGATTCGGTAAGGAGTACTACCTTGTCATCGGTAGAGCGGAATAGCGTGTCGGTATTCACCTTGCCGTAGCCAACGACTTTGCGCATGTGTTCTTGCATTTGCTCGGGGAAAGCCGCAAAGCAAGCGGGCGGAACATCGGCGTGATTGACCAGCAATGCCCTCAGCAGGTTTGCCGATGCGCGGGGATAAGTATTGAGCAAACGCCCGGCCAAATGGGTGACATAGGGGGCTGAAAAACTCGTGCCGGAAATATCTTTGAGTAGAGTAGCGCCGATGAAATCATGGTTCGGAACCAGAACACCAAGTCGGCGATTGTCTTTACGAATCTGCTGCCCCCCCTGTCGCATTGGTGATGCCAAGTTCCCTCCATGTGCGACAAGGTCAGGTTTGAACGCGCCCTTGATAGAGGGGCCGTGACGTGTGAACGGAGCGGGCTGATCTTCTGAGGCGGGGCTTAACGCATTGATGTCCCTATCCCCATATCTCTGTTCGTCAACATTTGCAGTGTGATTTGCCAACGCGCCGACGGTCAGCACATTCAATGCGGGTGCCGGGTCGATAATGAACGACTCCGGGGCTAACAGGTATTCGGGATATTCAGCCCGCCAATCGGACTGAGGAATCGTTTCGGTACCGCGAAAGTTACCCGCCGAAACGACAAACAGGATGTCGTATTCCCGCGCCAATCTGTCGAGCGTATAAGCGATCCCCCGAATATGGCGACCATCGTAGGGGACGTTTTCGTTTCCAAGAGAGAGATTGAAAATCCGACAACCCAATTCCCCTGCGAAATACTCGACGGCTTTTTCGATGGTCTGCTCGATAGTCGTCTCATCAAACACTGCCTCGTTAGAGCCCGCTGCCTTGGTCATAATCTTGCCGCTGCACAGAACCAATTCCGGCTTCCATTGATTTGCAGCAAGGCATTCTTCGATGTTTCCATACAAGGCAACCCCAGCCACGGCAGTACCATGCCCGACTTCGTCTTCCGCGTCTTGGCCTGATATGTAACTTGTGGCCTCACCGAATGCTGAGCGCAGCAGCGGGTGATTGCTGTTGATGCCGCTGTCGAGTATGCAGATTCTTGCCGCTCCCGATGGTGGCGGGCTGATCCCGTCAATATGAGATGTAACAGGTACATCCATTTGCTGGTAGGTAATGCCCGTACGTGGTGGCAAGTCCACCAGTCGAACATCTTTATGCTCCAATAGGTGCTCGGCCTGTTCCTTCGTCACTTTAAGGCGATACAACAAAAGGCTCTCCCGGCTAATCCGGTCAATTTGATGAATACCCTTTGCTTTGATCCATTTCTCAAACCGTTGCACGGTCGAGGTTCTCTCCGGGCTATGCACACCACCGAACGGCCAGAGTTCAACATCCAGCTTGAACGTGTCCGAATCAGGAAGGCCAAAGTGCTTGATCGCCCAACTCTCTCTGTCTTCTCGACTCCAGTTGCCGATACCGTCAAGGGCGAGTAACAAGTTTTGATAGCTGATGTCTAGACCTTCTGGATGGCCTAATCGAGCAAGGTGATCGGTAAATTCAGCCAATCCTTGTTCTGATGCGAAGACAATGCAAACTGTTTTGTCTTCCTGACTAATAAATTCGACGCCATGCTTATTGAGCTTGCCGAGGTCGAGACTGCCGGAATAACTCAATTTAAAAACAAGGCTCCCGTCATCTGCACCTTGCTGCGTTTTGGCAATTTTGGTGGCCTCGCTTAATGCGGTGCCCAGAAACTGTCCATGAACTGCCGGATTGGGGCGGGTAACCCCGCCAAAAGCACTTGGATTTTTTGTGCGCCTATCATTGATTAGCGGCTCTTTCTCAATGCGAATATGCTCATAAACACCAGCCATGTACTCTCCAAATTTGATTAATGAGCCGACCGCATTTCTCTTTCTTTTGCTTGAGACAGGTCTTTCACGGCAAGAAATTCTTGATTGCGAAGAATCATGTGTTTGATGGCGCGACGCACAATCCGCTCTATATCCGCAGGACTCAGCCCTTTAAACATCTTCGCTAACTCCGGCGCATCAACTTCAAACAGACGTCGCACCCCCCGCAGTTTCAATTGCAAAACCTGGGGCAATAACTCTGGGGCGGGCAGGGGAAATTCAAGAGTGTCGTCGAATCGCCGCCATACAGCGCTATCCAATATTTGTTCGTGATTAGTAGCCGCGATAAGAAGACTCTTCCCGCGATAGGCATCCATCATTTGCAACACCGCATTGACTACACGCCGTAATTCGCCATGCTCACTATTGTCTGCGCGCTCCTTGCCCAAAGCGTCGAACTCATCAAAAAGGGCGACCACCGCATTCTGCTCGATGAAATCAAAGACCTTGCGCAAATTGGCCGCAGTCTCGCCAAGATAGGATGAAACCAAAGTGTCAATCCGCACGATGGCAAGGGGTAAGTCCAATTCATACGCGATCACCTCGGCTGCCATAGTCTTGCCGCATCCCGGGGGGCCGAAGAAAAGGATTTTTGATGAGGGCTGCAACCCGTAAGTCCGAAGGATGTCCGCGCGACGATGCTCCTCAAGCACATCTTCTATGGCCGCAAGCGCTGTCTTGGAGAGAACAAGCTCTTCCAGCGAACGCTGTGACTGCCGAACGTCCAGCAATGGTAATCCACGTTCCTTGTCTGTTGGCAAGCCCGGCAGCAGGCGCGCGAGTGAGTTTGAAGCAACAGGCTTGGATTCGCCGTACAAAATTTGCTCCAGATCGTTGGCAAGCAAGTGATGCTGCTTCTGCCGCTCTTCTTCAATAATAGACTTCGATGCAGCTTTGAAAGCTGCAATATCCCCGCCGCTTCCTGCCCTAATCAGTTGTCGTAGCACTTTAGCGCTCGCCATAATGTTCTCTCCCCAATGTTCGCGATTTTACTCTACTGACAGGCTCATAAGATGAGTCTGCTGGTTACTCAATGCGATGCGGGTTTGCTGACCTCAAGGGTGAGCAAGCTCAACCCCTCAATCTCCTGCAACGATTTCCCCGCAATCCCCTGCAAGTCGCCATACATCCCAACCGTCGCGCCCATCACGCGCTCGATCTGCTCTTTGCGCTAAATTGATTTGCGCTCATTCTAAAGAACCGCTTCCAGCCCTTTGCGCTCCAAAAGATTGAGCAACTTGAGTGACGGCCCGCTCGGATGCTTCTCGCCGATTTCCCATTTACGCACTGTCGATAGGCTGGTGTTCAGCACTGCGGCAAGCACCGATTGGCTTAACTGTAGGTGGTCGCGCAGCGCGCGGATTTTCTCGCTGTCGTAGGCAGGTACCGGGTCGAGGCACAGCGCGTCGAACTTGCGCATTTTGCGTTTGTCGATAAAACCCAGACGGCTTAGATCGCTGGCTGTCTCATGCACGGCTTCTAAAATCGGGCTTTTAGTTTTGGTTTTTTTGGTCATGGCAAATCTCCTGTAATGCACCTTCTTTAACCGCCTCGTCAAGCTGTGATCCTGTTCTGGCCAGCAACTGTTCGGCGATGTCCCGCAACGCCTCCAGCTCGTCGTCCGCGATGTTGGCGCGCTCATTTTTCTCGAACCCGAAGACGAAGAACCACCTGTTTCCCTTGTTAGAGCCTATTTCAGTAGGTTTCATATCACGCGCCGCTTGCCTGCGGGATGCAGTGCAAGGCGCGGGCTGCGCCGTGTATCACTCTCCACAAGCAGACCGCAACGCCGCAATGCGCCCGCAGGCAAGCGGCCCTCCGGGTTGGGTCTGGGCGCGGCGTCTGCTGCGTTGCACCGCTTGCCAATGGAATAACCATTGGCTGCACGCTGCGCCTTGCATCCATCCGCACCCAGACCCAACGCGAGATATGAAACCTACTGAAATAGGCTCTTACGCAACCAGTGTTCTGGCGCCGCCACGCTTGCCCGGCCTGCAAGCCCGATACGTTTTTTTACAACACCGCCGCCGAGGTCGGCATCAATCAGCCCCCGAACCATTTCTTCCACCGCATTTAATAACGCGCTGTCCGTCAATTCCGTTTTTCGCATCCAGCGGCTGAAATGACGGGTTTTGAAAACTCGTTTTATTTTTTAATTGTGCCACTTAGTGGCATAGTTGTCCATCGGTTCTCGCGGGCGAAAACATCGAGCAAAACATCGGTGCAGGCTTGCGCGAATCGCCGTTCAGGGCGACGGTCTTATTGCTGCTGTTGCCGAAAACTGTTGCCATCATTCCGCCGTATTCCTATTGTTCGCGGCAGTGACCCCCAATGCTTGCAGGCTCAGCCCCTCAATCTCCTGCAATGACTTCCCCGCAATCCCCTGCAAGTCGCCATACATCCCAACCGTTGCGCCCATCACGCGCTCGATCTGCTCTTCGCGCTTGGCCCATTGCGTCATGATGGCTTTCCTTTCATAAAATTGCTGCGCCGTTTTCCAGTCAAATAAAAAGCATTTGAATTATATGTGTTTTTTTAGGTATGCCGTTTTCGAGTCAAGTAAAAATCCTAGCCCCAATAAGGCAGATATGCAGATTCCTGCTTTCTTGCCACCGTCATTCCTTTTTCATTTCGGCGAGCTTCCGCCCCTTTTCCGTGAGCCGGTATTTTTGCCTGCTGCTGCGGGGTTTGTCTGGCAGGGTCATTTCAACAAGGCCGGTTTCAAGGGCGGGCAACAGGTAAGCTTTGCGGAAATGTTCGTCGTCTTTCAGGCCGATGGCGGTCTGGATTTCCTGACGGGTCATCTCCCCCGCGAACGCTCCAAGCAGGCGAACTTCCGGGGTGACTTCCGGGGTGACTTCCGGGGTGACTTCCGGGGTGGCTTCCGGGGTTGCTGTGGCGGAAGGTCTGGCAAAGCTGACCGTGAACCAGCTCTCTTCCGCGTGGATTTCGGGCGCCGCAACACCGTAATCATCGCAAATCTGGCGGATGCGCTTGATGCCGGAGCCGATGTGTTCGACGGCATCCATGCGATAGAGCATGCCGAAAAGCAGCGGGTTGCGCGGTATGCTTTTTTTACCCAGATCGGCTTCCGTCATCCCGGCGGGCAGCCCGCCGGGGCTGATGATTTCCACCCGGTCTTTGAGGATATACACCTGTACGTTGGCGGTCGAGCGGTAATCCCGGTGCGCCAGGGCATTGACGACCGCTTCGCGCAGGGCTTCTTCGGGAAGCTCCGGGCGCTCTTCGCGCTTGACGTGTCTGATAATCAGTTCGACGTTGATCTTGGAAAGAATGTAGGTGACAACGGCATCTATCATGGTGTAGATGTCGGCGGAGAAATTCTGCCGGTCGAGGATGCGCACTTTGTCCGTGCCGAAAAACAGGGCGCAGGCAACGTTGGCGCTGGCGTTGAATTTCTGTATATCTGTGGCCAGCAACCAGGCGCCAGCATGGGTCATCCGGCCATCCTTGAGAAGGTGCAGGTTTTTCAGCACGCTAACGGCGTCCATATCTTGCGGGATTTTGGCGCGTTTGCGGAATGTCCCCCAGACAGCATCGGTCATATCCTCTTCAAGAGAAAAACGTTCGCAAGGCGTTTCATCAAAATGGATGACGCCTTCCTTGAAAAAGAATTCACGAATCTCGCCCCGCGACATCTGCTGTGAGCTGGCGCCGTCCCGCAGATAGAATTTGCCGCCGGATGAATAGGGTTTGCCGGTTTGCGCGGGGACATTGACGACCAGGATATTGTCCACGACATCCATATCAATCACCAGCGGCGGCTCGATGGAGCGTGCGACATTCTGCACCTCGGATTTGAGCCTGTTGGCATTCCTGACACCAACAGACTGGCCGTCGTGGTCACGCCGATCAAAACAATACCGCCGGTGGCATTGGCAAACGCGCACAATTCACGACCGAGATGGGTTGTGCCGCTCTGCTTGAACTCGCAGGTAAAGCCCTCGCCAAGGCGGATAAGCTGCTGGAGTTCCTCGCGGGTCACGCTGTTCCCCAGGCAAGGGCACACAAGGATTGTGCGAGAGAGCCGCGCAAATATTCTTTATTCATAAAGCGTTTCCATCTTCCAGCGCCGGAAATTCCAGCCCCTCAATCTCCTGCAACGACTTCCCCGCAATTCCCTGCAAGTCGCCATACATCCCTACTGTTGCGCCCATCACGCGCTCGATCTGCTCTTCGCGCTTGGCCCATTGTTTCATGATTGCTTTGCGCTCCTTGTCCAAATCTTCCTGCATAGAAGAGAAGGCTTCGACGATAGCCTCCACGCGCTGGCGGAAGCGCGGGCCGGTGAGGTATTGGTAAACCATTTCTGTCTTGGTCTGCTGGCCTTCGGATGATTGCCGCGCCAGGGCGAGTTCGAGCAACGACTGGCGCAGGATCGCCGCCACCGGCAAGGCCGCGCGCGGGTGGGTTACCCAGATGCCTTCCACCTGCTCGAAGGTTTCCACGCCCTTGGGCAAGGCTTGGCTGACGATCACGGCGATTTCCGCTTTGGCTGTCCGCTGGTCGTCGCGCAGTTTCGCCAGCCAGCCGTCGCTCCAGTTTTTGGTGCGCTTGAATTCCCACAATATGGTGCCGCCGGACTGGCCGCCTGCGCCGACAACACGGTGCAGCACATCCCCGCCGAATTCGCCCTTGGGCACTGGCTCGATGGAATCGAAAGGGAATTTGCTGCGCAGCAGGTTTTCAATCTCCAGTTCCTGCACTTCGCCCTGCAATTGTTGCGAACCCTGTTCGGCTCGGCGCTTGAGGTCTTCGATCTGTTTCTGCATCGCGGCGATGGTCTGCTCCTTCTCCATCACCTTGAGCTTCTGTTCGTCCTCGGCTTCTTTTTTGGCCTGAGTGCGGACTTCGGTCAACCCTTCCTGCACCCGCTTTTCCACCGTGAGTTCCAGTTCGCGCCTGGCATCGTCGAGCTCACGCTGTTTCTTGATGAGTTCGGCTTGCGCTTTCTGCGCCTCGGCCAGTTTCTCATTGTTTGTTTTGAGCGCATCTTGCAATTCGGCCAGTTCGCGCGCCTTGTTTTCCAGTTCGGAGGCGCTGGCAAGTTTGGCCTTCCTGGATTCCTCCGCAACAACGCGGGCACGCTCGGCTTTCAATTGCGCCGCGACTTGATCGGCCACTTGGTCGTCGAGTTTGCGCTTGTCTTCAACAAGCTGTTTTTCTTTGTCGCGCATCGCCTGTTCGCGCTTGGCGATATCTGTGTCTTTCTGCGCAAGTTGCTCCTCGAACTGTTTGCGCGTGGCTGCAATCAGCGGTGCAGCCAATGATTCGTTGAGCTTGACCTCGGCCTTGCAGCTCGGGCAGGTGATGGTTGGTTCGGTCATGGCTTAATTAACCTGCCATCCGTTCGTTCGCCGTAAACGCTGCCTGAATATCGCGCGTTGTAGCACCGCTTGCGATGAGCGCGCGAACGATTAAATCCAGCGAAACAGAAGGATCGCCCGCTTCAATTTTTGCAATGCGCGACTGGCTCGATTTCATGCGTTGCGCAAGGTCAATTTGCGAGAGCTTGCGTTTGATGCGTGATTTTTTTACCGCGCTGATCAGCGAGAGCCTGAGTGCGACGAGCCGCGCTTCTTCATCGCTTAATTGCAGAAAATCCTCCGCGCTGCCGACCTTCCAGCCTGCGGCTTGGAGGCTCTCTAGTTTGCTGGTCTTCATGGTATTTATCCTTCTGTTAAATTGATTTGTAGTGTTTCAGTCTCGCCTTGCAAACGTCAATTACCGGTTGTGGCGTTTGGCTGGTGGTTTTGGCAAACACTTCAAGAATCACGATGGCTACCGTATCAACGTAGTACACAATGCGCCAAGTGCGATTTTCGTCCGGGATTCTTAGTTCATGACAACCGCGACCGATACTTGGCATGGGCCTTGAGTGCGGCAGAGATATATTGATGCCCTCTTGCAGGTGTCGTAATAAAACGCCCGCTTCAATTCTTGCCTCGGCAGAAAACGGCGGCGTTTTGACTTCGCCATGCAGCCACGCCAAAGGTTTTCGCTGCTTGCTCATTAAATCAATTATATGTCAATATTGACATATTCGCAAGACGCGTTCTTAAGAGTGACGGCCTTGGCTCAGTCATTTTTTCTTCCCCGCTGTTAACCTACGCAATACTCCAGCGTATCGAAAACAGTTGCTCGACCCACGTGCTCTGGTTCATCTTGCCCTCTATCGCCGCAATCAATTCCTCGCGCTGCTGATCCACTTGATCCTGCGCGTCGAACAGCGTCCGCCGCTTCAAGTTACGCTGTGCCTCCAGCGATTTGATCTGTTTCTGGCCTGCGAGTTTTTCTTCCAGCGTCATTGCGGTTGTGGCGGCACGGCGAGCTTCCTTGATCTGGCGGTCTAGTTCTTTAATCTCACGCTCCAGCCCCACCTTGAGGTCATCTGCCCAGCCGTCCAGCTTGTCCGCTTCGGCCTCGAAGAAGCGGGCATTGCGTTCCGAGATATTACGCTGAATGGCGGCCTGGCGTTGCCGGGTGATGGTTTCAAGTTGTTGCGCGACCCCACCCTCACCCCAGCCCTCTCCCGGAGGGCGAGGGGGCGATGCTGCGGAAAGTGTCAGCAACCGGGCAGCAACATCCTCGTCCAACATTTTCCCGTCGTCTGTTTCTACCGCAAAGATGAGATGATCTTCCGCTTGATCGAGAGATTCGACGCTGAAGAGTGATAGCGTTAGCCAGCCTGACTTGCCAATGAACTCTTCCAGCAGCGTGACTTTCCCGTCGTGTTGCTCGTAATCAAAATGAATTTCCGCCGGAGGCAAGTCACGCTTCTTTGCCTGCGCGATCAGCGCCTCGGCGAGCGGATGGTTGAGGCGGTACAGATGAGCCTCTCCGGAACGGCGCGGCAGCTCATATAAGCCTAGCGGAAAGGCTTGAAGAGCATCCGCAGATTTCGCAGATTCACGCAGATTATTTATTGAATTTGAATCTGCGGAAATCTGCGTAATCTGCGGACAAAAATATTCCGGCAATGCGTTTAACCGAAAGGAGAAGCCGTCCAGAAATTCAGCACACCCATTCAATTCATACCGGGTAAGTTGCATCAGCAAGCGTTCGTAGCGGTTGAGGTAGGCCTTGGAGGCTTCATCTTGCACCTTGAGCTTTTCGCGCACTTCGTCATCGAAGTTTTCCAGTAATTGCTGGCGGGTGCGCGTCATGGACTCATTTATTTCCAGACTCAGTTCGAGCTGGAGCTGGTCGAAGGCGGTCTGGATTTCATCCTGCTTACGGCAGCGCTGGTAGATGGCGGCGATACGTTTCTCGAAATCCACTCCAGACTCTATGGCTCCCAGCACTTCGTCGCTGGCACCGAAAACGCCTTCAAATAATTGAAACTTTTCGGCCAGCAGTTCGAAGACGCGCTGATCCGCCGCGTTTTGCCGGTTGAGGAAATTGACGACCACCACGTCGTGCTTCTGCCCGTAACGATGGCAGCGCCCGATGCGCTGCTCGATGCGCTGCGGATTCCAGGGCAGGTCGTAATTCACTACCAGCGAGCAGAACTGAAGGTTGATACCCTCTGCCCCGGCCTCGGTGGCGATCATGATGCGCCCCTCTTCGCGGAAATAATCGACCAGTGCGGAACGCATGTCTGCGGTGCGCGAGCCGCTGATCCGGTCAGTGCCTTGGTGGCGCTCGAACCACTGGCTGTAAATCAGTTTGGAACGGTCATCGGTATTGGTGCCATTGAATAACACGATGCCTTCGGCGAAAGGGCTGTCTGCCAGCAAGCGCAACAAATAGCTCTGGGTGCGGCGCGATTCGGTAAAGATGATGGCTTTTTCAGCCCCGCCCAGTTCCTTGGCCTTGGCAAATGCAATACCCAGCGCCTTTAGCAATGCCTTGCCCTTGGCATTGTGATCTATCGAAGTGGCGAGCGCGGCAAAGGCATCAAGCTCGACAATTTCCTGTTCGAGAGCCTTGCGGTCATTTTCGGTAAGCAATTCGGCTGGTTCATCGTCCGCCCATTCTTCGGCGGTTTCGTCGAGTGCTTCATAGTCCTGATCCAGCTCGGCCAATAAATTTTCATTGGCAAGCGATTCTGCGGGTTCCTGTTTGAATAGCTTGAGTTTGAGCCGATTTGAAATCGAAGTCAGCGCACCCGCGATGGCAAAGGTGGATGAGGCCAATAATTTGCGCAGCACCAGTGTCATCAGGGAACGCTGGCTGGCCGGGAGCGCTTGCAGGTTGTCGCGTTGCAGGTATTCCGAGACGAGGTGATAGAGCCTGTCTTCGCTTTCTTCCGGGGTGAATTCTTCCACCAGCGGCAGGCGCTTGGTGTAGGGGATGTATGCAGTGACCTGGCGGCGCAAGGTGCGATGGCACACGGGTTTGAGCCGTGCCTTGAGTGTCTGGAACACCTGATCCTGATTCAGGTTGGCAAATTGTTCCCGAAAACTTTTCAGGTCGCCGAATGTGTGTTCGTCAATAAAACTCACCAGCCCGAACAATTCCAGCAGCGAATTCTGCAACGGTGTCGCCGTGAGCAGTAGCTTATGCTTGCCCGCCAGCGCCATTTTTAGCGTGTTGGCGATGACGTTGGATGGCTTATAGACATTGCGTAAGCGGTGCGCTTCGTCGATGACAACCAAATCCCACGGCATCGCATGGACATCGGTTGCCTTGCTTTTGGCGAACTGGTAAGAGCAGATGATGATTTCGGATGACTCGAACGGACGGAACTGCCCCTGCCTGATCGCGGCGTTGTAGGACTTGGATTCGAGGATGCGACAGGGCAGGAAGAATTTTTCGGTTAGCTCTTGATGCCACTGCTTGCGCAGGTTTGATGGCGTGATTACCAGAATGCACCGCTTGCGCTCCGCCCATTTCTGCGAAAGCACCAGCCCAGCCTCGATGGTCTTGCCCAGGCCGACTTCGTCAGCCAGTAGCGCGCCTTTGGACAGCGGCGAGTTAAAGGCAAACAATGCAGCATCGACTTGGTGCGGGTTCAGGTCAACTTGAGCACTGGCTACCGCACCGGCGAGTTTTTCGGCGCTATCTGAAGAACAGCGCTTGGTTAGCTCATAGGCAAAATACTTGGTGTGGTAATCGGTTATTTCCGCCGCTGAGTTTTCTCTCTGTGGCGTGATGCTTTCCATCACGGCACTACTCGCCCAGCACATCCGCGCCTTTGGGCGGCGTGAAAGAAAACAGGTTCGCGGCCAGATGCGGATTGCGCTGCAAGTTGGAAAAGCGCAACACGGTATTGTGGCCAAAGGTGTCGCGCAACTCCATCACGACTAGGTCGGACTGCGCATTGAACGCCATGAGGATTTTTTCAAAGCTGTTATCCTGGGCCGTGGGCATGGCTTGCAGCCACTCCAACCCGTCCCTGCCTTCGATGTCCTTGAGCACAAAGCTGCGCTCGATCTCATTGTTGCCGGACAGCAATGCCGCCGGGCTGCTGCCCAACGCCGCATCCAGTTTTTTCACCGTAACCTGATTCAACTCCACGTCATGCAGCCAGAATTTCACACCATCGCCCACGATCAGTTGCTCGTAGGGCTTCAGGTAAACCCAGCGGAATTTTCCGGGGCGCTGGAACTGCATGATGCCGGATGCGCTCTGAATGCGCCTGCCGCTTTTGTCCTGTACCACCTGGGTGAAATCAGCCTGCCCGGAACGGGTGGAAGCGATGAAATTTTTCAGCTTGTCGGTAGCGCCGGCGTGGGCGGACAGCGGTAAGATAAAAAATAAAAAAAATAAAAACTTCAACATCCGGAACCCCTGAATTTTATTCTGTCCGCGCCGGCGCAATCACTTCGCGGTTGCCGTTGCTCTGCATGGGTGTCACCACGCCGGCGCGCTCCATCTGCTCCACCAGGCGCGCGGCGCGGTTGTAGCCGATGCGCAGGTGGCGCTGCACCAGCGAGATGGAGGCGCGGCGCGACTTCAGCACAATCTCCACCGCCTGGTCATATAGTGCATCGGTTTCCGCGTCAGGCCCGCCTTCCACTTCGCCGCCCGCTTCCTGCTCTTCCAGCGAAGTCAGCACACCCTCAATGTAGTTCGGCATGCTCTGCGCCTTGAGATATTCGGCGATGCGATGCACTTCCTGGTCGGACACGAACGCGCCATGCACGCGCTGCGGATAGCCGCTGCCCGGCGGCAAGTACAGCATGTCGCCCTGGCCGAGCAGCGCCTCCGCCCCCATCTGGTCCAAGATGGTGCGTGAGTCGATTTTGCTCGACACCTGGAAAGCCACGCGCGTCGGCACGTTGGCCTTGATCAGGCCGGTGATTACGTCCACCGAAGGGCGCTGTGTCGCCAACACCAGGTGGATGCCTGCGGCGCGCGCCTTCTGCGCCAGTCGCGCGATCAGCTCTTCGACTTTCTTGCCCACCACCATCATCAGGTCGGCCAACTCGTCTATGAAAACCACGATGAACGGCAGTTCTTCCAGCGCTTCCGGATTGTCAGGAGTTAAAGTAAATGGATTGGTCAACGGCTGCCCGGCCTTGATGCCATCACGCACCTTCTGGTTATAGCCGGAGATATTGCGCACGCCGAGCGACGACATCAGGCGGTAGCGCCGATCCATTTCCTGCACGCACCAGTTGAGCGCGGATGCGGCCTGGCTCATGTCGGTCACCACCGGGGCGAGCAGGTGCGGAATGCCTTCATACACCGACAGTTCCAGCATTTTGGGGTCAACCAGCAGCAGGCGCACCTGTTGCGGCGTGGCTTTATACAGCAGGCTCAGGATCATGGCATTGATCGCCACCGACTTGCCCGATCCGGTGGTGCCCGCCACCAGCACATGTGGCATCTTGCCCAGATCCGCCACCACCGGCTTGCCGGATATGTCCTTGCCCATCGCCATGGTGAGCGGCGAATGCATGTCCGCGTAGGCTTGTGAACTCAAAATCTCGGAGAGCTTCACCATCTGCCGTTTCGGGTTGGGCAGTTCCAGCGCCATGTAAGCTTTGCCGGGAATGGTCTCCACCACGCGGATGCTGACCACCGACAGCGCGCGAGCCAGGTCTTTCACCAGATTGGTGATCTGGCTGCCCTTCACTCCCACCGCCGGTTCGACCTCGTAGCGCGTGATGACTGGCCCCGGATAGGCAGCTACCACCTTCACGTCCACGCCGAAATCCTTGAGCTTGCGCTCGATCAGGCGCGAGGTGAATTCCAGCGTGTCGGCGGAAAGCACCTCGACCTCATGCATCGGCTGGTCCAGCAAATGCAGCGGTGGCAGCGGCGAATCGGGCATGTCTGAAAACAACGGCGCCTGCTTCTCTTCCACCACGCGCGCGGACTGCCTCACTTCCAGCACCGCCTGTTCAATATAAATGGGCTGGTGTTCCTCCACCCGTTTTTTTTCTTCTTCCACCACCGCCAGCCGTTCGCTCATTGCTTGTGCGCCGATGCGCCTGTCTTGCCAGGTCTGCCAGGTATTCATCGCCCGGAAATAAGCCGACTCGATAGCCGCGCCCAGCCAGTCGGTGAAACGCAGCCATGACAGCCCGCTGAACAGGCTGAACCCGGCGGCCATCAGCGCCAGCAGAAACAGGGTCGCACCGGTAAAACCCAGCATGCGCGCCAGCGCGCCACCCAACACCGCACCAAGCATCCCGCCTGGCGCATACGGCAGCGCGGCTTTCAGGCTGTAAAGCCGCAGCGCTTCCATTGAACTGCTGGACAACAGCAACACGGCAAAGCCGAGCAACGCCACCCATAAAGCGCGGCGGTCGAACAAACCATCAGGGGAGATTTCGCGGTAGCCTGCCCACACGCGTTGTATCAGAAATGCCGCCCACCACCATGTGGAAAACCCGAACACATACAGCAGCACATCCGCCAGCCATGCACCGAACACACCACCCGGGTTGTGCGGTGCCACGACGCTGGCGCTATGCGACCAGGCGGAATCGTTGCGGTCATAGCCATGCAGGATGAGGATCAGGTACAGCGCCACGGCGAGCAGCAGCAGCCAGCGCGATTCGCGCAGCAATGCCGCCAGCCGTCCCGGCAACGGGGAAGAACTGCCAGTTGGACCGCCCAACGTCACGCCCCATCCCGCATGAGGAAGCATGCGTTCACAATTGCACCTTGTCGTCTGCAACCAAGCTCAGGTTCAGCGCCGCACGCACTGCTTCGTTCCGGTTGTTCACATGCAAGGCTTGAAAGATTGCGGCAACATGGATTTTGACCGTGCCTTCCGCCAAGCCGACTGCCAGGGCAATGTCTTTATTCGACATGCCCTGGGCGAGATGCTGCAACACCTCCATCTGGCGCGCGGTCATGCCGAGTTTATTAACACGCCAACGGCGCCCGCTATCCCTGCCACCGGCCATGCCAGCCAAATGCAACAATTGCGGCGGCAGATATATGCTCCCTTCCAGCACCATGCGCAAGGCGTGAAGCATATCCTTGCTGGCCGATGCCTTGGAGATGAAGCCCATCGCACCGCTGCTCATCACATACTCAATGTCGTTGCGGTGGTCAGTGCCGCTTACCACCACAATCGGAATATCCGGGTGGCTTGAATGAAAGAGCTTGACCGTGTCCACACCATTGCTGCCCGGCATTTTCAAATCGAGCAAGACGAGATCAAGTCCGGGGTTATTTCCCGCTATGTCCATGGCCTCCGAAAAACTGCCGGCATCCAGAATCTCAACCTGCTCACCCAACTGGCTGACGATGTGATGCATGCCCTCGCGGAATAAAGCATGATCGTCCACCAACAGTATTTTCATTCTTCCCCCACGCATTTTCATACTAATCATACAGCAAGTTATGTTGCATCACGAGATGCAGGAGCCGATTGCGCTTTATCGGTTTCTATTTCCCTTAGCAGTTCTATATTCAACTGTCCTGCCGCCACGCGCGCATCCGGCTGCGCCTGATATTCGACCACCCCAAGCAATGGGGCAGCCAGGCGCTGTTCCAACGCTACGATGTTGTCGCGCAGGGCAGGCATACGATTCTGCACGGGCTTTAGCCCGTAGCAGATCGGAGTATCCTTGTGGTGCATATCCGCATCCAGCACATTGGCCACCCAACCTGCCAATTTCAATCCACATGCCGCGATTGCCCCTGCGGTCAGCAGCGCATGATTGAGGCAGCCGAGGCGCATGCCCACCACCAGTATCAACGGCAAACCCAGTTGCTGCGCCAGATCGGCGCTGTCCTGACTTTCATTCAGAGGCACCTTGAAACCGCCGATGCCTTCCACGATCACCACATCCGCCTGCGATGACAGCTCGTTATATGAAGTCTGGATGCGGGAAAAATCGATGCGCACACCCGCGTTTCGCGCGGCGATGTGGGGTGCGACGGGATGGGTGAAGCTGTAGGGATTGATTTGCCCATAAGTTGCCAGGATATTGCTGGCGGCGCGCAACTTTTTTACGTCCTCGTTAGGCTCATCGCCATCGCAACCTGCGGCCACCGGTTTCATACCAGCCACGCGCTGTCCCTGTGCGGCAAAGGCGTGTAGCAGCGCACAGCAGATCAGTGTCTTGCCCACGCCGGTATCGGTGCCCGTAACGAAATAATTCATTAATTGGTAGGGGCGTATGGCATACGCCCTGATGAACGGTGATAGGGCTTATTGCCATACGCCCCTGCGACGACATCGCCGCAAATGGAGTATCTCATTTCAATTTAAACGGTGTCGTGATAATCACCGCTCCTTCCTTTGTCGTACGTGGCTGCGGCTTCCACGCATGGCCATATACCACCTCGAACGTCGCGGGCAACTTGCCGTTGCGGCGGTATCGCTCGTAATTCTCCAGCACAGCCCGCCATGCCGTTTTGCCCATCATCCCTTGCGCGCGCCCGGCTGTGGCGTTGTGCGCGCCGATGCTGCGCAAATCCTGCATCACTGATTTTACATCGGCGTAAGTCAGCGTGATGATTTCCATGTCCATTACCGGCTCGGCAAACCCGCTGTGCATCAGCATGTCGCCGATGTCGTGCATGTCGGCAAAACGGTTGATGTGGTTGTATCCATCCACGCTGTGAAATGCGCCGCGCAATTCCTTCAGCGTGTCCGGGCCGAAGGTGCTGAACATCAGCAGGCCATCCACTTTCAGCACGCGATGCAATTCGCGAAAAGTGGCGGGCAAATCGTTGCACCATTGCAGTGTCAGGTTCGACCACACCATCTCCACACTGTCGGCGGCTAGAGGCAGCGCTTCGACATCGGCGCAGAGATAGCCTTGCTGGTTGCCGGCAAACAGCTTGCGCCACCAGCCCGATTGGTCGCGCGCCACATGCAACATACCCAGCGCCATGTCCAGCGCCACCACCTGCGCCGCCGGATAGCGCTGCGCCAACTGCCGTGTGCCCCAGCCGGTGCCGCTGCCCGTATCCAGCACCCGTGCGGGTTGCAGCTTGATGTAATCCAGCCGCTCCAGCATGCGCTGGCATACTTCACGCTGCAATACCGCAACGGCATCGTAGCCGCGCGCGGCACGGTTGAAAGCACGGCGCACTTGCGTCTTGTCAATTAAAAATTCATTCATACCAGATTGTCCATTAAACAGAAAACGGCGTCATTCCCGCGAAGGCGGGAATCCAGCGAGACAAACACGCGGAAATTATTCAACCAACTGGATTCCCGCCTTCGCGGGAATGACGAAGCTAATGGATAATTTTGGTTCATGCCAGAAATTCGTTTATGTGTTGTAAAGAAATCTGCGGGTGCGACAAAAACGGCGTATGTGCCGCTCCTCCAATTACTTCCACGCGCGCATCAGGCAAGGTCTGCGCCAGATAAAACGACGCTTCCGGCGGCGTCAGCTTATCGCGTTCCCCGGCAATGACCAGCGCAGGCTGCCGGATAGAGGGTAGTTCCGCACGCAAATCCGCGTCGCGCAAAATTTCCAGGCCACCACGCAACGCCGCCAGGTCAGGTTTGCCACGGCTGAACAGGCATTCGCGCAAGGTCAGCAGCAATTCTCGCTCATGCTCGCTGCCGCGCACCTGCAAGGCCAGAAAGCGGCGCAACGTGGCGGAATAATCCCGCTCCAGTTCGGCGGCGAATTGTTGCAAGGTGGCCTGCGCCATGCCGAACAGCCAGTCCTCGCGCTCGGCAAAACACGGCGTGCTGGCGACAAGCACTATTTTTTTTACCTGCGCTGGATGCAACTGCGCCCAGCGTAGCGCCACCTGCCCGCCCAGCGACCAGCCGCATACCATGAGCGGCTCGTCGAACTGCGCGGACAGCACGTTCGCAATGGCATCCAGCACACCCTCTCCCCCAACCCCTCCCCCCAAGGGGGAGGGGGGTGTGCTGTAGCCATATCCCGGCAAGTCTACGCAGTGCACACGGAACCGTTGCGCCAACTGCGGCACCACATTGTCCCAGATGCCGCCGTGCATCCCCCAGCCGTGGATCAATACCAGCGGTGCGCCGCTGCCACCCGTACCTGCATATTCATGGCTCTCAACATGCAAGCTCATGCAACGCCCCGATCAGTTGCGCGACATCCTGCTCACTATGCGCAGCCGACAACGAAATTCGCAGCCGCGCCATGCCCTGCGGCACAGTCGGCGGGCGGATGGCCGGCACCCAGATGCCGCGTGCGCGCAGCCCTGCGCTTAATGCCATTGTTTCTTCATTGCCGCCGACCAGCAGCGGCTGGATCGGTGTCTGCGAGGGCATCAACTGCCACGGCAATTCCGCCAACCCGGCGCGCAACTGCGCAATCAGTTTCTGCAACTGCACACGCCGCCAATCCTCTTCCCGCAGAATGTCCAGGCTCGCCAGCAACGCAGCAGCCAGCGCAGGCGGACTGGCGGTAGTATAAATATAACTGCGTGCGTGTTGTACCAGTGTTTCGATGACGACTTTTTCCGCCGCCACAAACGCGCCGGACACGCCTGCCGCTTTGCCTAGCGTCGCCATGTAAATAATGCGTGGTGAGCCCAGTCCGAAATGCGCCAGCGTGCCGCGCCCCTGTTCGCCCAACACGGCGAAGCCATGCGCATCGTCCACCAGCAGCCAAGCATTGTGCTGCTCGCACAGCGCCAGCAATTCCGGCAGCAGCGCAAGGTCGCCATCCATGCTGAACACCGCATCGGTGATGATGAGTTTTCGCCCGCTCTTTGTTTGATCCAGCAATTGCGCGAGCTGCGCCATGTCGTTATGGCGGTAGCGCTTTATTTCAGCGCGCGACAGCAGCATGGCGTCGTTCAGCGAAGCGTGGTTGAGCTTGTCGGCGAACACGGTATCGCCCCTGCCCACCAGTGCCTGCACCGCACCCAGATTGGCCATGTAACCGGCAGAGAACAACAGCGCGGCAGGCTTGTTCACAAATGCCGCAAGTTCATTTTCAAGTTGGTGATGTGCCGCAAAATGGCCGCTCACCAGATGCGAGGCACCAGCACCCACACCGTACTGTTGCGCACCCGTTTGCAGGGCGGCAATCAATTGCGGGTGATTGGCGAGGCCGAGATAATCGTTGCTGCAAAAGGACAGATAAGATTTACCGTCCACTGTGATGCGCACTCCCTGCGCGCTTTCCAACACATGGCGGCAACGCTGCAAACCTTGCGCGGTGCGTTCATCGAGTTCACGTTGTAGTGCGGCAAACAGCATTAATGCTGTTCAGTGGATGGATGCATCCCCAGCTTGTTGAGCAATTCGCGATCACGCTCCACATCGGGATTGCCGGTAGTCAGCAACTGTTCGCCATAGAACATGGAGTTGGCTCCCGCGAGAAAACACAGTGCCTGCACCGCATCGCTCATCTGCTGCCGCCCGGCGGATAGCCTGACGCGCGCCTTGGGCATGGTGATGCGCGCCACCGCGATGGTGCGCACAAAATCGAGTGGGTCGAGGTCGGCTGCATTGCCCATTGCCGTGCCTTCCACCTTGACCAGATTGTTGATCGGTACGCTTTCCGGGTAAGGGTTGAGATTGGCAAGTTGTGCAATCAGCCCGGCGCGTTGCGTGAGGCTTTCCCCCATGCCGACGATGCCGCCACTGCACACATTGATGCCCGCACGGCGCACACGCTCCAGTGTATTCAGGCGATCCTGGTAATCGCGCGTGGTGATGATCTCGCCATAAAATTCCGGCGCAGTGTCGAGGTTGTGATTGTAGTAATCCAGCCCGGCCTCGCGCAATTGTTCGACATGCTCCTCGCTCAACATGCCCAGCGTGGCGCAGGTTTCCATGCCGAGATCACGCACTGCCGTAACCATTTTTACCACGCTCGCCATGTCTGCATCGCTCGGCTCGCGCCATGCCGCGCCCATGCAGAAACGCCCGGCGCCCTTTTGCTGCGCGGCCCGCGCCGCTTGCACCACCGCCTCCAACTTGAGCATCTCCTGGTTTTCCACGCCGGTGGAATGAAACGCCGACTGCGGGCAATAACCGCAATCCTCGGTACAGCCACCACTCTTGATGGACAGCAGAGTGGACAACTGCACCGCGTTGGCGTCGAAATGCTCGCGGTGCACTTGCTGCGCCAGATAGAGCAAATCGGCGAACGGCAGCTTGAATAGCGCCTCGATTTCGTCCACGCTCCAATGCTGGGATGCACCCGATGGTTCGGCAGGCATTGCTGATTTTGGAGGGCGGAAAAATTGCACGGTTCGGGTCGTCATGGCTTGCAGTCTGCAATGAATTACAATAGTTTGGAATGATCCCCGAAAGGGCGCGAGCTTGTCAATTATTGCCCGGCACTTTATGAACATCCGCACGCGAATTGTGCAAACACTACCCGCGCAACCTTGCCTGTTATGTGGCGCAGCGAGCCGCAATGGCGCATGGTGCGGGCCTTGCGAGGCTGCACTGCCCTACTTGTCCACGCCACATTGCCCGGTATGCGCCCTACCCACCCTGAACGGGGCGACATGCGGACGCTGCCTGAAACACGCGCCGCAATTCGACCGCACGGTAGCCGTATTTTCCTATGCTTTTCCGCTCGACAAAATGGTGCAAGCGCTCAAATATAACGAGCAATTGATGTTGGCGCACCGGCTCGCCACCAAACTGGTGCAACGCGTCGAGATTCGCCCGGACTATATCGTGGCAATGCCATTGCATCCGGCACGTTTGCGGGAGCGAGGTTTTAACCAATCATTGGAACTGGCACGTCAGACTGCACGTAATTTGAATATTCCACTGCTAAACCATGCCTGCCAACGCGTGCGCGACACCCCGCCGCAATCTGCGCTGCCATGGAAGGAAAGGGGAGTGAACATGCGCAACGCATTTATTTGCACAATAGATTTATCAGGGAAACATATTGCCGTGGTGGATGACGTGATGACCAGCGGTGCATCGGTCAACGAATTGGCAAGCGCTTTGCGTAAGGCCCATGCCCGCGAAATCAGTGCCTGGGTTATTGCGCGGACACTGCCGCGTTAATCTCAAATGGTATTTCAGCCGTTAAATTGTGTATCCCCCGCGACACTGGATGCAACGAGAAAATACAAAAATGGACTATGGACAACACCATGCTCAATGGGATTTTTTGTACAATCTTATTGGGCACCTCTAAAAATTCATATGACGAATTTTTAGAAGCGCCCTATTGACAGGCGTCAAGGTTTTTTTGGCAATGTCTATTTACAATGAAATATTTATTTGGTGATTTGTTTTGCCCCAAGCCAAGCCAAGCCAAGCCAAGCCAAGCCAAGCCAAGCCAAGCCAAGCCAAGCCAAGCCAAGCCAAGCCAAGCCAAGCCAAGCCAAGCCAAGCCAAGCCAAGCCAAGCCAAGCCAAGCCAAGCCAGATTCTGATTCCTTGCGTGCGCGCGTGACAGCGCTCCAATTGCTGAAGCCGCATCAATACCGGGCGTACATGGCATCATGGCGTCGGCAATACGCAAGCCATGGTGCGGCGCAGGATGATTTCAACGAGTTTCTGCGTAACCTATCCGCCCCAATTTTCGGGGATGTTTTTTCCGCGTTGATCGCCAACTGCAATCGTCTTGGGCACGGCAATATCGTACTGGGACTGCAAGCTCCACTGGATGTTTACGTTGCACCCTCCCTGAGCGGCTCGGAGCTGAATTACGATGAATGTCTCACCCAAACCCTCCCCATCAAAACTTTTGCATGTGTGTTAGGGAGCAACTGCGCTAACATTGGAGCCAGCGTTGAGACATTGTTGGACATCACCTGATGAGTAAAGCACTGCAAGATAAAATTCGCTGGCTGTTGGGCATCTCGGTAACAGCCCTGATCCTGATCTCGCTGATCGGCGGGGTAGTGGTGTATGGATTGATGGGCAAGGTGGGCAACGAGGCGGTGCGTGGAACGCAAACAACCATCGCGCTGAATCGTGATATGGACGATGCGCAGATGGCCTTCCGCTCGCAGGTGCAGGAGTGGAAAGACTTGTTGTTACGCGGTCGCGACCCGCAATTGTTCCAGAAGCATTATCGCGCCTTCCAGTCTCAACACGATGAGGTGCAAGTCAGCCTGAAACGGCTGGCTGACCAGATGACCCAGCGCGGGTTCAGCACGGCTCAGGTGTCGCAGATACAGCAAGCACACCTTGCACTGCTGGCGCGCTATGAAGCGGCGCTGACCCAATTTCCGCTGGCCAACAATCCCGACAATTACCGCCGGATAGACGGGGTGGTACGCGGCATTGACCGCAAGTTAGTTGCCGATCTGGAGTTGCTGGACTATGCAACTGAACAGCAGGTGCTGGAGCAGGCCGGGTCAATAAATGACAAGGTGCAGGGACGGCATATCTGGCAACTGTCCTTTGTGCTGGCGATCATGCTGGTGCTGTTTCCGCTGGTGAGCCTGGCCAGTTTTGGCGCAATAGGGCGTATGACACAGCGGATACAGGAAGAAAAAGAACGTCTGCATGTCACGCTGCACTCCATCGGCGATGCGGTGGTGGTGACTGATCCGGCGGGCGCGGTGGAGTATCTCAATCCGGTGGCGGAGGCCATGACCGGCTGGAACCTGAAAGAGGCGCGCGGCAAGCCGTTGCCGGAAATTTTCAACATCGTGAACGAAGACACGCGCAAGGTGGTCGCGAATCCGGTGGAGATCGTGCTGCGCGAAGGACATGTGGTCGGGCTGGCCAACCATACCGTGCTGATTACCCGCAACGGCGACGAATGCGCCATTGAAGATTCTGCCGCGCCGGTGCGCGATATGGACGGCAAACTATGCGGGGTGGTGCTGGTGTTCCATGATGCCACCGAGCAACGCGAGGCAAAGCGCTTGCTGCAAGAAAGCGAAGAACGGTTGCGCATGACGCTGAAGTGCGCGCCCGACGCCGTGTTTATCTGCGAGCGGGATGGGCGCATTGAGTACGTCAACGACAATGTTCTGGGCGCGCTGGGCTATAGCCGTGACGAGTTGGCCCGGATGACGGTTTTTGATTTGGTGCCCGCCGATTGGCGCGAAGCTTATAGGCGGGGATCCGAGCAAATTCTGGCCGATAACGAAAATCATGTGTTCGAAATTCGTTTGTCCAAAAAAGACGGCGGCAAAACCCCGATGGAGCTGCATGCGGTGCAATTACCCGATGGCCGCGTGTATGGCTCATGCCGCGACATTACCGCGCGCAAACTCGCCGAAAAAGCGCTTGCGAAATCCCATGATTTGCTCCAGACCATCATCAACACATCACCCTTGCGTATTTTCTGGAAGGATAGGGAATCGCGCTATCTGGGCTGTAATTCGGCTTTTGCCAGGGATGCGGGAGCAACCCATCCGGATGATTTGACCGGCAAAGACGACTACCAGTTGGGGTGGAAAGCGCAGGCGGAGATTTATCGCGCCGATGACCGGCAGGTCATGGAGTCGGGCATCGCCAAACTTTCCTACGAAGAGCCGCAGACCGCGCCCGACGGGCATCAAATATGGCTACGCACCACCAAGGTACCGCTCCGCGATCAGGACAATAAAATCATCGGCGTGCTGGGTATTTACGAAGACATCACCGGGTCTAAGCAGGCGGAGGTGCAACTCAAAACCAGCGAGGAGCGTTATCGCTGGATCATCCAGACCTCGATGGATGGCTTCTGGATCACCGATGACACGGGGCGCATCCTGGATGCGAACGACGCTTATTGCCGGCTCAGCGGTTACGCGCGCGAAGAGCTTCTGAACATGCGCATTATGGATGTTGAAGCAAAAGAGAGCGCGGAGGAGACCGGGAAGCATGTGCGGATGATCATGGCGCAAGGCCGTGCCCGTTTCGAAACGCTCCACCGGCGCAAGGATGGCCAACTGCTGGACATGGAGATCAGCACCGTTTACCAGGGGCATCCGGAGGGAGGGGTTTTTTTCGTCTTCCTGCGCGACATCACCGGGAGCAAGCGGGCCGCAGCGCTGGAGCGGCAGCGCTTCAACGAGTTGCAGGCGATCTACCTGATCAGCAACGCGACCTGCGGCGCGGAGTCTCTCGATCAGATCTACGAGGAAGCCATGGATTCCATACTCCGCACGCTGAAGGCGGATCGGGTTTCCATCCTGCGCTTCGACGCGGCGGGCGTGATGCGCTTCGTGGCGTGGCGCGGCATCTCGGACGCCTACCGGAAAGCGGCGGACGGGCACAGCCCATGGGCGCAGGACGCGGTTGACCCGCAGCCCGTTCTGGTGGACGACATCGAACAGGATGCCGCCTGGGCACATTTCCTGCCGGTGGCGAGGGCGGAAGGGGTTCGCGCGTTCGGTTTTATCCCGCTGGTGTTGAACGGCCATCTGATCGGGAAATTCATGGTTTACTTCAACCGACCGCACCATTTTACCGGAGATGAAGTGCAGCTTGCCAATACCATCGCCTTCCACATTGCTTTCACCACCGGGCGCAAGCAGGCGGAGGAAGAGCTGCGGCTGAGGGCGCAGCTCCTGGACAGCGTCTCCGACACGATCCTCCTGCTCGATCTCGACGGGAATTTCGTTTACCTGAACGAAGCCGCCTGGAAGACGCGCGGCTACACGCGGGACGAGATGATGGGAATAGACCTGCACACGCTCGGCACACCGAAGTTTGAAAAGTTTATCGGGATGCGGTTCCGGGAAATCATGGAAAAAGGCCAGAGCATCTTCGAATCCGAGCACCGCCGCAAGGACGGCTCCGTGATGCCGGTCGAAATCAATGCCCGCACCATCGAGCTGGACGGGCAAAAACGGCTGCTCAGCATTATCCGCGACATCACCGAACGCAAGCGGGCCGAGCAGGAGCTGCGCGTCGCCGCCACCGCCTTCGAGACCTCCTACGAAGGCATGACCGTCACCGGCGCGGATAGGGTCATCCTCAAGGTCAACCGGGCCTTTACCCGGATCACCGGTTACAGCGCCGGGGAGGCGGTGGGCAAGACCCCGGCAATTTTGAAATCGGGCAGACAGGACGAGCGGTTCTATCAAGCCATGTGGGAGAACCTGAACCGCGACAAATTCTGGCAAGGCGAAATCTGGAACCGGCGCAAGAGCGGCGAAATCTACCCGGAGTGGCTCAGCGTCTCCGCCGTGACCGACCCCGAAGACGCCGTCACCCATTACGTCGCGTCGTTCTCCGACATCTCGAAGCACAAGGAAGCGGAAGCGAAAATTCACGATCTGGCTTTCTACGACCCGCTCACCGGGCTGCCCAACCGCCGCCTGCTGCAGGACAGGCTGCGGCAGGCGCTCGCCGCGAACGAACGTAGCGAACTACAGGGCGCACTGCTGTTTATTGACCTCGACAATTTCAAGCGCATCAACGACACCTGGGGCCACACGACCGGCGACGGGTTGCTGACCGAAGCGGCGGGCCGCCTGCAAACTTGCCTTCGCAAAGGCGACACCGCCGCCCGGCTGGGCGGGGACGAATTCGTCGCCTTGCTCGAAGGCCTGGATAGCGACGAACAGGCCGCCGCCATCCAGGCCGAAACGGTGGGGGAAAAGATCCGCGAGGTGATCGGGCAACCTTACCGCATCGACGACCGCAACCACTACAGCACCGCCAGCATCGGCATCACGCTGTTTCGCGGATCGGTGAAAACGATGGAAGAAATGTTCAAACGGGCGGACGCCGCGATGTACCAGGCCAAGACAGAAGGGCGCAACACCCTGCGCTTCTTCGACCCCGCCTTGCAGGCGAGCGTCGCCGCCCGCATCGCGCTGGAGTCCGACCTGCGCCAGGCTATCTCGGAACAGGAGCAATTCCAGCTTTACTATCAGGCGCAAGTGGATTCATCGGGCCGCTTGACTGGCGCCGAAGCCCTGCTGCGCTGGCGGCACCCGGAACGCGGCATGGTGTCTCCCGCCGCATTCATCCCGCTCGCCGAGGAATCCGGGCTGATCCTGCCCCTGGGCCACTGGGTGCTGGCGACCGCCTGCCGCCAACTGGCGGCCTGGGCGGAACGGCCTGAAACGGCCCATCTCACTCTGGCGGTGAATGTCAGCGCCAGGCAAATCCACCTGCCGACTTTCACCGGAGAAGTGCTGGCATTGGTAGATTACTTCGGAGTGAATCCCGGAAATCTCAAGCTGGAAATCACTGAAGGCATGTTGCTGGATAATGTGGAGGACATCATCGCCAAAATGACCGCACTGAAAGCCCGTGGCATCAATTTTTCCATGGACGACTTCGGCACCGGCTATTCCTCGCTCTCCTACCTGAAACGCCTGCCTTTGCACCAGTTGAAAATAGATCAATCCTTCGTGCGCGATGTGCTTACCGATCCCAACGATGCGGCCATCGCCCGAACCATCATCGCCCTGGCCCAGGGCATGGATCTGGCGGTTATCGCCGAAGGGGTGGAAACCGAAGCGCAACGCGAGTTCCTCGACCGGAATGGCTGCCATGCCTTTCAGGGTTATCTGTTCAGCAAGCCAGTTCCGGTAAACGAATTCGAGCAATTGATCGCGCGATACACTCCGGGTTAATTAACCTGTGACTACTTGATCTGCTGCTTGACGAATGCCTGTAACTCGGCATTCAGGGTGTGCGATTCAATGGCGCGCATGAACGCAACGCGCGCTTCTTCATTACGCTGCTCCGCCTGAAGGGATATACCCAGCCCCATCAGCCAGACGCCGGAATTCGGTGATAGCCGCAGCGCGATCTGGTAATGCATGATGGCTTCCTTATGGCGGCCCTGGCGTTGCAGCAGCGCCGCGACAAACGCCTGGTAATCGGCCTGCTGCCCGGCATAGGGCAAGGTCTTCTGCAAGGTTTCCAGCGCCAGCGCCAACTCGTTGCGCTCGACCTGCAATCGTGCCAGCAGCATGGCGAAACCGCTGTGTTTGGGGTTGTGTTTCAGGCCATCCTGCAACACGCGCTCGGCATCGGCATTGCGTTTGTTTTCCAGCAGCAATCCGGCCATAGCCAGGCGCGCGGAAACGTGGCCGGCATCGAGTTGTAATGCTGCCCCATAACCGGCAAGCGCCTCATTGATGTTACCCTGCTGCATCAATCCGTTTGCCCTGCGGAATTCGTTGTCGGCCTGCTGCTGCACGCTGGCCTGTTTGATCTTCTTATCCACTCTGCCCTCCGGAGCGGCAGGCGCCGGGGCTGCAGCGATCACAGGCGCGGCAGGCGGTATTTTATTTTCCGCCGGGGGTGGAGACTTGCCGGGGCGTTGTTCGTCGGCTGCGACATCCGGTTTGGCTCGCAAACTGGAAGGCAGCGGGACGGCGCTTAACTCGAAACTAAGGCGCATAGCTGCCCCGGCAACCTCTCCCCCCCCCTTTTGCCGATCCTCATTCTGAGGGACTTCCTGCACAGCCACCGCTACCGGATGGGATCCCGCTTGAAGCACGGCAACCGGCTTGTCGGGTGCTTGCACCACGCTCGTAGCCGTGCTGGCGGCAACATGTTTTGGCTCAGATTTATTCCACCATAGCCCCGCCGCCACGAACACTAACGCCAGCACGGCCAACATCGGCAATACCGCCCTGAGCCGGTTGCTCTGCTTGGGAGCCACGCGGATGGACGCCTCGCCGGACTGTGCATTGGCTCCGCGCTTTTCCAGATCGCTCAAAACTTGGTTGATCAAGCTCATCGCCGCTCAACTATCATAAATGGAAAGCCAACCAGCCAGCCCCCGCTAATGAAAACACCAGCGCACCAATACCCCAGCCCCACACCAGCCAATCTCGTCGCGCCTCCGGCGTATCGGCGGCAGCACTGCGCACATGGCGCGCCAACACCTGCTGCCGCCCCTCGCCATAAACCAGCAGCAACGCTTTGTTTGCGATGATATTGACCAGACGCGGGGTGCCGCCGCTGACCCGCTGCAACACACCGACCGCGCCCTTGCTGAACAGGGTTTCCCCGGAAAAACCCGCCACGCCGAGGCGATGGCGCAAATAGCGATCCAGCTCATCGTTGCGCAAGCCTTTTAAATCATACTGGAAGCTGATGCGCTGGCGCAGTTGCCGCACCGAATTTTGTTTCAGGCGTTCGTCCAATTCCGGTTGGCCAAACAGCACCACCTGCATCAACTTGCGTTTTTCGGTTTCCAGATTGGTGAGCAGGCGCAACACTTCCATGCTTTCCAGCGGCATCGCCTGCGCCTCATCAAGGCAGACCAGGACACGTTTGCCCTCGCGGGCGTAATTCAGCAATGCAAGTGTCAACCCCTTGAGCATCTGGTGCTGGTCAAATTCCTTGTCAAGGCTGACGCGAAATTCGTCCGCCAGCGCCAGCAACAAGCTGCGCGGCTCCATATAGGGATTGGGAATATAGGCGGTGATGAACTTGCCGGAAATGCGCTCGGCGGCATTTTCGTCTTGCGTGCCGATGACCGTAGTTGCGGCACGGCCGCCCTGATTGAGCGTGGCGAGAAACTTGCGGCACAGCATGGTTTTGCCGTTGCCTACCTCACCCACAATCTTGATGAAACCTTCGCCGTTACGCGCCGCCACCAGCAAGGTGTTGAGCGCTTCCTGATAACTGGAACAGGCGAAGAAAAAGCTGGTGTCAGGGGTCAGTCCGAAGGGGGACTCACGCAGGCCGAAGTGCTCTAAGTACATTTGAGAATCGCATAAACCCGGATAATCTGTCAGCCACAGATTAACACGGATTTACACTGATAAAGGCCGGGGTGACAAGGGTTCCCGCACCGTGTGCGATCATCCTTGTTATCCGTGGCCAACTTAAAGTCACGGCCTTGCGCCAGAAGAATTGGCCATGCCTTTCATGCGGTCTCGGCTGCGCGTAATGTCTGCCGACCAATCTTTATCGTTATCTACGACCGTCGGCTTCAGCAAAATGACCAGCTCGCGTTTTTCGGTGCGCTTGCTGGTTTGCCCAAACAGCGTCTTGGGCAGGCCCGGCAGGCCGGACTGGTCGTCGAACGTCGCCTGGCGCATCAGCCCGCCAATGGCCACGATCTGGCCGTCGAGAGCACGCACGATGCTATCGGTTTCGGATATCGAACTGGAAGCCAGCGGCAGGTTAAGCGTGCCGCCCACTCCCGTATTCACCGCCTTGTTCACGGTGGACACAATGCTCACCGAAGGGTGCACATGCAGAATAATTTCGTTGTTCTCGTCTATGCGCGGCGTCACATCCAGCGCAATGCCGGAAAAGAAAGGCTGCAGGGTGACCGTCGGCGTGGACGTGGTGGCGGTGCCGGTAGTTGTGGTGGTGGAAACATTGGTCACAAAAAACTCATCCGTGCCCACTTTCAACACCGCCTTCTGGTTGTTCAACGTGGCGATGCGCGGGCTGGACAGCACATGCACATTACCCTGTGTCTCCAGAAAATCCAGCAGCGCGGCGAAATTGCTGGTCTGGAACGCCAGGCCAAACAGCGTGCCCCCCCCTGACTGCACCAGGTTTGCAAGATCGGTGCCCGGCGTACCCGAAACCACTCCAGAGGACAAACTGGATGGGGTCAGCGCCCCTGCACCGGACGTTCCGGGGGACATGGTGGTATTCATGCCCGCTTGCCCGACCGATACCCGGCTATTCGGGCCGCTCTTGAACACCGCCCAGTTCACGCCGGACTGGAAGCTGTCGTTCAACTGCACCTCAACTATTTTGGCTTCGATGATCACCTGGCGTTCGATGGAAATCTGCGAGGCTTTCAGATAGGCCGCCACATTCTTCAATTCATCCGGCATCGCACGCACCACGATCACACCGGACATCGGGCTAATCACCACGCTGCGCCCCTTCTCGTTACCGACAATAGCGATAAGAGATTTGCTCAATTCCTCCCAGAAATCCGCGCTGGAAGTCATGGTGACCTTGCTGCTGTCATTGCGCGCACCGGCTGTTGAAGATGTGGCTGTCCCACCCGGCGTGCTGGGGGCCACATCCCCCACCGACCCGCCTGAAACCCGCAATGATGACGCCCCGGCACGTTGCCCGGTAAGATAATTCACCTGAAAAATGCGCGTCTGTAGCGAAACCGGCTGAATATAGATGCGCGCGGCATCCACCTTATATTCGTAGCCATACAGCTCACGAATCGCCTCCAGCGCCTCGAATACCGTCACATCCTTGATGTTAAGCGAAATATTGCCGGCCACTTCCGGATGCACCAGCATGCTGTAGCGTGTTCCCGACACGATGGCCATGAACACCTGGCTGGCCGGGGTGTTATTCACGGTGAGATCGAACTTGGCCTCCAACGGTTTGTTGTCTACCTTGGGCATGTTCACCGAGAGCGGCGGGAGCAAAGCATTGTTCACCGCATCAGTTCTGCCCGGCTTGGCGCCTTCCAATCCTGCGGCATCCATTTCATGGCGTATGGCCTCAGCCGTTGTATTGCGACCGCCCGGCATGGCACAGGCTGTCAGGCCGACCAATGCGAGCATGCATAGTATTCGCCTCATTTTTCCCCCTTCTTTCCGGTTTGGCTGGCTGGTTTTATAACCAGCTTTTTCTTCTGGATAGCGTGATTCATATCATTTCTATTGGATGGCTCTTTTCTTTTGATCTCCACGCCCGGAAACAGCGCCAATACCTGCCTGCCCTGCGCCCTCTCCAATACTACAACGCTCTCGCTTATTCCCACCAGCCTGGCATCACCAAGCTTCGCACCCAGCTCGACCATTTGCCCGTTGATGATGGCTGCGCGACGGGTGGGAGAAATGAAGATCGACTGCAAGCCGCTTTCTTTCGGAGGGACGGTTTGTCCGAGCCCTGGAGCAAGGATTTCGGCGGGCGGCTTGGTAGGATCGGTCAACGTTTGCGCAAACACGGCGACCGGGGCAGCGCATAACGATGCGAACAGCAAAAAACACTGGCCAATAACTCCCTTGGGCGCCATCATCACCGATGCTTTCAAATCTGTAGCCATGTCTTATTCAGGCTCAAAGTATAAAGGGTCAGCGTCAGTTCCGCCGTAGGGTATTGCACCACGTTCATCCTGGACATGCCCCAAAACATTTTGGTTGGCAACTGCTCAAGCGCGGCAAGATACTGCAGCATGTCCAGATAACCTCCGCGCACGGTAATTTGCACACCGTGCTTGAATATCTGCTCGTCCAGTTCTACCGCCGTGCTTGCGGGCTGAGCGCCCGCCCCATCCGGTTTTACTGCCTTCTCAATCAAAGGTGCGGCCGGTAAGGTTTGCAGGCTAATCAGTTGCAAGCGGCCATTTTTCTTGAGCATCTTCTCCAGCAGGTCAGCCATTTTCTCCGGTTGCACCAGATGGTCGCGGCTGGATTTCAGGTAGGCATCTCCGTCAGCTAGCTGCTGCTTGGCTTGGCCCAACCGCTGTCGCAACGGAGAAACAGCATCATCCTTCCTGGCTTGCAGCAAAACCCCGATCTGGGCTTGGATATCCTTCATCTTCTCCTGTTGTTGCACGACTTGAGAGGAGAGTCTTTTTTGCTCTGCCAACAAGGGGTCAAGGAATAGCACCTTGATCAGCGTTACCAGCATAAATGCAACAGCAGCAAATATCAGTACGCGCTCGCGCAACGACATGCCGTCAATTTTCTCAACGAACTTTTCCCATTGCCGCCCCATCATTTCGCAACTCCACCGGCTTCAGAAGATTGCAGCGCAAACTCGACATAGCGCGCCGCTTTGCCGGTTTCCACTTTGGGTTGCTGCATCTGCAACGAGGCAAATATTTTCCCGCGCATCACTTTTTCCTGGCCCAATTTTTGAATATAGGCCGGCACCAGCTCGGGAAATAATACCGCTCCTTTTATTTCCATACTCGCCGCATCTCCGGTAATGTTGAAACCGGTCAGCCACAACCCGTGTACCGACTGGCGCGCAAATGCGCGCAAGTATTCAGAATAGCCGGTGGTATTGCCCAGCGCTCCGCTCTTTACCGTTTTGATGAGTTCGTGTTGCGCGGCTGCCTTGGCTTCAGAATTCTTCAACTGCTCTTCCAGTAATTGTCTGGATAGCTGTGGAGAAAATTCCGCTGAGTAGCGCGACAACCTGAGCTGCTCGGCAGTGTAGCGTTTGCTCGTCTCTTCGGATTGCCTGGTCAGCATCTTGACCTGATATGCCGCGTAAACGTAGAACAGCCCGGAACCCAGCGCAATCAAAACCAGCGCCTGCAACATGGCGGTCACTGAAAAATATTTCCTCTGTCTCAGGAAAATCGGGTTGAAAAGGTTGATCTGCTGGCTCACAGAACCCGCCTTTCGTGCCGCAACGCTGCGCCCAAAGCCAGAAATGCCTGTGCGGCATATTCGCTGTTAACCAGATTGGGCGCTGCACTAATATCCAACACTTGCGTCAGGTCAAGCTGTTCCACCGGCACCTCCATACTGGAAGCAAGCAGTTGCACCAAGCCCAATTGTTCCGGCGCGGAAACCAGTAAACGCTTTACAGAAATATTGCTGAACTGGCGGCCAAAATAATCCAGGGAGCGATGCAATTCCAGTTCCACGCGCTCCAGATACTGCTGACGCAGGCTCTCGTTGGCATCCTGCAATTGGCCTGTGGTGATTTCGATATGGCGCGCCAAATACAGCTCGCCTCCGCTGGTGATGGTAAGTATCCCACCGCTGCCATCGAATGCCAGCAGCGCCAAACCTCGCTCGTCTTCTTCAAATAACGCGGCAATATTGCGCTGCGCCATTTCCGGAATATCGATCACCTTGAGATCAATCTTCGCTTTTTCAAACAGGGTGATGCGGTTTTTTATCGTAGTGTTGGGTGCCGCTATCGCATACAGGGATTGCGGGCGATCCACACCACTTTTGCTGTTGGGGATTTGCAACACATCCAGGGTTGCATCATCTATATGGTAGCTCAGCGAATCTTTAATGCGCCAGCGGATGGCCGCCTTAAGCTCATCCGCCGGAATATTGGGCGATTCCGCCAGCAACATCTGGTATTCATCGGGGGAGAGCAGCGTGATGAATTGAAAATCAGAAATGTGCGCATCTTTGCGAAGTTTTTCCAGCACAGCCGGAGTCACATTTTCCACGGGGTGAAAGACACAGACTGTTACACGCGGCAGTTTGCCTTTGGCATATTTCAAATGCGCGAAATAAACACCGTTGTTGCTTATGCAAATAGCAAACCAGCCTGCACGCTCAGCAGCCCGGCTGAATAAATTTGTCAACACTGGAATATGCATAATCAACCAGTAGTCAACTCAACAACCTGTGTTGTTGAGTAGTTTTCAACTTTTTCAACAAGTCCGGCAACCCCCTAAAGAAAACTTCTGTGGTAAGCACCGCCAAGGTTTAAACTTGCGCATCCAGCAACAATTGGCCTAATACTCGCATATACAAGCCCTTATTGCAATAACTTCATCATCTTTCTATCTGTGCTCGGCCAACTCTCTTTGACACTGAACTTACCCTTGCCGAACAAGCAACTTGTTCAGTTTTCCCCACCCAAGTGCGTCGGCAGCGGCGGTGTCGCAATTTTCCTCATTGACAAACTCCACCGCACAGGCAATTTCATGTGGCAAGAGCCGTTCCTGCACACCCTGTAATTGCTCCAGCACTGCGATGTCAGCTTCGGAAGCATCGTATGCCTCTTTACGTCGCTGCGTAATGCGCGCGCTCAAAATGGCCTTGCTTGCCTGCATCGAAGCGATGGCAAACGGAACCTCCAGGTCATAAGCGAGTTCGCGAAATTGTTTGCGCTCTTCCTGTTTGAGAAAGGCCGCATCCACAATGACCGGAAAACCTGCCATGAGCAGCTCGCGCGCCAGTTCGTGGAGGCGTGCATAAGTACGCTGTGTTGCATCGGCGCCATAGATGCCGCTGCCGATGGACGAGCGACTGTCCGCTGAGGGCGCCAGACCGAACAGTCGCTTGCGCTCCACATCGGAACGGATGCGGATCGCCTGCAGCCGTTCCAGCGCGGCCTGCGCGAAGGTGGTCTTGCCGGATCCCGGCAACCCATGGGTAATAATCAGCGCGGGTTGACGCCGGGCGAGATATGCCCCACCCAATGCAAGATAGCTGCGGCAGATTGCCAGCGCATTTGCCGTGCCGCGTGTTGACATGCCTTCCTGAAATGCGCGGATAGCATTGATCTTGGCGCGAACTGCTGCGCGGTAGGCGACATAGAAGCGCAGCACGGACACACCGCCGTAATCGCCCGTGGCTTCCAGATAAGCGTTCAAGAAACGGAAGGCAAAATCAGGATGCTGGCGATGCAACAGGTCCATGACGGTAAAGGCGGCTTCGTCCATCACGTCAATCCAGCGTAGCGCGGGGTTGAACTCGATGCCGTCGAAAGGAATGGGTTCATTGCCGATGAGCGCGATATTGCCTAGATGGAGATCGCCGTGGCACTCGCGTATGCAGCCCTGCTCACGGCGTTCCTCGAAGCGCCTGGCGCAGGCGGTAAAAGCAATTTCTGTAGCTTGCCGTAACGCGGTAACAGTATCCCTATCGGCAGGTTCCGTCAGCAACCATTGCAATTGCTCAAAATTTTGCAGCGCCGCCGAGCGGAGGGCAGCGGCGCTGCCGAACGCCGAGCTTGGTTCCGCCACCGGCAGTTTGCCGTGGAAGCGCGCAATCGTAGCGGCCAGGCTGTCAATATGCCGGGGCGAAATTTTGCCGCGCACCAGCAACCGGTCCATCTGCTTGGCTGAAGCGAAGCGCCGCATCCTGACGGCATATTCAATGGCTGGCTGCGCGCCCAATTCGGGTGCTCCAGTATTGCCGCCGATGGAGATGACATCGAGATAAATTTTCGGCGCCAGGCGCTGATTGAGGCGTATTTCTTCGGCACAGTAAAAACGGCGCGCCTCCAGAGTGGTAAAGTTGAGAAAACCCAGATCGAGCGCCTTCTTGATCTTGTATGCGTAGCGCCCGGCCAGCAACACCCAAGAGATATGCGTTTCAATCAGCCGCACAGTTTTTACCGGGTGCGGATAGCGTCGGCTATCCAGCAAGGCAGCTGCCAGCTTTCCCTGGGCCGTGCAATCGGTCTGAAATTTGCTCATATGGCTTTCCCGTTTTTAGCAAGTGCGAACGAGCCATGCGCGAAGCCGGATAGCAACACGGCGGCTATTGCAGATGCTGGCACAATTTTTCAGGAAACCAGCGTTCCGGAGATGGCGGCTTTCCAGCTACAAATATTGCCCGGCCAGAAAAACAAATCCCGCCACCAGAACAGGGTTGTCAGGGATGCAGCAAAAACCTGATTAAACGTTCCGCTTCCAGCGGCGAGACGTAAATCCAATCAGGACAAGCCCTGCCAGAATCATGGCGTAGGACTCGGGTTCAGGGACGACAGTAACAGGCGTAAGAGGCGTGTACTTGGCAGATTTCCCTCCGTCAATACCTTGCACTTGGATATACGTATTTATCAAGCTGCTCTTCGGCACCAAATCGGAAACACGCCACTTGACCCAATCATTTTGAGAAAGCCTGTCATTTGATCCGTTCCCGAATTTTGTACCGAAGTCAAAACCTTTATACCCACCACCAATATCATCAATTGTTTTAACAACAACCATATTACCTGTAACCGGAAGATTATGGCCTAACAACGTCATTTCAGGGTCTTTAACACCAGGGGCAAAATCAAAGCCCATCGAGCCTATAAATGCGCCGTTTCCAAAACTACTGAATAGAGTGTTGTTAATGCTTAGCGTAAATGTCCATGTTCTACCGTTATTACTATCTTCGGCTATCAAGTGCGCAAAAGGGTGCAACGCAAAATTGTCCGGGAGAGATTGATTTGATGGTGTCAATAACTTGCCATAATCAAACTCATAGACTGTTGCATGGGCCACGCTGCTGAAAGCAAGCAAGCCTGCAACCGTAATTGAGTAAAGCGTTTTAGAGCAGTGCATGATAACCTCATAAAACCGCATCTCTGTGAGAGAAAGCACAACGTTTTGAGCCATTCCCAAGCGTTATGCCACGGTTGAATGTTAGGGGGTTGAACAGGTATTGTCATGGTAGCTGACGCCTTTTTTCATAGGAATAACCTGTGTCTGGCTGAGGGAGATATGTACTGCTCGACAACCGGCATAGTTCAAACACTGCCTATTCGGTTCGCACACCGCGACCACTGCCGGTAGTAGCCATGCATACAGTTAGACACAACAGGTTGTATGCTTGGTGCGCGAACCGAATAGGCAAGGTTCAAACAAACCAGCGCTACTGGCCCAAGCCACACTCACAACCCGCTCAGCACCTTGATATGGGCCGTCGCGCTACGTCCCAAGGCGTGCAGGGCGTAGCCGCCTTCCAACACGGAAACGATGCGGCAACTGGCGTGGCGGGCGGCAATTTCCTTGGCCTGTTCGGTCACCCAAATATAATCCGCTTCCCTCAAACCGAAGCCGCCCATATCATCTTCCCGGTGTGCATCAAATCCCGCAGAAAAAAACAGCATTTGCGGTTGAAAGCGCTCCAGTGCAGGCAGCCAGCGATCCGTCACGGCAGCGCGAAATTCGTTTCCCGATGTTCCCGCCGGGAGCGGGACGTTGATGATGTGGTCGTTGCCGCTATTTGCGCCACAATGGGGATAATAGGGATGACGGAAAGTGGAACACAGCATCACGCGCGCATCGTCGTGGAAAATATTTTCCGTCCCATTGCCGTGGTGCACGTCGAAATCGGCGATGGCCACCCGCTGCAATCCGTATTGTTCCAGCGCATGCGCCACGGCCACCGCCACATTATTGAAGATGCAAAAACCGGCAGCGCTATTACGCCCGGCATGGTGGCCGGGGGGGCGTATATTGCAAAAAGCATTCTCCACCTTGCCGGACATTACCAGATTCACCGCCATCACTGCCGCCCCGGCAGCGCGTAGCGCGGCCTCAAGGCTGTGCGGGTTCATCGCGGTGTCGGCATCGAGATAAACCAGCCCTGAGCTTGGCGCATGCCTGAATATGGTCTCGATATAGTCGCGCGCGTGGACGCGCGCCAATTCTTCCCTGGTTGCTTGCGGCGCCTCATGACGGTCAAGGAATTGCATCAGGCCGGATGTGATCAGTTGATCCTCAATGGCCTGTATTCGCGCAGGGCACTCCGGATGACCCGCACCCATGTCGTGCTTGAGGCAGGCGGGGTGGGTGAGGTAGGCGGTATGCATATTGATTTAATGGGCAACCGTATTACGTGACGCCTAACCAGTCATCACATCCGCGCCGGTTCGAAGCTCGCGTCCAGGTTCAGGTCGTCGCAGTAATCGAGGAAATTCCCACGCAAGGTTGGAATGTGGACATCGGCATGAATACCCACCGTCATGGTGACGGAAAACATGGGTGTGCCGGTGTGTGGCGCCGGGTAGGTGTCGGTCTGAAGCTCCTCGATATTGATGCCGTTTCTGGAAAAGAAAGCAGCCAGATTGCGCACAATGCCGGGGTGATCCATGGCCAACACTTCCACCCTGTAGGGAACCGCTGGTTGCGTCCGTTCCCGTTGCCGGGTTCGTTTGTGGATAATGGTGAGTCCTAACTGGTCGCCCAGAGACTCCATTTGCCCCTCGATTTTGGAAAAGGCGTGCCATGGGCCGGAAAGCAGCATGATAAGAGCGAACTGATCGCCCAATACGGCCATACGGCTTTCTTCGATATTGCATCCGCATTCGGTGATCTTGCTCGAAAGCCGATCGACGAGGCCGACTTTGTCCTCTCCCGAAGCGGTGATCACCAGAAAATTATTTTGGGTTTCCATGGTTATGGTATGCCGAAATGCAAAGATTGAACGGGCTCCAGTGTAATACCCAAAACGATAATGTGCCAGCGTGCGAACGAGAGCGCATAACACAACGACACAAACCTGGCCGCTGGTTGCAATGGCGAACTCGCTACACACTTTTTACAAGCGCGGCTGCGTTATCCGTTAAAATCTGCGCAACACATTTTGGGACGCACAGCATGACCACCCCCCGCCGCTACACCCTGATCATCTCCTGCCCTGATCGCGCGGGCATTATCGCCGCCGTGAGCGGCTTCATTGCCCGGTATAAGGGCTGGATCGTCGAGGCGAGCTACCATACCGATCTGGAGACGCAACGCTTTTTCATGCGCCAGGAAATCCTTGCCGACTCATTACCTTTCGAACTGGCCGAGTTCCACGCGCAGTTTTCCGGGCTGGCAAGCGAGTTCGCGATGGATTGGCGCATCAGCGATTCGGCGCGGAAGAAGCGCATCGTGATTCTGGTGAGCAAGCAGGATCATTGCTTGAACGATCTGCTGCACCGCTGGCGCAGCGGGGAGTTGCAGGTGGATATACCCTGCGTCATTTCCAACCACGAAGACCTGCAAAGTTTTGTCGGATGGCACGGCATCCCGTTCCACTACGTTGCCATGCCCAGCAATAATGAACAAGCCAAAGCCGCTGCGTTCGAGGAAATCGCGCGCCTGTTCGAACAACATCAGGGCGACACGATGGTGCTGGCGCGCTTCATGCAGATTGTGCCGCCGGATTTATGCCAGCGTTATGCGGGGCGCATCATCAACATCCACCATAGTTTCCTGCCTTCTTTCGCCGGCGCCAAGCCCTACCACCAAGCCTATCAGCGCGGCGTGAAGCTGATCGGCGCAACTTGCCATTACGCCTCCGCCGAGCTGGATGCCGGGCCCATCATCGAGCAGGACACCATGCGCATCGACCACGGCGACAGCGTGGAGGACATGGTGCGCTATGGCCGCGACATCGAGAAAACGGTATTAGCGCGCGGCCTGCGCTACCACGTGGAAGACCGCGTGCTGGTGTGCGGCAACAAGACCATCGTGTTTCGCTGACAGTGCGTTAAACCCAGATAATCCATTAGCATAGAACTGCGTCATTCCCGCGCAGGCGGGAATCCAGCAAGGGCAAACATCCCGCGAAGCGGACAAACCTCAATATTGCCCGCTTCGCTGGAGATTTTTTAAATGGGGTATTCAGCTAAGTGCTGTGACTAGCCTCTCCATGGGTGCGAAGGCACGGAAATATCCAGCGAAGCTGGCGCTTTATGGCGAAGCTTGGCGGACACCGCGAACCCCTGCCCCTCAACTCTGGGCTTGGGATTGGCTACAAGCTCGCGGAAGGACATAGGATGCATGGAAACGCACTGTTCGATCAGCCTGTAGAAGAGCATGCCCCGATGCGTGGACTTGCGGCGGTTGAACCTGAACGCGAATTCGTCAAGATAAGCCTGAAGGTGTTCTGCTTCGAACGATCCTTGGTGCGTGCCCATCAGCCATCGCTTGACCAGCGCGGCGACGCGGTGCACGCCCGGCAAGACCTCGTCGGCCTCCTTGCCGGAGCCCTTGATGGATGTTCCCTGGTGGAGGTATTCGTCTTTGGTTGCGCCGGGATAGGATGTCAGCCCGTCCGTGTAGATGGCAGAGCCCGGTTTGATGTGCTTCCGAACAAACTTCTTGAGCGTTTCGGTTTCGGCGTTGGGGATGATTTGCAACCGGCAACGCCCGAAACCCTTGGGGGAAAGCAACTCCACGGCGACGGCCACCAGCACTTTGCCTCCGGCTCCGCGCCCGCGCTTGCCGTGCCTGACACCACCAAAGACGGTCTCATCCACTTCGACGTGTCCGGCCAGCATGTCGTGCCCGGCATGGCTGATCGCGCACCGGAACCGGTGCAGCATCGCCCAAGCGGTAGGGTAGGAACCGAACCCGAGGATCCGGTGCAGCGTCTTGGCGGAAACGCCATTCTTGGCGGAGGTAAGATGCCAGGCGGCGGCAAACCAAACGGTAAGCGGCGTTCTGGTGCGGTGAAAGATCGTCCCCGCCGTGCCGGATATACGGCTGGCGCACCCCTTGCACCACCACCGACCGCATTTCATGCGCCACGCCGTGATGCCCCCACAATCCGGGCAAACAAAGCCCTGTGGCCAGCGAATCCAATCGAGATAGTCGAGGCAGGCAGCATCATCCGGAAACCACGCCATAAATTCGGCGTAGTTGCGTGGGTAGTCGACCCCGGCGCGGGGCGCAGCAGATCGAACTTGCGGAGTTTTTGATTCCATTGCATAATTTTAACATCACAGCACTTAGCTGAATACCCCATTTTTTTAATCATCTGGATTCCCGCCTGCGCGGGAATGACGGTCTAATGGATAATCTGGGTTAAAAACTTCTGCAACCGGTGCAATCGCGCCGGTATGAAGCAGAATTGCGAAGCCACCCTTGCCGCCGAGGATAATTCCATGACACTTATTTCCTCCTATTGCCCTTTGTGCATTTCCCGCTGCGGCTGCTTCTATAAAGTCGAATGCGGTGTGTTGACAGATGTCGTCCCTGATCCCGATCACCCCACCGGCAAACACTTGTGCGCCAAGGTGCGGGCGGCACCGGCATTGCTGCGCCACCCTGATCGGCTTTTGTATCCCCTGCGCCGCACCAACCCCAAGGGCAGCGATGATCCCGGCTGGCAAAGAATTTCATGGGATGAGGCACTGAGTACCACCGCATCCAACATGAGGCATATTGCCGAAGAAAGCGGAGCGGAGGCGGTAAGTTTTTGCGTGACCACTCCCAGCGGCACGGCAGTGGCGGATGGGATGGCGTGGATATTCCGTCTGGCAAATGCGTTTGGCAGCCCCAATACGGTGTGGACCAGCCATGTATGCAACTGGCATCGGGATTTTGCCCCTGTGCTCACCTTCGGTTCGGATATCGGCATGCCCGATTTTGCCCATACCGGCTGCCTGCTGCTGTGGGGCGTGAACCCTCCCGCCACGTGGCTGGCGATGGCGGATGAAATCGAACAGGCACGGCAGCTGGGAATGAAGCTGATCGTCATTGACCCGCGCGAAGCCGGTTTCGCCAAACGCGCCGATGCGTGGCTGCGGGTGCGGCCGGGAACCGACGGTGTGCTGGCGTTGGCGCTGGCGAATCTGCTGGTGCAAAGCGGCAGCTATGACCGTGAATTTCTGGTGCGCTACACCACCGCACCGTTTCTGGTGCGCGAAGATAACGGTGAATTCATGCTGTCTGCCGAAGGACAAAAAATGGCGTGGGATGAAGTTCGCGGCTGCGCCGTTTCCGCACCGCCTCCTGGAAACACTATGCCTCTGGCACTCGCGGGTCGGTTCGAAATGGCCACGCCTGACGGCTCCCTATCTTGCCGTCCCGCTTTCGATCTTTTTGCGCAACGTTGCGCGGAATACCCCTTGGCGCATGCAGCGGAAATTACCGGCATTTCCGGTGATGCCATCGCTCAAGCGGCAGAAATGATGGCGCATCACGGCCCGGTCGCGTTCTACGGTTGGGCTGGGCTGAACCAGCATCACGAGGCGACGCAAACCAGCCGGGCTTTGCATCTGCTGTATGCGCTCACCGGATATTACGACGCTCCCGGCGGCAATGTGTTTTTCACCAAGCCGCCGGTGCGCAACATGATGGGCGGCGAATTGCTGCCGCAAGGACAGGCAGCCAAGGCGCTGGGATTGCCCGAGCACCCTCTTGGCCCCGCCGCAAAGGGATGGATTTCAGAAGCCGATTTGTATCGCGCAATTTTGGAAAAAAAGCCGTACCCGGTTCGGGGGCTGCTGTCCTTTGGTTCCAACTTGCCAGCCACCCGCCCCGAACCGCAACGCTGCATGGAAGCATTGCGGGCACTGGAGTTTTACGCGCATGCCGATTTCTTTCCCTCCGCGATGAGCCGCGATGCGGATATTCTGTTCCCCGTCGCCATGCCGTGGGAGCGACACGGATTGCAGGCTGGATTTTTCGTCAATCAAGCGGCGGAATCTCTGGTGCAGTTGCGCACTCCGGTGGTGGAGCCTCAAGGCGAAACGCGATCCGATGCCGCCATTGCTTTCTCGCTAGCGGATCGCTTGGGCTTGAGCGAACATTTTTTTGATGGCAAACCGGAAGCGGCTCTGCGCCACATGCTCGATCCCACCGGCCTGACTCCCAAAGCTTTGCTGGCTGCACCGGCGGGGCTGAAGCTGCCACTCGATACGCATTACTTCAAATATCGCGACAAAGGCTTTGCCACCTCCAGCGGGCGGATCGAATTCTATTCCGAGGCATTGCAGCGTATCGGCCAGCCACCGTTGTCAGCATTTCGGCCACCGGAAATCAGCGCGGAATTCCCGCTGCTGATGACCTGCGCCAAACTTCCCGACCGTTGCCACAGCCAGCACCAGCAAGCAGAACGCCCGTTGGGACATCAGGAGCGCAAGCCGCGTCTTCCGGCGTTGTATATTCATCCTGCAACGGCAGAAAAACTATGCATCGTGGAGGGGGACACAGTTACCGTGTGCTCCCCACACGGCACGATGCTGGGGCGCGCCAAGCTGGATGCTGCTCTCCACCCGCAGACACTGTGGGCGCACTACGGTTGGTGGCAAGCAGTTCCCGGCGAGGCGGCGGAAATGGCGGCCAACTACACCGCCCTTGCCGGAACTGAGTGCGACCCGGTAAGCGGCTCGGCACTGCTGCGGGGAATTTGTTGCCGGGTGGAGAAGGCTGATTATCAGTAATCATTCTTATCGATAAGCGGTTTTTCATCGATGACGGCACAACCAGCAACAATATGCCAAATATAGTCCATCAAGATTTCCCTCCAAAATGGCCAGTTGAATTGAGATTTACTTGATTTTTAACACTCCTTACTTTAAGGTAAGGAGCTAGAAAAAGGAGGATTTATGTCGACAGCAACATTGACCAGCAAGGGGCAGATTACAATTCCCGCCATCGTCCGGGCCGCACTCGGCATCGAAGCAGGAGACCGGGTGGAGTTCGTTCAGGTTGAGCCAGGACATTTTGAACTGGTAGCTGCTACGCAGTCTGTGACCGCTCTGAAGGGGCTGGTGCGCAAGCCTGCTTCTACCGTAACGATTGAAGCAATGAATAAGGCAATCGCGACTCAGGGGGCAAAAGCGAGATGATCGGCCTGGATACCAACGTCCTCGTTCGCTACATCGCACAGGACGACACAAAGCAGTCGCCTAAAGCAACGCGCCTGATAGAGTCGTTAACAATTGATGCACCGGGCTACGTTAGCATCGTTTCAGTGGTGGAGTTGGTGTGGGTACTGACAGTCTGCTACGCATTAACCAGAAACGAGATATGCGAGGTGCTGGAAACATTGCTGCGCACCAAAGAAATTATCGTGGCGCATGCCGATACCATTTGGAAAGCTTTGCGCCTATTCAAGGAAGGCAAAGCTGATTTTGCAGACTGTCTGATTGAGCGTTCAGCAAATGAAGCCGGCTGCAACTATACGACAACATTTGATCGCGATGCTGCGAAGCACTGTGGCATGCAATTGATCGAATAAAACCTAAGAACTGGTCATTGAACGCCGATATGATCGGCTTTCGTGTGAACTGAATTTACTATCGCGAGCACAAATTTTTAACTTCCGCTTGTAGGATTGCAATTATGATGGCCGACGGGCAGAAGCATGCCAAATCTGGAATTTCAACTTGAAATTCAATTTGATTCACGGCAGGATGCACCGGTGATATTCATTTTTTATACTCGTTATGCCCACAGACGAACAAAGCCAAGGCCAGTAATTGCCGATTTGCCCGATCAGCACCCAAGTAGCTGGCCGCTGAATTTTCCAGCGATGGAAATTGCCAGAACCTTTCGTAGTAAAATGCAACGGTCAATTTTCCACCGCAGTATTTATTTCCAGCTCATCCATGAACCCATTACTCAATTTCTCCGGCCTGCCGCGCTTCGCGGAGATTAAACCCGAACATGTTGCGCCGGCGATTGAACAGTTGCTGGCGGAAAATCGCGCGCTGATTGCGCGGCTGCTAAGTGATAGCAAGCCGCCGAGCTGGCTGGAATTTATTGTGCCGATGGAAAACGCCAACGAACGCTTGTCGCGTGCATGGGGGCAGGTCGGGCATCTGAATGCTGTGATGAACAGTCCCGAATTGCGCGAGGTTTATAACGCCACATTGCCGAAAACCACCCAATATTACGCCGAGCTCGGGCAGAATCTTGCGCTGTTCGGGAAATTCAAAGAGTTGCGCAACAGCCCTGAATTCGCCGATTTGAGCACGGCACGCAAGAAGATCATCGAGAACGAGCTGCGCGATTTCCGCCTCGGCGGCGCGGAGTTGCCGGAGGACAAGAAGGCACGCTATCTGGAAATTCAGGAACGCCTGGCGGAGCTGTCGTCGCACTTTTCCGATAACCTGCTCGATGCCACCAACGATTACACCTTGCTGATAGAGAGCGTTAATGAACTTTCCGGCTTGCCCGATGATGTGCTGCAAGCGGCGCAGGAGGCCGCGCGAGTAGCGGGCAAATCCGGTTGGCTGTTTACCCTGAAAGCGCCGTCCTACATGCCGGTTATGCAATATGCCGATAACCGTAAGCTGCGGGAAACCATCTATCGTGCGCATGGCACACGCGCCAGCGAGTTCGGTAAAGAAGAGTGGGACAACACACCGTTGATGGATGAGATTGTCAAACTGCGCGGCGAAGAGGCGCATCTGCTCGGCTTCGCCAACTTTGGCGAGCTGTCGCTGGCGAGCAAGATGGCGGATACGCCGCTACAGGTGATCGGGTTTATGCGCGAATTGGCACAGCGCGCGCGGCCCTTCGCCGAAAAAGATTTGGCTGAGCTGCGCGAATTTGCGCGTGCCGAACTGGGGCTGGCAGAATTGCAGTCATGGGACATCAGTTATGCCAGCGAGAAACTGCGCGAAAAGCGCTATGCGTTTTCCGAGCAGGAAGTGAAGCAGTATTTCCCCGAAGATGCCGTACTGCCCGGCATGTTCAAGCTGGTCGAGACGCTGTATGGCTTGCAGATCAAATCATCTTTCGCGCCAGTCTGGCATGACGACGTGCGCTTCTTCGACATCCGCGATGCGCAAGGGCAACTGGTCGGCCAGTTCTATCTCGATATGTACGCGCGCAACAGCAAACGCGGCGGGGCGTGGATGGATGACGTGATTACACGCCGCCGCCTCGCGTCGGGGATACAGACGCCGGTCGCCTACCTTAATTGCAACTTCTCCGCGCCCATCGGCGGCAAACCCGCAGTCTTCACCCACGACGAAGTGATCACGCTGTTCCATGAGTTCGGCCACGGCTTGCATCATCTGCTGACACAGGTGGAAGACTTGGGTGTCTCCGGCATCAACGGCGTGGAATGGGACGCGGTGGAACTGCCCAGCCAGTTCATGGAGAACTTCTGCTGGGAATGGGATGTGCTGCGCGACATGACGCGCCATGCAGAAACGGGGGCTGTATTACCCCGCGAATTGTTCGACAAGATGCTGGCCGCAAAAAATTTCCAGAGCGGCCTGCAAACCTTGCGCCAGATAGAATTTTCGCTGTTCGACATGCTGATGCACAGCAACTTCGAGGCGGGTGGAGGCAAAACCATTCTGCAACTGCTGGACGAAGTTCGCGCCGAAGTGGCGGTGCTGATTCCGCCCGAATTTCACCGTTTCCCGCACAGCTTTTCGCATATCTTTGCCGGTGGTTATGCGGCGGGTTATTACAGTTACAAGTGGGCGGAAGTGCTGTCCGCCGATGCGTACAGCATGTTTGAAGAAAACGGCGTGCTGAATCCGGATGTCGGCGCGCGTTTCCGCAGCGAGATTTTGGCAATGGGCGGCAGCCGCGACGCGATGCAATCATTTGCCGCATTTCGCGGGCGCGAACCGGGCATGGACGCGCTGTTGCGGCATAATGGGCTGCTCGAAATATCTTGAGGAGGCAAAATGAAACACATCGCTTTGTTGATGGGTTGTTTGCTGGTAATGCCGGCTGGCACTTACGCAGGCGAGCTATACCGCTGGGTGGATAAGTCCGGCACGGTGCACTATGGTGATGCGCCCGCAACGGAGGGAGCGCAAGTCGAGCGGAAGAAATTCTATTCTCCCGCCACACAAGACGGGGATGATCTGCCTTATGAAACGCGCCGCGCGCAGCAGAATTTTCCGGTCACCTTGTATGTCGCGGACAACTGTATCGAAGCGTGCAATCAGGCACGCAGTTTTCTGAATAAACGCGGCATCCCGTTTAGCGAAGTGAAGCTGGTTACCAAGGAAGAGATCGATGCTTTCAAGGCGCTTTCCGGCAGCGATCAAGCGCCCACGCTGGCCGTGGGCAGGAATTATCTCAAGGGCTTTCTGGCCGTGGACTGGGACAGCGAACTGGATATTGCGGAATATCCGAAAACCTTGCTCTATCGCCCTCCGCAAGCACCGGTTAAACCTTTGGCGGACAAGCCGGTAACGGAAAAATGACTTGAGGGCAACCATGAATTCAGCCCTGACCAAATGGAAGAGTATCGGCGGCTGGTTACCGGCCATCGTCATAGCTGGCGCAGCCATGGTGCTTGTTGCCTGTGGCGAGAAGCCCCAAACGCCCGCACCTCCCAAACTGTTCCAGCAGGAACGCGGGGCGCTCGAAAAGGCCAAGGGCGTGGAGCAGACAGTAGCAAAGAGCGCCGAGGACTTAAAGCAGGAAGCAGAAAAACAGTCGCAGTAATTGCGACCGTCTGCGGCATTTATGAAAATTGCGACCTGGAACGTCAACTCGCTCAAAGTGCGCCTGCCGCATGTGCTGGACTGGCTGGCTGCCAATCAGCCCGATGCGCTGTGTTTGCAGGAAACCAAGCAGGAAGACAGCCAGTTTCCCTTGGTTGCATTGCAGCAGGCCGGTTACCAGGCGGTGTTCAGCGGGCAAAAAACTTATAACGGTGTCGCCATCATCAGCAAGGTTGCGGCCTCAGAAGTGGTGTGTGGTCTGCCAAATTTTCCCGATGAACAAAAGCGCCTGATCGCCGCGACCGTTCAGGGTGTCCGAGTGGTGTGCGTGTATGTGCCGAACGGACAAAGCGTGGATTCCGACAAATACCGCTACAAGTTGGCATGGCTGGCCGCGTTGCTGGAGTGGTTGAAAGAAGAACTGGTGCGCTACCCGAAACTTGCCCTGCTCGGTGATTACAACATCGCACCGGAAGACCGCGATGTGCATGATCCGCAAGCGTGGGCTGGCAATGTGCTGGTAAGCGAGCCGGAGCGTGCAACGTTCCATGCGCTGGAGCAGCTCGGCCTGCGCGACAGTTTTCGCCTGTTCGAGCAGCCGGAGAAATCCTATTCATGGTGGGATTATCGCATGATGGCGTTTCGCCGCAATATGGGGCTGCGCATTGATCATATCCTGATCAGCACTGCGTTGGCGCAGGGTTGTACGGGGTGCGCCATTGACCGTGCGCCGCGCAAGCTGGAGCGACCGTCCGATCATGCTCCGGTAGTGGCGGAACTGGTCGGTTAAAATTGCGTGTCGCGGGTTTTTAGAATTGTCCGGTTCTGTAGCGCATGAATTGTGCTTTTTCTGCCTTGGTTGGGAAGCGGTGTAGGGCGTAGCCCGGAGCCGATTCCCATTTCAAGTTATGGTGAGCATCTTTCCTTCCCGGTTATAGTCGGACAGCTTGCGCGGCCCATGGAATATGGCCAGATCGTCATCAGCGTAGCTGCGCGCACCGCCTTTTTCCAGACCATCTTTTCATAATAGCAATTGCGCATCAGAGACGTCCTCCTGACTTCTGGCTTCGGCGGAAATGATGCCTTCGTCCAGCCTCTCGGTCAAACGGGACAACACCGCCGCATATTGTATAAAATGCGGCATTCGCGCTGAGGGGAGTTAATCATGACTTACGTTGTCACCGAAAACTGCATCAAGTGCAAGTACACCGATTGCGTGGAAGTCTGTCCGGTGGATTGTTTTCGCGAAGGGCCGAACTTTCTGGTAATCGAGCCGGATGAATGCATAGACTGCACCCTGTGCGTGGCGGAATGCCCGGCAGATGCGATCTTCGCCGAGGAGGATGTGCCGGAAAACCAGCGCCAGTTCATTGCGCTGAACGCCGAGTTGGCGAGGAAATGGAAGCCTATCGTGGAGAAGAAAGAAGCACCCGCCGATGCGGACGCATGGAAGGGCGTGAAGGAAAAATTGCACCTGCTCCTACGCTAATCCGCTTTGAGCATGGAGCCAGTCAAAAACGGCGGAATGCAAGCGGCGTCCGCTGTTTTTTTTGATCGCGTAGCACGCCACATTCTGGCGCAGCATAAAAACGAAATCCCCGACCTGCGCCGCGCCATCGTGCTGCTGCCCAACTATCATGTGGCGCAGCCGCTGGCGCAAGCCATTGCCCGAGCGGCGCTACGACCCGCATTGTTGTTGCCCAAAATGGTTACGCTCAACGACTGGGTGCAGTCTGTTTCCATTGAACAACCCATCACCCCAGACACTTGCCGCGCTACTACCCTGTATCAGGCGCTGCGCGCGCGCCGCTGGTTTGCCGATGCCGACCTGTGGGGCTTAACCAGCGAGCTGCTCAGCCTGCTGGATGAGTTGACGCAACACTGCGTCACGCTGCCGCAGGACGAGGAAGATTTTCTCGCGCAACTGGAGCGCGCCTATCAGGCCAAGCGCAACGAAGCGATGCAGTTCGAGGCGCGCGTGGTGCATGAACTGTGGTACGCGATGAACGCCGACGGCGAGTTGGATGCCGCGCGCGCCTACCAGCAACGCTTGGCGCAACTTGCGCGGCAGGCGGATGCGCCGTTATACGTGTTGCTGGCTTCCACTCTTGCCGCACCGGAAGCGCGCTTTCTTGAGGCGTATGCCGAACATGCCCCGGTCAAGGTTTTTGATTTGCGCGAGATGGTGGCACACGAGGAGAGTTGTGCCGTGCTGCATACCCTCTCCCCAGCCCTACCCATAAACCTCATGCCGAAGGGCGTATTGCCATACGCCCCTACGGATGCCCGGATCGTAGGGGCGTATGGCAATACGCCCAATCGCACTTTGCGCGATCAAGCCGCCCACTTGCGCGAACACATTCCCCATGCCGCGCTGACCCAGCACTTGCGCATGTTCGGCGCACACAGCCTGGAACAGGAGGCGCGCGCCGCCGAGGTGCAAGTGCGGCGCTGGCTGCTGGCGGGCAAACAGAATATCGCCATCATCGCGCAGGACAGGCTGGTGGCGCGGCGCGTGCGTGCCTTGCTGGAGCGCGCCGGGGTGCTGGTGCGCGACGAAACCGGCTGGACGTTTTCCACGCTGTCCGCGAGCACGGTGCTGATGCGCTGGCTGGATGCGCTGCAAAGCGATTTTTACCACCAGGATTTGCTCGACCTGCTCAAGTCGCCGTTCATTTTCGCCGACCAATCAGCGCAAGAACGCAAGCATGCGGTGTACCAACTCGAACATCTGGTGCGCAAGCACGGCGTGGCTTCGCACCTCGACGCCTTCTTCGATCTGGCGCACGGCGAGAACGAAGTGCAGGTGGCGCTGGCGCGGCTACGCCAGGCGGCAGATGTGTTGCGCAAAAATACTGACAGCTTGAGTGGCTGGTTGCGCGCGCTGGATGACAGCCTGTCCATCCTGGGCGTATTACAAGGTTTGGCGGCGGACGAGGCGGGGATGCAGTTGTTGCAGGCGCTGCAAACCTGGCAGCAGGAATTGGCGGCGGACAACACACGCTTCAGCCGCGCCGAATGGCGGCACTGGCTGGCGCAGCAACTCGACGCGCATACCTTCCGTGACAGCAGTATCGACAGCCCGGTACTGCTCACCCATCTGGCCGCCACGCGCTGGCGCAGTTTCGATGCGGTACTGCTGCTGGGCGGTGATGCGTCACATTTGCCAAGCACAGATAGCGGCAGCGTGCGGTTCAACGATGCGGTGCGCAATACCCTCGGCCTGCCGTTGCGCGAGGCGCATCTGGCGCGGCAGCGCGATGACATGCTGGCCCTGTTAGCCATAAACGGCACCGTGCTGGTCACCTGGCAGGCCAGCAAAAACGGCGAGAAAAATCTGTTGAGTCCTTACCTCGAAATGCTGCGCACGCTGCATGAGCTGGCTTATGGCGACGATCTGGCAGAGCGCGAACTGGGTGTGCTGCTCGAAGGCGCAGAAGTCACCCCTCTCCCTCGGGGAGAGGGGCTGGGGGTGAGGGGCGTTAGCGCCATGCCTGCACCCAGTGTGCCGCAAATCCTGATTCCACACCGCATCTCAGCCAGCGGCTATAACAGCCTGGTGGCCTGCCCGTACCAGTTCTATGCGCGCCACATGCTGCGTCTCAATGAACTGGATGAGGTGCGCGAGGGCGTAGAGAAGCGCGATTACGGCGAGTGGGTTCACGGCATTCTGCATCGCTTCCACCAGCAGCTTCCGGTGCTTAACGAACACACTCGCGCGGCGTTGGAAGAGGCGTTGCGGCTCATCAGCAGCGAGGTGTTTGCGCCTGCAATGGAACGCGACTATCTGGCGCGCGCCTGGCTGTTGCGCTGGCAGCAGGCAATTCCTGCCTATCTGGACGCGCAGCTAAAAGGCGAAGCGGAAGGCTGGCGCTTTCAAAATGGCGAAGTGCCGTTTGAATTGCCATTGACCAACGAGTTGACACTGCACGGACGCATAGACCGTGTGGATGTGCAGACCCAAACGGGCAATTCAGTGCGTGTGCTGGACTACAAGATGATGGATGCAACCCGGCTGCGCAACAAACTGAAAGAGCCGGGCGAGGACGTGCAACTGCCCTGCTACACCCATGTGTATGAAGCCAACGAAGCGGCCTTCATCAGCATTGAAAAGGACAAGGTGATTTCAGTTGCACCACCGCAGGATTTGCCGGACTTGGCGCAAGCCAACATCGCACGCTTGCTGGCAGTGTTCGAGCAGATGCGCGGGGGCGCTGCCCTGCCCGCGCATGGCGTGGATGAGGCTTGTGCTTACTGTGAAATGCGAGGACTGTGCCGCAAGAGTGAGTGGGGCGCAGCATGAGCATGAAGAACAAGATCGCGCTCAATCCGCAAAACTGCGTCGTGGTAGAAGCCTGCGCGGGCAGCGGCAAGACCTGGCTGCTGGTATCGCGCATTGTGCGCCTTCTGCTGGATGGCGTGAAACCCGGCGAGATTCTTGCCATTACCTTCACGCGCAAGGCCGCGCAGGAGATGCAGGCGCGCTTGCACGAGTGGTTGCATCTGCTCGCGGTGCGGGACGACGATGCCGTGCGCCAATTCTTGCACGAGCGCGCCCTCGATGATATTGACGATGACATGCTGGCGCGCGCGCGCAGCCTGTACCGCGAGGTATTGCTGGCGCAACCGGCCATCACTATCAACACCTTTCACGGCTGGTTCATGCAGATCATTCAGCGCGCGCCGCTGAATTCCGGCGCACCGGTTGGCATGGCTTTGCTGGAACGCACTTCGGCGTTGCGCGAGGAAGCGTGGCAGGCATTTGCCGACAGCCTGCGCACTGAACCAGATGGCGAAACCGCGCAGTTGATGCAATGGCTGTTCGCCGAATACGGCCTGCACAGCACGCGCGCGCTGCTGGAAAACTTTGTGCACAAGCGCGCCGAGTGGTGGGCTTACACAGCGACCCTCACCCCTAACCCCTCCCCCCAAGGGGGAGGGGAGCGCGGCAGCGCGGGAGAGGGTAAAGTAGCATGGGCAGTGGAACAGTTGCGCAACGAACTCGAAGTGGACTTGGATGCCGACCCGGTTGCCGAGGCTTGTGCCGATGCATCGCTGCAAGCCGCCGTGCAGGCCTTTGCGCGGGCGCTGGCGACCGGCACGGAGACACAGTGCATTAACGCCGATAAGCTGCAAAGCGCATGGGGACTGGCCGATACCCAGCAGCGCTTTGCGGCATTGTCGCTCACTCTGTACACCCAGGCCGATGAACCGCGCAGCTTCAAGCCGACCAAAAAACAGAACGCGGAAATCTTCATGCTGGCGCGCGATGTGCTGTTCGACAAACTGCAAGCCGTGCGCGATGCCTTGACCGAACTCGAAGCTTTTCGCATGAACCGGGCCGCGCTGCATTGCGGGGCGGCGTTGCTGGAACATTACCAGGAATTGAAGCTGCGCTCGCAGCAGATGGATTTCACCGATCTGGAATGGCAGGTATGCCGCCTGCTCAACCGGAGCGATTGTGCCGAGTACATGCAGTACAAGCTGGATAGCCGCTACAAGCACGTGCTGCTGGACGAGTTTCAGGACACCAACCCGTTGCAGTGGCAGATACTGCAAGCGTGGTTTGACGCTGCCGCCGCAGTGGATTCGCGGCCCACCGTGTTTGTGGTGGGCGACCCCAAACAATCCATCTACCGCTTCCGCCGCGCCGATGCGCGCCTGTTTGGTGTGGTGCGCGAATTTCTGCAAGATACATTCGGCGCGCACTACCATGCACGGAACGTGACGCGGCGCAACGCCCCGGCGGTGCTGGAGGCGGTGAACGGCGTGTTTGCGCCATTGCCGGACGGCTTCGTGGATTTCAAGGAACACGTTGCACATCATCAGGATTTGCCAGGCCACGTCGAAGTGCTGCCGCTCGCCGCAGCAGAAGAGATTCACCCCTCTCCCCTGGGGAGCACCAAAGGTAGGCAATCCGCTATCCGGCAAGCCGGATGCGGAATTGACACAGGGGCAGGGGGAGAGGGTCTGCGCAATCCGCTAGTCGAGCCGCGCATCGAAGAGCCGGGCGGCGCGCGCGAAATCGAGGCGGAGCAATTCGCCGCTAAAATTGCCGACATCGTGGCGCGTTGGAGCGTGCGGGGCGAGGGCGGCGTGGTGCGCCGCGCCGAGTACTGCGACATCACGGTGCTGGTGCGCAAGCGCACGCATCTGCGCGTATACGAACGCGCATTGCGCGCGCGCCACATCCCGTTTTTAACTTCGCGGCGCGGTGGACTACTCGACATGCTGGAAGCGGAAGACATCCAGGCGCTGCTGACTTTCCTGATTACTCCTTTTGCCGACCTCGAACTGGCGCAAGTGCTGCGTTCCCCGCTGTTCGATTGTTCGGATGAAGACTTGATGCAACTCGCAGCGGATGTTGAGGGAAACTGGTGGTCGCGGTTGCAACGTATCGCACAAAGCAATACGGCGGCATCCCCTAACTTGTCGCGCGCCCACCGCCTGCTGCAAAGTTGGCTGGCTCTGGCCGACAAGCTGCCGGTGCATGACCTGCTCGACCGCATTTATTTCGAGGGGGATTTGCTGCATCGCTATGCGGCGGCGCTGCCTGACGAACTGCACGAAACGGTGCGCGCCAACCTGCAAGCTTTCATGGAAATCGCGCTCAACGTGGATGCCGGGCGCTATCCCAGCCTGCCGCGCTTCCTCGCCGAACTGCGCGAATTACGCGCGGCGGAAAACGAATCGCCGGACGAAGGCAAGGTGGGCGAGGTCGGCAACGCGCTGCGCATTTACACCGTGCACGAGGCCAAAGGGCTGGAAGCGCCCATCGTGTGGCTGCTGGACGCCAACGACACGCAGCGCAAGCCCGACAGTTACGGCGTGCTGCTCGACTGGCCGCCCAACGCGCCGCGCCCCGCACACTTCTCCCTGTATTCTGACAAGCGCGGACGCGGCGCACGGCGCGCGCCTTACTTTGATGCGGACGAAGCTTATGCACGGCGCGAAGAAATGAATCTGCTGTACGTCGCCATGACGCGCGCCAAACAGGCCCTGCTGGTGAGCGGTAATGGCGAGCTGGCAGAAGAATCCTGGTATGGCCGCATCGCGAAAGTTGTGGAACAGGGCAGCAATCCATTGCTGGCCGCAACGCACAGTGCTGCACCTGTACAGAAAGTATTTGCAAAAGTGGATGCGGCATTGCTGCACCCGCTGCCGACCGGCCAACAAGCGCCGCGCATGACTGCTGAACAGCGCCAGGGCATCTGGCTGCACGCGCTGCTGCAACACCTCGCGCCACCCTCTCCCCTAACCGGCTTCGCCCCCCTCGCTGCGCTCTCCCCGCTTGCGGGAGAGGGAAGCGCGATAGCACGGGAAAGGGCAGTTTTGCAACAACGTCTCGCCATCCCTTCCCATGAGATGGAATCACTCTGGCAACAAGCGCAACATTTGCTTGCGTTACCGAATTTGCAACGTTTTTTCGATCCGCAACATTACCGCAGTGCATGCAATGAAATGCCTTACGTCAACGTACGCGGCGAGTTGAAACGCATAGACCGCCTGGTTGAATTTGATGATGAGGTATGGGTGCTGGATTACAAGACCGGCGAACAGACCAACCCATCGCCGTATTGCGCACAGATGCTGGAGTACCGCGCTGCCATGCAGGCCGTGTACGCAGGCAAAACTGTGCGTTGCGCGCTGCTGTTTGCGGATGGGATGTTGTGCGAAGTAGGGTAGCCACCTACGCCCGGTTGAACCAGTTAATACGAACCTGACATGACTATACCCATCGACATCTCCGAGCAATCCGGTGTGCGCTTCCTGCACTTCGGTTCGTCGTGGATACAAGGCGCAATGCGCATTGCACGCCCGTGGTCGCTGGAACTGGAATACACGCGCGAGATGATGTCCAGCTTGCTTTTAAGAGATGCTGACCATTGGCCCCGGAAAGTCCTGTTGATCGGACTGGGAGCAGCCTCGCTGACCAAATTCCTGTATCGTCATCGCCTTCTCACCCATCTTACCGTGGTGGAAATAGAGCCGGCTGTAGTTATCGCTGCGGGCCTTTACTTCAAATTGCCAGAAGACCAAAAACGCATCAATCTCACCATCGGTGATGGCGCCGAATATGTGAGGAACAGCAATAAGAAATTCGACTTGATTCTGGTGGATGGTTTCGACGAAAACGCCCGCCCCGGCGCGTTGGATACCCTGCCGTTCTATCAGATGTGCCGCGCGCGATTGAGCGATGACGGTGTGCTGGCGGTCAATCTGCTCGGGCGCAGCCGAGGCTTCAGTGGCAGTTTGAAACGCATCTGCGCGGCATTCGAAGATCGCGCACTGGTGCTTCCTTCATGTGAAAGCGGCAATGCCATCGCCATCGCAGCGGCGGGCAATCCGATAGAAATATCCTTCGATGATCTGAAAGAAAATGCGTTGGCACTGAAAGAAGAAACCGGGTTGAATCTACTGCCGACGCTGACACGGCTCGCGCAAGCCAAGACCTGCCTGAACGACCAGTTGGTGCTATAGGTACGCAACACCAGCCAGTTCTGCCTTACAATGTACGCCACATTATTTGGCAAATACGGCGGTTTTTGCGCCAGAATTTACCGGCGGCGAAAGCCGTATGACGGTGCGGATTAACGACACTGTAGAACCACAATATCTTCCTAATCCAACCAAAGGAGCAAGCATGAGCGGACTGATTTTTCTCGGTATCGTGGCCGTGGCATTTGCCTACGGCATCAGCCTCTACAACCATCTGGTCAGGGTAAAACACGCCGTCGCCAAGGCGTGGGCGAACATAGACGTATTACTCAAGCAGCGCCATGACGAGCTGCCCAAGCTGGTCGAGGTGTGCAAGCAGTACAAACAATTTGAGCGGAGCACCCTGCAGAAAGTGATCGAGGCGCGCTCGCAGGTGCAATCCGCGCGTGAACGCCAGGACATCCCTGCGCTGGGCCAGGCGGAAGGCTCGTTGCGCGCCGGGTTGGGCAGCATTTTCGCAGTTGCTGAAGCCTATCCGGAACTGAAAGCCAACGAGAATTTCATGCAGTTGCAGACGCGCATCACCTCGCTGGAGAACGGCATCGCCGACCGCCGCGAGTTGTATAACGAATCGGTGAATATCAACAACGTGCAGATCGAAGTCTTTCCCGCCAGCATGGTTGCCAAGCTGTTCAACTTCGGTGAGAAACCGCTGCTTGAATTTTCTGCTGCGGAGATGACGGATGTGGATATCAAGCAACTGTTCAGCTGACGGACATGGCGTTGCTTCCATCCATGACAATGAAACCAGCTATGTCCGTCCCCTCTCCTCAATCCTCTCCCGCAAGCGGGAGAGGAAGCGAACGTCTCGCTGTGCGAGTCTCCCGTTAGACCATCATGCTGGTTTCGCTGCGCCGCGAATACGCGCAACTGGTCACCTCCGGCGCGCAGTTGCTGCTGGTTTTCATCGGCTTCAAGTTGGAGTCGCGCAGCGGGTGGTTGGTTTGCCTCACCACAATATCCATGGTCAGCGTTTTTGCCTGGCTGTCTGCGTTGAGCAGGCTGCGCGCAGTGCGCGATACGCCAACCTCGAAAGTCGCCTCTGCCGCGCAAGGTTATGTCGAACTTGTTGGGCGTGGAAAACAGTTTGGTGATCCTCCGTTACTGGGAAAACTCTCGCTGCTGCCCTGCCTGTGGTATCGCTACAAAATCGAACGGCGCGACTCGGAAAAAAACTGGAAAACCGAGGACAGCGGAGAGAGCGACGATTCTTTCATGCTGCGCGATGGCACCGGAGAATGCGTGGTTGATCCGGAGCAGGCAGAGATCAGCACCCGGCACCGCGACCAGTGGCAGAGGGGCGACTATCGCTATACCGAGTGGAAGCTAATAAAGGAAGACAGTATTTACGTCATCGGACAGTTTCGCACACAAGGCGGCAGCACACTGGAGTTCGACACTCGCGCAGAACTCAACGCGTTGCTGGCCGAGTGGAAAAAAGACCTGCCCACACTCCACAAACGCTTTGATCTGGACAACAACGGTGAATTGAATATGGATGAATGGATGTTGGCCCGCCAGGCAGCCAAGCGTGAAATAGCAAAAATAATGCGGGAAGCACAAGCTCAGCCGGAAATCCATATCATCGGCCAGCCGCCCGACGGGAAATTATTTTTGATCAGCAACCTTACGCCGGAAAAATTATCGCGCCGCTATCTATTCTGGGCTTGGGCACATCTGGTCATTTTCTTTGGTGCGTTGGGCGGAATAGGCTGGTTGCTGCGAACTACCTATTTTTAAAAGTTGGCCGCTAGCATGGTATATTTCGGCTGGAAACATCTCAGAAATCCAAGGAAGCCCTGAATAAGTCGGCGAGGCGGATGCAGCGCAAGGCGCACGGAGTACAGCGACCGAGACATATCAAGTAGAATGGCGAAGGGACAAGTACCGCGCAACACAGCCGCTTTTGCAGAGCTTCCCTAATGTCACTTCAAAGGAGAATACAAACATGGAACACACCCTGCCCACGTTACCCTATGCAATGGACGCGCTCGCACCGCACATGTCCAAGGAAACTTTCGAATATCACCACGGCAAGCACCATCAGGCTTACGTGACCAACCTGAATAACCTGATCAAGGGCACCGAATTCGAAAATGCCTCGCTGGAAGACATCATCAAGAAATCTTCCGGCGGCATTTACAACAATTCCGCCCAGGTGTGGAATCACACTTTCTTCTGGAACTGCATGAAACCAAGTGGCGGCGGTATTCCAGACGGTGCATTGCTCGATGCCATCAACAAAAAGTGGGGCAGTTTCGACGACTTCAAGAAAGCTTTCCAGACTTCCGCCGTGGGCAACTTCGGTTCCGGTTGGACTTGGCTGGTAAAGAAGGCAGACGGGGGATTGGATATCGTCAACATGGGCGCTGCCGGTACGCCGCTCACCACCGGCGACAAGGCGCTGCTATGCGTGGATGTGTGGGAACACGCCTACTACATCGACTATCGCAACCTGCGCGCCAAGTATGTCGAGACCTTCCTGAGCAGCTTGGTGAATTGGGGTTTTGCAGCCAAGAATTTTGCGTAACAAGTAAGCTTGTTGTTTGGCGAGAATATATTCGTAACTTTTAACACCACCAGTTACAATATATTCGTAACTCAAAAGGCGCCTCACTGGGCGCCTTTTTCACTCGGGTTGTAAGGCTCCCATCAAATCAAGTGTTTTAAAGAATTGGACACTTCAAATTCTTAATATGCGCTCTACGTTTTTAATGTCGGCACCAAATTTGTTACATGATTCCGTTAGGCTGTCGCCATGCTTAAAAGCATGAATTGCAGCTATCTCGCGGTTTGAGGATACGTGTCCAAAGCTGGGGTAATGCCCGTTCCCGGCCTTAATGAAGATATCTGCGGTTCAAAAAGCATCAAGAGAGATTGAGATATACCTCGCCCTTGTCCACGCGCGCCCGATAGCGGTGCGTGCAACCGCAGTCAGGCGCGACAGCCTCCCCGCTGTCGAGTTGCACCGTCCATCCGTGCAACGGACAGGACACCTTGCGGTCAAACACGATGCCCTGCGATAGCAGCCCGCCCTTATGCGGACATTTCTCTCAGCACAAAATTCGTCCAAGGCGCGCATTGAACTTTTTAATCAACGACAACTCGGATAATGCTGTTTTCGATATGCTGACAACCAACTTTTGATCGCACCGCAAGGAGAAGCAATGTTTACCCAATGGAAAAAATTTATCGCAACCCTATCCGCCGCCGCGCTACTGGGCATCGGCGCTACAATGGCCGTGGCTGAAGAGCACCATCATACACATGGCGCGACCGGAGCTGCGCAACTCACGCTCAACAACGGCAAGAAATGGACTACCGACGACAATTTGCGCCAAGGCATGAGCCGCATCCGCGACGCGCTGGCAGCGGAATTGCCGGCGATCCGCAACAGCAAGGCATCGGCAGCGCAATATCATGCCTTGGCAAAAAAAGTGAACGAACAGGTCGAATTCATGGTGCAGAACTGCAAACTCGACAAAGACGCGGACGCCATGCTCCACCCGGTTTTAACTGGGCTCCTCGCTGGCGCTGACGCCATGACAGGCCAGAAAAGCAACAAGGCCAGACGTCATGGGGCAGAAAAGATTGCCCATGCCCTTGAGAGCTACGGCGCCTATTTTGACCATCCTGACTGGCACGGTGTAAAGTAGCCTGCAAGGTTGGTTGATCGACCGAGCAGGCCGATCAGCAAAGTGGTATGGAACAGATATTGGGCTGCAATTCTTTGTATGGAGTTCAAGCAAGATGAAACACAATCGCCCTCACAATTATGAATGGGACGCCATTGCCGGCATACTGGCTGCCGTAGCGGCCATCATCCTGGATCTGTTCCATGTTGCTGACGAGCACATCATTCTTCCCATCGTGCTCGCCCTGATGGCGCTCCTATTCATCAACTTCATGCGCCACACACATCGTAATGAGCAAACCGCCGGGCAGGTGGAGCGGACGCAGGAAATGGTGGAGAAAATCAAGGCATCCATGACAGCTCCGGACGTGATCCTGATCGGCCCACGCCAATTGCATACGGTAAATGAACAGTTCGCCCGCAACATACGCGGGGAGGCAATCTTGTTCAATGTCTGCCTGTCCATGTACCGGACGCAGCCACTTTTCGACGCACTGTTGCGCCCGACAATTGAGAATCCCCAAGTAACCTCCATTCAATTTGTTCTAGATGAAGGCCAGCAAGATTTATGGCAGGCAGAAATCCTGCCAAAGATTGCTGCCTGCAATGGTGCAAGCAAGGTGCGGGAGCCTCGTTGGTGCTCTCTCAGCAAAAACCTGTCCTTCATCCTTGCCGATACCCAGCCAAATGGTGCGGCAGAAGCCCTGCTAAGCTTCTGGGGCGAGCCGTTCATGGCGCAGTCCACCGAACGGAAAGTACCGCGCTATATCTTTCATGTACAGGCACATTCGGAGTTGCTGCCGCATCTCGTGGAACTGGATCGCAAGTGCCGGATGCACGTTTGATATTTCTTGATTACGCTTCAAATGGATGCCGGAGCACGATGGCTCCATCGTGATCCGGCCTGTAGAAGCCATATCCACCGGCACTTCGCAGGTTTCAACCATGCGTTGCAGAGCTACGAAAACCTGAAATTCTTGTGTTGCTTCGTTCCGACGATTCAAACGAGTCATCGTGGGCCGGGTAGCCAAATCACCGCAGAATGCGCGGTAAGACATAGGAGCGCACAATGGCTGCTTGGAATATTGGAAAAGTGGTTGAATTCAAGCCGTGGAGCAATGTGCTGTATTCACTTTATATCGAGTCCGATATCGGGCCATTTGAAGCCGGCCAGTTCGTCAAGATAGCGCTGAAAATCAAAGATGAGGTGATAGGACGACCATATTCCTTGGTGAATCCACCCGATAGCCGGCCCTTGGAGTTCTACTGCATTGAAGTGCCGAACGGACTTTTGAGTTCCCACTTGATCAAGCTCAGGTCTGGCGACGAAATTCTGGTTGCGCCGCGCGCCCACGGCTTCATGATTCTCGACGAAGTGCCTCAAACCAAGCATCTGTGGCTGATGGCTACTGGCACAGGCGTCGGACCTTTTCTCTCGATTCTGGCAACTGACAAACCCTGGCAGCGCTTCGAACGGGTGGTGTTGGTATATGCCGTGCGTACCTTATCCGATCTCAGCTACCAGGAGCGCATCTCACAAATTTCAGCAAGACACCCGAGGCAATTTACCTTTATTCCATTTCTAAGCCGCGAGCCATCTGATTTCGCGCTACCCGGCCGCATCCCGCAGGCGATTATAGGCGGTCGACTGGAAGCGCACGCCGATATGAAAATCAGCGCAGAAAACAGCCAGGTCATGCTCTGCGGCAATCCGCAAATGGTGAAGGACACAACCAATGCACTGATTGAGCGCGGTTTGAAAAAACATCACCGCTTTGACCCTGGCCAAATTACGGCTGAAAATTACTGGTAGGAACAGAAAACGGTAGCAAACATGCAATTTGATTTCGACTTGGGCGCCCTGCACCAATCAGCCGGGATACTTGGCAAAATCGTCGACTATCGCAGCCCATTCATCGCTACACATTCGAGCGGCGCACCCTCAAAATAGATTGAGATACACCTCGCCCTTGTCCACGCGTGCCCGATAGCGGTGCGTGCAGCCGCAGTCAGGCGCGACAGCTTCCCCGCTGTCGAGTTGCACCGTCCATCCGTGCAGCGGGCAAGTCACCCTGCGGTCAAACACGATGCCCTGTGACAGTGGCCCGCCCTTGTGCGGGCATTTGTCTTTCAGCGCAAAAACTTCGTCCGAGCCATTGCGAAACACCGCGACATCACACTTTTCGGTTTGCACTACCCGTGAACCCAGTCTGGGAATTTCTTCAAGCGGGCATACCCTTATCCATTCGCTCATGGTCATCTCCTGACGGGAATGGCAAATATGCCGCCCCTGATTATGAAATCCGCCGTGCCCGTTTCCCTCTCTCCAGCTCTCCCCCAGAGGGGGAGAGGGACGCGGTCTCGCTGCGCGAGGTTTACGTTAACACGAAATTTTTTGATTGAAACCTGATTGGCGCGAACTCCTGCGCGGCCGCACCGTGCACGCGTTCCTGCCAGGGGTCTTTTTCGTCGCGTAACGCATCTTTAAGACGCTCATAGATGGCCCTTCGCCCCGCAGCGTCATCCACGATGCGCTTCTTCACGTAGTCCATGCCGACGCGCTGCACCCAATGCACAGTGCGATCAAGATAGCGTGCCTCTTCGCGGTAGAGCTGGATAAAGGCGCTGGAATATTCCATCACTTCCTCCGCGCTCTTCACCTTGACGAGAAACAGCGACACTTCCGCCTTGATGCCGCCATTGCCGGCAACGTAGATTTCCCAGCCCGAATCAACGCCGACAATACCGACATCCTTGATGGTGGCTTCGGCGCAGTTGCGCGGGCAGCCGGAGACGGCGAGCTTGACCTTGTGCGGCGCCCACATGCGGTCGAGCGCCTGCTCCAGGGCGATGCCCATACGGGTCGAATCCTGCACGCCGAAACGGCACCACTCCGAGCCGACGCAGGTCTTGACCGTGCGGATCGACTTGCCGTAAGCGAAGCCGGAGGGCATATCGAGATCGGCCCAGACTTTCGGCAAATCTTCCTTCTTCACGCCAAGCAAATCAATGCGCTGACCGCCGGTAACCTTCACCGTCGGCACGGCATATTTCTCCGCTACTTCAGCGATACGCTTCAATTGCGCGGGTGTTGTCACCCCACCGTAGATGCGCGGCACGACCGAGTAAGTGCCGTCCTTCTGGATATTGGCGTGGGCGCGCTCATTGATGAAGCGTGATTGCGGGTCATCTTGGTAGTCATGCGGCCAAGCGCATAACAAATAGTAATTAAGCGCCGGACGGCAGGAAGCGCAGCCGTTAACATTACGCCACTCAAAAAAACCCATTGCCTCCGGAATGGATTTCAGCTTGCGCTCGATGATCGCCTTGCGTATCTCTTCGTGGGTGTAGTCGGTGCAGCCGCAAAGGGGTTTTCTGCTGACATCCGCAGGCTGGTAGGCGCCGCCCACGGTGGATGCGAGGATCTGCTCCACCAGCCCGGTGCATGAACCGCAGGAGGCGGACGCTTTGGTGTGCTTGCGCACATCATTCAGGGTGAATAAGCCATTATTCTTGATCGCCTTGACGATGGTGCCCTTGCACACGCCGTTGCAGCCGCACACTTCCATGTCGTCCGGCATGGATGCCGCATTGTTCTGGCCTTGATGCCCGCTGTTGCCGAGATGGCTCTGGCCCGACATCAGGCGACCGCGCAGCTCGCGGATATTCTGGCCGTCGCGCAGCAACTGGAAATACCATGACCCGTCTGCAGTATCGCCGTACAGCACGCTGCCAACGATTTTGTCGTCCTTGATCACCAGTTTTTTGTACACGCCGCCAGCCGGGTCACTCAATACGATTTCTTCCGCACCTTCGACACCCGTGAAGGCACCAGCGGAAAATAAATCAATGCCAGTCACTTTGAGCTTGGTCGAAGTGGCAGAACCTGTAAAGCGGCTGATGCCGAGCTGCGCCAAGTGATTGGCGCACACCTTGGCCTGCTCGAACAGCGGCGCCACCAAACCGTAGGCGATGCCGCGGTGCGACACGCATTCGCCCACCGCGTAGATGCGCGGGTCATAAGTCTGCATGGTGTCGTTCACCACTACGCCGCGATTGCAGTGCAGCCCGGCAGCCTCGGCCAACTCTGTGTTGGGGCGGATGCCTACCGCCATCACCACCAGGTCGGAGGGTATCGTTTCGCCGTCCCCTTCGACGTTGCTCAGGGCAGGTTTTAATTTGATCGCACATACCCGCCCGGACTCACCTTTAACCAACTCCTCAGTCTGCTTTTCCAGCAGGAACTTGAGCCCCTTGGCCTCCAGCGATTTCTGCAGCAGGCCGGCGGCGGTGCGGTCGAGCTGGCGCTCCATCAGCCACGGCATCAGGTGCACCACAGTCACGCCCATGCCGCGCAGCTTGAGGCCGTTCGCCGCTTCCAATCCGAGCAGTCCGCCGCCGATCACCACCGCATGGCGATAACGCGACGCTGCTTCGATCATCTCATCGGTGTCCTTGATGTCGCGGTAGGAAATCACGCCGGGCAAATCTTTTCCCGGCACCGGCAGCATGAAAGGATTGGAACCGGTCGCCAGCAGCAGGCGGTCATAATCGGCTTCGGTGCCGTCGTCGGCGATCACTTTGCGCCGCACACGGTCGATCTGCATCACCGTCTTGTTCAGATGCAAGGTGATGCCGTTTTGAGCATACCAATCGACATCGTTCAACATGATGTCCTTGATCGTCATTTCTCCGGCGAGTACCGGCGATAGCAGGATGCGGTTGTAGTTGCCATGCGGCTCGGCGCCGAACACGGTGATGTCGTACAAATCCGGGGCGAGCTTGAGCAATTCTTCCAGCGTGCGTATCCCCGCCATGCCATTGCCGATGACTACCAACCTGGTTTTATTCATGGTCGCCATGCCGTTCTCACAGTAAAAAAGTTATCCCACCATGTAGGGTGCATTCCATGCACCCTACGATATTTCACTATTGATTGAGAAATGAAATTACAGGTTGTAAGCGCGCTCACCGTGAGAAGTAGTATCCAGGCCTTCGCGTTCCGCTTCTTCCGGCACACGCAGCCCCATCACCAGATCAATCAGCTTGAACAGCGCGAAGCTGACGATGCCCGACCACAACATCGTCACGCCTACACCCCAGGCCTGGCTGGTCACTTGGCCGATGATGGAGTACTCCGCCACTTTGCCCGCAGCATAGTCATACACGCCCGTGCCGCCGAGGCTGGGGGCCGCCAATACGCCGGTGCCCAGCGCGCCCAGGATGCCGCCCACCCCGTGGATGCCGAACACGTCCAGCGAATCATCAATACCGAGCAGTTTCTTCAGGCCGGTGACGCCCCAAAAACATACCACGCCCGCCAGCAAGCCCAGCACGATCGCGCCCATCGGGCCGATGAAGCCGCACGCCGGGGTGACGGCGACCAGGCCGGCGACCGCGCCGGAAGCCAGACCCAACATGCTCGGCTTTCCCTTCAGCAACCATTCCGCAAGCATCCACGAAAAGGCGGCGGCAGCCGTTGCGACCACAGTATTCACCATCGCCAGCACGGCGGTGCCGGTGGCTTCGAGGTTGGAACCGGCGTTGAATCCGAACCAGCCCACCCACAGCAGCGAGGCGCCGATCATGGTCATGGTCAGGCTGTGCGGGGCCATGGCTTCCCTGCCGTAGCCGATGCGCTTGCCCAACACGATGGCGCCCATCAACGCGCCCATCGCCGCGTTGATATGCACCACCGTGCCACCCGCGAAATCCAGTGCGCCCTTGCCGAAGATGAAACCGGATGGATCAGCATAAGCCGAGGGGCCGCCCCAGAACCACACCATGTGCGCCATCGGCAGGTAGGAGAAGGTGAACCACAGCGCGGCGAACACCAGCAGCGCGGAGAATTTGATGCGCTCTGCGAAGCCGCCCACGGTCAATGCCACGGTGATCGCCGCGAAGGTGAGCTGGAACACCATGAACAGCATCTCGGGAATCACCACGCCCTTGCTGAAAGTTTCAACTGTGGAGTCAGGAGTCATGCCAGACAAAAATACTCTCGATAATCCGCCGATAAAGTCATTCATGCCGCCGCCTGCCGTGAATGCCAGGCTGTAGCCATACACCACCCATAGAATGGAGATCAGGCAGAAGATGGCGAACACTTGCGCCAGCACCGACAGCATGTTCTTGACACGCACCAGGCCGCCGTAGAACAACGCCAAACCGGGCAACGACATGAGGATGACGAGAATGGTTGCGACCAGCATCCATGCGGTATCGCCCTTGTTAGGCACTGGTAAAGCCACACTGGCGGCCTGCTCGGCAAAGGCCTCTGCGGAAAAACCGAACAACACCGCCACCAGAGCAAAGAATGCTAACCGTCTCATGATGTTCTCCTTATAGGGCTTCCACGCCGGCTTCGCCAGTGCGGATGCGGATTACTTGTTCGAGGTCGTGGACAAAAATTTTTCCATCGCCGATCTTGCCGGTTCGCGCAGATTTTTCGATGGCTTCCAGTGCTTGATCCAGCAAGCTGGCTTGCACGGCGGCTTCCAGCTTAACTTTCGGCAGGAAGTCCACCACATATTCCGCACCACGGTACAGCTCGGTGTGCCCCTTTTGCCGCCCAAAGCCTTTGACTTCGGTGACGGTGATGCCTTGCACGCCAATGGCGGAAAGGGCCTCGCGCACTTCGTCGAGCTTGAACGGTTTGATGATTGCGGTGACCATTTTCATTTCATGCTCCTTAAAATTTATATATCGCTTCGAGACCCAATGAGCTTTGGCTATTCTTTGGAGTAATTCCGTCGGTAGCGAGGAACACTGCCTGATCAGATCGATCACCCCGAATCTCGCCGCGCAATTCGACTTTCTTGTTGGGCATATAAGCGACTGTTGCCGTGGCTTCCTTCCACTTCTGGCCGCTGCTCTTGCCGGGTGCGACTACAGTGCGATACCCGTCATGGTCATCAAAATATTCGCCCCGCAATGACACACGCCACATGTCGTTGATCTGGTAATTCGCGTAGCCCGCCCAGCCTGACCATTTCGCGGTGCCGGTGTTGCCGTTAAGCAGTGTTGCGTTAGCCTGTGAGCCATAGTCGTAGTTCAGCACCAGTGTGAGTTGCTCGGAAGCGTTGTAAGTGGCGACCAGGTCGATCAGGTTGCGTGTGCCCTTCTGGGGGTTCACGCAGGCGGAAGTCGGGGCGCAGGCGTAATTAAAGAGCTGCTCCTTGCCGGTGTAGCCTTGAGCCGCGAGCGCGAAGGATTTATTGGGTGCCCAGGACAATCCAAGTTCGACAGTCTTGTCGCTGTTGGTGTCGCTGAAATCGTCCCAGCCATTGTTGACACCCGCTACCAGACTCAATGCATCGCTGAACTTGTACGTGCCGCGAACGCCGGTGTGGGTAAAGGGAATCGCATAGCCGAACAGGATCGAGCGCGAGAAGTTGATATCGCTCGGACTCTTGATTACCTCCGCTCCCGCAAGGGTGACGTATTTGCCGGCGATCACCATCAACGGCCCGGTGGCATAGTGAGCGTATGCCTGGGTTACGTCGAATTTCTTGTTGACACCGTTGGCCGGGCCGCAGCTCTTGTCGATGGTGCCGTAGGCCGCGATCGTGTCTGCATCCTTGCCAGCGGTAAAGTTGACCAGCCCGCCGAAGCCGTTTTCCGGAAGCTTGGACAGAGTCAAATCAATCGCATGAAGATTGACGGCATTCCTGTCAAAGTCAAAGACCCGATTGTTGAAGTTGTTAGGGGTGGTGGCGAATCGCCCGGAGCCATTGAGGCTGGTGTAGCCTATGTCAATGTGTCCGGCGTGATCAAACGGCAACCCGCCTGGTGCAGCACCGGGCTTCTCGGGCATGGGCATGGTTTCTGCGTCCGCCGCCATTGCCGCGACCGGCACAACCAAAGCAGCCAACATCAAAGAGTTCAACAGTTTGCTTTTCAGCATGATGCTTCCTTTTCTAATTGGTTGAAAACGGGATAACTATTCACAATCTGTTCTTAGCAGATACTGTGCCACTGGATTTTGTCGCGTTTAAACAATCCGTTGTGTCAAATGGCGAGAAGAGATGAAATTACCTTGCACCAATATCATGCGTGCATTTCGTGCGCTTGCACCTATCAGGTGCGGCGATTAAGCAAGGAATTTTTGCTACACTGCATAACCCACATGAAATGGAGATACACCATGTTTAATCCAAAATTTTTAGATGAGATTTCTGCCAGGTTGAACGAAATCGTGGCGAGTAGTCCGGCCAAGGATTTCGAGAAGAATGCCCGCGCGCTGCTGGCACAAGGTTTTGCCAAACTTGATTTGGTGACGCGCGAAGAGTTTGATATTCAGGCGGCAATGCTGGATCGCGCGCGCGAAAAACTCACTGCACTGGAAACGCGCGTCAAGGCAATAGAAGAGCAGCCCAAATAATTTTAATGTTACAAGCAAAATTTCGGGGTTCCGTCATTCCCGCGCTGCGTGTGTTGTTGCGGCTTCAGCCGCTTACAACCACGGCGGTGATGATCTTGCCCAGCCTTTGGCTGGTTGCAAGTCGCCTGCAAAGCGACCCCTTGCGGGTGCAGGCGGGAATCCAGCATTTCAATACACTTTCACGTAGTGGACAACACATTGATTTTGTCGCACTACGCGCGAAATTTTTATTCAACTGGATTCCCGCCTGCGCGGGAATGACAAGCTTATGAGCCTTGCGGTTCTCTATAGCCGCGCCCTCTCCGGCATGGAAGCCACGCTGGTGACAGTTGAAGTGCATCTCGCCAACGGCTTGCCCAACTTCACCATCGTCGGCCTGCCGGAAACCGAGGTCAAAGAGAGCAAGGATCGCGTGCGCGCCGCACTGCAAAATTGCCAGTTTGATTTTCCCGCGCGCCGCATTACAGTCAATCTTGCACCTGCCGATTTGCCCAAGGAAAGCGGGCGGTTCGATTTACCCATCGCGCTGGGCATTCTCGCCGCCACCGGACAAATTCCCTCAGACAAACTTGCCGAATATGAATACGCCGGAGAACTCGCGCTGACCGGCGAGCTGCGCCCGATACGCGGCGCACTGGCGATGACCTATCGCGCCGTTAACTCTGGCCGCGCATTCATCCTGCCCGCTGTGAATGCGCCGGAGGCTGCGCTGGTGGAGAATGCCGTGGTCTATCCCGCGCAATCGCTGCTGCAAGTGGCGGCGCATCTTGCCGGGCGCGAAGCACTGACACGCCACATCCCCGATACGCGAACCATCGCGCCACACTACCCCGACATTCGTGAGGTGAAAGGCCAGACGCAAGCCAAGCGCGCGCTGGAAATCGCTGCGGCTGGCGGGCACAGCGTGTTGATGAGCGGCCCTCCGGGTACGGGCAAGAGCATGTTGGCGGCGCGCTTCCCCGGCATCCTGCCGCAGATGACGCAACAGGAAGCCTTGGAAAGCGCCGCCATGCAATCGCTGGGCGGCATGTTCGAGGTTGAGAACTGGAAGCGGCGCCCCTATCGTGCGCCGCACCATACAGCATCGGCAGTCGCATTGGTCGGCGGCGGCAGCAATCCGCGTCCCGGTGAAATCTCGGTTGCCATGCATGGAATTTTATTTTTGGATGAGCTGCCGGAGTTTGACCGCGGGGTTCTAGAAGTGTTGCGCGAGCCGCTGGAGAGCGGGCGCATCACCATCTCGCGCGCGGCACACCGGGCTGATTTCCGCGCGCAGTTCCAACTCGTCGCCGCGATGAATCCCTGCCCATGTGGTTACCTCGGCCACTTTAACGGCAAGTGCCGCTGCACACCGGATCAAGTGTCGCGCTACCGCAGCAAGATTTCCGGCCCGCTGCTGGACCGGATTGACATCCAGATCGAAGTCCCTGCCGTGCCGCAGGAAGCGCTGCTCAAACAAGCCGATGGCGAAAGCAGCCCGGTCATCCAGCAACGTGTGGAAGCTGCGCGGCAGCACCAGCTCGCAAGGCAGAACAAACCCAACGCACAACTTTCCGTCACCGAAATCGATGCGCTATGCGCTCCTGATGCGCAAGGCGAGGCGTTGCTGCGCCAGGCCATCACTCGCTTGAATCTCTCGGCGCGTGCTTACCATCGGGTGCTCAAAGTGGCGCGCACCATCGCCGATCTTGCAGGCAGTGAAAACATTCAAACCACACACATCGCCGAGGCAGTGCAATATCGCAGGATGGACAGGCAGGGATAACAACGTATTTTGTGTTGTTCCGTTTAATTGGAAGGAAAATCATGGAATCTTTTCTCTGGGGCAAACATTTTGTCACCGGCTTGACGGAAGTGGATAAACAACATCAACATCTGGTTGACGTAATCAACCAGTTCGGCGAACTGCTTACGCAACCGGAAGGTGCCTCGTTCGACGATATCGAAAAGGTGTTTGGGAAGCTGGCGGCCTACGCTCAATATCATTTCGCGAAAGAAGAATCGCTCATGGGTAAAGCGGGGATAGACCCGCGCCATCTGGAATATCATCGGCGCGAACATATCAGATTTTTGCAGGAAGTGACGAATATGCACGCCGATATTTCGCCCGAGAATCCCGACAAGGCGAAACCCCTGCTGAAGTTCCTCATCTATTGGCTCGCTTACCACATTCTTGGTTCCGACCAGTCCATGGCGAAACAGATCGCAGCAATCCGCTCCGGGCAAACTGCTGCCGATGCTTACTTGGCCGAGGAGCGCATGAAAGAAGGGGCGGTGGAACCCCTGCTGCACGCGCTCGATGGCCTGTTCCGGCAAGTCTCGGACCGAAACCGCGAATTGCTCCAGTTGAATCAGACGTTGGAAGCCAGGGTTGCTGAACGCACCAAAGAGCTGATCATTGCCAACCAGCAAATGGAAGAAATCGCATTAACCGATGTGCTTACCGGCTTGCCCAACCGTCGCCATGCAATGCGTTGCCTCGGGCAGGTATGGGAAGAATCCACAAAGGAGAATACCCCTTTGGCCTGCATGATGATTGATGCGGACGGCTTCAAGCAGATCAACGACAACTACGGGCACGACGCCGGGGATGAGGTGCTGCGGCAACTATCCAGGAATCTGCGATATTCCGTGCGCACCGATGACATCATTTGCAGATTGGGAGGAGATGAATTTTTGGTCATCTGCCCACGCACACCACAGGATGGCGCAACGCAGCTTGCCGAAAAAATGCGCCTGGCGATAGCCGCTCTGCGCGTGCCCGCAGGCAGCGGTGAATGGCATGGCAGCATCAGCGTAGGCGTGGCGGGGCGCAAAGCCGGAATGAGCAATATTGATGAGTTGATCAAGGCAGCGGATGAAGGCGTTTATATTGCCAAGAAGAACGGGCGTAATTGTGTGTCCAGCTCATCTTGAGCTATGCGCGCTATTCAGCCGCACCAAAGCAAGGGCTCCTCATCGGCATTTGTAACACGAGGATGTGCAGTTTCTAGCGGGTGGGGTCATAATCCCTGCGCATGTTAAAATCCGCACTCATTTATTGAGCCGCAGACCATGAGCCACAAGCCACATTTTATCGAAAAACTCCTGCAACAACGCATCCTGATCCTCGACGGCGCAATGGGCACTATGATCCAGCGCCACAAGCTGACCGAGGCGCACTATCGCGGCACGGAGTTGTTTGGCGATTACCCCAAGGCTTATGCTGATGACAACGTTGTCCGCAAAACTTTCGCCGACCACCCGATTGATGTCAAAGGCAACAATGACCTGCTACTGCTGACCCAGCCGCATGTCATCGGCGGCATCCATCGCCAGTATCTCGAAGCGGGTGCAGACATTCTTGAAACCTGCACCTTCAATTCCAACTCCGTCTCGATGGCGGATTACGAGATGCAGCATCTGGTGTACGAGCTGAACGTAGCCGGAGCCAAGCTGGCGCGCGGCGTGTGCGATGAATATGCCACCGCTGACAAGCCGCGTTTCGTTGCGGGCGTACTGGGGCCGACCGGGCGCACGGCGTCCATCTCGCCGGATGTGAACGACCCCGGCGCACGCAACGTCACTTTCGACGAACTGGTGGAAAGCTATACCGAAGCGGTGCACGGACTACTGGATGGCGGCGCCGACCTGTTGATGGTGGAAACCATTTTCGACACGCTCAATGCCAAGGCTGCGTTGTTCGCCATCGAGCAGTATTTCGAGCAGCATCATGTACGTGTGCCGGTGATGATTTCCGGCACCATTACCGATGCCTCCGGGCGCACGCTGTCCGGCCAGACCACCGAAGCGTTCTGGAATTCTTTGAGTCACGCCAGGCCGCTATCCATCGGCCTGAACTGCGCACTGGGCGCGGAAATGATGCGCCCCTATGTGGAAGAATTGTCTCGCGTATCGAACTGCTATATCAGTGCGCACCCCAATGCCGGGCTGCCCAATCCGCTGGCTGAAACGGGTTACGACGAGACGCCGGAAACCACCGCGCGGCTGATGAAGGAATTCGCCACCAGCGGCTTTCTCAACATCGCCGGGGGCTGTTGCGGCACCTCGCCCGCGCACATCAAGGCGATTGCCGAAGCGATGAAGGACGTGCCGCCGCGCCGCATTCCGGACATCGAAAAGAAGTGCCGCCTGTCCGGGCTGGAGCCGTTCAACATCGGCGACGATTCGCTGTTCGTCAATGTGGGCGAGCGCACCAACGTCACCGGCTCGAAGATGTTTGCACGCTTGATTCTGTCCGGCGATTACGCCGAGGCGGTCAGCGTGGCGCGCCAGCAGGTGGAGAACGGCGCGCAGGTGATCGACATCAACATGGACGAAGCGATGCTGGATTCGCAGGCCGCGATGACCAAGTTTGTCAATTTGCTTGCCTCCGAACCAGACATCTCGCGCGTGCCGCTGATGATAGATTCCTCCAAATGGGACGTGATTGAGGCCGGGCTGAAATGCGTGCAGGGCAAGCCCATCGTCAATTCGATTTCGCTGAAAGAGGGCGAGGAGCTGTTCATCAAGCACGCCACGTTGGTACGTCGCTACGGCGCGGCGGCGGTGGTGATGGCGTTCGATGAACAAGGCCAGGCCGACACCTACCAGCGCAAGATCGAAATCTGCCAGCGTTGCTACGACATCCTGGTGAACCGCGTCGGCTTCCCGCCGGAAGACATTATCTTCGACCCGAACATTTTTGCGATTGCCACCGGCATTGAAGAGCACAACAACTACGCGGTGGATTTCATCGAGGCCACGCGCTGGATACGCCAGCACCTGCCTTATGCCAAGATCAGCGGCGGGGTGTCGAACGTGTCGTTCTCGTTCCGTGGCAACGAGGCGGTGCGCGAGGCCATCCACACCGTGTTCCTGTATCACACGGTCAGAGCGGGCCTGACCATGGGCATCGTCAACGCCGGGCAGCTCGGCGTGTACGAAGAGATTCCGCGCGACCTGCGCGACGCGGTGGAAGATGTGGTGCTGAACCGCCGAGCCGATGCGGGTGAGCGTTTGGTAACGCTGGCCGAGACGGTGAAGGGTGGTGGCAAGGCGCAAGTGGAAGATTTGGCGTGGCGCAAGGGCACGGTGCAGGAGCGGCTGACCCATGCATTAGTTCGCGGCATCACCACCTACGTCGTGGAAGATACCGAGGAGGCGCGCCAGCAGGCAAAGTTTCCGGTCGAGGTGATCGAAGGCCCGCTGATGACCGGCATGAACGTGGTGGGTGACCTGTTCGGCGCGGGCAAGATGTTCCTGCCACAAGTGGTGAAATCGGCGCGCGTGATGAAGCAGGCGGTGGCGCATCTGGTGCCCTACATCGAAGCGGAAAAGTTGCGCACCGGCAACACCAGCGCCAAGGGCAAGATCGTGATGGCCACGGTCAAGGGCGACGTGCACGACATCGGCAAGAACATCGTCACCGTGGTGTTGCAGTGCAACAATTTCGAGGTGGTGAACATGGGCGTGATGGTGCCGTGCCAGCAAATTCTGGATACCGCGCGCGAACACAAAGCCGACATCATCGGCCTCTCTGGTCTGATCACCCCGTCGCTGGAAGAAATGGCGCATGTGGCGAAAGAGATGCAGCGCCAAGGATTCACCATTCCGTTGATGATCGGCGGCGCGACCACTTCGCGCGTGCATACCGCCGTGAAGATCGAGCCGAACTATCTGAGCGGCGTCACGGTGTACGTCACCGATGCCTCGCGCGCAGTGGGCGTGTGCAGCAACCTGCTCTCCGACACATTGCGCTCCGAATACATTGCGGGCATCAAGGCGGACTATGCTGCGGCGCGTGAGCAGCACGAAGGCAAGAAGGGCAAAGCTGTGTATGTCACGCTGGCGGAGGCGCGGGCGCACGGGTTGAAGACTGACTGGAAAAATTGCGCACCGCCCAAGCCATGGCTGATGGGCGTGCATAAGTTCGAGAACTACCCGCTGGACAAGATCGCCGAATACATTGACTGGACGCCATTCTTCCATGCATGGGAACTGTCCGGGCGCTATCCGAAGATATTGCAGGATAGCGTGATGGGAGAAGAAGCGCGCAAGCTGTTTGCCGATGCACAGGCGATGTTGAAGAAAATCATCAAGGAAAAATGGCTCACCGCGAATGCCGTGTTCGGCCTGTTCCCCGCAAATACCGTGCATAGCGACGACATCGAAATTTACACGGATGAGACACGCAGCCAAGTAGCGATGACCTGGCACAATCTGCGCCAGCAGACCAAAAAACCGGACACCATTCCGAACTACTGCCTTGCCGATTTCATCGCACCAAAAGAAACGGGCGTAACAGACTACATCGGCGCGTTCGCCGTTACCACCGGCATCGGTATCGAGGCGCGCATCGCCGAGTTCGAGAAACGCCACGACGACTACAGCGCCATCCTGCTCAAATCACTGGCCGACCGCCTCGCTGAAGCCTTCGCCGAGCTGCTACATGCGCGCGTGCGCCGCGAATTCTGGGGCTATGCAGCAGATGAAAAACTGGACAACGATGCGCTGATCGCCGAAAGCTATCGCGGCATCCGTCCCGCGCCCGGCTATCCGGCCTGCCCCGAGCACAGCGAAAAAGGTGCGCTATTCGAACTCCTGATGGCGACGGAAAATGCAGGCATCACCCTCACCGAAAGCTACGCCATGCTGCCCACCGCAGCGGTGAGCGGCTTCTACTTTTCGCATCCGCAGGCGCAATACTTTGCCACCGGCAAGGTGGACAATGATCAGGTGGAAGATTACGCACGGCGCAAGGGCTGGAGCGTGGAAGAAGCGGAGCGGTGGTTGGCGCCGGTGTTGAGCTATTAACGTAGTAGAATTATTCTCTGACGTATCCAAGATAGCAACCAGAAGGAGTCATCATGTTACAAGCTATTGAGGTTGAGATAGACTCCCAAGGAGTCATCCATCCGCTGCAAGCCTTGCCGCAGCCGACAGAGCGGCATGCACTCCCGACACTGGTAATACCGGAAAATACCCAACCAGGATAATGGAGGCATGGAATGAACACTGTGGCGTTAATCGTTGAACCAAAAATTTCCGACTTGCACATAACGGAATCCGAAATCACGGCCAACCTGGTAGATGGGCGCACAGTGAGCGTTCCGCTTGCCTGGTCATGGCGCTTGTCCGAAGCCACTCCTGCACAACGCGGCCATTGGGAGATTATTGGCGAGGGCATTGGAACCCATTAGCCTGATGTTGATGAGGACATCAGCATCGAAGGCATGTTGTATGGCGCTCCAGCACCAAGGCCGACAGTACACGCTTGACGCATTCCTCGCCAAGACAGGCAAGGAGCAAGTGGAAAATTATGCGCATCCAGCGCTGCAATAACCGCTCGGTATGCTTTCATGCCGAGGAAGATTACCAGTTTTACCTGCACTACCTTGACGAGCTCGCAACCACGTTCGGCTGCGCCACCCACGCCTATGTGTTGATGACCAACCACGTGCATCTGCTGCTCACCCCGCAACGCGCTGACAGCGCATCATTGCTGATGAAGCACTTGGGGCAACGCTAATGGTCGGCAAAAACCGTGGTCTGTCCCCTGTTTTGTTGCAGGACAGCGCACGCCTGACCGAGTCACTGGCACTGGATTTCAGCAGCGCACGCATCGAGGTGCAGTGCCTGTTGCAGGCCATCTTGCAAGTGAATCGCGCTTACTTGCTCACTCATCCAGAACAGCGCCTCAACGCTGAACAATACGCGCGATACACGGCGTTATTCGAGCGTCGTTTGAACGGTGAACCCATCGCTTACTTGCTTGGTGAGCGCGAGTTTTACGGGTTGACGTTCAAAGTCACACCTGACACCCTTATTCCCCGCCCGGAAACTGAATTGCTGGTTGATCTGGCCTTGCAGCGGTGCGGAAGGGTGGCGGCACCGCCGCCGGGCACCCACCGGCCTCCCCCTTGCGGGGGCATTCCGTCGGATGAGCCATATCGCATTTTGGATATGGGCACGGGAAGTGGCGCGGTTGCCTTGGCTATTGCCCATGCACGCCCCGCTGCCGAAGTGCTGGCCTGCGATATTTCCCCATCAGCGCTGGAGGTGGCGAATGCAAACGCGCAGCGGCTGGGCATCACCAACGCGATCTTTCTGCAAAGCGGCTGGTTTGCCGCGCTCGGTTCACAACGCTTCGACCTGATTGTGTCCAATCCGCCTTACATTGCGGCGGGCGACCCGCATTTGCAGCAGGGCGATGTGCGCTTCGAGCCGTATTCCGCGCTGGCTTCCGGTGAAGATGGCCTGGATGACATCCGATGCATCGTGGCTGGTGCGACCGCGCATCTTGAGCTTGGCGGCTGGTTATTGCTCGAACATGGCTACGACCAGGCAGCAGGGGTGCGCGAATTATTGCGGCAATCGGGATTCAGTGAAATATCTTCAGCGCCTGATCTGGCTGGGATAGAGCGTGTCAGCGGCGGGCGCATGATCGCTTGACCCGGCAGGCAGGCGCCGCTAAAATTCCCGACTTATTTACTCAGCTAAACTGGAGGCAGTGACATGGACGTGCAAGAACTTATCAAGCAACAAGTAACCGGACACCCCGTGGTGCTGTATATGAAGGGGTCGCCGGCCTTTCCGCAGTGCGGCTTTTCCGCCAGCGCAGTACGCATCCTGAATACGCTCGGGGTGAAGGAGTTTTTTAGTGTGGATGTACTAACTAACCCTGAAATCCGCCAGGGCATTAAGGATTACGCTAACTGGCCGACCATTCCTCAGCTTTACATCGGCGGCGAATTCATTGGCGGCTCGGACATTATGGCGGAAATGCACCAAAGCGGGGAATTGCAAAAGTTACTAAAGGCATAGGCAAGGCAGCAAAAGACATAGGCTAAATGGAAAGTTATCTAGGCCGTTTGGCATATATGAATTTGCGGCGGGTGGGGTTATAGTTCGCGACGAGTGTTCAAGCTCAAGGTTGTGACTAAGTGTTTTATGATATTCCTCCTCTTTTGGGCGATCGCAAGATCGCCCATTTTTTTATCCTCGCAGATAGCTGCGCGCGCGCGTAATGGCTGCTTCCACTTGCTGCGGCGCGGTGCCGCCAATGTGGTTGCGGCTGGCCAGCGAGCCTTCCAGCGTGAGCACGGTATAGACATCGCCCGCAATGAGCGTGGAGAACTGCTGAAATTCTTCCTGCTTGATGTCGCTCAAATCGCAACCTCGCTGCTCGGCAAAACGCACCGCCAGCGCCACCGCCTCGTGCGCATCGCGGAATGGCAGGCCCTTTTTCACCAGATAGTCAGCCAGGTCGGTGGCCGTGGCATACCCCTGCAAAGCCGCGCTGCGCATGGCTTTCGGCTTGACGTTGATGCCGCCCATCATATCGGCGTAAATGCGCAGGGTCTGGGTGAGCGTATCCACCGTGTCGAACAGCGGTTCCTTGTCTTCCTGGTTGTCCTTGTTGTAGGCCAGCGGTTGGCCCTTCATCAGCGTCAGTAGCGCGACCAGATGGCCGTTCACGCGCCCGGTCTTGCCGCGCACCAGTTCCGGCACGTCCGGATTTTTTTTCTGCGGCATGATGGAAGAGCCGGTGCAGAAGCGGTCGGCGATATCTATGAAACCGAAGCGCGGGCTCATCCACAAAATCAGCTCTTCCGACAGGCGCGACAAATGCGTCATGATCAGTGCGGCGCAAGCGGTGAATTCGATGGCGAAATCGCGGTCGGACACCGCATCCAGCGAGTTCTCGCACACCCCGTCAAAGCCCAACAGCTCAGCGACGTACTCACGCTTGATCGGATAGCTGGTGCCAGCCAGCGCAGCCGCACCCAGCGGCAAGCGGTTGACGCGGCGGCGCGCATCCGCGAGGCGTTCCGCATCGCGCTTGAGCATCTCGAAATACGCCATCAGGTGATGCGCGAAGCTCACCGGCTGTGCTACCTGCAAGTGGGTAAACCCCGGCATGATGGTGTGAGTATGCGTCGCGGCCAGATCAACGATGGCGGTTTGCAGCGCATGGATGAGCCCGCGAAGTTCGTCTATGGCATGGCGCAAATACAGACGCACATCGGTCGCCACCTGATCGTTGCGCGAGCGCCCGGTATGCAGGCGCTTGCCCGCATCACCCACCAGCGCGGTAAGACGCTTCTCGATGTTGAGGTGCACATCTTCCAGGTCTAGCGACCAGACAAATTCTCCGCTGATGATCTCATTCTCGATCTGTGCCATGCCGCGCCGGATGTCGTTCAAGTCCTGCGGGCTGATGATATCGCACACTGCCAGCATCTGCGCGTGCGCCAGCGAGCCCTGAATGTCGAACAGCGCCAGCCGCTTATCGAACTCCACCGAAGCGGTGTAACGCTTCACCAGATCGGCCACCGGTTCGTTAAAACGCCCCGACCAGGCTTGATTATCTTGCATCGTCATCATCTCTTGTCCAGAATGTGCGGTATAAATCCAAATTGTCCATTAGTATTTTCGTCATTCCCGCTTTCGCGGGAATGACGACGTTTTCGGCCTAGCTATAATTAGTCATGACAAGAACGCAAAGTATAAATCAAAACACCCTGCCCGACGCACTGCCTAACTTCCGCAGCCTGGGTGTGACGTTGCGTGTCGTGTTGCTGGTAAACGGCATGGCGCTCCTGGTTGCACTCGCGCAGGCGGCATCCTGGACAGATATTGCGCAGCGCGTTTTCGCCATCTCCGCCCTGCTGCAGCCGGTATTATTGTCGAGTTTGCTGCTGCTGTTCGCGCTTAATTCCTTGCTGGCGCGGCTGGCCTATTGGCAGGGTGCAGCCGCCGTGCTGTTGCTTGCGGGGCTGGTGACGCTGGCGGTTTACTTTTTGGGCGGCGAGTTGTATGCGCCGCTCATTGTGTATGGACATTTCCACTCGGCGCGCAACGCCTTGCTGGGCAGCGCCATCGCCGCTCTGCTGCTGGCCTATTTCAGATTGCGCGCGCATGCGCTTTCTCCGGCCTTGCATAAGGCGCGCTTGCAAGCCTTGCAGGCGCGCATCCGCCCGCATTTTCTGTTCAACAGCATCAATGCCGTGCTCGGTATCATGCGCGCCGACCCCAAGCGCGCCGAGACCGCGCTGGAAGATATGGCCGACCTGTTCCGCATGGCAATGGCGCATGACGGGGCCTTGGTTCCTGCGCGGCATGAAGTGGCTCTTGCCCGTCAGTACCTCGCGCTGGAACAATTGCGTCTGGGAGAGCGCCTCAAAGTGAACTGGCACACTGAAGACATGCCGGATAATGCGCTGCTGCCGCCGCTGATGTTGCAACCGCTGCTGGAAAACGCCGTGTATCACGGCATCGAGCCGCTAGCCGAGGGGGGGGTGATAGACATCAAGCTGTACCGCAGCGGCAACGAGCTGCACCTCGAAATGTACAACCCCCGACAGGAACAAAGCAGCCGCCATGCCGGAAACAAAATGGCATTGACCAATATCCGGGAGCGGCTGTCCTTGCAGTTTGATCTTGAAGCGCGCTACACAACGGAAACCGGCGAGGACTTTTACCGGGTGCATATCATGCTGCCCTACGTACAGGAGAAAACCGATGAGCATAGTTGAACTCCCTCTCACCGTGTTTGTGGTGGACGACGAGCCGCTTGCGCGCAACCGCATCAAAGAATTGCTCGCCGATTGCGCCGAGCAACTGCCGCTGGAAATTATCGGCGAAGCGGGCAATGGGCGCGAAGCGCTCGACAAGCTGTCCGCGACCCATGCCGATGTGGTGTTGATGGACATCCGCATGCCGCAGATGGACGGCATCGAACTGGCGCAGCATCTCAACAAACTGCCCAAGCCGCCGGTCGTTATTTTCACCACCGCCTATGATGCTTATGCCATCAAGGCGTTTGAACTGCACGCCCATAGACTACCTGCTTAAACCCATTCGCCTGGGCCGCCTGTTCGATGCGCTCACGCACTCGCGCACCGCCGTGCCACTGCGCACCCAGGTTCTGCAGGATCTCATTCCCGAACCGCGCAAGCATTTATCCATCCATGAACGCGGCAAGATTCTGCTTATCCCGATTGAAAATGCGCTTTATCTGCGCGCCGAACTGAAATATATCACCGTGCGCACCGCCGAACGCGAATACCTGATCGAAGAATCTCTCACCGCATTGGAAAAAGAATTTGCCACCCGCTTCGTGCGCATCCACCGCAATTGCCTGATCGCAAAAGATGCGATTGAAGGCTTTGAACGGGGCGGCGATGAGGGCGAAAGCGGATGGATGGTGAAACTGAAAGGCTTGGGCGAACTACTCGCAATCAGCCGACGGCAGCAGCATGTTGTCAAAGAGTTGAGCTGATCTGCGCAGGATGCTTTCCATGCATCCTGCGCACGGGCAAATAACGCCATCCGGCACAGCAGGTTGCGCTTGGAGCGCCCCGTGTGTCAGATTAAACGGCACGCGGCAATTCTTAGTAACCGCCGCTACTACGATAAATGTAATTACTCAACTCCGATGATTTGGCGTTCATGCTGCGCACGATGCCATGCACATAGCGCACTACACCACGCATGACCTTGTATTCAATCATCGGGTTTGAGTCAATCAGCGTCTCAAACTTGGCCCTGGGCAAGCTCAAGACCTTGGTGTCACTTTTCGCGTAAAGTGTTGCACTGTGCTGCGAAGGCGCTCCGCCCACAAACGTAATGATGCCGGCCAAATCACCCGGTTTGAGCACGTAAATCGAGACCTCTCCATCGCCACTTTGGATTTTTACCTGTATCTCGCCTTGCGCAAGGATGTATAAATTGTCTGGCTGTTTAGTGCCGGGCTGAACGATTACCTCGCCTGTTTTGTTGCTCTGAACCTCAAACAATTTTGCGAGAATCCCCAGTTCGGCATCGTTCAGCTCCTCGGTAATCGATGAAGCGCGCAGTGTTTCAATCACTAAAGACATCTCATTCCCCTTTCGCGTATAAATTTAATTATCCATAACGATGTTGCTTATATATTTGCCCGAACCACACGGGCATGTCCCATTACGCCTACCTAGTCTTACTGTGTCACAAAGCGCTGAAGGGCGCATTGCGGCGTTAAAATCTGGCTCAAAATGCTCATTTACTACATGTAAACTCCGCTTTTTCGCCCGATTTTGCCTTGCACTGCATCCCTTGATCACTTTGTGACACAGTAAGACTAGTTATCGCATCACAGAGTCTGGAATGACCGCGTGCATACCCTGTCGGGCAGATAACCTCGAAAATCCAGATCATCCCGGCTGATGGAACTGCCGACCATTTTACCGCGCTTATCGGGTTAACGCACACAGGCCGGTGCGAATATGGTGGAGTTGGCGACCGGCGCATTCTGTCATCGTGATATAAAATAACATCACTGCGCAGCGCCTTGGCAGCAGCGGGGGACAGCGAAATATTGCGGCTACTCTTCCACCAGCAAATCCAGTTTCTTCGCCAGCCACTTGGTGGTGGTCGCCTGGATCAGGATGGTCACCAGGATGGCGATGAAGGTGACGGAAGCGATGATCTGTGCGCCGGGCGCTTTCATGCCCACCAGCATCCCTGCCAGTGCGCCGGGTATCACGCCGGTTTCGCGCGTCCAGCACATGAACAGCATCTCCTTGAAGCTCCACTTGGCGCGGCGGTCCGGCAGGGCGCATAGGAACACCGTCACCGGGCGCGCGACCAGCATGAAAATCACCACCACGGCTATCCCGGCAAGCAGATACTGGTTCATCAGTCCAAAATCCACTTGCGCGCCGAGCAGGATGAAAATGAACATGCGCATGACCAGCGCGGTGGTCATGACAAAATCTTCCAGTTGATGGCCTTCCTCTTCTGCCCGCTTAAAGCCGAGTGATTCCATGTTGCCGAGCATGATGCCGAACACGAACACCGCCATGAAGCCGCTGGCGTGCATGCCGTCTGCCCCCATATAGGCGCCGATCACCGCCATCAGGGTGACCACCGGCGCATACTCGGCAAGGAAGCCGAACTTCTCATGTGCAATGAGGAATGCCGCCATATAACCCAGTATCCCGCCGATCAGGATGCCCAGCAGCGATTGCTTGAGCAGATCCATGACCGCATCACCCGCCGAGAATTCGCCCGCGCCCATCGCCACGCCCAGCACGGTAAAGGTGAGGATGGCGCCCATCGCGTCGTTGAAAGCGGATTCGCTCATCACCGTCTGCGCCACGCGCTCCTTGATTTTGACCTGCTTGAACACCGGCACCAGCGTAGCCGGGTCGGTGGAGGCGAGCACGGCGCCGAGCAGCAGCGCGACTATCACGGGTACACCGAGGAAATAATACGCCGCCACCCCGGTGATGGCGCCGGTGATCAGCACGCCGATGGTGGAAATCACCACGATGGTGATCCACACCTCTTTTAATACCTTGAGCTTGATTGACGCGCCGCCGTCAAACAGGATATAGCTGGAGCCGAAAATCAGGATCAACTGATTGATGGCAGAATCGGCCTTGATGTTCACCAGCCCCAATACGCTGGGGCCAAGCAGCATGCCCACCAGCAGGAACACAACCACGTCAGGTATCCGCACCAAGCGGGCGATCAAGCCAGAGAAGGTTCCCACGGCGAGGATGACACCAAACATCAACAGCACGTTTTTGGCCGATTCAAGCGAGGCGGAGGGTTCCATTATGCTTTTTATTCTCTCGTGACAAACAGTCTTGTACCCAGAAGCGGAAACTCGGGAAGATAGTGGTATCGCCCCTGATGTCCACGCAGTATAGCGGTCTCAAAATCAGCCGCCGTGGCTTGCCTCATGGCCACCTCTTGCAGAGCCCACCAGCCGCCGTTCTCGATAATGTGCATGCACGCATCGACGACTGTGGCGTTTGCCTGAGCGATGGCTTTAACTGCGGCAAGCTCGGCTTGGATCTTGAGATGGAGCGGGTTGTTGAAAGGATTCTCGTCATTCACCGTGGTTGGATTGCGCGCCCTGAACGCCTTGATCCAGCCATCAATGATTGCTTGGCCAATCGCCGCCCCTCCAGACAGTTTCGCGAGCACTGAATCGAGTTCCGTTACGACGAACGGATCGAGAAGACCTGCGCTTGCAGAAAAGGCAGCGGCTTCGGCAATCAGCTGCACCTCGTCGACACGATGGTCCCAAAAGACCCGTTTGAGAAAGTCGTTGGCGGCTTCCCTCGCCTCCATCGCTTCCTTTTCAGCCACATAGCGATCGATAATCGCTTCGATGCTGGCAGCTTCGAAAAGGCCGGACTCCAAGAATTCGACCAACCGCTTTTCGAACTCATCGCAGCCGTGAATGCCCAACTCCTGCATGAGCATCCGCCAACGATCCTCCCGCTTTTCCTCGGATGTTGGCTCCTTGTTCTTATCCCGCCCGAAAGCTAGCCAATCAGGGTTGCCTGCATTCAAAGCGAAATTGAAATCCGGACCATCATCCAAGCCGCGATAGTAGATGGCCGAAAACAAGACGATGGATGGCACCACCCGAGCCTGGATCGCCTCATCCAAATCTCGCCCCGCCAAGATCTGATTGGCCACTTTGATGACTTTGACGACAATTCGGATATTGGACAGGCCGCATGCGATCGACGCTCGCTTGATCGCCTCCGCGTATTTCGAAGGGGCCAGTCCAATCGCAATGGAGAAGGCTTCCTCCGCGGACGTCGACAACTTGATCTCCTGGTCGATGACTTTCTCACGGAAGGTCGCCCAAAGCTTCTCTTGATCGACGTTACTTGAGAGCTGGTCGTCATTGAGAACTAGTACGAACCGCGATTTGTGCTGCTTTGAGTACTCGTCGATGAAGCCGAGTACCTCGTCGATGCCCAGCTTCTCATGCTTGCGCTCAATGTCATCAATGACAACTAGCTTGCCTCGAAGCACCACAGGGGCCATCAACAACAAGTTCAGGTCTTTAATAGCCGCCAATGCCTTGTAGTGCTCTGACGCAGCCTCGACGCCTACACGCCTGCGGCGTTTTATCCACTCTACCCAATACCCCGCTGCTTGCGGCGGGGTAGTTTATGAAAAAAGCCCAGCATTGCCGGGCTTTTTCTTTGCAAGAGTGGTATCAAAGAGGCGGCATCATGCCGCCGCACTCCAATTATTACGCCTCCATGAAACGGGGTCAGCGTCGCAATATATTTCTGACACCGCTTAGGCCATTTTCACCGCTCTTACTTCAAGCTCGACATTCAGCCGCGAACGCACTGCGCTGAAGATGGCGGCAAGGTTGTCCATGCTGGGGTTGCCGTGTTGCGACAGCATGCGATGCAGGCTCTTGCTGGGTTTGTCGGTCATCTCCGCCAGTTGCTCGAAGCCTATCGTCGCGTTGACGAGGTCGCGCAAGATCAAGCGGGCGGTTTCCGGTTCTCCGCTCAGAAACAAGGTTGCTGCTTCGTCGAGCAGCGCCTTGGCGAATTCGGGGTCGCGCTCTACGCGTTCGACCACGGTCTGTTTGAAATTTCGAGTGAGTGCCATGTCGATCACCTCTTTCTTGCTTCGGTTTGTCTTGCTTTCTTGCGCGCCTTGTATTCGGCGAGCAGTTCCTTGGCCCGGTCGATATCGCGCTGCTGTCCGCGCTTGGTGCCGCCGCCATACAGGATGATGAGCGTGTCGCCATCCCTTGCGAGATAGATGCGGTAGCCGGGCCCCCAGTCGATGACATATTCGCCCATGCCATCGAACCATTTCACGCGGGAAGTGTTGCCCAGTGCCATGCGCAACTTGGCCGTAACGACCTTGGCGGCGGCCTGCGCGTCGAGGCTATCGAACCAGGCTTTGTACGGGTTCGAACCGTCTTCGCGAAGATATTCTTCGACCGTAATTTTCATGAAATGATGGTAACCGATAGGTTACTATTAAGCAAGGGGCGAGTCTGGGGTCTAAATGAACTACCTCGTAGCAGAGCTACGAGGTATCAACACCCAGGTCAAACCCGCAGGCTGTTCGCCTGCCTTACGCAGCAAGCTGCGGGGAATTCGACCCGAAGAGATTAAAGGGGCCGTGGTCGAATTAAATTACCAGCCTTGGAGAAATCTCACCATCTGGTATGTAAAGGGAGGAAGTAAACGAACCACGTTCGTAGAACGTGGTTTTGCCCAATGCCCCCCATAGGGGGGCACACCTATCGCCCCTTCCGAGAAGGCGCTCTGTCAGGTTCCAGTTGCAACTGTTCCTGATGCCTCTCTTGCTTCTCTTGGAACCGCACATACTTTTGTATCATCTCTCCGTTCAGACCTACCGTATCAACACAATAGACTTTCGCCCAGAAATGATTGCCCCAATAGGGGCGTTTCTTGAGAAACGGAAATACACTGAATAGCCGTATTGCTGTCCGACCTTTCAATTCACCCACCAACTCCGATACAGATGTTTTTGGCGGTATATTTACCAACAGATGCACATGGTCTGCCTGCACGTTCACTGTGCGCCCCGATCTTTTATGTGTGCCGGTAATTGTTGTGTGGTAGCAAATCTGCTACCATTCTTTCATGTTAATTGTCGTTGATACCAACGTATTCGTAGGAGCCTGTCTGGGAACCGGCGCATCGAATGAGGTTGTAGCAACTTGCCTGCGCGGCGAGCACATACCGCTGATGGGTACGGCGTTAATATCCGAATACGAAGATGTTCTGGGACGCGCTGAGCTGTTCCGGAAATGCAGGTTGACTGCAGCCGAGCGGGAAGAGTTGCTCGATATTTTCCTCGCCACATGCCGCTGGACGCGCTTCTACTTTGGCTGGCGGCCCAACCTGCCGGATGAGGGCGACAACCACTTGGTGGAACTGGCGGTAGCGGGCGGAGCCAAACGCATCGTGACGCGCAACTTGCGTGATGTGCAGAGCAAGGAGTTGAAATTCCAGGGACTCGCGGCAGTTACGCCCGAGCATTTTTTGAAAGAGGTGAAACCATGAGCGCATTGACCATTCGGCTGCCGGACGACAAATACCAGCGCCTGAAAGAACTTTCCCGTCACCGTCAAACCAGCGTTAATCGCCTGATAGACGAAATGGCCACGCTCATGCTGGCGGAATTCGATGCCGAGACCCGCTTTCTGTTGCGCGCCGAGCGTGGACATGGGAAAACGGCGCGCGGCATCAAGCTGCTGAAAAAGGCCAAGGGCGAGTAACGGCTGGAAATATGTGAGGCTGACCCTATTAGCCGCATCACAATTGCGCAGCATTTGTGACTGTTGAATTATTGCGCCTTGTCCCTTATAGTGCGGCCATGGCTCCGAAGTCCCTATTTCAGCACAACCCGCACTTGCGCAACGAGCAGAACTACCAGCGCGCCTTGCGCGCCAGTGTACTTTCCTCGATTGCGATTGAAGGCGTCAGAAAAGCAGCGGAACGTGCGCTTGCTCCCACGCGCAACAAGCAACCCACCAAAGCCCGCTAAAAGCTGGCCTTCACCACTTTCCTGAAAATCTCGACCATCGGCGCATAGTCGCGCCCCATGCCTGCGCGCACGGCGGCAAAATACGCCTCGCGCTGCTTGCCCTTGATGCTGGAAAAATTCAACAGAGGCAGCCCGGCCTGCAACGCCATCAATTGAGAAAGCAAACGCGACAAACGCCCGTTGCCTTCGCGGAATGGATGGATCAGCACCAGCTCGCAATGCGTGGTTGCCAACGCCTCCCACACCAGCCCGAATTTCGGCTTGCGGTCACGCTCGCGCAATAAGCGCAACAGCTCTTCACGGCTGTATTGTTCGTAATTGTCCGCCACTCGTCTGCCCCGTTTTATTGCGTTTGCGCGCAAGTGTATAGTATGCGGCGCACCCCCGTAAAATCTGCTTGAGGCTTGTTCGTGCTACATCAAAAACTCACACGCAAATTCATTGGCAGTGCCGTTGTGCTAATATTTAGCCAACATCAGGCGCACGAGATCATTACAGTTTGAGGAGATCAAGATGAACGCAATAGCCCCTGCGCTAATTCAGAAACTTCAAGAGCTACCGCCAAAACAAATAGCCGAGGTCGAGGATTTTGTGGAGTTCCTGGCGGATAGAGCAAACAAGCGCGCGGCGCTCGACCGCATGCTCTCCATCGCCCCGGCGTTGGAAGCGGCAGGCATACCCCCCTTGACCGAAGAAGAAATCGCAGCCGAAGTTAAAGCGGCCAGAGCAGTTCGTCGCACACAAACCGGCAAAGAGTAGGCGACATGAAGCTGGTTCTGGATACCAACGTGGTTTGCTCAGCAATGTTATGGCGCGGCACACCGTATCGGCTGCTCGAAGCAATCAAGCTTAAACGGGTATCCCTTTCACGTCCCTACATACCGCATGTCGAAAATTTTAGCTTTTCGGGGCGACCCAGCGTCTGGACAAAAGCAAGGAAAAATCGCCCGCTGGCCTGTGAGCGGCATCCAGCCTCGCTATGGAGCCATCCGCCCATTTCGTCAAATGTGCTCCGATAATCAACACCGGGATATGCCTTCCATTTTTCATGGCGCGGCATCGCTAGGTGCGTGAAAGGGATACCCGTTCAAGCTTAAATCGGGCATTCAACTTTATAGCAGCAAAGTGCTGCTCGATGAATTGGAAGAAGTGCTGACACGCCCCTCAGCCAGCAAACGATTAGCAGCGATTGATCCTATTTTCCTCTGTTGAAATTAGCCGACTTGCTTCAAACTGAGCGCTGACGTGGTGTTCAATCAAACTGGGAGGGTCACCCGATGGGTGAGGTGCGATTTGAGCAAAAACCGCTGGCAAAAGCTGTCGGCAACGCGCTGTCTGAACAAGCGCGCGAGGTTCATCGAGTAACGACGCCGGGAGGCCAATTTCAGGTTCGCTGGGACGAAGGGGGCAGCGCCACGGCGCTGGGACAGCTGGCATTTTTTGCCGAGTTTTTGGAAGTGTCCGGATTGTTCGAGCACTGGGTCGACGGTTGCCCGATGAATTACAGCAGCCCCAACGCACCGGAAGTGCGAGATGTTCTGGGCACGTGGCTGCTCTCGATCCTGGATGGGCAAAAGCGCTATGCGCATGTGGCATGCCTGCGCGGCGACGCGGTGGCTGTGGAAATACTGGGCATGAGCAAGATCATCAGCGACGAGAGCTTGCGCCGGGCATTGGCGCATCTGGCGCCGAGTTCGGGCAAGCGCTGCGCCGAAGAAGAACGGGCAAAGCGTGAAGCCCAGCTGGCAAGGAGTTCGGCGTGGATGGATGCCGCGCTTGAGGAGAGCACGAGCGAGGCGCTAAATACGCCGTGGATACTCGACACCGACACGACGATCAAGCCGCTCTACGGGCATCAGGACGGAGCCGAAATCAGTTACAACCCGAGAAAGCCGGGGCGACCGAGCCACGCCATCCACACCTACTGGATAGGCAACGTGCGCATGGTGCTCGATGCCGAAGTGCAAAGCGGCAAGGCACATGCGGCGAAACACAGCCTGCCCCGTTTGCGCACATTGCTGGAGGGGTTGCCACCCGAGAAGCGCCTACGGCTGGTGCGGGGAGACTGCGCGTTCGGCAACGAGACGGTGATGGGGGAAATGGAAAACCTGGACCAAGCCTACCTGTTCAAGCTGCGCCAAAGCGCGGGCGTCAAACGCCTGATCGAGCGCCAATGGTCGCGCGACGACTGGAGCGATGCGGGGCAAGGTTTCTACGCCGTCGAAGCGGAACTGAAGCTGGCGGGCTGGAGCCGCGCCCGTCGCGTGATCGTGATGCGGCGGGCGGTCAAAGGCAGTCTCGTGGCGGATGAAAAAACCTCGGGCAAGAGCAAGAAACAGCAGAGCCTGCAATTTGCCGACGCCAACCAACCCGTCAACATCTGGGAATATGCCGTGCTGATCACCAACACGGATTACGCACTGGATGCCATCGGCCAGTTGTACCGTGATCGCGCCGACTGCGAGAACGGGTTTGATGAAATGAAAAACCAGTGGGGCTGGGGCGGCTACACCACGCAGGACATGGAACGATGCAATCTCTCGGCCAGAGCGGTCGCGCTGATCTACAACTGGTGGAGCTGGTACGTCCGCCTCGCGCACCCGAAGGCTCGCCTGGAAGCCATCACCAGCCGACCGTTGCTGCTTGGCGGGATCGCGCGCTTGACCCGCCACGCCGGACAGTCGCGTCTTCTGGTCACGATCACCCACGTCGCGGGCGAACAGGTCAAAAGCATGATCGCCAATATCCGCAAGGGGCTCGACCATATTCTTCATGCTGCGCCACAGTTGACAAAACTGGAGCGCTGGAAGGCGCTGGTTCGCTATATCGTCGCAAAAATCATCGCGGCCAAGTCGAAAGATCAGCCGCCGCGACACCCGTTGCCACCGGATATGGCGCAGTTCGCAACGGGGTAACAGAGGAATTTAGGTTGATAGAAACGCACGCACAGCTTTAGCCGATTACACCGCCGCAATTGAGATTGTCTCGCCTGCTCACATACCCCGCGTCGCACTAAACGATCCCGATGACGATCTAATCACACTCAATTGCTACGAGGGCATAGTCATCGTCAATGCTGCAGAAGCTATCGAGCGTATTTCCCGCTAAACAGCGTTTTGGTATGAGGTTCACATGACAAGCACAACGACCTGTGCTTGTTTTTTATTTTGCAACGGGGGAAATATGCAGGCCGATATATAGGCGCTAGGGAAACGCGGGTTTATTCGGTTTTGTCGTTCCCGCGCAGGCGGGAACCCAGTCAAATCAAGCAACTGGATCCCCGCCTTCGCGGGGATAACGAATTAATCTGCGTTTCTCCAGCACCATGCAATCCGTTCGTGTGAGCGGTTTAACCCGCTCAGGCCTCCGCTGCGTCCCCGCCCTTGGATTTGCGGGGCACGGTCTTCGGGTCGCAGGTGATGGGGCGGTAGATTTCCACACGGTCGCCATCATTGAGTACGACATCCAGCTTGCTGATCTTGCCAAAAACGCCGACTTTTTGTTGTTCCAGGTTGATCTCGGGAAATTGCTTGAGGATGCCGGAGCGTTCGACGGCGTCCTTGATGGATGAGCCCTCTGGCAGTTCAACATCGAACCAGGCCTGGCGCTTTGGCAGGGCGTAAGCGATTCCAATTTTCATGCCTGTGTCCTCATGCGGCACTGTGGGCGCCGCCCATCTGGATGGCTTTGCCGGCGCGCACGTCAAGCATGCGTTTGCCCACCACCATCAGGCCGGCGACAAGGAAACCGCCAGGCGGCAGGATCATCATCAAGATGCCCGAGTCGGCGGGCAGGAAGCGCATTTCCATGAAATGGAAGGCGGGGCCCAGCAGCAGAGATGCGTCGGCAAACAGGGTGCCGGTACCGGTTATCTCGCGCACTGCGCCGATGGCGGTGAGCGCGAGGGTAAAGCCGATACCCATGAAAATGCCGTCCATCAGAGATTGCATCGGGGGCTCCTTGGAAGCAAAGGACTCGAGGCGGGCGAGAGGCAGACAGTTGGAGACGATCAACGGGATGAACAGGCCCAGCACTTTGTAAAGCTCGTGCATCCACGCATTCATGCACAGATCCACCAGCGTCACCATGGCGGCGACGATCAGGATATAAACGGGGATGCGCACTTCCTGGGTTATGCGGCTGCGGAATACGGACACCAGCAGGTTGGAAGCGGCCATCACCACCGCAGTTGCCAGCCCCATGCCCAGCCCGTTGGTGGCACTGGTGGTCATAGCCATGGTCGGGCACAGGCCCAGCAGCATGGCGAGCACGCCGTTGTTTTCCCATAGGCCATCGCGGACGATGGTTTTATATTGTGCAGCCATTTAATGACCCTCCTTCATGGGCGCCTTTTGGGCATTAAAGTCTATCAGTTGCGCTTTGTTGGCGGCGAAAAATTCAAGCCCGGTGCGAATGGCGCCAACGACGCCACGGGGGGTGATGGTGGCGCCAGCAAACTGGTCGAACTGGCCGCCGTCCTTCTTCACCTTCCATTTGTCGGGCAGCGGGTTGCCGAGGGACAGACCGGTGAAACGCAGTATCCAGTCGCCTTTTTTCACTTCGATTTTGTCGCCCAGACCAGGCGTCTCCTTGTGGGCGAGAACGCGTACACCAAGAACCTTGCCTTGGGCATCGACACCCAGCATGAGCTTTATTTTGCCCGCATAACCCGAACCGAATATCTCGTAGGCTACACCGGTCACCTTGCCTTCCTTGGTGGCACGGTACACAGTAATTTCATTGCCTTGTTCGTTCTTCATGGCGATGGCATCCGTGACCAGGTTGTTGTCGTGTATGCTTTCCGGGATCACCTGGCTGAGCGAATTCAGCCTGTCCTCAAGGGATCGCGCGGAAATATCTTCTGCGGTCACACGGTCGGTTACTGCGAGCATGAGACCGAAACCCAAGCAGAACACGCCCAGAATTACCCCGTGAACCAGCATGCGATGTTGCTTCATGGCTTTTTCCCCAGCGGCAGCGGCTCGCCCTTGCTATCGCGCCCAAACGCGCGTGGGCGGGTGTATTGGTCGATGATGGGAGCCAGCCCGTTCATCAGCAGCACAGCGAAAGCCACGCCTTCTGGATAGCCTGCGAAGGTTCGGATGAGCCATATCAGCACGCCGCAGCCAAGGCCGAATATCAATTGCCCCTTTTTCGAAACAGGCGAAGTGACATAGTCGGTGGCGATGAAAAAAGCTCCCAGAAAAGTAGCGCCGGATACCAGATGGAAAGTTCCGGAGGCAAAGCGGTCGGGGTCGACCGCGTGGAATATCGCAGCCATCAGGAACAGGCCGCCCATTACACTCACAGGAATGTGCCAGGAGATGATGCGCTTGGCCATCAGGAACAGGCCGCCTGCCAGCACCAGAATCGCCGATGTCTCGCCCAGGCTGCCGGCGCGATAGCCCAGCATCATGTCCATCAGGCTGGGTACCTGCGCCATCGATTGCGACACAGGGATGCCGCGCGACAGCTCGGTTTTAATATGGCCGAGAGCAGAAGCTGCGCTCACCGTATCGGGCACATGGCCGCCAAAAGTGATGGCGAGGGCATCAAAGAGGCTAGGCGCACCAGCCGAGAACAGCGGATGCGGCATGACCCAGGCGGTCATCAAGACCGGAAATGACACCAGCATCACAGTACGTCCCACCATGGCAGGGTTAAACACATTCTGGCCGATGCCGCCAAAAGCGTGTTTGGCCAGGGCGATAGCGAAAATCGCGCCCAGCAAACCAATCCACCAAGGCGCCCAGGGCGGCAGGCTCATTGCCAGCAACCAGCCGGTAAGTATCGCCGAGCAGTCACCCAGGGTCGGCACCACCGGGCGGTCGGCAAGAGCCAGACAAGCCGCTTCGACCGCCACGCAGGAACCGACTGTGATGGTGAACAGCATGATGGCTGGCCAGCCGAACAGGTAGAGGTTGAAAACGGTGGCCGGCGCCAGCGCCAGTAGCACCGTGAACATGGTTTTCTGGACACTGTTAGAAGTGTGGGTGAATGGCCCGCTTGCGGTAGCGATAGTCATGCGTTGGTCTTTTCTTCGGCATTGCTCGGAGTTTGTTTACGTGCGGCCAAGGCTGCACGCTTGGCCTCGGTAGCTTTCTCGATACGGATGACGCGCACTTCGGCCAGTGTCTTGACGCGCTCGTTCTTGCGTTTCTCGTTTTCCATATCTCTCAGCATTCCCTTGGCATAGTTGAAATAGTGCACCAGCGGGATGTGCGACGGGCATACGTACGAGCAACTGCCGCATGAAAAGCAATCCATCACGCCCAGCTTGGCGGCACCCTCAAGGTTATCCTTGCGGATGAAAGAAGACATTTCCACCGGCGACAGGCCGCAGGGGCAGATGGTGACGCAACTGCCGCAGCGGATGCAGGCGCTGGCCGGGCGGTCGTTGATCTCCTCGGCGGTGAGCGCCAGGATGCCCGATGTACCCTTGACCACGGGTGCATCCATGCTGGCCAGCGGCTGGCCCATCATCGGCCCGCCGTTAACTATGCTCTCCGGGCGTGCCGCAAAACCACCGCAGAACTCAACCAGGTCTGCTATCCGGGTGCCGATGGGTGTTAATACATTGTTGGGTTCGCGTATCGCACCTCCGCTCACAGTCACCACCCGCGATACCAGCGGGCGACCGAAGCGGATTGCATGGTGCACGGCGCGTGCGGTGGCAACGTTGTGCACCACTATGCCCAGGTCGGCGGTGAGCTTGCGCGCCGGTGTTTCGATACCTGTGATCGCCTGTACGAGGTGGCGCTCGGAGCCCATCGGGTATTGCACCGGAATGCCGATTACCTCGACCCCGGAAAAAGCGGAGGCCGCTTTGGTCATGATCTCGATCGCCTGCGGCTTGTTCTGCTCGATGCCTATGACCACTCTGGACGTGCCCAGCGCGTGGGCCATGATGCGTGCCCCGTCAATTATTTCACCGGCAAACTCGCGCATCACCCGGTCATCGCAGGTCAGGTAAGGTTCGCATTCCGCACCGTTGAGCAGCAGGGTATCGAGCTTTTTCTGGGTGCCAAGATTCAGCTTCACCGCCGACGGGAAGGCAGCGCCGCCCATGCCGACAATACCTGCCTGCGCGACGCGTTCATGGATTAATTGCGGCTGGGCAGCGAAGGGATCGGCGATGGGTTCGGGCAGGTCAGCCCATTCGTCCTTGCCGTCGGGTTCGAGGATGATGGTGGTTTGCGGCAACCCCGAAGGATGAGGTGCGGGAACCTCGGTCACCGACACGATGCGGCCCGAAGTGGGAGCGTGCTGGGGTGCCGACACCGCGCCCTGGCTGCGCGCGATCATCTGGCCTTTCTTGACCAGTTCACCTCTGGTTACCAGCACCTCGGCGGGTGCGCCTATGTGCTGCTGCAAGGGAATGTAAAGCGCGGCCGGCATCGGCAGGACAACGATGGCCTTCTCGCTGGTTTGCTCCTTGCGGTATTCCGGGTGAATGCCGCCGCGGACGGGGTAAAGTTTCATATGTGGCTGCTCCTAGTGCGCGTGCACAACATCGGGGTTGGGGTGTATGTGCCTGACTTCCGGCTTGGGCCAATGCCAGTTGCCCAGCGTTACCTTCACCGGAACCATCACGATGGCGTCGGTAGGGCAGACGATGACGCACTTGCCGCAGCCGTGGCAGGCATCAATAATAATTGTGTGCATCAGTTTGTTGGCGCCCAGAATGGCATCCGTAGAGCACTCCCTGATGCAACGCGTACAACCAATACAGAGATCCTCTTTGATGAAGGCGTATTCCGGCACTTTTTCCTCGTGCTCGGAGAGATCGGCGGTGACGCCCAACTTTTTGGCCAGTGCTTCTATCACTGCCTTGCCGCCAGGCGGACACAGGGTCACCGGAGCCTCACCCTTCGCCAGCGCCGCCGCTGCCTGGGCGCAGCCTACATAGCCGCACTGGCCGCACTGCGAACCGGGCAGCATGGCCTTCAATTCTTCTTCCAGCGGGTTTTCTTCCACGGCGAGGAAGCGCGCCGCCGCTCCGAGCAGGCCGCCCAGAACGATGCCCATTACCGTAAGACTGCCAATAGCGATCCACATAGTTGATATCCTTAGCTTGTGCTCATACCGGAAAAACCCATGAACGCCAGCGCCAACAGGCTGGCAACGATAAAGCCGATCGGCGGGCCAGCGAACAGGCGCGGCGTATCAGCCAACGCCAGCCGCTCCCGCAGTCCGGCGAAAATGACCATCACCAGGCTGTAACCTATGGAGGAAGCAAAGGCAAACAGAGTGGCTCCGATGAAGTTCATCTTGCCCTCGACCAGCAGCAAGGCGACGCCCAGCACCGCGCAGTTGGTGGTAATCAGCGGCAGGTAGATACCCAGCATCTCGAACAACGGTGGCGACACCTTGCGCACGATCATCTCGGTGAATTGCACGGCGGCGGCGATAACCAAAATGAAGGTCACCGTACGCAGGTAACCAAGGCCATAGGGTTGCAGCAAATATGCTTCGACCGCCCAGTCCGCCATCGACGAGACGGTGATCACGAAAGTGGTTGCCATGCCCATGCCGATGGCGGTGTCGATGCGCGTGGTCACGCCCATGAACGAACACAGGCCGAGAAAACGCGCCAGGATGACATTGTTGACCAGCGCGGCGCTGATCATTAAGAGAATATATTCTTTCATTCTGCTATCCCTCGCTTGCTCAAGAATTGCACGTATCGCCCGCACTGGCGCGGCGAATAAAGCGGGGGGCGAGATCGCCCCGGAGCAGCATGCGCCCTGCACCAATGCGCGCAAACACCAGCCCGAGCGCCAGGCCTGCGAACATGGCTGCCATGGTGACGCGATCGCTGCCAGCAGCCCATTGCGCCAGCCCTCCTGCAGCCAGCAGGGTGGCGAGAGGAATGGCGTAGGCTGTGATAGAAGCCTTGATTAGAGCGTTCTCACGAATACCCACCACCACCCGTTCGCCGATCCTGAGACCTGCATCGTTGACAAGCTGGAAGCGGCGCAGTTCAAGCCGGCTGGCCGTGGTGCCGATGCCCTTGGCGCCGCATGCCGATGCCGAGGCGCAGCCGCCGCAACTGGTGGTCTGCTCGGGCACCAGCCAAGCCAATTTGCCGTCCAATTCCACCACCTGTGCGATGCCCTCGACCATGGCAGGTGCGCTGAAATCCGTGGCACTGTACACCGGTTCGCCCATGGTCATGCCTCCACGGTGGATACCACGCCATCGGGCGTGACATAAATCGCCTTTAACCCACCGGCAGACTTGAGTATGGTTTGTCTGCGCTCGACCGGCGCCATCAGCATGGCGGTGGAAAGGCCATCTGCAACAATGCCGGTGTCTGCCACCACCGAGACACCCAGCAGAGCGGGCGCGGTACTGCCGGTGCGTGTATTGATGAGGTGGGTGAAAGCGCCGGCAGAATCAAATAGGGTGCCATAACCGCCCGAGGTGGAGACGCATTTGTCCACCACCTCCAGCGTAACGACCGCGCGGCTAGGATCGGCGGGGTTGGCGATACCGATGCGCCAGGCAGAACCGTCCGGCTTGGCCGACAGCGCGCGCGGCTCACCCATGTCTACCAGCATGCGATCGAAGCCGTGAGCGCGCAACACATCGGTGACGCGGTCGGTGATGTAGCCCTGCGCGCCGCTGTTCAGCGTCAGCCCCATGCCGGGGCGGGCGAAAGAAACACGGTTGCGCCCACTATCCACCTCGACCGCGCGCCAGTCCACCAGAGCAAGCGCGGCGGCGAGATCGCGCGGCGCGGGTCCGGCAGGGTCGGGGTAGCTTGAAGTGAAGTGGCGGAAATAGGTTTGCCATACCGGTTGCACGGTGGGGTCATAGATGCCGTCGCTGATTTTGGCCAGAGACAGGGCGCGCGTCAGCATGACGATGAAATCGTCCGGTGCATTTTCGAGAACGCCCTCGCGGTTGAGCATCGATATGGAGCTGTCCGCACGGTAAACACTGAAGATCGCCTCAAGGCGTTTCAGCTCATTCAATCCGGCAGCGATGGCGGCGCGCGCCTGTGCCTCGTCAGCGTGGTAAAGCTGGATGGAGGCCGGCGCGCCCAGAGCAGTGCCATCCCAGCGCACCGGCTTGGCTTGGGCACCCCCAGCCTTCAGCAATAGCGGCAGACCGGCAGCAGCGGCAATGAAGGTGATAAAGCGGCGGCGCGACATGACGGGTTGCATAAGGCGTGACCTCACAAATAATCCCCGGCTTGCCGGGGCTGTTGAACTATCGTACGCAAAAGCGATGTCATCTTGAGCAAATCCTGCTGTTCAAAGACTTGAATTAAACACGCGAACGGATGTTATGTCGTAAAAAATTCACAAAAGTTGCATGCAACTTAAACTTGTGCAATACGTTGCGCCTGCTTAATAGAGACCAACACGCAGCATGAAGCATCTAATCAAAAATTGGTGTTTATTAAGCGGCAAATTATATTGTAGTGGTCAAACTTAGGGAAGCGCTTAGCGCAAACTAATTGATAGGGTAAACCCCTTGCTACATAAGGGTGATTCCCGAAATTTGACATCTCCGGGATTATGCTTCATCTGCATAATGCGGGTATGGCTCTCGACTTTCGCAGATTGCGATGAAGCTCCTTTGAGTGGCCAACAATTAGTTGGGGCCATTTTCGGCGCAGGCGGTATGTTTACTGGCAATAAGGCTGGTCTTATCGGCGCACTACTCCACCAGTAAATCCAGTTTTTTCGCCAGCCACTTGGTGGTCGTCGCCTGAATCAAAATCGTCATCAGGATCGCTATGAAAGTCACCGAGGCAATGATCTGTGCGCCGGGGGCTTTCATGCCGACCAGCATACCGGCCAGCGCGCCGGGGATCACGCCGGTCTCGCGCGTCCAGCACATGAACAGCATTTCCTTGAGGCTCCATTTGGCGCGGCGATCCGGCAGCGCGCAGAGGAATACGGTGACCGGGCGCGCCACCAGCATGAACACGACGACGACCGCGATGCCGCCGAGCAAGTATTGATTCATCAGGCCGAAGTCCACTTGTGAACCGAGCAGGATAAAGATAAACATGCGCATGATGAAGGCGGTGGTCATCACGTAATCTTCAAGTTCATCGCCCTCATGCTGGGTGAGCCTGAATCCCAGCGATTCCTGATTGCCGAGCATGATGCCGAACACGAATACCGCCATGAAACCGCTGGCGTGCATGCCGTCCGCACCCATGTAGGCGGCAATTACGGCCATCAGCGTGACCACCGGGGCGAATTCGGTGAGGAAGTTATATTTTTCATGCGCGATCAATATCGCCGCCAGATACCCCAATACTCCGCCGATGACGATGCCGAGCACCGATTGCTTGAGCAGGTCGATGAACGCATCGCTTACCGAGAACTCGCCCGCGCCCATCGCCACGCCCAGCACGGTAAAGGTGAGAATGGCGCCCATCGCATCGTTAAAGGCGGATTCGCTCATCACGGTTTGCGCCACACGATCCTTGATGCGCACCTGCTTGAATACTGGAACCAGTGTGGCCGGATCGGTGGAGGCCAACGTTGAGCCAAGCAACAGTGCGACGATGGGCGTAAGCCCGAGGAAGTAGTAAGCCACCACGCCAGTGATTGCGGCGGTGATCAGCACGCCGATAGTGGCGATCACCAGCAGCGTGATCCAGACTTCCTTCAGCACCTTGAGCCGAATCGATGCGCCGCCATCGAACAGGATGTAGCTGGAGCCGAAGATCATAATCAGTTGGTTGATCGTCGAGTCGGCCTTGATGTCCACCATGCCGAGCACGCCTGGGCCGATCAGCATGCCGACCAGCAGGAACACCACCACATCAGGAATCTTCGCCAGCCGTGCGATCAAACCGGAGAAGGTGCCCACGGCGAGGATGACGCCGAACATCAGCAGCGCGTGTTTTGCGAGTTCCAGTGAGTGGGAGGATTCCATTGTGTTTTTAGTTTCTAAGGTTAGGGAGTATCAGTAGAAGAAATTGATTCAGTAGTTCTGGTAATTTAGTTACGGTGTCACAGGCTGATCAGTTCGGCTCATGCAATTGATCTTATAGCAATCGGGTTTGCGTAGTCCCGTGGAGAGCGCCTTGGTTTCATCGGTGTGGAAAAGCTGAATGGAAGCAGGCGAGCCCAGCGCCGTGCCATCCCGGCGCATCAGCCCGGACTAGCAGTTCGCCACATGTGTTGGATGAGTAACCTTGCACTGCATGGATACTGGCCGCATCAAAATTCGGATGCGCTACGCTGAACATGCCTGGAAGCAGACAACACGATGCGTGAAGCGTTCAATAGTAAATTTCACGCTCGAATTATATTGCACCTCATAAACTTAGGGTGGCTGCCGTATTGCCCCACAGATAAGTTGGTTATGTTGATGAGGCGCACCTGCTGATATGTGGCCAGGTTGTTGCGATGGAATGACAAGACGTCGATGCCGTTCTTGTCAATGATGCGCAGTGCGGCAATGGTGCAAAGACACCCAACAATTTTCAGATTCCACCCACCAGCGGCGGTGTTGCAGATTCGGCAGGAAACGGCGCTTGGTTTTGTTATTGGCGTGAGACACATTGTGATCCCTACTCCAACCTGTTTTCAAAATCGGGATAAATCAAACCGTGTAACGGATACTCGAAAATCTGGTTTTTTAGGGATGCTTTAGCCAATCGGTGCAGCATGAGCGCTTGGTTCGCTGTAAAATCAACACTCTAATTTTTCGATTTGGCTAATAAACATCATGCGTGTTTCACAATTTTTCATTTCGACCCTGAAAGAAGCACCGTCCGAAGCCGAGCTGGTCAGCCATCGCCTGATGCTGCGCGCCGGTTACATCAGGAAACTGGCCAGTGGCCTGTACACCTGGATGCCGCTCGGTTTGCGCGTATTGCGCAAGGTGGAAAATATCGTGCGCGAGGAGATGAATAAGAGCGGCGGTATCGAATTACTGATGCCTGCCGTGCAACCCGCCGAACTGTGGCAGGAAACCGGGCGCTGGGAAGTGTTCGGCCCGCAGATGCTGAAAATCAAGGATCGCCACGACAATCTTTTTTGTTTTGGCCCCACCCACGAAGAAGTCATCACCGACATCGCGCGCCGCGAAATAAAAAGCTACCGCCAGCTTCCGCTGAATTTCTACCAGATCCAGACCAAGTTCCGCGATGAGGTACGTCCCCGTTTCGGCGTCATGCGCGCGCGCGAATTTTTGATGAAAGATGCCTATTCCTTCCACGCCAGTTTTGAAAGCCTGGAGCAGACTTACCGCGTGATGCATGAAACCTACAGCCGCATCTTCACCCGCCTGGGATTGCAGTTTCGCGCCGTGGCGGCGGAAACCGGCGCCATCGGCGGCAGCGGCTCGCATGAGTTTCACGTGCTGGCCGATTCCGGCGAGGACGCGCTGGCGTTCTGCCCCGCTTCCGATTACGCCGCGAATGTGGAACTGGCGGAGGCGGTTGCCCCCGACACCGCTCCGGCCGCGCATCTGGAAACGATGGTGAAAACCATCACTCCGGGGCAGAAATCCATCGAGGAAGTCTCCGCTTTCCTGAATGTCACACCGCAGCAAGTGCTCAAGAGCATCGCGGTAATTGCACGGGAAGGCGGCTTTGCCCTCCTGCTGCTGCGTGGCGACCACACACTGAATGAAGTGAAAGCCAGCAAAGTGTTGGGCGAATTCCGCTTCGCCACGGATGACGAAATCCAGCAAAACATGGAGTGCCGCTCCGGCTACATCGGGCCAGCAAATGCTCATGTGCGCATTTTTGCGGATCGCGCTGCCGCCGCAATGAGCAACTTCGCCTGCGGAGCCAACGAGGACGGCTTCCACTATACCGGCGTGAATTTCGGGCGCGATGTAGCCTTGCTCGAAGCCGCCATTGCCGACATTCGCAATGTCGTTGCGGGCGACCCCAGCCCGGACGGCATGGGACATCTGGAGCTGTGCCGTGGCATCGAGGTCGGCCACATTTTTCAGTTGCGCACCAAATATTCCGCAGCGCTCAAGGCCACTTATCTGGATGAGAACGGCCAGGCGCAAATCATGGAAATGGGCTGTTATGGCATCGGTGTTTCACGCATTGTCGCCGCCGCAATCGAGCAGAATTATGACGAGCGCGGCATCACCCTGCCCAAGGCGATGGCGCCGTTCCAGATAGCCATCGCCCCTATTGGCATCAAAAAGAGCGAAGCCGTGCGCAACGCTGCGGAAGGACTATACGCGGCCCTGGCCGAAGCGGGTTTCGAGGTATTGCTGGATGACCGCGACGAGCGCCCCGGCGTGATGTTCGCCGATCTGGAGCTGGTCGGCATCCCGCATCGCATCGTGATCGGCGAGCGAGGCTTGAAAGAGAATATGGTGGAATACAAGGGAAGGCGCGCAGCCGAGGCGCAACAAATCCCCTTGAAAGATATCGTCAAGTTCGTACAATTGGAGCTATGCGACTGAACAGAATAAGTTACCCGCACCATTTCGCGTTGCCATTGCTGGCGGCGGGGCTGTTGTTTGCCTGCACGGCGCATGGCGGTTCACAAATCTACCAGCCGCTCTCCGCCAGCGTGCGCGGGGTATTGCAGCAGGCTGTTGCGGACCAGGCTGAACCCAAACTGGCATTCGCTTCGCAACAGGAGGCGGATACATGGTTAAACGAGATGTCGCGCCGCCTGGAGAGCCGCATCCCGGACGAAATTTCCCGCCTGAATTTTCTCAGAACCATGCATTACGAAGCCAAACGCGCCGGGTTGGATCCGCAAATGGTGCTGGGGTTGATAGAAGTGGAAAGCGGATTCAGAAAGTATGCCATCTCCAGCGCAAGCGCACGCGGCTACATGCAGGTGATGCCATTCTGGGTAAAAGAAATCGGGGCATCAAACCACAACCTGTTTGACCTGCACACCAACCTGCGCTACGGCTGCACCATCCTGCGCCACTACCTGGTTATGGAAAAGGGCAACCTCTACCGCGCCCTCGGGCGCTACAACGGCAGCCTCGGCAGACCGGAATATCCCAATATGGTGCGCACTGCCTGGCACAAGTACTGGGATTCCACGCCGAAAATACGCAGCTCACAACCGGCCAAATTCGATGAGAAATTTTCGGCACGCCGCGCCGCCGGTCCCGATATTTATCGCACGACATTGGCCCGGTAAGCGGCCTGCAAGTTATTTCTTGTGGATATACTCTTCCACGCTGTCGCGTGTGATTGCACCTTCCTGACGTCCTACAGGCTTGCCGGTTGGATCAAATAGATAAGTAGTCGGCAACGCCTCCACTTCTCCAACCTGTGCTGCCATTTTATGGTTGCCCAGTACTATCGGATACGATATGGCATGCTTCTCGGCAAACTCCATTACCCCCTTGGGCGAGGCATAATCCAATGCAATACCGATTACCACCAGGTCGGTATCCTTGTGCGCGTTGTGCAGCGAGACCAGGTCAGGGATTTCATCCAGGCAAGGCGGACACCAGATCGCCCAAAAATTCACCAGCACCCACTTGCCACGGTAGTTGGACAGGCGCTGTTCCTGCCCATGCGTATCCTTGAACGCAAACTCATGCGCCGCCGCACCGAACGCTGTCAGCAACAATACTGCGGTCAGCAGAAAGCGCTGTGACTTGCGGGCCGGGCAAACGGACATGGCAGCGCCATCGCAGAAAATGAATGCCGCCGTGTCCGTTCCCTCTCTCCTACCTCTCCCCCAGCGGGGGAGAGTGATGTGGTGTCGCTTCGCGACGTTCACGTTAAAAGCGCCATCCCTGCTTACCCCGTTTCATTAGTGTTCATCCCTGGTCTCCGCGCCTTCTTCCGGCTCATCTTCTTTCGGCTTCGCGGCATGTTCGGCTGAATGAGTCAAATAGAGCGCAAGGGCAATCAATGCGATGCTGCCGCCCAGATAGAGCAGGTCAATCGGCGCGGACATTTTCATGTTCAGCGCTTCTTCGAACAGGGTGACGATCATGATCATGATGATCACCTTGGCCAGGCGAGACTTCAAGTCATCCAGGCTGTTGATCACCAGTATCTTGCTCGACGCCTTGCTGCCGTGCGCCTGGTCAATGTCGCTGATAAACAGCTCATACAGTCCCAGCGAAAAAATCAGCATCACGGTTGCCAGCAAATAACCGTCCACCACCTCGACGATGTGCGACACCGTGCTGTCATGCAAGATCTTACGCGCTTCTTCCGTCATGCTCGCATCAGCGTAATGCATCGTATGCATCACCAGATACACCACATCCACTGTGGCCATGTAGAAAATTGCGAAACCAGCAAACAAGCTGCCCACCACCGCCGCCAGAATGACGAAACGGCTGTTCCACAGCGAGCCTTCAAAAAGGCTTTCCAAGAATTTCATGTATCCCTCTCTCAAACAAAATTATTACCGGCGCGCATTAAAACGCAAAAGCGGGCATGGGGCAAGCTAAGCTACGTGGCGACGGCGCTCTCCCCGGAGAACAATTCATGCAGCGAAATATCCGCCTCAAACGCGACAAGTTGCCCCATTTGCCCGAGCCACTCCTGGATTTCCGCATCATTTTCCTGCACAGTCAACATGGCCGGATCGAACACAAACAGGCGGTACAGCTCGGCCAATTTCACATGCCTCGCTTCGCGTATCATCGTCCACCCTTCGTCTGCCAGTTTGCTCACTACATTGGCTTGCGCCAGTTTTTCTAGGGTCTGTTCCAGCGAATCAAACCCGATATGCAGTTGCCTGGAAAACGCAGGCAAAGTCTGCACTTCGCCGTTGCGCATACCCTCGCTCATCGTCTTGAGTATGTGCAGCGCATAATACAGTTGCGCCGTGGGCGTAAGTTTCTGGGCGGGATCGCCGCGCCAATGTGACAGTGACTCGGCAATCAGCGCGCCAATCAAGATAGTCAGCCAGGACAGGTAAATCCATAGCAGGAAAATCGGGATGCTGGCAAACGCGCCATATACCAGTTTATATGTTGGAAATTGCTCGATGTAAAAAGCGAAGGCGCTGTTCATGGATTCGAATGCCGCCGCCGCCACGGTGCCGCCGATGAAAGCGTGGCGCATCGGCACATAACGGTTGGGCACCACGCGGAACAGCAGGCTGAAGGCCAGCGTTGTAAGCAGCACCGGGGCCACTTTCAGTATCACCACGCCGAATGCGGGAATCTGCCGGGCATAACCCACCGACATCCCGAGCAACCATGAGGTCAGCGAAAGGCTGCCGCCAATCAGCAGGGGAGCCAACGTCAACACCGCCCAGTAAATCAACACACGCTGCGCCAGGGTGCGCGGTCGCGTCACGCGCCAGATCGTGTTGAAAGCATTTTCTATGGTGTGCATCGTCAGCATTGCGGCCAGCGCCAGAAACGCAATGCCCACTGCAGTCAACTTGGCGGCGCTTTCGGCAAACTGCTCCACATAGCGCGAAATCACTTTGCCGGTTTCAGGCATCATGTTGGACAGCAGGAAACTCTTGATCTGCCCGGAAAAATCCGCGAACACCGGAAACGCCGAAAACAGGGTGAGTGCAATCGTTATCAGCGGCACCAGCGACAGCAAGATGGTAAAAGTCAGGCTGGCCGCCATCTGCGTACAGCGATCCTGTTTGAAGCGCACCGCGATGAAAAACAACATGTGCCGCAAATCCATCCATTTCATTTTCATGGCCAATTATTATTCACGATGAAATACAATGCGCACATGATACCCGACATGGAAATCCCGGTGCTAACCGGCGACCAACATGGCGAAGCATCCCTTGCGGCGCGGGCAATGCCGCAGGATGAGAATTTCTATTGAGGTGCCCTTGAGCATTCAAACTCCATGAGCAATGCACGCGAAGCCCGGCAAATATTGCACGCCCACCGTTATGGTGCGCTGTGCACCCTGTCGAAAAAATTTGACGGTTATCCATTCGGCTCTATCACACCCTATCTGGCGGATCACGACGGCAGCCTTCTTATTCTCATCAGCGCATTGGCCGAGCACACCAAAAATATCCGGCATGATCCGCGCGTCAGCCTCATCACGCACAGCCAGGACAGCCCGCACATCCAGACTCAAGGCCGCGTGACCGTGGTGGGCGCGGCGCATCTTGCCACAGACAGAGAACACTCCGGGAAGCGCTACCTGCGCTATTTTCCGGAAGCAGAGACCTATTTTGCCATGCACGATTTTTCCTTCTATCGTATCGTGCCCCTGGCCATACGCTACATCGGCGGTTTCGGCAACATTCATTGGGTTGCGGCAGAAGACTACTCCGTGCTGCCCTGCCCCCTGATCGAACAGGAAAATGAGGTGATCGCGCACATGAATACGGATCATCGCGACACGATGCGAGACTACTGCCGGCACTTTAAGCAAATTGAAGCCATGGATGTGGAAATGCTGGGCTTGGACTGCGACGGTTTTGATGTGCGTGCCGATACCCAGGTGCTGCGCTTCGATTTTGCAGAAGAGGTATGGGATGCGCAACAGGCCCGGAAGGTGCTGGTAAAAATGGAGCAGGATGCCAGATAGCGCACTTGTTTCCTGCGCGTTTGGCGGATTACAGCTTCGCCTCTTATCCCCCGCAGCGCCGCCCACGCTATATCAAAACTTTTTGTTTTGATCATCGCCCGTATAGGGATAGCGGACATGCCCCAAGCGGATCAGAAACACGGCCAATGTCAGAATCAGGATGGAGCCGGACACCGCCAGCATGCGCAAGTCATCCATCTCCTTCATATCCAGGATCAGGTACCGTGCCATCGCCACCATTCCTATATAAAGCGGAAATCGCACAGGCATTTTGCCAGAACTGTAATGCAGGCCCACCATGGCCAATACTTCCATGTAGAGGAACAGCATCAACAGGTCAGCCAACGTAACGCGTAACGCTCCCACCATGGATATTATTTCGCCAAACATGGCGATAACGGTGGCGATGGCGATCACCAGCAGGCCAATATTCTCCACAAATGAAAGCAGTCTCATATTGATAGTTTTAATTGGGGTTTTCATCATATGAACATATCCTGCCAAATAATTTAGCTTCTAAGCTGGTAAAAAAATTCAATCCAAAGCAGTCGTTCAAAATAATTTTCTGGAGCGGCAATACATCCCACGTTCAAAATGTACTCAAATCAATGATGGGCAGAAATCATCTGCCCACCCTGCCAATTCACACCTGCGGGTGCGCGCGCTCCCCTTCTGTATCCAGCTTGTTCAAGGCATTCAGGTAAGCCTTGGCTGAAGCCACCACGATGTCGGTGTCCGCACCCTGGCCGTTTACAATGCGCCCGCCCTTGGACAGACGTACGGTCACCTCACCCTGCGCATCGGTGCCGCTGGTAATGTTGTTCACCGAATACAGCAGCAACTCAGTGCCGCTCTGCACGATTTGATCGATAGCCTTGAATGTCGCATCCACCGGGCCGCCGCCCTGCATCTCGGCGTTTCGTTCCTGTCCGCCCACACTCAACACCACCCGTGCTTCGGGCAAGATGCCGGTTTCAGAATGGGCGCGCATGGACACCAGGCGATAACGCTCGCTGACATGCGCCACGGTTTCTTCGTTGGCTAGCGCCTGCAAATCCTCGTCGAAAATTTCATGCTTGCGGTCTGCCAGATCCTTGAATCGCGAAAACGCCGCATTCAATGCCTCCTCACTTCCCAGCACGATACCGAGCTCCTGCAAGCGCGTACGGAAGGCATTGCGGCCGGAAAGTTTGCCCAGCGTTATTTTATTCGTGCTCCAGCCCACATCCTCGGCACGCATGATCTCATAAGTCTCGCGGTGTTTGAGCACGCCATCCTGATGGATGCCGGATTCGTGCGCAAATGCATTCGCACCGACGATGGCCTTGTTCGGCTGCACCGGGTAGCCGGTGATGCTCGACACCAGCTTGGAGGTCGGCACGATCTGTGTAGTGTCGATGCGCGAGTCGCATCCGAACACGTCGCGGCGCGTCTTTACCGCCATCACGATTTCTTCCAGGCTGGCATTCCCGGCACGCTCACCGAGACCGTTGATGGTGCATTCCACCTGGCGCGCACCATTCATCACGGCGGCGAGTGAATTGGCCACCGCCATGCCGAGGTCGTTGTGGCAATGCGTGGACCACACTACCTTATCCGAATTCTGCACGCGGGCGATCAACTGCCGGATGCGCTCGCCCCACAATGCCGGGATGCTGTAACCGACGGTGTCCGGTACGTTAAGCGTCCTGGCACCGGCCCGGATCACCGCATCGAACACTCGCACCAGAAAATCCATTTCCGAGCGCACCGCATCCTCGGCGGAAAATTCCACGTCGTCGGTATATTCCAGTGCGAGCTTCACCGCCTTCACCGCATTTTCGACGACCTGATCCGGTGTCATGCGCAGCTTCTTTTCCATGTGGATGGGCGAAGTGGCAATAAAGGTGTGGATGCGTCCGGATTTGGCCGGCTTGATCGCCTCGCCCGCCGCGCGCACGTCGCGCTCGCTGGCGCGCGCCAGCGAGCAAACCGTGGAATGCTCGATGATACGCGCAACGCTTTGTATTGCGTCGGCATCGCCCGGGCTGGCGGCGGCAAATCCCGCCTCGATGACATCCACGCCGAGCTTTTCCAGTTGCCGTGCAATGCGGACTTTTTCTTCCCTGGTCATGGACGCACCAGGGCTTTGCTCGCCGTCGCGCAAGGTGGTATCGAATATGATTAACTTGTCGGTCATGTCAGGCTCCAATGCATATGCTTAACTCGCGGCCATCCGGTTAGGCCGCCTGCTTCAAAACTGTTGTGGGGATGGAATTAGCGCGCGAAGCGCAGCTTCAGCGCTGCCAACAGGCTGAAGGTGGAGTGCAATTGCGAGATGTGACGTGAGAAGTGCATGGAGGTAAATATAACGGCTTTGCCGTGGCCGTGCAATATTTTTCTGGCAGTATAATAATTTTGCACATTGATCTGGACGGGATAATGGCATGGTACATGCCAACTAAAAATAATGGTTCAGCGGTAGATGCAGAACATGCCCCATAACTTCAGGGTTCTTCGTTATTCAACAGGTGAGAAATGCGCGTATTTGCCACATTCAGGCGCTTCACCAGCATACGCAGGAAGGCATTGTCAAATTGAAAACGGCATCCAGTTGAAGCCTTCTCCAATATTTCAGGGTTAATTTCGATCAGTGTTATATCGGATTTTGCCACCACATCCGTGGAACGCTTGGATTCGTGCTCGGAAAGATGAGCCATTTCACCGAAACAATCTCCTTTGTGCAACATGCTCAACAGGCGTCCTTGTTTGAGCACCTTGACCGTACCGTGAGCCAGAATGAAAAACGTATGCCCTTCTTCACCTTCGCTGATGATGCTCTCATCCTTGTGCATCTTGCGCCACTCACTCACGCGCATCACTTCCCACAATTCAATATCACTAAAGTTTCTGAAAAATTTCAGCGACCTCAAAGTATCAAATTTCTCCGTATCGAATATTTTTGCCTGAGCCACCACGTTGTTGTTGAAGAAGCCCACCAGATCTTGCGCAAATTCGTCCCACTTCTGATAACGCCGCGACAGGTCTTTCTGCATGGCGCGCAGAACTATAGCGTCCAGCTCTGGAGGGGTTTCCGGGCGAAAGGTACTGGCAGGTGGCGGCTCTAAATTCAATATCTGATAGATCAAACTATAGTTATTGCTCGCATCAAACGGCAACTTCCCGGTAAGCAGCTTGTACATGGTCACTCCAAGTGAATAAATGTCGGTCTGGTGTGTCAGCAACTGCTCCTTAATTTGCTCCGGCGACATATAGGCAGGAGAGCCCACGCCACTCACCTGGGTAGTCTGTTGGCTCACGATCACCGCCGCACCAAAATCGGATATTTTGATGTCACTTTGTCCACACAGCAGAACATTGGCAGGCTTGATATCGCGGTGGATCACACCTTGGTGTTGTGCGTATTCCAACGCCTTGCAGCATTTATAAACAATTTCCGCCACAGTACTTAACGGCAGCAGGTTATCCACTTCAGCATAGTGTTCGAGGTTTTCACCCTCAACATATTCCATCACCACGTAATTTTCGGCACCCTCCATCACTGCATCGAAAATTTTGGCGATATGCGGATGAGATAACTTCCCGGCCAGCGACGCCTCGGTCAGCAACAACTTGCGACGAGCCTTGGCGCGGTTGCTATCGTGCTGCGCTTCCAAGTTGAACAGCTTGAGCGCGACCTGCTGATTGTTGAATGGATCAAGTGCCAGATACACGGTGCTGGTTGCACCACTACCCAACTCCCTGATGATTTCGTATTTGCCAATTTTATCCATTGGGCCATGAATTAGTTGTTACTGACGAACATTCTGCGTGTTCCGCGCGCTACTGTCCAGATTGAATTTTTGTTTTGAATTTTTGTTTCTGAAAAAGCGTTTCAGTAGCAGATAAACTGACGTGATCGCGCAATACACCACATCACTCATCCCCCACTGGAAGATGGCCAACAATTTGGCAACTCGAATGGCAAGTCGTTACATTAGCGGCAGGATAGATAACCAGCCATTTGATACCGTCTTATTGAGCAGTAACGGGTATCCCTTTCACGCACCTAGCGATGCCGCGCCATGAAAAATGGAAGGCATATCCCGGTGTTGATTATCGGAGCACATTTGACGAAATGGGCGGATGGCTCCATAGCGAGGCTGGATGCCGCTCACAGGCCAGCGGGCGATTTTTCCTTGCTTTTGTCCAGACGCTGGGTCGCCCCGAAAAGCTAAAATTTTCGACATGCGGTATGTAGGGACGTGAAAGGGATACCCGTTTTTTCTGATTCCACACATGCTAAATAAGCAAGTTAAAAACTGGCCAGCTAAGGCCAGAAGCTCCAATATTGTGATGTTGTAGTGTCGCAGCAAACAATTGCTTTCCATCAATCAATGCAGGAAAATCGCACGATGGTTGAATCAAAGCGACCTCCATCAAATACATCAAGAAAACCGGCGCGCCGTCACACGCCGAAATCAACCGCATTATCGACCTGTTCAACAGCGGGCGCCATGCGGAACTAGAAAGCCAAGCGCGCTTGATGGCTGTACGTTATCCGGATTCCGGATTTGTTTGGAAAGCCCTGGGTGATTCCCTCCAGATGCAAGGTAAAGATGCTCTTACCGCTTTGCAAAATGTAACAAAACTTTTACCTGAGGATGCAGAGGCGCATAACAGCTTGGGTATTGCCCTGAAAAACCTCGGACAACTTGATGACGCAGTAGTTTGCTACCGCCGGGCACTTGAACTCAAACCAGATTATGCTGAAGCGCACGGCAATCTGGGCGTTACCCTTAACAGGCAAGGCAGACTATCCGAAGCCGAGGCCAGCTACAGGCGGGTGCTAAAAATCAATCCAAATTACGCTGAGGCGCATTACACTTTGGGCAACAATCTCAAGAACCAAAACCGGTTGCTCGAAGCCGAAGCCAGTTATCGCCGGGCGCTGGAACTCAAACCTGATTACGCCGAGGCACATAACAATCTGGGCAATGCGCTGTTAGGACTAGGCCAGCTCGAAAACGCTGTTGTGTGCTATCGCCATGCACTGGAGATAAAACCCGATTTAGCTGAGGCACATAACAGCCTGGGCAATGCCTTGCGAGACGTCGGAAAACTCGATGATGCGGTGGCGAGTTGCCGCCAAGCGCTGCGGCTCAAACCTAATTACGCCGAAGCGCACAACAACCTGGGCAATGCCTTGGGCGACCTCGGGAAACTCGATGATGCGGTGGCGAGTTACCGGCGGGCGCTGGCGATTAAGCCCGATTACGTTGAAGCGCATAGTAACTTATTGCTCATTCATAACTATATGGAGGATCAGACGGATCTTCCACCAGTCAATTTTCATCAATGCATTGATTCAATTGAGCTTGACCCTGTTTCTTGAGGTTTTTTAATTTTATTGTAGGCATGTAATTAGCAAACTAAAGCTAAAGTTGCTTGCAATAACCTGCTTTGTATGTAAAATACATAGTCATGTATCTGACCTCAATCCCCAACCGGAACTCCCCGCCCGCAATCCTTTTGCGCGAAAGCTATCGCGAAGACGGGAAGGTCAAGACGCATACGCTCGCCAACGTGACGAACTGGAACCCCGCCGTTGTCGAAGCCATGCGCTCGGCATTGAAGGGCGAGTTCGCATCTGGTGGCGACCCGGTATCGGGCGAAATATTCGGCGTTCTATTCGCCCTCAAACAACTCGCCGACCGCCTCGGTATCTCTGGCGCATTAGGCAAAAGCCAGGAAGCGCTCAGGGTGCTATTTCTGGTGTTGGCGCGCATCGGTCATGCGGGTTCGCGACTGTCCGCCGTGCGCTGGGCAAAACAGCACGCTACGGCGGACATCCTGGGCCTGTCAGCCTTTGATGAAAACAACTTGTACGGCGCGCTGGATTGGCTTGCTGCGCGGCAGGCCAAGATCGAGCAGCGCCTTTACCGCGAGCACGTGAAGCGCGCGGGGCGCACACCGTTGCTGGTGCTCTATGACGTGACCTCGAGCTATCTGGAAGGCGAGCAAAATGAACTGGCCGCCCACGGCTACAACCGCGATAAAAAAAGCGGCAAGCAGCAGATCGTGATCGGGCTGCTGACCGCGGATGACGGCGAGCCGCTGGCAGTGCGAGTGTTCGAAGGCAACACCGCCGACCCCAGCACCGTGGCGGAGCAAATCCGCCTGCTGAAGGAGCAGTTCAAAATCGACGAAGTCGTGATGGTGGGCGACCGTGGCATGATCAAGGCCAAAGGAAAATTGGCGCTAGAAGGAAAGGGCTGGCACTACATTACCGCCCTGACGGATGCGCAGATTCGCACCCTGCTCAAAAGCGGCGTCCTGCAAGCAGATCTGTTCGATAGCGAAATCTGTGAAGCCGAGCATGGCGACAAACGGCTCATTCTGCGCCGCAACGATCAGACGCGTGATCGCGAAGCGTTGCGCCGCAAGGATAAGCTCGCCACCTTGCAAGAAAAAATAGCGGCGCGCAACACCTTTGCCGGCGAGCATCCTCGCGCCAATGCCGAAGCCGGGTTGGCGCGGTTGCAGCGCTGGGTAAAAAGCCACAAGCTCACCGCGTTTGTCACGCTGTCGCTCGGCGTTGAAGATCGCAAAATATCTTGCGACACCGATCAAGCGCTCATGCAGAATGCCGCCTTGCTTGATGGGTGTTACTGCCTGGAAACCGATGTGAGCCCGGAACACATGCAAGCTGCGACGGTTCACGCGCGCTACGGTGATTTGCAGAAAGTCGAGCGGGATTTCCGCACCATGAAAACCGGCTTGCTGGAAGTGCGCCCTATCTTTTTGCGGAACGCCGAGCGAACCAGAGCGCATGTGTTTGTGACCATGCTGTCACTAAAAATCGCCCGCGCTTTTGAAGGCCTGCTGCATGAGGCCATGGGCAAGATCGCTACCGGCACAGAGGCGGTGACAATCGATGATGCGCTCGTCGCACTGTCTCGTCTGACCTACCTACATTACGAGTCAAATGAAGTATCGTTCACCCGCTTGCCACAACCCGATGCGCTCCAATCTCGGATACTCAATGCACTCGGCCTAACGTTTCCTGCTGGAGCAGCTCAATGTAGGCAGTAAGCTCTTTTGCGGAAAGTCAGTAATTTTATTTAAACTCAATGGCTTGTAGCGATATATCGCCTTGGGCTAGATGGAATATCCGTCAGAACCACACGATATTGCATGCCGAAGCGCGGCGCTACGGCGAACTGGTGATGCGGCTAGCGCGCCCGTGCAAGGTTTGGGGCAACATGCCCGATCCCGCCCGGCTCTTGCGGGTGGGGCTGGTATCCGGCGACCTGCGCGCGCACCCGGTGGGCTATTTTCTGGAAAACGTATTGGCCGCGCTATCCGCCCATGCCGCAGGCCGCCTGGAAATATTTGCCTACTCCAACCACTTCAGCGCCGACGCGGTAACCGGGCGGATCAAGGCCTGCTGCCGTGGCTGGCATCAGGCGGTGGGGCTTTCCGACGAAGCGCTGGCGCGGCGGATACATGGCGACGGCATCGACATCCTGTTCGACCTCTCCGGCCATACCGCCCATAACCGGCTGCCGGTGTTTGCCTGGAAACCCGCCCCGATCCAGGTTACCTGGTTGGGCTATTTCGCTACCACCGGTGTGGCGGCCATGGACTATCTCATCGCCGACCCATGGACGCTGCCGGAAACCGAAGAAATCTATTTCACCGAGAAAATCTGGAGATTGCCTGAAACCCGGCTATGTTTCACGCCGCCGGACGTGGATGTGGCGGTCGCTCCGCTCCCCGCGTTAACAATTGGTTACATCACCTTTGGCTGTTTCAATAATCTGACCAAGGTGAACGATGCCGTGGTGGCGCTGTGGGCGCGCGTGCTTGCATCCGTGCCGAATAGCCGCCTGTTCCTTAAAACCAAGCAACTCAATGAGGCTGCGGTGCGGCAGAGCGTCGCCGAACAATTTGCCGCCCACGGCATCAGTGTCGGGCGGTTGATTCTAAAGGGCCTCGTCCCCCGTGCGGAATATCTGGCTCCCTACCATCAGGTGGACATTGCCCTCGATCCTTTTCCTTATCCGGGTATCACCACCAGCGTCGAAGGCCTGTGGATGGGCGTGCCGCTGCTGACTTTGGCGGGGGAGAGTTTCCTGTCCCGCCAGGGCATCGGCCTGCTGATGAACGCAGGGTTGCCCGAATGGATCGCCGCCGATGCCGACGACTATGTGGCGCGGGCGGTATCGCACGCCGGCGATCTGCAAGGACTGGCGGCGCTGCGCAACGGGTTGCGGCAACAAGTGCTGGCGTCGCCGATTTTCGACGCCCCGCGTTTTGTCCGGCATTTCGAAGCCGCCTTGCGCGGCATGTGGGCGCAGTGGTGCGATCAACAACAAGGGAAATCTTTATGAAACATGGCACCCGCTTTTTCGGCATTGTCGGCAGCATTTGTTTACTTCAGCGATTTCCCTTATTTTGCTTCGATGACAAAATCTTAATTGTTTTGTGGTGATCCTCCGCAATTTTTGATTCCCATTCCCACGCCGCCGCCTCAGCCTTGCGCCGGTAAGGATCATTGGCAGATGCCAGGTGCAGGTAGGCGCGCATCGCACCGAGAGCTCCCGGCAAATCATTCAACCCCTCAAGTGACATGGCAAGGCCATAATAGGCGTTGACTTGATTTCTGCGCAATGCGAGGGCACTCTCGAAGAAGTCCCGTGCAACTGCAAAGCGCCCAAGTCCGACCAGCGCAAATCCCGCATTGACGTGCGCCTCCGGCATATCCGGCGCCAACTCAAGCACGCGGTGAAATTCCTTGAGCGCTTGTTCGTACTGTTTGCCGTTGAGCATAGCCACACCATGCTGGAAGCGTTGCCTGATTTCTGTTTCGGCTTTTTCCCGTGCATGCGCGGCACGAGCCTCTTCTGGCACATTCGTCGCCGAAGTGCGCAGCCAATCCGGCAGATAGACTATGGCTAAGCCACCTGCGATGACCAAACTGACCGTAATCACCAGCGCCCGCAGACGCGCGTCACGTGCAATCCCACGCACTGCCGTTTTCTTCCTGCCTTGCCAGAGGATGCGCATTATTTAGACCGCCCCTTTATGAGGCGAAGTGGAAATGAATGGCACTCCGAAAAAAGTCAGAAATGCCAAGACAAAAACAGCCATCACCATGAGAGCGCCAACTTGCGGCGATACTTTATAAGCCACGCGTGCGTGTAGCGCGAAAGCAAGGCAAAGCCAAGTCAGGAAGGACCATGTCTCAAGCGGATCCCAAGCCCAATAACGGCCCCACGCATCCTGCGCCCAGATAGCGCCCACGATCAGCATAAGGGTTTCAAAAATAATGCCTATCGCCATGAAGCGGAAAGACAATTCATCGAGCCGGCTATTATCCGGCAGACGCACAAAACGCTCGCCGCCGTAACGGCTCTTTCGCAGCAGAATAATGCCCGAGATACCCACCGCCACCAGCACACTACCCAAAAATAATTTTCCGAAACCGATGTGAATAAACAACCAGACGGTGTGGTAAGTCGCCGGCAAATGCCCCTCGTATGGGCTGGTCATCAGTAGCCAACCCATCATCACGAACAGGATCGGCATCACCACCGCCGCCGTCGCCCGGATTGCGGGAATGCGCCAATACGCCAGCACGTAAATGGTCAGAAGACTCCAGACATTGCTCAACAGGATCTCATACATCGTGATGTAAGGGCCGTGCCCAAGGCGGCCCCATCGTAGTGCAATGGATACTGTATGCAGCGCCAATCCAAAAAGCAGCAGTGCCAGCACAGCGCGTTCCGGTTTGCGTTGCATAACTACACCGAATATCGCCAGTGCACCTGCCAGCACATAGGTTACAAGTGCCGCCCACAAAGTTTGTAACTCTAATTCCAACATCATGCTGTTTTATTCCATGGCCGTGTCGAAAACTTACCCCAGAAATGCCAAGCCAAACTTGCTACCGCCAGGACGCAGGCGGCGAGCAGCCAAGGCAAGGTGAAATCATAGAACACCGTATAGCCCATCCAGCTGCGTAATCCGTTGTATTCTAGAACGCCTTCCGCCAAGCGCATCGACTCACCCGGCTTGAGTTCCTGTCGCTCCCCTCCCGCCCTCACCACGATCTGGTGCTTTGCAGGTAGCCTGAACTCGGAAGGTTTCGCCGGGTCAAGAATCACCTCGTCGAACTGGAGCATAACCCATAGCGGCACTTTGCTGTCTGGCGGTGTCCATTCGAGCGCCTGTTTATGCTCATGCAAGGGATAGGCTGGCAAATGAACTGTGCCCATTACGAGTTGCTTACCCGAGTTGGGGTGCCAAATAAATGTCGGCGCAAATCCCTTGTTATGGCTGGTGTAAAAATGATACCCCGCCAGCACAAGCGGAGTTTGGTCACCGATCACTGACCGCAGTATTTTCCCGTCATGCGTAACCCAACTCACCTGGTTGCGGGTGAAACCCCGGCGCACCCCTTTTTCATAATCGATGGTGAACCCGTCGTTGCTAAAGCGCAGCGCACCCAATTGCCGTGGATGCCAAGGACCGCTTTCCTCCTGCGTCAGTTGCCCATCGAACACTTCACCTTCGGCCAGTTCCAACTGACCCTTGAGGTAGGTGAGCCGTCCGACCGCAATCAGCAGCACGATGGTAATGAGAGCCAGATGGAACACCAGCAAGGCAATCTGATGCCGAAACACCGGGTTGGTCACTACTGCCGCAGCAAGGTTCACCGCGAATGCGGCGAGCGGGACGGCCAACGCCCAAGTGCTGGGTACTTCAGACAGGTAGGCACCCAGAATCGCCGCTCCCAAAGCAGCGAGAATAACCAGAGTAAGCTTAAGGGAGGCGAGAAACTTCAGGATCGATTGAGTATCGGGAATTATTGACTAAGAACTGGGAGCCGAGGGATGGGGAATAACTTCCCGATCCTCGACCCTCACTCCTGATGCTATCGTCACGGAGGAGTGGCGCAGTTCTCGTTGTTAATAGGAGGGGCACCAGTCGCGCTCATCCAGGCCAAGCCAACTTGTCCGTTGCCCTGCGCGCCGGGGGAACCGCAATCAGCCGCCTTCCATTGTCCGCTAGGAGCAAAATTTACCACCTTGAGCACTGCGTTCAAATAATAAGGTGCTGCGTTGTAAGCCGCTGTCGTGTTATTGCGCACCTCGGTGCCCGCAGGCAGTCCTGCTTCGGGGCCGATGTCGTTCAGGTTCACCAGCAATGCCTTGTTTTTCCAGCCGTGGGGCACAGCCACATGGCACCAGTTGCAAACCATTCTGCCGATTTTGTTAAAATGCAGCTGGTGTCCGTCTATTTTGGTGGGGCCTGTCGGCTCCCCTCCAAGAAAGAAACCGGTTTGCGCGCCCCCGCCAGCCGCATACGTATTGTAATCGTGACACTTGAAACATAGCCCCGTCGTTTGCCCACTGCCGGTGGACGAGTTCCACGCGCCCTTCAGGATAAAGTTGTTGCCCGATCCGTGGGAGCCCCAGGATTTTCCAAAATCAGGGATCACCGAGGTAGCCGAAATTACGTTAGATCCATGGCAATCGTCGCAGTACATGGTCTGATTACCCACGTCGTTGCTCCACGGCAGCGTAAACACCGAGGTGGGTGTAATGCCGCCACGGACTGCGGCAGTGCGCCCAGTGCCGCCCATCACCGGATGCCAGCTGCGATAGTTGACCTGGATACCGTTGGCGTATGGGGCGGCGGCTCCCGAATCCATTTTTGCAAAATCCCCTGTATGCGTGAACGGCGCCTGAAACTCTTTCGCCTGGTTGGTGTAGTAATACAGCCCATTGGTATTTTGCGGTGTCAGCCCGGCACCGCCCAGCGGTGGACGGCTAGGAGGAGCAATTGCTTCAGCAACATTATCGTCACTGTAGCCATAATCCGAATGGCATTTCAGGCAAACCTGGTACTCGCGGGTAACGTAGGTCGCGCGCACTGACGTGTCTGAACTCACCCCGGGATCGCCGCGTTTGACATCGTAGCCAAAAGGCAAGTTATCGAAGGAAGCGGACGAGTACACCGGCTCCACACCAAACGTGCCGCGCAACGCGCCCGAAGCAATATTGGTGTGGGTGTAGCCAGCACTATCGGTGTGCAAATGTGTGCCGGTTGCGTCAGGAGTGCCGGACAAGCTTCCCCCATTGCCGAGGAAAGAATTGAATTTCACAGTCCGGTGCGGGTTATGGCAATCGGTGCATTCAGCGTGGCGATTGGCGAGATTGTTTGTTCCCGCACCCAGCTTCGAACGCTTTTCGACAAAATCTGCCCCGCATTTGTTGACCATAGTAGAGCAATCCACCCACTCATATGGAGCTCCCGCTGCGGAAAAATTGCCGCCGATGTCATGCGCTTCTGTGGGGATATTCCCTTGATCTACCAAAGTGATCGGCTGATGTCTGGAAAGCGCGAAATCGGACTTGATATCCGGCATGTTGGTGAGCGGCGTAATCGCGGTGTTGATATTATTGGAGTGACATTGGAAACATGTCTCCTCAATCGCCGATGCACCTCCAGCCTTGGGTGTCGCGGTACTGTCAGTACCTTCCCGTACCAATCTGCGACTGCCTTGGACGGTGTGTGTGTCATGACAATTCAGGCAGGCCGCTTTCCACACCGGCAAGTTGGTCGAAGCGCCATCACCTACAACCGTCGGGAATTCGCGCAGGATGGCCGCCGTATCGGTATAGGTCTGCGTGGCAACTTGATTGTTGGCATGAGCCGAGTAAGCCCAGACCCCAGCATTTCCCTGATTCTTGTCATGGCAGGCCACGCAGCCAATATCATTCACGCTGCTGTAGGTAGAGGTCGCTACCGATTCCTGGAAACGGTTCAATCGCAGAAACTTCTGGTTACCCAAAGATGCATTGGTCTCTCGCATGTGCGGATCGTGGCAGGCGGAGCACTGAACCTGCCCAACGCTGCTGGGTCCTGTCGGCTCCAAGGGCGCCTTGGGACTGAGACCAGGATTACGGATTCCGATGATTGCACCCGAGTTAACCGGGTATTTCTGGTTAGGGTCAAGTTCGCGCAACTCACCGTCACGGAGAGACAGGGTATTGGTGTAAGTTACCGAAATCGGGTGATCGTTGGTAAGATCGATCCCCAGATTGCGCGTGTAGCCGGTGGTAGTGCCGCTGCCTGCCGGCATCACGCCGCTGGCGCCGCTGGTGCCGGTCATGGTGATCGCCTGTTGTCTATTCTCCCCTCCCATTCCGTTCAACACGTTCACATTACCAATGGCCAAGGTGCCATCGTGGCAAGACAGGCAAAGTTTGGAACTGCCGCCTGGTTGGTCGAGCTGTGTGCCCAATATGGCTGTGGCATCCAGCGAGGAGGATGTGTAGGTCGCATAGGTCGCATTGGAAAGCTTGCGATTCCAAAGCGGCGCAACGGCCAGTGTGGCGCCATGAGGCGTGTGGCAGAAGACGCAGACTTGGGTTTCGGTTGTGGCTTTGACAGCGCGGGTTGGAACACTGCCACCGGATGGTGTGGTAGTCCCAGCAGCTTCAGCAGACAGGTTGTGCTTGGTGCCACGTATATCCGAAATACGACCGCCAAATGCGCTGCCGCAGGAAAGGACAGCATAAGCCAGAATGAGTCCCGCCAGCCGCTTCCATTTGCTCCGGCCTATATACGTGCGTGAGCTTTCGCTACTGTCCCTTATCATTTCCACCCTGCTCCAGTATGATTCTCGGCGATTGAAACCGAACAGTTTTACAAAGTTCAAGGGCAAACGTGTGACCACTCCCTGCAGAAACAGAAAATATTTTATTGAGTGCCACCTTGAATTATTCATTCTGCTTCTCCGCCCAAAAATTTGAACAGCGCCACGCGTCCGTTGAACATGTCGGCCACGAAAATCCGGTTATGCGCATCTATCCACACACCGGATGGAAGATAGAAATTACCGATCTTATTTCCCGTGCCACCGATAGGCATCAGGAATTGGCCACTGTTATTAAACACCAGCAGGTGATCGTAATACGACTCGACAATATAAACATTACCCTCTTTGTCCACAGCCACACCTTTGGGACGCACCAGGTTGCCCACATTCATCCCGCGCTCACCAATGATCTGCTTGGGCTCACCGGTTTCAGCCTCAATCACCTGCACCCGCGCATTCATGGTGTCAGTTATGTAAAGCCTGCCGTTTGCCAGCGCAAGATAAGTCGGGTAGTTGAATTCACCTGGTTTTTCGCCACGCTGGCCCAACGTGCGCAATAGTCGGCCATTTGTATCAAACACCTTGATGTCGTGGTCGTGAGTATCAACGACATAGAGCCGTTGTGTTACAGCATCGAATGCCACACCGACCGGGCGGCGCAACTCGCCCCTTCCGACGACACTGATGCTCTCCCCCTTCTGGTTAAGCCGCGCCACGATACCCAAATCAGAGTCTGCGACGTAAACCTCGCCCGCCGTTCCAAGTGCTATACCCGCTGGTGCGACAAAATGTGTGGCTGTTGCCGCACTCTCCCATTCAATAAGACGGCCTTCCAGCGGATCAAAAACTAATACTACTTGGCGACTGGTGTCTGTAACAAAAATCCGCCCATTCTCATCCACCACACCTGATTGGGGTCGCTGCAATATTACCGGCGCGGGTTCAAAATCAAACAACCCGATAAGCCATTGAAAGAAAGCGCTGGATCCTGTTTTTTTCTCCTGTGGTGCGCGGAAATTTTCTTCGCCAGTGAGCTCACCGGCATATGCATAACGGGGTATCTCAGCCTCACCCTTCGAAGGCCATGTCAGACGATTGGTTTCGGTTGATGTGATGCCATAATTAAGAACACCACGCTCCGTGCTTGTGGCACAACCAGCCGCCAAGGCAGCAACCAGCGCTATGCCCAACCATTGGGTCAGACGTCCCACAAAATCGCTACGGGCTTTCATTGTTACCCTCCATCAGCCTGCCGCAAAATATTTTCTTCACAATCAACATGTCCCTACAACAAAAAATATTTAACACCTATTTCCGGTTGCCGGATACCAAAAACTGCCAGAATGTTAACCTCCGTGTCATGCAACATCCGTGCCTGATGTTGGCTAACAACTCCTCATGCGGGAAATCCTTGATGTGTGGTTTAAGTCGTCGCCGAAGTATGCTTTGTCCGAACTTGACCTAATGCCGTCGCTTTTTGACATCACCAACCCCTCCTGGTCCGGCGGTTTCTTGGGTTCCGTAAAAACCGCCTTCAAGTCCAGGCAAACCCGAGTGGCATCTATTGCAAAACTCCGCGCTCCATGCAATTTCGTTGTTGTGGCACATGCCGCAAAATTTCCCATCAATGATGTCAGCCATGGTCACGTCGTTGCTGCCGGCGCGCATTTTGAAGCCTTTTTCATTATGGCATACATTGCAAGTAAAGCGCAGGCGGTGAAACCAGTGAGGGAAGACCACAGGTCGCATTCCAGCCTTTTCTGCCTGCTTGTTAAGCACCACGTCGCCATACTCTCCCTGCGCCGATGGTGCAGCCAGCGCAAAGCCAACCGCTAACATGGTCAACCACTGTTTTGCGAGCACTTTCAATCTTTTTCTCCAGCAGTCATTGTTGCGCCTTTGTTCGGCTCCTGGTTCGTCGGCGCATCACTGCCTTCAGGCTTACGGCTTACACTGTGGCAAAATGAACACTGGGTAAGGGGAAACGCCACTGACCCATGGCAAAGACCGCACTGCTCTCCCTGTAGCATCATGTACATGCTGAGTTTGTTCGCACCAATCTGGGATTTAAACAACTGCTCGTGGCAGTTATCGCAAGCAAGCCACTGTGTGTGTATCCGGTGCGGAAAACGCACAATGGGCATGCCACCACGCAGATTCATCAATATATCCAAATCGAGAACCTGCACCTTGGCTTCTGAAGGTTTTATGGCACGGCGCGGATTGATCGCACCGCGATCCAAAGCTTTTGCCCAAAGCACACGGTTGCCAGATTCATGCGCAGGAAGCTCGGAAAGCCCCTTACCCGGTTCTTGCAATTGACGGATAGCCGGGCCAGCTGGGTCATGCACCCCATCCATGTCCAGCGGCGTCCAGTTCTTTTCTGACTGGCCCAATGGCAACTGAGCCCTGTCATCCTGCAACCACTGCCCTTCAGCTTGCCATGGAACACAGGTCAACAGCAAAATGACAGTTACATGACCAAGCACTCTGTGAGCTCTGGAAAATTTGCTAGGGCAACGTTTAGTTAATTCTGCAATCATGTGCCTGTACTGCGCCAACAGGGCATTATAAAACATAGTGGTGGGCGATCAGGCAAGACTAAGAACGAAAAAACAACCGCTATGAAGCGGAGGAGTGGTACTTTTTGGTTCGGGAAGAGCGGCTTGCTTCTGTTTCCCTAACCGGCTGGGTTCATCAATTTTAACAATTTGCGTAAAAAACAACCAAGGCTTGACAGGACACATCTCACGCACCATCGTTGTATCAAAGGCGATGCGTGGAACGCATCCTGCGATATTTCGCTTTTCTTTCCAAAATTGAATAACGCATTGCAGGTGCAGTTTACACATAGCAAATAAGCATTATTCAAGCAGTTTCCAACACAATATTATTATCTTGAAGTGGTTTCTCAACACCCCGCTAAGGGTACGCCTATAAATAGCCATGCTCTGCATCATAGCTTGAGCCACTTGAAAACAACATCCAAACTGTTTTTTTTACTGCGCCTAGAAACACAAAACGCTATAGCCAGAAATTATTTGCTCTGCTACTGATCCGCTTTCGATTCCTGTGGCAAGACAAGACCCGCAGCAGAAAGCGAAAGTTGTAGATAACCAGTGCCCGTATGGATGCTTGCCAGCGCCCGGCGGTAGTCCTGCTGCCCTGCATACTCACGCGCCTGTTCGAGCGCCACACGGTTACGCTCGACCAAGCCTTCGATATTTTTCTTGGTTTCTTCGGTCGGCTTTAGCTGGGCGATAGCCACCGGGATCAATTCCAAGAGGCTGCGATTTCGATCAAGCTCGTACGCATATTCTTCATCTGGCGTTTCAAATTTTGGCGTGTAATCAAGCACCTTCGAACCTAAAACCCGGTTTAAGGCGGACCTCATGACCTGCTCGGCCTTTTCCAATGCCCGTAATGCGTCGCCCGGGTGACCATCCTTGGCATGATTTCTGGCCGCATCCATCAACCTGGAAATACCCAGGCTGGCGGATTCATCTGTATCCGTTGACCCGGGTTTCTTCCCATTGCTTTTCAAGTAACCCAGATAGGATTTTTTCAGGGATTCGACGCTTTTCATCTTCTCCTCGTACTCGGCCTGCTGCTTGACAACAAGCGCGGCAGCATCGGGTACTTGGCGGCGCGCTTTGCCCATCGCCGACATCGCATCATTAAGCTGTTTTTCGGCGCTGGCAAAATTTCCATCTTTTATTGCCGCGAGCGCGCTGGAATAACTGTCTTTCGCCAACGCAAAAAGCCTCAAAGCTTCGGCATCTTGGCTCGCCTGAATACGTGCTGCAACGGACGCATCCTCGATCAAGCTGCGCGCAAATGACTGCTTTTGAGCCAGCCCCGCCGGAATGTTTCCGCCACTCTGCTGCGCTGGCGCTTGGGCAAATGCGCCCTGCGCCAGCCAGCAGAACAGAACAACAAACACCCGGCGGAGCATGTTTACAACTTACCGGTTGCCTTCAGTGACACGTCCCTTTTTTGGGAATGGCACTTGGCGCATTGTGATACCGGAAATGCCACCTTGCCATGGCAGACGCCACACTTCTGGCCGAGCATAATCATCGGCATGCTGATTATGTTTGCGCCTTTCTGTGGGACGAATATCGCCGGATGGCAATTAGAGCACTCCAAAATCTCTGTGTGCTGTTTGTGGGGAAAAACCACATTGGGCATAGATCCCTTCGGCACGCGCAGGATGTTCAAGTCCATCACGATTCCTTCTGCCATCGCATTGGTGCGATCCCAACGGGGAGACATCTTCTTGCTTTCAAACGAAGCCACCCAGTCAGTGTTGTTGCCAAAGTTGCTGCGCACCAGTTCGGCCATACCCTGCAGTGGGGGCTGCAACATCAGCGTGCCTTCATTTACCGGGTCGTGAATCCCATCATCCGCAGGCGCCAAATTACGTGCTGCCGCCGGTCGCAACAGCCGGTTGAAGCTAAACGCGATAGGTGCAAGTGGTTTAGCTGCAGCCGCCATGCTCGATGCGGTGCCAGGAGCATCTTTTAAAACAGCTCTGACATTATCCACCATGAAGTCAACAACAGCCCTTACTTCGTTGTCAGTCAGGCTCCTGCCTTCCGGACCCCCTTTCGCGGGCATTCCTTTCGCTGTCCCTTCCAGTGCGCTTTTGTAAAGCCGCGCCATACCGCCTGACACCGGCTCCTTCCAGGCGACTGCGTCCCCAAGGCGCTGTGCACCACCAATTCCGGCTGTATGGCAGTGCGCGCAAGCCTTATCATAGGCCGCCTTGACTTCTGCCTGTTGCGCCCAAGCAGCAGGCGCCAGAACAACCCCAAAAAAAACCGTTGTAATTATCTTTTTGATTTTCATGGCTGCTTCCTCTTCTTTCCGGCGCCATCAGCCGGCGCGCTTTGTTTCGGCTGTGCCCCCTGTTTAGATGCACCAACTGGTGCATTTCCACTGCTCACCCCTGTTGTAGCAGTTCCCGCTGTGGGTGTGGCAGTTGCCGCCACCCCGGATACCCCAACTGTAGGTACATAGAGCATTTGTGCCTGGGTGCTATTATGAATCTGCGTCGGCGTGCCCGGTTTGCCCGAATGGCACATATTGCAGTTTTCCACACTCCATGCTATTTCACCGTTGTGGCAAGCACCGCAAAACTGGCCGTCAATGATTTTGGCCATGGTGATTTCGTTGCCGCCTGCCTTGAATTTGAAACCAAGGTCAGCGTGACAAACCTTGCACGCAAAGCGTATCCGATGAAACCAGTGCGGAAAGACCGCAGGGTTCATTCCCGCCTTGTCTGCATAATTGTTAATGACCACATCGCCATATTCCGCTTGCGCTTCCGGGACACCCACAACCAGCAATGCCCACACCGCCACAAATGTGGACAGTATGAAGCCTGTGGTTAATCTTATTCGTTTTTTCATTTCCCTTTCCCCCTGGTTTTCCCCATCCTGTTATAGAAATCATTCAATAAAACCCAAAACCGATGCGATTAGCAATGTACCATTTTATGCAGCCATTAAACAAGCCCTCCATGAGCCGCGTTGCTGGGTAAAATTTACCCAAGGCGGGTATCGGGGAACGGGCAATGAATTGCGGTAAAACGGGAATTATTCAAAACCCCCTTCAATTGGCATTACCAATAGTGCGCCATGCTTTAAACACCAGCCAGAGTGAAGAATTTTTTAAGCCATATTTGTCGGAAACATTTGCCCTGAACTGTAACTCATTCTGGCCGATCCTGTAGCGCAGGCGCTGATCAAGCGACCATGGAAGACGAGGGTTATTTGCATTCAAATCCTCAGCTACACTCGTGTCGGCTCGCTTGTCCACAGCCAGGGATCCCACATAGCTCAGTCCGCGCACGTTGAAAACATTTGATTTCACGTAGGTGGCATTAATCCCACCAATAAGCCTCAGCCCCCGATTTTCCGTCCCTTGGGTAGCCTCCAGCGACACCTCCACGCTTAAACCGGGGCGGGTATAAGCAGTTTGGCTGGTCTCTCGCAAGACAAATGTCAAGGAAGATGCCCGGCTGCGCGAAGGCTGTCTTCCATAAACGCGTCTATCGGAAACAGATATGCCCGCACGAGCGCTTACTCCACCCTGCAACTTGCCATCCCCGCCCAGCAGCGCTTCTCTCGAACCAGACGCCAGGGCACTGCCTACCGACATACTTCCCGCATTATCGAGCGTGGTTTTTTGCCCTTTGATCCGGCCAGTTTCGTTAGACAGCGACTGGTTGATTCTGCCAACTGCTTGCATTTTTTTGCCGAACATTTCGAATGGATAAGGAACAGCCAAGCCGTGCCCGACACCTCCAAAAATGGTGCTGTCTGGGGGTGACCCGGTACGGTTGGTTGCACCACCTCTGGCATTCCATGCATATGAAGCGTCCCCCGCTAAACGGGTAACATCGGATAAATAGTTGGCCGAACCGCTTTCATTGGTAGTGAGTTTCCGTATTCCGTTGTTATCCACGACATCAACACCGCCGCTGGCATATCCTGTCAGGTTTTTCGAAAAGAGATACTTTGCCCTGGCATCCGTGCCCAAGCTCTGTGTTCTGCTTTTAGATCCCTTATATGATCTATATTGGCCAAACAAGTGCACGTTCCCATCCACAAACAAGGGTATTTCCTCCTCCTCCGGTTGCCAGGAGAGATTGGAGTTTGCCAATAGGTAGCGTATGGTGCTGCCGTCGCTTTCAGAAAACAGATCCATGTTGGCATAGGAGTTGACCGACAACAGGGAGTCGGACGGCAGGTAGGCGTCTGAAACCGTTAAATGATCCGTTCGCTTGGTTGTGTTGTAGCGTGAACTGAACAGTTTTTCATTAAACAACACCCCTACACTGGTTCTATGCTCCTGGCTACGCGTTGAATAGTCTCCATCCCAGGATGTTCTTTTTATAACTTCCCTGGTATTGGCGACGCCCAAATAATTCGTACTGTTGAGGTCAGTTGTATCCTTGGTGCTCTTGTATCCTCCCCTGTACTGTGAAAACCCGCCTAACGGTCTGTAGCTTTGATTCAGCCTAAGCAAGTTGGTCTTCGTATTTTGATCATTAAATTCCGATTCATTATGTCTTTTGCCGACACCCACCATCATGGAAAACGGAAAGCGGCTTTGCGGAAACAGTTTCAGGCTGCTGTCTCCAGACACCCCGGTGCTTTGGCCGGCAATGTCGTTGATGGCGCCCCTGTTCTTGACCAAACTGAGCGTGCCGTCGAGTTGGGCTATATACGGCTGCAAGATGTAGGTCTTCGCACCGGCGTCCACAGTTTGAGTGTTGACAAACCCTACGTTGCTGGTGCTCCTTGTACCGACATTGGAACCTTTAACGCCGTGTTGTGTTTCCGTTATTTTATTCTTGCCGAGAGTCTCTGTCAGGCGAACCCCCCAATCAATCGGCGCCATACCATACTTCTTTTTGCCCACATCTGCCACTTGGAGTTTCTTCTCATCTTCTCGCGGTTTCGCTGCTACGTTGGCTTTTACGGCATCCTGCTTTTCTGCCAACAGTTTTTCGAGTGCATCGATTTCCTCAGGCGCCTGCGCCGCTACCTTTGCTTCAGGTGCTTTGGCTTCAGGTGCTTTGGCTTCAGGTGCTTTAGCTTCCTGCGCCGCCGGTTGTGTTTCGGGTATTTTGGCTTCCAGCGCCACAACCTGTGGTTCAGGCGCTTGGGCTCCCTTCACCGCCACTTGCAATTCGGGTGCTTTGGCTTCCAGCGCCACTACCTGTGATCCGGTTGGTACGCCGGCCATCTTGGGCTTCCTGCGCCGCTGCTTGCTTTTCGAAAGGCGGGCCGCGCTTTTAATTTCCCGCATCTCAGCTTGTGGCCGGGCGGTTGCATCGGCATTTTTGGTTTCCTGCACGATTGCTTGCGGTTCAACTGGCGTATCAGCCTGAGCCACCAAAACGTAGCCGCCCGAAGGCTTTGTGGGTGCCACCATTCCTGTGCCGAACGCCACATGCTGCGCACTGGCGCAGCAGCCAAAAATGACGCATCTCAACACAATGATTACAGCATCCCGTTTTCGTCGCACCACAAACTCGCCCTCTCAGGAAGATCTTGCTCACAGCCCAGGTTCTAACCCAGATAGTCCATTAGATCGAAAACCCGTCATTCCCGCGCTGCGTGTGTTGTTGGGGCTTCAGCCCCCTACAACCACGGCGGTGACGATCTTGCCCAGCCTCTGGCTGGTTGCAAGTCGCCTGCAAAGCAACCCCTTGCGGGTGCAGGCCGGAATAACGAATTTGAATTTATAGAGGCGCCCTTAACTTGTCGTTAATTTTCTTTTTCTTGTTGATTTTTTTCTTGCTGCTTTTTTTCTTATCAGCCTTCTGAGTAGCTGCACCACTCTGCTTATCACTGCTTGCGGGCGCATTTAACTGCTCCCCCGCAGGGCCGCTTCCTTGCTTGACGTTATTTTCGGTTGTTGGCTTGGCGCTGTTATCGGCCATCGGTAACAGTATTTCAATCTTGGCGCCCCCACGTAACCGGCTAATAGCCTCATTCCATGCCCGATCTTGCTGGTCGCGCTTGAGCAACTCCTGAGCGCGCGGTTCCACATCATTGAACTCCTTCAGAACAGACGCCTCACGTGCGTCCAGACGGTAGAGGGCGATACCTTCCAGCACCCTGATCGGCTCGGCCACCACCCCTACCTGAAATTTATCTATCTTTTCTTGCAACTTTTCCGGCAACATGCCGCCATGCACATAACCGAGATCCCCGCCTCTTTCCGCCGATCCATCTCCCGAACTCTGGCGCGCCAGCTCGGCAAAATCGGCGCCATCCTTGAGACGCTGGTAAATCCCTTGCGCCTCTTCGCGCGCTTTGTCCACCTCAGCTTTAGGCGCACCCGGATCCACTTTCAGCAGAATTATCGACAGACGCAATTTTTCCGGTTCGGTAAAGAATTCGGGTTTTTGATCGAAATAAGCCCGCACTTCGGCTGGCGTAGGCTGGGGCACCTCCCGTAACACCTTGCTGACCTGTTCGACCAGGCTTTGCCGGTCAACCTGCGCCTTTATCATAGCGAGTACCTGCCCGCGATCCCTCTTCCATTCCGGCATGGCGCTGTAGCGCGCTTCGGCATTGGCCGCCGCCAGCTCGAACTTGGCCTCATCCGGTTTGATACCGCGCCTCTCGGCCTCTTCAACGAGCAACGCATTATCCACCAGAAGATCGAGCACTTCCTTGCGCACGGCTTCTACCTGGCCTTCCGGCGGTTTTCCGTGATAGAAACGGTCGCGCATCGTTGCGGAATAGCGTGCATTAAAGTCCCAAATAGTGATGTGCTTGCCGTTGACCGTAGCAGCAATTTCCTCGGCAGGTATTGCCTTTGCGGCCGGGGTTGGCGCTGGTTCCGTGATTGGGGATGGAGCAGGAATCTGCGCCGGAACTGGCATTTCCGCAGGAGCCGCCGTTGCGGCAATAACACCGCTTGATTCCCTATTGGCCAGAGTCGATGTGCAACTTGCGGAAAACAGCCCCAGGCTCAGGAGCGCCAACAACACGCAATGGCGACCGGCATGTTCAATCAAATTCATGATGTGTTCCTCAAAAAATAAAAATTTGTTACAACATAAGCGCTGTTCCGCAACGCTTTGACGAAACCATTGCGCACGCGGAACCGACATTAACACACCCTGATTCCGTTCGCGGAAAGCAGTAACTTCACTGTGCCGGATCGTATTAACTAGGGAAACACGGATTAATTCGTCATCCCCGCGTAGGCGGGGATCCAGTGCCTTTATTTGACTGGGTTCCCGCCTTCGCGGGAACGACAAAACCGAATAAATCTGCGCTTCCCTAGAAAAATCAGCGGTTTTGTAGGTGCGAATTTATTCGCACTAGCAACATGCCATGTGCGAATTTATTCGCACCTACACATGCAGCCCAATAGCATGAGGCATGGAAAATTTTTCACCCACTGCTGCTTCCAAGATTAACCCCCGCGCGTTTTCTTCTTTTTCTTCTCTACTATACCGAGCAGCTTATTCGCTTTTGCATCCAGGTCATCGGCCTGTTTCGGGTCAACCGCAAGCCCAAACTGTCCCGAGCGATAAGCGCTGGCCAGCGCCCTGATCGCAGTAGGGTCGTCAATGGCTACGGCGCGCTTGATCCAGTCCAGCGCCTCGGGGCTGTTCCGCGCGGCTTCGTCGAGGCCGAATTGGCCGCTTATATAGGCATCGGCCATAATATGAATGGCCTTTTTATCTCCCTGATCCGCCGCCCGCGCTATCCACTTGCGTGCTTCGGCAAAATCCTGCGGCACCACCCCGCTCTCGGCATACATCGTGCCCAAGCCAAGCTGCCCGAGGGCATTGCCCTGTTCGGCAGCCTTGCGGAAAAACTCAAACGCCTGCTTGTCGGCAGAACCTGTCCTGAGTCCGAGGGCGACAGTCGCTTGAGCCGCCGCATGGCCCGCTTTGGCGGCACGCATGAATAGCCTGCCCGCATCCACCATGTCTCCGGCATCATCGGCCTTGAGGGCTGCCTGGTAATCCTCTTCCGGGCTTGGGATAGCTCCCACCGCCGAGGCTGATGCCTCGAGTGGCGGGTATAGTGGCTTGCGCGCAGCCGCTATCCCGCTCGCTGCAGTCTCTGCGGCCCCGCTCACCGCAGGCTCGGCAACCGCCATTGACACACAATATGGCAACACGGCAAACAACCATCCCCACTTATGTCCACGCATCATCAGATTTTTCCTCCAGTATTTTCGGCGTTCACACACGCCGCAAACAATAGATTTTGATTTTAATACAAAGTTGCAATTTGTGCCCAAGCATTGTTGGGCATTCCCTAATTCCAGATTGTCCATTAGCCCATTTCAATTTTTCATTGGGACACGGAAACCGTGTAGGAGCGCAATTTATTGCGCGATTGTGTGAGGATCAATCGCCCGATGGCCTTGCATAGCCATTCCACTAATCCATCAAAAAACGATGGATAAGTGGCTGGTTAAATCGGGCTCCTACGCCGTAATGATGGGCTTTGTAAACCTAATGGACAAGCTGCGCCCAATAAAAAGCGGGCCGGATAGAAAACCATCCGGCCCGCAATCACCAAGCTTTGTAGCCTGATCTACAACATAATTATTACTTGGTGTGGCAGGTCAGGCAAACACCGCTGGCCGCATTGGATTTACGCAGGAAAGTTGCCTGAGCATCTGTGTGCGGATCGTGGCAGCTCGCGCATTCCACTGTCGCAGAAGCGAGAGTAGAGCCGTAAATGCGCATGGCATCTTTGGCGCCAGCCGTTGCCGAACCAACCTGGAACATGCTGCCAAGTCCAGTTTGTGCTGCCTTGAAGTCTGTGTCATTGCAACCGCCAGGGGAACCGACAGCACCAACGCCAGCGCAGCCACCGCCACCGTAGGCCATACCGATCGGGTGATCGTTGCTCAGGTCGGTGCCGATAAAGTCAACACCGGCGCCGGAGATCAGCTTGCCGCCAGTGGTGTCACCCGCGTCATATGCTGCCATGGTAATGGTGTTGGCACCCGCATACCAGCCCGGTGCGCCGCTATAAGAGCCGTCGAGTTGGCGCGAATCACCGATCCTGATGCCAGACATGTAGTTGTTCTTGTTAAAGCCGCCTTGGCCGGGAGCATTGACTACGTTATCCATGGCTTGTGTGCCGTCGTGGCAGGACAAGCAGGCAAGCGACATGTGGCCAGCCAGGTTCGCAGGAGCGGTGCTGTTCATGGTGCCCGACGAGAACGTGGTGTAAGTCGTGCTAGCCAGGGATGCTTTGTTCCACAGTGGCACTGGCACGCTTGTGTTGGCTCCGTGTGGTGTGTGGCAGAATACGCAGATTTCGTCTGTGCTCAGGACAAATACGTCACCCATGCCGGTGCCGCCTGTTCTGGTGCCGGTTGGGCCGATGGCCTGACCGTTGGAGCCCAGGTTGTGGCGTGTGTTGGCGATACCTTGCGGTGCTGCACTTGCTGCCTGCACGGTTGCCAGCAGCCCCAGAACCAGGGTGGACGCAACCAGATGCTTAACTGTACGTGTTTTCATGATGTTAAATCTCCTAAAAATTATTGAATTTTGCGTTCGCCATCCATATTCGATGTTTCAAAGCAAGCGTCCCGCAATTTCTATGTAGCAGTTTCCGTGCCAGTTGCAGCGTGTGGCTGGTATGTCTTTAATCCAAAAATACGGCTTGCCGTCATAGAATAACACGGAAAAGCAAAGGGTTGGTGCAAACAGCCCAACCATCTGAAGCATTGGCAGGCGCGGCCACATTCATACGTAACACATTGTTATTGCCATAAAATACGCACCAGCAAAACCGCCAACTGCCGTTTCCAGCTTAGACTATTCGTGCACCTCCTTGTAAATCCGTGGATAAATCGCTTTATCAAGGCTGAAAATTGCCGCTTCATTTACACCTTCCCCCTCTCACCTTACTGCATGGTTGTGTATGGAAGCGTTACCTTGCTTCCGGTTTCCGGGATTTTTCTTATTTCCAAGAATTCAATATATGGGAGAGACCGCAGCCGCCAATTTTTTCGCCCTGAACCCATGAACCAAAAGCGTAGCGAGAGCGGGCGCTGCTGTAGGAGCCCAATTTATTGGGCGATCTGACATTGATGATCGCGCAATAAATTGCGCTCATACGACTGTATTCACAGAGCATCATGGTTCATGGGTAGGGTTATGGAAACACGGATTAATTCGTCATCCCCGCGTAGGCGGGGATCCAGTGCCTTTATTTGACTGGGTTCCCGCCTGCGCGGGAACGACAAAACCGAATAAATCTGCGCTTCCTTAGGAGTCGTTAAACAATTAGTGTATCAATTTTAGCTCGCACTCGGATCAATCCTGTAGTTCCATTCGCCATGAAACGAATTCCGGGTGATGCGTATTTTTTCAAATTCTGCGTCACTTACCTTAATGCCTGACGGATACGAAGATTCATCCAGTTCGGCATGGACTTTCAGTCCCTTCCGAGTGGTCGTTCCGGCAATGAGATTGACGATCACCTCGTGGCTAATCAAGGGCTGGCCGCGCCAATTCATGCTGATGTACGAGAACAGACGATGCTCGATCTTGTTCCATTTGCTAGTGCCCGGAGGCAGATGAGAGATGCTGATCGGGATATTGATCTCGTCAGCCAACCGCTGCAATTCCAATTTCCAAAGCCGTACCCGGCTACCGTTGCTACCGCCACCATCTGCCGTGATCATCAGTTCCGTTGCCGCAGGATAACGCTGCCTGCCCATCGTATTCCACCAGCGGCGAATTGTTTCGACCGCGAAACTTGCCGTGTCGTGATCCGTCCCCACACTGACCCAACCCGTGTTGCTGGCAACATCGTAGACGCCATAGGGGTTCGCGCGCCCAAGCTCCTTATCGATGAAGTCGTGCACCTTGACTAATTCTGGCTTCCCCTCGGGGCGCCAAGTTGTGCCGTTGTTCTTGTACGCACCAACAAGCTCTTTCTTCTTTGTGTCAACCGAAATAACCGGATTGCCTGCCGCTAGACGTTGTCCGGTCTGGTCGTTGATGAACTCGAATTGGGCATTGCGGTCCGGATGATCCGTCCCTTCCAGCATCTTTCGATTTGCCTGCAAGCTATAACCCAACTCCCGCAGCAAGTCGCCCACTTTCGGATAGCTCACCGAATGGCCGTTCACAGCCAGCTCACCAGCCAGCGTACGCAGGCTTTTGCAAGTCCAGCGCAGGGGTGATTCGGGATCACCCCGTGTCGTCGCTTCGACCAATTTCTCCAGCGCCGCCATCACGCCAGAATCGGTTTCGGTGACAGATTTTCTGCCAGCTCCCGCTTTGCGAATTCGCTTGCCCTGACTTTCAACCGCCATCTTTTCGGTTGCCAGCTCTTCCAATCCGGCATGAATTGCGCGCCGGGACACACCGGTAGCCTGTGCAACCCTTGTAACGCCGCCATGGCCTAACACCGCAGCTTCCGCAGCAGCAAACAGACGCCTCATCCGCTCGTCCAACGTCCATGCAAGCTTCTCGAACCGGGTGCGTATTTGTTTGAGGTCGTCTGCATTCGCCATGACGACAATCATAGCACCTTCGATTTATTTGTTACAGTTATTTATTAACAGCTCCTTAGGGTGGGGGTGGGTTCCGTCTCATCCAACTCCTTTCCGGAGGGTATTAAGGGTGCCCTAAAGTGGGGTTGTAAACAGCTGGTAGGCTGGTTTCATTTGCAAGCTTATAATTACGCTTGATGATTTGCATCATTCGACGCTGCACATCCGGTGCATATAACCCATGATCCCACTCTCTGAGCGCCACCCGTCGCGCTGGCGCATTTTTACTGCCGCGCCACACCGCGTCATGTTCTTTGGCGGTGCGCTGCAAACCGTGGCGGCGATGCTGTGGTGGTTGGCCGATCTGGCCATGCGCTACGGCATGACGGCGCACGCCATAAACTGGCCCGTCACACCCAGCGCGGCGCATGCCTATCTGTTGATTTATGGGCTGTTCCCGTTTTTCATGTTCGGTTTTTTGATGACCACTTTCCCGCGCTGGATGGCCGGGAAGGAAATCCCCGCAAGCCGTTACGCCCCTGCCTTTGTGCTACTGATGCTGGGAGTCGTATTCTTTTATCTCGGGCTGTTCAGCAACAAGATATTGCTTGCTGTCAGCGTCATGTTCACCCTGTGCGGCTGGGCCATCGCCTGGTATGCCTTGCTGCGCGTGCTGCTGGATACATCACACCGCGATAAGCGCCACCCCACCGTCGCCCTGATAACACTGGCCGCAGGCTGGTGCGGCGTGGTGTCTTATCTCGTATGGTTGCTGAGCGGGCAAGCGGTGTGGTTGAACTTCGCCCTGCAGGCCGGAATCTGGCTGTTCCTGCTGCCGGAATTTGTAACTGTCGGCCACCGCATGATCCCCTTCTTTACCAGCAGCGCCCTGCCGCAATGCCGTGTCACGAGTGCCGATTGGCCATGGTGGGTAATTCTGGTCGGCTCCGTCGGCCATGGCGTGTTGCAACTGGGTGGTGCATCCTCATGGTTGTGGCTTTGTGATGTGCCACTGGCCGCCAGCGCGCTATATCTATCCTATGCATGGAACCTGCACCGCAGCCTCGCAGTGCCGATGCTGGCGGTGCTGCACATCGGCTTTGCTTGGTTGGGCATCGCCGCCCTGCTGTTCACGGCACAAAGCCTCACCCTGTTGCTCGGCCACGGCGAACACCCCCTGCTCGGCCTGGCGCCTTTGCATGCACTGGTTATTGGATGCTTTTCCACGTTGTTGCTCGGCATGGCCACGCGCGTCACCCTTGGCCACGCCGGCTTGCCGCTCAATATCAGGCGGCCAATGTGGCTACTGATCGCAGGCTTGCAGGCGGTTGTTCTGCTGCGCATACTGGCCGATATATTGCCCGTGCAATGGAGCCCCTGGCTATATCTGGCCGCCGCCACGGCATGGCTGGCCTGCTTCCTGCCATGGATGATTTCCTACCTGCCCGCTTACCTGCACCCGCGCGCTGACGGGCGCTCCGGCTGAAAAACCAACCTTTTGAATTTTGTTGCCCTTCACATCCGGCCATTTTTTCGTTAGGATGCATCCCCTAAGTTCAGCGGCTCACCCAATTTACCCCGCGTTGCATTTACTGTAGCCACCAGATTTTTAGTCACCATTTAATTAAAGCGAGGCACACCATGAGCGAACACATCCGTTATGTCACCGATTCAACCTTTGCCGCCGAAGCGCTGCAAGCCCCATTGCCCGTGCTGGTGGACTACTGGGCGGAATGGTGCGGCCCATGCCGTATGATCGCTCCGGTACTGGAAGAGGTCGCCAAGGAATACGCCGGTCGTCTGGTTGTAGCCAAGCTGAACGTGGACGAAAACCAGCAGACCCCACAGAAATACGGCATCCGCGGTATACCCACGCTGATGCTGTTCAAGAATGGCAATGTCGAGGCAACCAAGGTTGGCGCGGTGTCAAAATCACAACTCACCGCATTTATTGACAGCCACATTTAAACCGTTTAGCATCGCGCCTGCACCTGTTCTGTACATTAAATCCTCACAGCACCAACCCATAATTAAAAAAGATAATCAAGGCAGTTCAGGCGCGCGGCATCTCCGCGCAAACCGTAATACTTCCCAGCCAGGCTTCCTTAGCGTAGCCCGTTTCCCTTAACCCCGTACGATCACACTCCCCATCCTTATGCATTTATCCGACCTCAAGATCAAACACATCACCGAACTGGTGGACATGGCAACTACGCAGCAGATCGACAACGCCAACCGCATGCGCAAGCAAGATCTTATTTTCGCCTTGCTGAAAAATCAGGCGAAAAAGGGCGAGAGCATTTTCGGCGAAGGCACGCTGGAAGTGTTGCCGGATGGCTTCGGCTTCCTGCGCTCGCCCGACACTTCTTATCTGGCCGGGCCGGATGACATCTACGTCAGCCCGAGCCAGATTCGCCGCTTCAACCTGCATACCGGCGATTCGATCGAAGGCGAGATCCGCACCCCCAAGGAAGGCGAGCGTTACGTCGCGTTGGTGAAAGTGGACAAGGTTAATTCTGAGGCTCCGGAAAATGCGAAAAACAAGATACTGTTCGAGAACCTGACGCCGCTGTTCCCGACCAAGCAGATGATCCTGGAACGCGATATCCGCGCCGAGGAAAATATCACCGGCCGCATCATTGATATCGTCGCGCCCATCGGCAAGGGCCAGCGCGGACTGCTCGTGGCTTCACCGAAATCTGGCAAGACCGTGATGCTGCAGCATATCGCCCATTCCATTGCATCCAATAGCCCGGATGCACACCTGATCGTGCTGCTGATCGACGAACGCCCGGAAGAGGTCACGGAAATGAGCCGTTCCGTGCGCGGCGAAGTGGTCGCATCCACCTTCGACGAACCCGCCACACGCCACGTGCAAGTCGCCGAAATGGTGATGGAAAAAGCCAAGCGCCTGGTCGAACACAAAAAGGATGTGGTCATCCTGCTGGATTCCATCACCCGCTTGGCGCGCGCCTACAACACCGTGGTGCCGTCCTCCGGCAAGGTGCTAACCGGCGGTGTGGACGCCAATGCCCTGCAACGCCCCAAGCGTTTCTTCGGCGCGGCACGCAACGTAGAGGAAGGCGGCTCGCTCACCATCATCGCCACCGCGCTGGTGGATACCGGCTCGCGCATGGATGATGTGATCTACGAAGAATTCAAGGGCACCGGCAACATGGAAATCCATCTCGACCGGCGCATGGCCGAAAAACGTATCTACCCGGCCATCAACGTCAACCGCTCCGGCACACGCAAGGAAGAATTGCTGATCAAGGCCGACGTGCTGCAAAAAATCTGGGTGCTGCGCAAACTGCTCTACCCGATGGACGAATTGGAAGCAATGGAATTCCTGCTGGACAAGATCAAGGCGACGAAGAACAACGCGGATTTTTTCGACTCCATGCGGCGGTAACCATGGCGTTGCAAGGCTCCACTCATCTGGTGCTAATACCGAGTCATGATCGCCCGCAGCAGCATCATTTCCAGCATTACATGACGCGCAGCACCTTCTACTGCCCACGCACAAGAAATGACTAAGGGAGCAGGAAATTACCAAAATACCACTTATAAATTACGTCACATAAGCCAAAACAAAACCCATCCCCACCCCAACCCTCCCCTTGAAGGGGAGGGAGTATAGTTCCTCCCCCTTCAAGGGGGAGGTTTAGGAGGGGGATGGGGTGATGTTGGTGACATGATTAACGGTACTTTAAGAATTTCCAATTCCCTAAGGAAACACGGATTAATTCGTCATCCCCGCGTAGGCGGGGATCCAGTGCCTTTATTTGACTGGGTTCCCGCCTTCGCGGGAACGACAAAACCGAATAAATCTGCGCTTCCCTAATAAGCGATGGCTCACTGCAAGATATATCTGCATGGAAATGCTGAGCCCACTGCAATGACCGCAGTGAAAAACTGTTGTTTTCGTAATTGTCGGTTGAACATTCTCCCTGTTCTAGTGTAGAATCGCGCCTCTTTTGAAAACAGGTTGGAGTATAGCTATGGCACGTGTCTGTCAAGTAACGGGGAAACGCCCGATGGTGGGTAACAATGTGTCCCACGCCAATAACAAAACCAAGCGCCGGTTCCTGCCGAATCTGCAACGCCGCCGCTTGTGGGTGGAATCTGAAAACCGTTGGGTGTCTTTGCGCCTGACCAATGCCGCACTGCGCACCATTGACAAGAACGGCATTGACGCCGTCCTGTTCGGGATGCGCGCCAACGGCGAGAAGGTATAAAGGAGAACGACTGTGGCAAAAGGCGCACGCGAAAAGATCAAGCTGGAATCCTCTGCGGGTACGGGGCATTTCTACACCACCAACAAAAACAAGCGCACTACCCCGGAAAAACTCGAATTCATGAAGTTCGACCCGGTTGCGCGTAAACATGTGGCATACAAGGAAACCAAACTGAAGTGATTTGGTGAAGTTTCGAAGTGAAAAAATTTCTTTAAATACTCATTGGTCAGGAAGTTGACCACAAAAACGATGCCGTTATCCGCATGAAACAGCGGCACCCGCTCCTCTAAGCCAAGCAACCCCAGATAACGCTTTATCGTGAACGTCGCTAAGTGACGCCTCTGCTTATTCCAGTGCGGCAGGGCTGCCCACAACTGCGCCCGAGTAAGAGGCACATGCGATGTTGCATATCGATTTGCCGTGCGTTTTGAATGGCCTATTGCAACCAGAAAACATAAATGTGGTTATGGCCATGCCAGATGCGTCTGGATAAATATTGAGACTCAATCTAGCTCAGGAGTAGAATTACCCACTTCCAGAAATGCACCAAGCGAGAGGTGAGCAAGTAAGCCAGGATGGATGCAGTTGGTGTTCTGCCGTTGGATGTGGTGGGCGGAGTCATTCTGCTCTGGCTGGCGCTCGGATTGTTCGGGCTGGGGATGCAGCGCCTGCCGCATTTTATTACCAGCATCATCTTCCCTCTCGGCGCGCTTGTAGCGCTCGCTTTGGCCGTAACAGGCCTGTGGGCGCTCGGTGAAGCCCCTGGTTTTGCCGTGTTACCGCTCGGCCTGCCTGGTCTGCCTTTGCACCTCCGTCTCGACCCACTCGCCGCATTTTTTCTGATCTTGCTAGGTGGCGCATCGTTCGGCGTTTCGCTGTTCAGCGCCGGCTATTTCCGCGCCATGCAAGGTAATACACTCGGCCTGTTGTGCCTCGAATACCATTTGTTTCTCGCCAGCATGGCCTTGGTATTGATCGCCGATGATGCCTATATGTTCATGGTGGCATGGGAGTCCATGGCGTTATCCTCGTATTTTCTGGTGACCACGGATCATCAAGTTCCCGACATCCGCAAGGCCGGTTATCTCTATTTGTTGATTGCACACGTCGGCGCCATCAGCATTTTGCTCAGTTTTGGCGTGATGCAAGGCGGACACGGTATTGCCTCATACACCTTTACCGCGATGCGCGAAGCGCACCTGTCGCCATTCTGGGCAGCAATTGCATTTTTGCTGGCACTGTTCGGATTTGGGGCCAAGGCCGGTGTGCTGCCGATGCATGTCTGGTTGCCCGAGGCACATCCCGCTGCGCCTTCGCCAGTTTCCGCATTGATGAGCGGCATCATGCTGAAAACGGCGATTTACGGCATGTTGCGCGTCACCTTCGATTTGCTGGATACGCAGCAATGGTGGTGGGGGGTGCTGGTATTGGCGCTGGGGTTGCTCACCGCAGTTTTCGGCGTGATGTTCGCCGCCGTGCAGGGCGACATGAAACGGCTGCTGGCTTATTCTTCCATTGAAAACATCGGGCTGCTGCTGGTAGGCATCGGCTTGACCATCATCTTCCACGTCTATGGCAAGGCCGCGCTGGCGGCCTTGTCGCTCACCGCGATGCTGTATCACAGCCTGAATCACGCTTTCTTCAAGAGTTTGCTGTTTATCGGCACGGGTTCGATCCTGCATGCGACCGGCGAGCGCAACATGGGACGAATGGGCGGGCTGATCCGCAAGATGCCGTGGGCTGCGGCGCTGATGCTGGTCGGCGTGCTGGGCATAGCCGGTTTGCCGCCCCTCAATGGTTTCGTCTCGGAATGGCTGCTGCTGCAGGCGTTCCTGCTGTCGCCGGGTTTGCCTAACAACCACATCAACATGCTGATTCCGGTGGCGGCGGCAGTGATTGCGCTGGCCGCCGCGCTGGCCGCCTACGTGATGGTGAAATTCTACGGAATTATTTTCCTCGGCCAACCGCGCGAGCAGGCGCTGGAACATGCGCACGATGCCGGCATTTGGGAGCGCATCGGCTTGGGATGGTTGGCGCTCGGTTGCGTGGCGCTGGGTCTGGCACCGGTTTTAGTAATACAGCGAATTGATCTGGTTACGCAAGCGCTGATCGGGCAGGGTCTGGGCAATTCAGCCAGCGGCTGGCTGTTCCTGACCCCGGTAGATACCGAGCGCGCCAGCTACAGCCCGGTGTACTTCCTGTTGGCGGTGCTGGGCGTGATGCTGGTGACCACATTGGCGGTGCATCGTTTCTATCACGGGCGGCAGCGCCGAGGCCCTGCCTGGGACTGCGGTTTCCCTGAACAAACTGCGCGTATGCAGGATACTGCAGAGGGATTCGGCCAGCCGATCCGGCGCATCTTCGAGCCGTTCTTCCTTATCGAAAGAGAGGTGCCGAGTGCGTTTGATACGCACCCGCGTTACCACGGCCGCAGCGATGACCGCATCTGGTTCGCGCTTTACCTGCCGATCAAGCACATCACCGAAAAGCTCTCGTCCTGGGTCGCGCTATTGCAGCACGGGCGCATCCATCTGTACCTGAGTTATACCTTCGTCACGCTGGTCGTGCTGCTGGCATTCGTGTGATGTAATACATCAACCCGGCTCTCTGATGTCACGTTAAAACGCAGCAACCAAACACTCAATCATCCAGACGCTTGAGATCACGGTAGAAATTCTCGTGTGGTTCGAAAGTTAACAGTTTCAGGCTGTCCTCATCGAGAATACGGTACGCCAGCATGCACAACTGGTTCGACAAACGAAACTTGTAAACCCGTACACCAGGGAGCGTAGTGCCTAGAGAAGCGAATCTTGTTCACGCACAAAGCTGCCAGGGGCGGTCAATGCTGTGGCGGCGGCGTTAGGCCGCGTTCGCGCATTGCGCGCTCAAAGTCTTGTGAACTGAATCGAGGTGATTTTGGAACAGGCATTACCGCACGCACCACATCGTAATATGCCGCGCGTTTTCCACTCTTTGGATTCAGCATGAGCAAGTTGTAACTGCCGAGCGGCAATTGCGGTGGCACGTTCACCATGACACTGCCACGCCTGTCGGGAGTAATCTTTGTATCGGGCAGCAACCTAATACTGGCCAGAGTTTCGTTTCCAGCCATGAAAACTGTACCGGAAAATTCGCTCAATTTGTTGACACGGCTCGCTGAAGGATAAGCTGATTTTAGCGTGGGGTGCCGCGTATTTGATATGTCGAGCACCAACAGACCGGATAGTTTGCCGCTGGCGTACAAGCGATCCCCCGAAATATGCAGGTCGTAAATTTCTTCTCCTGGATTAAATCGCCCCCTCTGCTTCAGCGTAGCGTAATCATAAAGCGTGATGCCTGATGATTTGTCATAAAGCGCCAGCAAATTACCCTTTAGCCGCACCAGTTCGGCGCGTTGTGGCAGGCGCTTGACCATACGCGGGCGCAAGGGGTTGCTTACATCTACTATTTCTATATCAGCAGGTGTAGCAAGCAATAGCCGATCATTGTTGACAAGCCACAAATCATTAATTTTGGCGGCATACCAAGCCACTTGTTTTCCGGTGGAAGTATCAAGGATGGCAACACCATGCTGCATGTCGGCAGCATAGACCAGATTGCCTTGTGCCCGTACCAAATCGGCGTGCAACGCGTATCGCCTTAATAGCTGCGGCTCGAACGGATTGCTGACATCCACCACGACCAAGCCGTCCTTACCGGTGGAGAGGTAGGCAATTTTGTTTTCCAGCCACACGCTTTGCGCATCGCCCGCAGTATTCACTCCGGCGGCCCAGATTGGATTCTGCGGAGTTTTTACATCGAAAATCTGCAGGCCGTTTTCACCGTCCGCAACATATGCGTAGCTGTCTTTAACTGTAACGTCCCGGGTTAAGCCGCGCGCGTGGTAAGCGCCGGCCAATGACAGCGCGGCAGGGTCGGACACCTCAAGCACCACAATCCCGCCCCACCAATCGAGCACATAAGCATAATGGCCCTGCACCCGCACACCCCATGACCAGCCGGGGGTGTCATAGGCACCGGCCAGAGCCGGCTGTTCCGGGTTGGCTATATCCACAACCTGGATACCGGAAACCCAGTCCGCGATATAAGCGTAATGGCCGTCCAATTCGATGCCACGCGCATTGCCGGGGGTGGCGAGGTGGCTTATTTCGCGTGGCTGCGCGGGACGGGTGATGTCGAAAACATGCAGCCCATTTTCGAAGCTGGCCACAAAAGCCAAGTGATCGCGAATCACCACTTCCTCCGCCGCTCCACCCACATCGTATGCAGCGATCTGCTTAGGATTCCGTGGGTCGCTGACATCGAACACCAGCAGCCCAGCATTGTCGGCGGCGACATAGGCCAATCCGCCCACTACTTCCACCGACCATGCTTTGCCTGCGGTTGGTGCACTGCCTATGATGACGGGGTGCGCGATATCTGCCACGCTGATGATGTGAAACCCGCCCCGATGGTCGGCAAGGTATAAATTATCGCCATCCAGTTTCATGGTGTAGGCCAGCCCTGGTGTGGCGACTTCAGAAATTTTACGCAACTTCTGCGGGTCAGAAACATTGATGATCTGCACACCATGATCGTCGTCGGCGACGTAGGCGTAATCGCCGCGCACCAGCACGCCTTTGGCGGAGCCTTGGGTATGGTAAGCCGCAAGATGGCGCGGCGAGGTCGGCTCAGTGATGTCGTACAAGTGCAGCCCGGAAAACCAGTCAGCCACATACAGGGTTTGGTCGCGGATCACCGCGCGGCGGCTGCCGCCAAAATTGGCTCCGATATTGACCACGTTAGGTGCTGGCGCGGAAAAATCTATTTCTCCGAGACTGGTATTGGTTCCGGCCAAAACTTTATTCTGCACCAGCGTAATAGCATTGAGTGGCTGCTCCATATGGTGCACTGCAACAATATTCGGCACTTTTGGGTTTCGCACGTCAATCAGTGTGATTTCGGAACGGTCATTACGCAAAGCAACGTAACCTTCGTCGTAGCTCAGTGCGAGGCTAGTTCCGATGTTGTTGACGCTGCCCATCCAGCGAGGCATTTGCGGCTGGCTTATATCCACCAAGGTAAAACCAATTGTGCCATTGGCAAGGTAGACATGGCCTTGCGCCACCACCAAGTCCCGCACCTCCCCGCGAAAGCGTCCCACCTTGTGAATGCTGGACAGATCCCGCACATCAAATATGCTCAAGCCCGCCTTCGGTAACGCAAGGTAGGCGTAGCCATCGGCAACTTGTACTGCGGTTGCTTTGTCGGTCAGGGTAAAGCTGGTGGATTGCTGCAGCATTTGCGGACGGCTAACGTCCAGGACGCTGAGGTGTTTGCCGCTCACCAAATAAGCACGGCCTTGTTCGACGCACAAAGCATCCAGCGGTTGCTCCAACGGATAACTGGCAATCCGCTGCGGCGCTTGTGGGTTGCTTACATCCACAATCAACAGCGCGCCCGCGCTGTCAGCAAGATAGGCATAGCCGTCACGCAATACAACGCGGGTGATTTTACCTTGCCCTTTCACTTGCGCCAGCAAGCGCGGCGGCAAGTCCGGAGCAAGATCGAACACCAATAAGCCGTTGTCACCGGCAGCGACATAAGCATGGCGGCCATCGCGCACTATCGACAGCGCCGGGGTATTTAGTATCGTGCTGGTTTTGAGATAAGGCCCACCGGGGATCAGCGCAAACTGAGTGCCGATAGGAAAATCGGCTACATTGATGGAAACACTGCCGCCCTGTTTATGATCTATCGTTGGGGATGCTATTACCGTAGCAGCGGTGGACAGCGCACCGGCAAGTAAGATGCCGACAAACTGCTTAAGAAAGACTTGAAAAAATGTCATAGCGGCAGTCAACGGCAAGGGGGTTGCGGCGCAACCCCCCAATTCTGCAATGTGATGGCGAATGTGTAACCATGAAGCCATCACCATTACACAACTACTGCATTGCCTCAATGATCAGGCAATGCCCAAGCAAGGCAATTTCCTATATTACTTGGCAACTTCTGCTTTACCCACAAATATGACAGATTCGAAAGTGCGATTCAGGCTCTTGCTAAAAAAATTGGACATCACTGCGCCCTCGCTAAAGCGAACTGTATCGCCTTTTTTCACTTTTACTGTTGGGGCGGCAATCCACACAGTCTTCCCGTTTTCGGTCAGTTCAATGTAAGTGTAGATGCTGGCGTCCACGCTGCTGACTACCTTACCCTTGCGCGGGAGCTGGTCGTTAGCGGCGGCAAGCTGCATCCTGTCTGCTGTACGCTCGATGGAAGGTTGGCCGGAAGGTGTTGCGGCGATAGCGGAGACGGAAAAGGCGGCCGACGCAAGAAGGATGGAAATGGATCGCATGAAAGTTCCTTAAAAATTATAAAATTAAAAACATATTATACTCAACCTGAATCTTTGCGTCGAGTACCACTCATGCAAAAACATAAATTGATTCAAAGCATGCGCCCAATCTGACTGGGGAATAAGCCCGAAGTTCCGAATGATCTAGGTGCGTGGCATGTTGGTTGACAACTGGTTTCACCGTTCTGTTTCCTCATTGGGTGAGCGTCCAGGGCAGTTAGCTTCGGCGTGTGCCGCTTCTTCGATCCGCTTGGTCTGCCGATACACTTTCGAGAGCAGGCAATACGCCCGCAAATCTGGTTGTGGTTGTTCCAATGCGGCGCGTAGCGGGGCTTCCGCATCAGCAATATGTCCGGAATTCAGCAAGGCAATGCCGAGATTCTTGAAGGCTGTCCCGCGTACGGATTCGGGGAGTTGCTGTGATCCGGTTGCGGCGCGCAAATGAGCTACCGCTTTTTCTCCAAATGTGGAAACATTCAACATCCATAATCCGGCGTTGTAGCGCACCGACACATCGTCCGGAAAAAGCTCAGCCAGCGCCCCCCATTCATTTGTAAGTTCCAGCAGAGTTTTTGCCAACAAGTTGTTTATGGGCGAATTCCATTTGGCTTGAGCAGGCGGTTTCTTGTGCTCAGACCCCAATTGCCATAGCAGGGCCATAGCTTTCTGTGGATTGCCGGTCGAAACAGCCTCGACATGCACGGCATAGTCGGCCTCGACCAACTTGACCATGATATTCCGGAGTTCGGGAAATGTTATGCTGTTGGCCGTCTCGCTTGCTTCGCGATACAACCTTTGTGGCAATTGGGCGCCTATGATTTTATACGCTGCCGGCAGATAGTATCCAGGATAGGAGCGTAAATCGGCATCTGCCAATGTTTCGATGCTGCGCCAGTCATGAGTTCGCTCTATGGTTTGGAAGCCCCACGGCAACGCGATAGCGAGATACAGAATCGTGCGCGGCACGGGTTTCAAACGCCAGGACAGGGCGACAAGCAACACCATGACCGGCCACACCGCGAGCGCTAACCAACGGTCTGAAACGAGCGAAGGTGGTTTATAGGGAATCAAGTGGATGTAAGGCACGCAAAGCAGCAAAAAAGCGGCCAAGGCAAACCCCTCAAGTGACCGTCGGCGCAGGAGCATCACCGCGCCCGTAGCAGCCGCAGCCAGAACCGCCCCCCCGAGTACGACCATGACGGAAAGTGATGGGTCCTCGAATACCGGATAAAAGTAATGGCGACTTTCCGGGCTGACGGCAAGACGGGCCAGCCACCCCAGCACGGCTAACGTTCGGGTGATAGCTTCAACCCCAAAATACACGGGCTCTCTTTCCTCGCTGCTGGCAATAAATACACGGGTCATGAACCCTGCCAGAAGCAATATGGCGAGAGGCCACAACAGCATGGAGCGACGCCTGCCTAACGCGGGAATATCGCGCCAGAAAAGCACCCACAGCAGGGCGATGAGCGGCGCCACGCCAACATAGGATGTCTTCGAGAGCATCACCGCCGCAAACGCAACCAGGGCAGCGGAGGCATGCGGCGCGGAAAGCCCATGCTCCCGCTTGGCGCGCACGGCAAGCCATAACGCAAGCATCGAAAACAAATTGGGCAGCACATACTTGCGTCCACTGATCCACACCACCGATTCGACCAGCGCGGGATGCAGCGCAAACAGCGAGGTGACGGCAGCGGCGGCCCATGGCGCGCCGTCAGCATCCGCCGGGCGGAAATACCGCCACAACCCTGACGTCGTACCATAGATCAGCGGCAGGCAAAACAGATACAGGATGATGTTATGTACCCGGAACGCTGCAGTGTTCAGGCCAAACAGCGTCATGTCGAACCAATAGGAAAGCTCCCGCAACGGAAGGAATTCAGCCATAGAGTTATACGGCTCGGTGAAGAGGCGCCACAGCTCGGTCAGATGCAGCTCGGACAGTTTATGATTGTTAGTGATGTAGGCTGCATCATCAAACATAAACGGATAGCCAAGCGCTTGCAGATATACGGCAACTGTTGCAACCGCGCTGGCCAGCACGAGCGCTTGGGGTATGAATTGCCTCATGCGGGCAAAATGGGGGAGCAGGATCATCCTAACAAACTGGGTATATTTAACATGAACAATCAGACTTTTGCATACTGATTCCGTGACATCAGCTGATTATCACATACGCCGTGAAATCATCGTGCTGTCTCCTTCCATGCCACCAAACGCCTCCCCATGATCTTGTAGTCAAAAGGCGTAAGGAACGCCAGCGCATCTTTGTCATCGTAGTTTAAGACGTCATCAGCTATAACCAAATAGTACCCCTGGTTCAACAGCCCTTGTAAAAACCTGTCGAATTCACGTTTTGACACCCATGTTTCCATCGGGCTGAAGTAGCCAACTGGAGCATATCCGCCATAATAGTCCAACAAAAAATCATAGTGATCGGCAAAATATACTTTAGGGTTGTCGCCGGCGACCGATTTAACGTCGGCGATAACGCTCATGACTGACTGTTTCGAAACCAAAGACGGGTAAATAAATTGCTGCTTTTTGGCGTTACGCGCCTGGGTTGCAGATTTGCCGGTGATGCTATCTCCGTACCAGATGGTTATTGATGCGATGAAGATAACGGAAACGATGATCGCCAGGTTTCTCTGCATAAACAGTTCAGCCGGTTTGCCGGAGTCATTGACGAGTGAGCGTCCGACAATATCTAACAATATGAAAAAAAGCAGCAACAGGATGATCGATATATTGATGATATTATTTTCATGGCTTCTGCCGAAGAAATAGAGCGAATTTCCGATCGCCAGATAGATCAAGCAAAACCCAGTTGCCAGATAGTTGCTGGAAACTCTTGAGCGCAGTCTGATCAGAAGAGCAAACGACAGGCTCAAGACCACAACCACATACCAATAAAACGAATTTGTTGAGATTCTAATAAAATTTATTCCCAAGTGCGTGTAACTGAAATCGCTCTGCACATTCGTATTGCGGAAGAACAAATAATGCGCTGTGGCACCGACCAGCATCAGTACCAGGTTATGGTAATTGTTTTTTAGAAACACATATATCATCGATAATAAGGTTTTGATTGCTTTGTCTGAAATCATAACCCTATCAATTACGCTGAGTGTCAGCAGCAGTTGAATATAAGCGGCACTGTAAATAATGCCGAAATTATGGTGCAGCAACAGCATCAGTCCGCAAAACAGGCCAGCGCTCCAATGATAGGGGCCTTTAAAATACACCAGCACCAGAAGAATCAACCACAGGTCGAGGCGTAAAGGTGTTATTTGGAAGAGCTGGACTGCGTCTTCCTGTCCGGCATAAATGCGCACTAAAACTAATGCAACGAGCAAAAAGACGGGGAGGCGTTTATCCAGAAACCATTGCCCGGAAAAGCCAAAGAGGCCCAGCAGCAGCAGGTAATAGGCACATTGGCCGACAATTTGAAACTGATTCGGGTCAAGCCCCAGCTCCAACCATGCAAGGCCGATCAGTGAAAGCAGAAAATCATACTGAAAGTAAACTTCCGAGACACCGGCCCCATGAAGCAACCGCAAGGCTGGGGCAAGAATATGTTGATAGTCGTACCAAGAAAGTGGTGCGGTGGCAATAAAACAGACCGGAACCAGCAACAACGCTACGGTTGCCAGCGCCCACCGGGTTGAATGTTTCTGCAGGTAACTCAATGGCATAATTATAGCCAGGGCCACAGCCATTATTATGAGCGCCCGCGCAAAGACATCCGGTACGGCTTGATCGCCCAAGGCGCTCATGGGAGGATGAAAACCGATGGAAACAATAAAGGCACAAGACACTGCCACCAGTGGCAGTGCGAGAAAATAGCGAATGGTTCTTCCCGCAAACCTGCTCCATGCACAGATCATGGCATATACGGAAAACAGGTTGAAAAACATCAGTGCATATAATACATACAACTCGATGCCATCCCGCTCCTTAAGCCAGGGAACTTGCCAAGGCACTATCTCCCCAGAATTGACTGGCACAGTCTGGCTCCATATCCATGACGCCATCTGAAAGTACACAAAATAAGACAGGCCTGCGATAGCGGTGGCAAGCACTGTTGTTTCGAGCAGACTCCTTGTGCTGTCTAATTTTGTATGCATAGTGTTCTTGTTAAAACCGGTTGCATATTTTCGAGCCACGATCTTAATTTCTGTATAGGGCTGTGAGCGTCAGCCGGGGGGTTATTGGCTCAGTTGCTTCATTATAACTATCGACTGTATTAGCAATTCCACTCGCGTGAATTCACCTGGCCAGTTGAACATAATATTGTGCGCCAACTGGAAAGTGCGTTAACCAAGGTTCGAACCTACGCAGAAAAGCTAATGGGCGAGGAAAAAACAGGGTATAGCCATGTTGTTCGGAATGAAAACCAGCTTCCCTGGCTAAGCCAAGAACAGTCTTCAGGCTGAGCATTTCTGCACCTGCGTCAAACGGGCAACGTTCAAACACCCAGCGTGTAGCGGGGTTGAACGGATTGTGCTCGAACAAAAACAATTGCCCCTTTACGGTGAGTAATTCGCAACATCGCGTTAGCGCCTGTAGGCGCTCATCAGGAGGGATATGGTGCAGCACGTTGGCGGCGATAATCGCATCAAAACGCGTACTCGTGGTGGCATCCCAGTCAGAAAACAACTTTGCTCGCGGTAAGCGCTGCGCAGCAGCTTTAAGTGATGCAGGCGAAACGTCATAACCCCATAACTCTGCATCGGGGAAATATTTATCAAGATAGGGCAGGCTGCGCCCTGCGCCACAACCAAAATCAAGAATGCAACCAGGTATCTTGTCGCTCGAGCGCGCCGCCATCAAAGCTATTTTGTATTCTGCAAAATAGCTATCCTCATTCAAGCCTTCCGGTATTGTTTCACCCAACACCCTGTCATATTGCTCGGCGTACTGATCAAACTCAGGCTTGTTCATTGTGATCTGGCTGCGCCCAAGTCGTGCTGCCAACAACAAATTGAGGTTTGTGATTCAGTTTGAGATATGTGCGTCCCAGATATTCACCCATCATGCCGATGCACAGTGTTTGTATACCGCCGATGAATAATATTGTCGCGATTAGTGATGCCCAACCTCTGGGATATTCCGGGTGAAGGAATTTTAGCGCAATGATAAAAATTATCATTACCAAGCTTAATGCCGCGAGCGCGAATCCTGCATAAGAGGCCAGACGCAAAGGCAACACCGAGAAGCTAGTTGCCATTTTCATCCACAACGAGAAAGAGCGGCGCAGGTTGTAATTACCCTCCCCCTCGTGGCGCGCCTGATGTTCTATGGCAATGGTGGTAATAGAGCGTGTTACATCGAGAATAAGCCCGTCAACATAGGCATAAGGGCCATCGTACCGGATAATTTCCTGAACAATTTCCCTGCGTAATCCCTTAAACGAAGATAGGTAAAGCCCTTTGGGTTTGCCCAGCAGGCGCGTAGCTACCCAGTCATTGAACTTGCTGCCAAGTTTCTTCCAGTATTCATGCTGACGGTTCAGGTAGTTGGTGTAACACACGTCGTAGCCTTCTGAAAGCGCACGCACGATGTCGCCAATAGCGTGTGGTGGATGCTGCAAATCGTCATCCATAAGGACGATGAAATTGCCCCTTACATAATTTAGTCCGGCCATTATTGCATTGTGCTGGCCAAAGTTGCGGCGCAGTGAAATGCCTTTGATAAATGAATGTGTGTTGGCAAGTGAGCGAATAACCTGCCAACTGTTATCCGTGCTTGCATCGTTGACCAGCAACAGTTCGAAACTATCAGGTAGCCCTAACTTGCTCATCTCCGCATGAATTTGTTCTACCAGCTGTGGCAGAATCTGCGCGCTGTGATAAACCGGCACGACGATGGATAAGGTACAAACCGAATCAGCGGGCTTTTCCATAATATTTGCCTGTCACCTGTTTGAGGTAGTCATCGCTGAATTTTACGGCGGCCTTGTCCAGATAGGGAAGAATCGTGCTGATGTCTATAGTGTATTCCGAACCTTGTTCAACAACTTTGCATATTGCGCGCTTGCCAACGACAGACTCCATTGCGCTGACAATATCGGCCATCGGGTAGCTGACCGGATTAGCAATATTAAGCGTGATATTTCGCGCCGTTTTATCTGCGATCAGTTGACGTGCAATAGATGCCACATCGTCTATGTCAATAATGTTGCGCTTGGCATTCTTCCACAAACTGAAAGCCTCGCTACGCGCGATGCGCGCATACAGAAAATTCAGCAGCGTGTGCGGATTCGGCGTTTTACCCGCAACTTGGGGCAACCGCAGAATCATGTGGCGCGAATGCGCGGAAACCAATTGTTCCATTGCCAGTTTGTGCCGCACATAAGGCGTGTTTCGCGCTTCCTGGTCGGCAACGCTGCAAGTTCCGAAATACACGAAAACATCGACATGTTTTGCTTGCTGCAGCGCATCCGCAAGGCGTTGCCGCTCACGGGCAAATTCATGCACATCGGTGCAACCGGAGTTGGAAACTCCGGCGGCATAAATACACACATCTTCGCGGTGCGAAAACGAGAGAGCGAATGCCTGTGCCAACAAACCAGAACCTATGACCATAATGGTTGGAAATCAGTAAGTATCGCAGATATGCAGACCTCGGTGCCGCATCCTGCTTCTGGTATTTTGCCAGAAAACAGAAACAATCTTTCGGTATCAAGTTCGTTTTGCGCGGTGTACATCAGAAAATCTTGAGCAGTTCCGGCGATACGTCTCACTGTGCCGGTTCCTCATTGGGCGCACGGCCGGGGCAACTCGCTTCGGCACGCGCCGCTTCCTCGAACCGCTTGGCCTGCTTGTACACCTTCGAGAGCAGGCAATTGGCCCGCAAATCTGGTTGCGATTGCTCCAATGCAGCGCGTAGCGGGCCTTCCGCATCGGCAATATGTCCGGAGTTTATCAAGGCAAGGCCGAGATTCTTGAAGGCGGTCCCGCGCACGGATTCCTGGAGGCGTTGTGATCCGGTTGCGGCGCGCAAAAGAGTTACTGCCTTATTATATTTATGGGCTCCCAACATCCCTATTCCAGCGTTATAGCTTACCGATGCATTGTCCGGAAATTGGCTAACCAAATGGTTCCATTCCATTGCAAGCCCATATTGGCAATATAGCCAGATTCCTTGCATGGGCGTATTCCACTTGGCTTGAACAGGCGGTTGCTTAAGGGCGAGGCCCAATTCTCCAAGCAATGTCATGGCTTGCTTGGGGTTGCCTGTCGCAACAGCCTCGACATGCACGGCGTAGTCAGCCTCGACTAATTTAACCGCGATATCCCTGAACTCGGGAATGATTATGCTGTTGGCGGTCTCACTCGCCTCGCGATACAAGCGGTGTGGCAACTGGACGTCACCGATTTTATATACAGCGGGAACATAGTATCCGGGATGGGCAAGAATATCGGCATCTACCATTACTTCGAAACTGCGCAATTCTCGTGACCGCTCGATGGTATGTAAGCCCCACGGCAACGCGATGGCGAGCATCAGCACCGTGCGGTGCATGGGCTGCAAGCGCCAGGAAAGCGCAACTACCAATAGGATGGCGGGCCATATTGCAAGCACCAGGAAACGATCAGCAACGAGCGATGACGGAGCATAGGGAACCAGTTGCAAGGAAGGCAAGCAGAGCAAAATAAAAGCGGACAAAGCAAATCCCTCCAGCGAGCGTCGGCGCAGGAACGTCACGGCGCCGGCGGCGGCCAAAATCGCTACTCCGAGTGCGGCCATGACGGGCAGTGTTGGGTCCTCAAATACCGGGTAAAAAGAATGGCGGCTTTCCGGGCTGATTGCAAGACGGGCTAACCACCCCAGTATTGCCAGTGTTCGGGTGACCGCCTCAAACCCAAAATAGAATGGAACTCTAGTCGTAATGACTGCTGCGAAAAAAAGTACGATGCACGCTGCCAGAATTAATATTGCGGAAGGCCACAGCAACTGGGAGCGCAGCCTGCCCGGCGCGGGAACGTCGCGCCAGAACAGCACCCACAGCAAGGCGATGACAGGCGCCACGGCAAATGCTGACGCCTTCGAGAGCAGCGCCGCCAACAGCGCGAGCAGGGTTGCTATGGCATGCGGCGCGGAAAGCCCCTGTTCCCGTCTGGCGCCTACTGCAAGCCACAGCGCAAGCAGCGAGAACAGGGCGGAAAGCACGTCTTTGCGACCGCTGATATAAACCACAGATTCGGCAAGAGCAGGATGCAGCGCAAACAAGGCGGTGACAGCGGCGGCGGCCCAGGGCGCGCCGGCGGCATCCGCCGGGCGAAAATAGCGCCACAAACTTGATGTCGCGCCATAGACCAGCGGCAGGCAAAGCAAAAACAAAATGATGTTATGCAGCCGAAACGCGGCGGGGGTCAGGCCAAATAGCGCAAAGTCTAACCAGTAGGAAAGTTCTCGAAGTGGAAGGAACTCGGAATAACTGTTGTAAGGCTCGGTGAATAGGCGCCACAGTTCGCTCAGGTGCAAACCAAGTAGTCTAGGGTTATTAGTGAGGTAAATTGCATCGTCAGAAATAAAGTCAAAGTCCAGCGTCTGCAAGTAGACGGAGGTGACTATCGTTGCGCTGACCAATACCAGCGCAAATGGTGCAAGTTGCCCCATGCGAACAAGGGAGGCTGGTTTCACCGCGCCGCCTCTTCATTGGGCGTGCGGCCAGGGCAGCCGGCATCGGCGCGTGCCGCTTCCTCGAACCGCTTGGTCTGTTTATATACCTTTGAGAGCAGGCAATAGGCCCGCAGATCGGGTGGCGATTGCTCTAATGCGGAATGGAGCGGAGCTTCCGCATCGACAATATGTCCGGAATTCAGCAAGGCAAGACCGAGATTCTTGAAGGCGGTCCCGCGCACGGATTCCTGGAGCTGTGGTGATTCGGTTGCGGCGCGCAGATGAGCTACTGCGTCTTTAGATTTATGGTTAACCAGCATCCATAATCCCGCGTTATAACGCACTGTCGCATCCTCATGAAAACGCTCGGCCAGCATCTTCCATTCACTTGCAAGAATACGATTTTTGAGCCCCCTCCACACGTAGATTGCAGATGGGTCCCATTTGGCCTGAACGGGCGGATTGTCCAGGATGGCGCCCAAATCAAACAAGCGTGCCATAGCCTCGCGGCGTTCATTTAATGAGCCAGAATTAAAATGTACAGCGTAATCTACCTGGATCACTTTCTCCGTGACACTTCTGAATTCCGGATCTGTTATGGCGTTGGTTGCCGCCCTTGCTTCGTTATATAAGCCTTGAGGCAACAGTACAAATATTATTTTTTCAGAGGCTATATAGTAGTGCCAGGGGTAGGCACGAAAATCAGAGTTTGTCTGCTCTTCCTGGCTGCGCCAGTCGCGTGGGCGCTCAATGGTCTGGAAACCCCACGGCAACGCGACGGCGAGCAGCAACACCGCACGCGGCACGGGTTTCAAGCGCCAGGCCAGTGCAACAAGCAACAGCACGGTCGGCCATATTGCGAGCGCCACATAGCGGTCTGCAACAAGAGAAGGCGACTTATGGGGAATCAGCTCCATGTAAGGCGCGCAGAACAACAAAAAAGCAACCAGCGCAAACCCCTCCAGCGAGCGCCCGCGCAGCAGCATCGCCGCGCCGGTTACAGCCGCCGCCAGAACCGCCACCCCCAAAGCAACCATGACGGGCAGATACGGATCCTCGAACACCGGGTAAATGAAATGGCGGCTTTCCGGAGTAATGGCGAGGCGGGCCAGCCACCCCAGCACGGCCAGTGTTCGGGTGACCGCTTCCAGCCCGAAATAGAAGGGCATCCCATCATAGCCTTTATTATGGGCAATAAAATTCAGGGTCATGAGCCCTGCCAACAGCAATAGGGCGAGTGGCCACAACAGTTGAGAACGGCGCCTGTCCGGCGCGGGAACGTCGCGCCAGAACAGCAGCCACAACAGGGCGATGACCGGGGCCACGGCCACGTAGGATGATTTCGACAGCATCATCGCCGCAAACGCGACCAGGGCTGCGGCGGCATGCGGCGCGGCAAGCCCCCGCTCCCGCCGCGCGCTCACGGCAAACCACAGCGCCAGCAGCGAAAACAGGTTGGGCAGGATGTACTTGCGCCCGCTGATCCACACCACCGATTCGACCAGCGCGGGATGCAGCGCGAACAAGGCGGTGACGGCAGCGGCGGCCCATGGCGCGCTGGCGGTATCCGCCGGACGGAAATAGCGCCACAGGCCCGACGTCACGCCATAGACCAGCGGCAGGCAAAGCAGATACAACAAGATGTTGTGCAGCCGCGATGCCTGGGGGGTCATGCCGAACAGCGCCATGTCCAGCCAGTAGGAGAAATCCCGCAGCGGGAGGAATTCAAAGCAGCAGTTGTACGGCTCGGTAAAGAGGCGCCACAGCTCGGCCAGGGGCAGCCTGATCAGCTTCGTGTTCTCGGGGAGGTAAGTTAAATCGTCTGAAAGAAAAGGGTAATCTAATGCCTGCCAGTAGGCTGCCACTCCTGCTGTAGCGCTGAGCAGAACCATCACCAGGTGCGCATACTGCCGAATATTTGTGAGAATAAGTGTCAAGCTCAATTTCCTGTCATCCCTTAAAGGCGGGTGCGTTTGCCAATGTTTGAATTGCGCTTGGTTAATGTCGAAGTGCATTTCCCTGTCGCAGGATTAATGCGTTGCTTATTTGACGGATTGTGCCAGAAATTTGGTTGCCAGCCTAAATCGGAACGGCTTATTTGGGAGGGAATACCATACGCGCCATAAGAAAATAGGAAAGTATCGCCATCGGAAATACCAGGATAGCTTGGGACAGGATTTTGTTGTTCGAATATATAAAAATCAATTCGATTAGCTGAAGGTTAATAACATAAACCAGCAGGTAGCAAAGGACAAAACGGGGAAAACGGGCTGGCAGGATTTCACGGAAAACGAAGCCGCCTGTAGTGAAGAAGTTGAACACTGTTCCCAGCAGCATACCTATCAACAGGGCGAGCCAAACTTCCGCCCCGGCTATGATCGCAAGGCTGTAGGCTGCAAAACCAAAAAGCGTATTGACGCCTCCCGCGATCAGAAAACGCACGAACCTGTTTTTAAACAAATTGGGGGTGATACTTTGATCAGAACGATTGCGCCCGATAAACCCGGCTACAATTTGGCAGAAGCGGTCAAACACGTTTGAAACCGATAGAGATAAGGTTGCCCACATTTATGCCCAATTTAACATTATTCATCCTCAACAAAGCCAATAAGCTGGAGGCTGCGGATTTAATGCTGCGGGGCAACGGCGCCAGGCGCACCCAATATCGCAGCGAGTAAGTGTTGGAAAAGGGCATTACCGTGACGTCGGCATAACCGGCTCTCTCGAAAAGGTAGCGCATACTGCGTTTGGAGAAAAGCTGCATGTGCTCGATGTCTATAATAGGTGAGCGTCTGCCGAGCAGACGGTTGACCAGGCTGCGATAGTCGTGCGTCACGGTGACGAAAGCTCCGCCCGGTCGAAGCAGATGCAATGCCGCGCTGGCGACAATATTGGGGTCGCGCACATGCTCCATGGTCATAAAGCAGCAAATCAAATCGAACGATTCTGGGACAAAATCCTTTTCATCAAACATACCCTCATGTATCCACTCCCTACGATATTCTGGGGCAGCCGCAATTGCTGCAGAAGACGGTTCTACGCCGATGATTTCCGTGAAACCTTCGCGCGACAGATAATCGAGGAATATACCTGTTCCGGCGCCGATCTCTAGAGCGCTCTGTTGCTGCGCGAGCTTAGCCAAAGCTGGCTTGATGGCCAGAATATAGGCTTTTGCAGCATCGTTAGCTTCTTCCGAACTGTCATAATCAGCCACATGGTATGCATGCGCAAGTTCACCCTCGTCCGGGGGTTGATCTGCATAAACCAGATCGCAATGGGTGCATTGCACCAAGCGGTGGCACATGTACTCCGGCTCCTTGCGCGAGGCAAAGCTAAACCCGGTCAATTTTGCCGGGTCAAGATTTTCCTCGACAAACAGTTTTGCTTTCTCAAAACCAGTGTGGCAGACCGGACAAGATCGGGACTTCACCATTGACTGCTACTCCTCAATCTATCAAGGCACAAACAACCAATGTTGTTCACGCCATTTTCCATACCATCGCTCCAATTGAAATTTCCAGATTAAATGGCAGGTGGTTACGCCACGAATGCAAATTCCCTCCCACGAAGTAAAGGTTACTTATGAGGGCAGCGCTCAGCGTGCCTTGCCGTCAGGCAATAGCTCGGTTGCTTTGCCGTTTCGAATCAGGGCAGCCCGTATCATGCGCGGACGGCCTTTGACTTCGGCCATGATCTTGGCTACATATTCACCCACCAGGCCGATAGCAAACAGGTTGAATGAACCGAACATCAGAATCGTGATCAGCAGGGTTGTAATACCGCGTGGCGCAATATCCGGTATCAGCAACCGCAGCATGCCAACTACAATGGCCACCAGAGTGGAGAGAGCAAATAGAATAACGCCTATGGTCGTGAGCATGGTGAGCGGCGCATTGCTGAAGGAAAAAATGCCCTTCTTTGCCCAGTCGATATTTTTGACCAAATTATTGGTAGAGCGCCCGAACATGCGTTCCGGCCTCACATAATCGACACCGATCTGCTTGAAACCGACATAGGCGCGCAGGCCGCGCACAAACAAATCACGCTCCGGGCAATTGAGCAACCAGCCGACTACACGGCGATCCATCAATGAGAAATCACCGGCATCGAGCGGAATATTGACATAACTGAACATGGCAAAAGTGCGATAGAAGAGTTTATACATCAGGCCCCAGTGCCAGGGCATTTCGCGTTTGATGCGGCGGCCATAGACAACGTCGTATCCTTCTTCCCACTTGGCGTAAAATGCTTCGATCAATTCCGGAGGGTCTTGCAGGTCGCCATCCAGCAGCACAACGCCGTCTTTGGTCGAAAGCTCCATGCCGCTGCGGAAGGCCATCTGCGAACCAAAATTGCGCGAGTGCGAAATTCCGATCACGCGCGAATCTTTCGCGCTGAGGTCACGAATCACCTGTGCGCTATCGTCTGGGCTGCAATCGTTGACGAAGATGATTTCGTAATCAATACCCAGTTTGCGGAAGGTGTCTGTCAAACGGCCATACATGACAGGGATTGCCTGGCCGTCCTTGTAGCAGGCGATGATGGCAGAGACACTGCGCTTGCGTTCACTGAGATTTTTCTTGGATGCTGCAACCATTTCACTGTCGGTTAGCTGTGCCACCCAGTGGGACATGGAGCGCAGTCCCTCCTCCAGATTGACGAGAGTTTTCCAGCCGAGTTGTTCAATCGCCTTGCGGGGATCGGCATACCAATCCGCCAAGTCCCATGCACGTCCCTCCATCGTGCCAAACTGAGGCTCTGCCGCCACACCAAACACGCGCCGTGTGACATCGGCCAATTCGGCTATGGTGGTCTTGACGCCTGTACCTATATTAAAGCTCTCTCCGTATAACCCCGGATGCATTTTTGCCGCCGCCATAATAAAAGCGGCACAAACATCATCCACATGGATAAAGTCGCGTGATGTGCGTGCATCGACAAACGGGGGCAGTTTCCCTGCAAGTGCCTGCCGCAGCAGGTTTGGAAACAACCGCGAGGTGTCTTCCAACTGGCCGTAGACTGAATACAGCCTCAGGTTAACGCACGGAAATTCGCGCTGCTTGCCCATAAAACGCAGGTAACCAGCGATTGCTACCTTGGACACGGCGTAGGGACTGTTTGGCTCACACACACTATCCTCGCGCGGCGCGGCACAATTCGTTCCGTACTCGGACGAACTTCCGGCATGAATGAAGGCTGAAAATGGATAACCTGCAAGCAAGCTAACCAAATTGACGATAGCCTGAAAGTTCGTCTGGTAAATCAGATTGGTGTCTTCCTCAAACGAGTAAGCGCCATAAGCCACGCAATCGAAAACCGTTTGCGGGCTCACGCTATTGACCAGATTCTTGGTTGCCGCGTAATCGTTGAGATCTACCGCAATGACACGTTCATCAATAACATCGGCAAGGCGCCAGCCCTTGTCGTTCTGGACAACTGCATAGACATCATTGCGTACAGCCGCAAGCATCTTGAACAGGTTCGCACCCACAAAACCCGATGCGCCCGTGACCAGAATAGGTCCTCTCAGGGCGCGGATGTAGGTTTGTAAATCAGGCATGCTGGGAGCCTTTCAGTAGGTTAAGCATGCTATCAACGTCGAGAGCAGATTGCCGCCGCAGAAAATTTTGCGATCCGTACCGGTCAAAATGATGCGCACGGGCATAAAGATGCCGGAAGCGGCGCACGGCAATATTTTCCCCAGCCAAGTGCAACAACAGTTCTGAGCCAAAACCGCCGTGTCGCACATGCTCTTCGGCAACGCACAGGCTGGAAGATTTCTCAATCTGTGCTATCAGTTCTGCGGGCAGCGGGTTATGTTCGAGTGGCAGTTCAGAGACGATCCAGAGATTGGGCCGGTATTCCATAGGCAATTGCTCGAAAGCCTCAATATAGGTTCCTGCCAGCGGACCCACCACAATCACCACATGCCCTCCCCCACAAGTCAGTTGCCGCCATGGCGCATACGCAGGAACCAGATAACCCTTGGGCGGTTCACCGCGCCCCATCCGGATATAGGCAGGGCAAGAGGAATTACCGGCGCGTGCAATCACCGCGTTCATGTCCTCATCGAACACCGGAACGTAAACGCGCATGTTGGGCAGCGTCAACAGCACCCCACAGTCTTCAATCGCATGATGGGTGGGGCCCATCACACCGTAGCCATATCCGCCTCCGTTACCGATCAGTTTCACCGGCAGGTTGTGGAAGGTGATGTCGTTGCGAATTTGTTCGAATGGCCGCGCATAGCAAAATGGCGCAATGCTGTACACCCAGACTTCAAAATCCTGACGCGCCAGCCCGGCTGCCACCGAAACCATATTTTGCTCCGCCACTCCGGCATTGATGAATCGCGGCCCCAATGCCTCCCGCAGTGGTTCCAGCGCCATAAATCCCAAATCGCCGGTCAGGAATACCATCCCCGAATTCTCTGCCCAGGATTTTGCTGCTCGCGCCACCAATGCGTCGCAAAGTTGTTTTCTCATTTAAGCCCGGCTTCCTCGATGGCCTTCTGGTACTGCTCTTCGGTAAGCGGGAGGTAATGCCACTCCATCCGGTTTTCCATGAAGCTGACCCCATGACCCTTGACCGTGCACATTACAATAATGCGCAGGTGTTGCCTTTCCCCTTCCAAAGCAGTGCGGATAGCATCCGGATCATGCCCATCAATTATTTGCAGATCGACATCGAAGCCCTGTAGCCTGTTCCAGAGCGGGGACATGGAAGCGACATCGGAAGTGGATCCAAACCCCTGCAAATTATTGTGATCCACCATCACCGTGAGATTAAGCAAGCGATGATGGCAAGCAAAGATAAGCGCTTCCCATGTAGAGCCTTCCTGCCATTCACCGTCCGAAGTCAGGCAGACCACCTGCCTATCGCTGCCCTTCAACTTGAAGGCAAGCGCTGTCCCCGCAGCAAGCGACAAGCCATGCCCCAAGCTGCCTGTGGCAAACGGGATGTCCGCAATGCCATCGGCTGGCGGATGCCCAGCAAGCAGCGTGTTGTCCTTGTGAAACTGTTTTAAATCGTGATCCTGAAGCCGTCCCAAACTCCAGAGCGTGGTATAGAGCGCACCCGCCGAGTGGCCTTTTGACAACACAAACTTGTCCTCTCCACTCAGATACTCGTGGAAGACAATCAGCATGGCGTCCAGCGCAGATAAATTTCCTCCAATATGCCCCACTCCGCTGTCAAAATGCATTTGCAGCAGGCGCTTGCGCGCGGTCGAGAAATTTTCTGCTGATAATTTGCGGTTAATGGGCTTCATTTCTGCTTACAATTATTTTCGATGCTTGCCTACAAATATGATGCCAAATCTTCGGCGCTATCCACCTCACCCCATTCGTCTCGATAGGGCGCTGCCGCTACCGGCACACGCCCTGCCTCGATTACCTTCTGCAGCGTGCCGGTCATGTGCATCCGGTCACATTGTTCAGCGGGCAAGGAGGAGCGAATCCGTACTATTTCGCCCCAACCCTCGGGCGTAATGCGCAGCAAGCCCATATACTGCCCTTCAACTTCTTCCACTGTCTTCGGCTTGTTGCCAATTTCCGCCAGTGTGCCATCTGCTTTCAAGCGGAAGGTTTCCGCGTCCAGCAGCGGGTCACCGAAACGCTTTTCCCATAGTTCACGCCAATTGGCATCATAGGTTACCGCGAGCATGGCCGGGCAATTCATCAATGCTGCCACGGCACTGGCGTCATAAAAAATATCTGAATAACTTACCACGCATGTATCGGTTTCCAGCCACTCAGCAGCGCAGGCCAGTGAGCTCACCATGTTTGTTTTGGCCCAGCGCGGGTTGTAAAACTCTACCAGCCCGCGATCATTCAGCAGTTCTCGCTTGTAACCGGTGACGATAGCGATTTCAGTGATGCCGGCTTCGTGCAACGCTTTCAATTGCCAATCAAGGAGAGACTTGCCGCGCAGTTCCACCAAGCATTTGGGGCGTTCGTCGGTCAGGTTTTTCATGCGGCTGCCACGTCCGGCAGCGAGGATAATGGCTTTCAAATGGCGCTCCTCGAATCCAGCAATGCACGAAAGCGCATTACATCTGTTATGTTGAATTGCGGCTCGCGTTCCGGATGCCACATCCAGCCTTCCCATGGCAGGGTTTCGTGGCACATGGCCTCAATCGTTCCATCTTCGGCGCGGGCAGCCACTACGAACCCCAACGGGCAATCAGCCAAGGCAAAGTTATGAAAACTGTTAACCTCATTGGGCCATTCGCCCGGTTTTGCTACTTGCAAACGGTGCCGGGTGCGCACATGGCCGTTCACCGGCGCGAGGCTGCCATTCGCCCACGCCGCCATCATCTGCATCCCCCGGCAGATTCCCAATGCGGGCAAGGCTCGATCTTTGGCGTAAGCCAGCAAACGGCGCTCGGTGTTGTCGCGCTCGGGCGCTTCACCGATGTCGTTGCCACCTGAAAGCAGCACAGCATCAGGCTTCACGGCAAGTAACCAGTTTTGCAGCTCCGGCCATTCTTCGTCGCGCCCGGCCATTAAAGATGCACTCAAAACGTTCGGCACCGGTATCGCTACACAACCCGCCACTGCCAACCACTGGCACAGCCGCTGATCCAGCGCATCGCGCCGCTCGCCCCGGTCTGCCCACATATCTACACGCTGGCTGACGGCCACTTTCAAAACCGTACTCACGCCAACACCTCCACCCGCCGCCCGGCGCAATCCAGGTGCAGGCGCGCGGCTTGCGACCAGCACCGGTACAACACTTCGCCCGCGCCAATGACGGCAGGCAAGCCCAGTTCACCGGCACGAATCGCCATGTGCGAATTGGTTCCGCCCCAAGCGGTAATCAACCCCGCAATAGGGTAGGCAAACAGCCAGTCGAAGCCGGGATCGGCATTGGGAATGCACACAATCGCTCCGGCCAGTCGCTCACGTTTTTCACATCCCGCCACAGGTGCCGTCACCTGTTTCTGGGTGATGAAGTTAGGTGCGGTCTCCGGCCACTCGAATGCCCACACGTCTTGCGGGCTGGCGATGACTGGCGGCAATGAAATCGCCAGCGTCTCCCGGTAACGCGCTTTGCCTTGCTCGATTGCGCGGGTCAGCACATCGCGGGGGTCTGCCGCCGCCACATGCAACTCCTGCAAAGCTGCAATGCCGCAGAATGCCATGTCTTCCCGGCTGAAACCCCATTGCTCGCCGTAGGCTGCCGCCAGCGACAGTGCGTCCGACAGATTGCGGGTGAAATGGAATTTCGCCAGCTCCCGCAACTCAATTCCCGCTTGCAGAAAATCGAACAGCCCCACCCCATCCGGGTGCAAGCCGTGTGCTTCCAGCATCCGCACGATTTCGCGCATTTGCGGCAAGGTCAGCGCAAAAGGTTTTGTTGGCTCCGGAGCGGCTGGGCGCTGGCTCCAGTCGAAATAGAGTTCCGGTGCCTCATCGTAGCGCGGCGATAAAATGTCATAAGTGCCAGGGCGCAGATGGCCGTAGCGTGCGAGAAACGTAGCCTTATCCAGCATCGCTCTATCTCGCCCCAACTGGCCGCTGACGGTGGAGACACTGGCCATAAACGCATCGTAATCCGTTGGGGAGAACACGCCCACCGAGACCAGCGAACGCAGCATCTGCACCGCCACGAACCCCGCGCGTGCCAATCCGGCAAAAGGCAGTGTGCCGTAGCGCTTGGCATCCTCCAGCAGCCAGTAAATCCGCTCCAGGGGATCGGCATCCGAAGCCAGCAGGGCTTCTCGGCGGGCATTCAAGGTTTCCAGCTTGGCTGCATCGGCGCGCCACAGCCCATCTTTGGGGTGCACAATGCGGTTGGTCAGTTGCCGCAGGCTGTCGGCAATAGCTGTGCGTTCCGCTTCCGAGAAACCTGCTTCTGCCAGCCGCTCCAGCCGTTGCGGCAAATCCAGCGTGTAACAGGAAAAAACAATCTCGAATTCCACTTTATCGTGCAGCGTCGGCTCGGCCAGCAGGCGGTCGATATAGTGATCCACCAGTCGCCCGGCCAAGCCGTCGTCCAAATCGGCGGGAATGAAGGAATTGAAGGACAGCCGCACGTCGATGTACGGCAGCCCGAAAAAATGCGGCATCAGCGGAAAACTGCGCAAATTGCGGTAGCCGTAGTTATGCCGCTGGTAAGCCCAGATGGCATCTGTCACCAGTTCGCGGTATAGCGACAGGGCCAGGGGCTTGGGGCGGATACCAATTATTTCCGCCGGGTTCCAGTCCGGCATTACCCCATACACCGTGCGCCGCCCCATGAGAAAAGGATGCGAGCGCATCCCGCGCGCCACTTTCTCGGCAATCAGCGCAAGTCTCTGTGCCTGCGCTTCAGGTGTTTCACAGGCTGTCAGCAGCACCAAGGGACGCGCCTGCAGCAGCCATAGAACTTCAGTATCATCGGCACGGGTGACGGCAAACTCGCAATCCAGCGGTACCTCGCCAAACAGCGTCAGCAATTCATCCAGCAAAGCCGCCACGCCAGTCAATTCGGACGGGGGCATGAACGGCGACCGTGCCGCGCCCTGCCAAGTGCGCCCGCCTTGCCCTCCTGTCACGCGGGTAGTATCCGAGCCTTCGCTCCAGTTCACCACCCGGTAGGGCGCACAGGTATTGGGATCATGGGAAAACGCCACTCCCGAGCGCACCACGTTTTGCAGCAAGGGCTGTATCAGCACTTCATCGGCGACGGCTGCTTCGCCATAAGAGGCAATCACCTGCTCGACTGCACTTTCCAGCTTTGCTGCTGACACATCTGGTAACGTTAAAAAAGCGCCGGCGTTGGATTTGCCTGCCCCGTCCTCCTGTTGGCAACTGGAACGCACAATCCACGGAACAGCACCCAAAGAAGAAGAAACCAGTGCCAGGCAACTTCCACGATCTTGCCGCCAATCACCCACTGTGAACCGCACTAGCGGCGCAATACGGGCAGATCTCAGCCTACTTTGCAGCAGTGCCAATGTGCTGGCCTTGGTAGAGAACGCGATGGCACCGGGCGACATTTGTTTTCCTTAAACCAACTGGGCAACCCAAATATTGGTGGAGTAAGGGATGCGGATCGTATCTTTCCCCAGCCCTTTCAAATAATCCTCAATGGCGTGCACAACACTTGGGAAAGCTGTGCCCGCCTGGCGCGCCAGGGTCGCATGAGATCGCCACGCCTCCACACATACCTCAATGGACTGCTCATGCACCACACCAGCATCCAGATGCACCACCGGGCCAAACAGGCCGCTGTTCTCAATCACATCTGTCTGATCTTCCCGTCGCGTGCCATAGCCATAGCCCGATACCGAAGCCTTGATGATGGACTCGATACGATCCTGAATTGGGTCATCCAGTTGGCGGTGGTTCCACATACAAGCAAACCAGCCGTTCGGTTTGAGAATACGGGCAGTTTCCTTAAGAGCCAACTGACGGTCACACACATTGAATGAGCTGCCAAAGGTTACCATATTGAACGACTGATCTGTTTGGCAGGTCTGCTCACCCGTGCCCTCAAACCAGCGCACGTTTGGCAAAGAGGCGGTGCGCTTGATTCCGTTAGCGCGCATTGCGTCATTTGGTTCCACTGCCGTTACATCAAATCCTCGAACTGCCAGCATCAGCGTCAAGTGTGCCACTCCCGCCCCGACATCGCACACCTTACCTGTTTTGAGATTGGCAATGGCCAGCATTGCGTCTATGGCCGCGTTGGAATAATCCGGGCGTTTAAGATAGGCATTCGCCAAGGTGGTGTAATCCCATTCTGTTTTCATTCAACGTTTTCCTTGTTAAGTTGTTTCATCAATTCTTGCGCCACTGAATTCACGGGTCTCGACGGGTCGAATTCTACTACCCAATCTGCGGCTTCCGGCTCGTCAATGAGTAAGTCCAGCCCCGCCACATCAGAAAGCTCACCAGCGTCAAACCGGCGGTAAATCCCTTTCGGGTCACGGCGGCGCAACTCTTCCACCGGCACTTTCAAATATACCTCGAAATACCCCGGCAGGGTCACCCGGTTCCAGGCGTGAATTTCGCGGAACAATGAAATAGTGGCAATCACCACCGTCAGCCTTTGTTGGGCGATCACCCGGCACAAGTGTGCATACTGGAATGCCAGCGCCAATCGCCCCTCGCGACCGTGGTTTTGGGCATTGGTGGCCGCAGCCCCAAACACCTCGCGCAGTTCGTCCCCATCCAGCATCACCACGGCATCACCAAGCGCACGCAGACGATTCGCTACCTCAGACGCCAAGGTGGATTTTCCGGCGCCAGACAGGCCGGTAATCCAGATCACCCGGCCAGATGCCGGAATTTGCTTGGTTTGCAATATATGACCTCCATAGCCATGTAGGTTTGCTTCATCAATCCAGTGCCAGAGGCTGCACCATGCCGTGATAAGTTCCGTCCCGGTCAAGCACAGCCCAGGTTTGGCGCAGGAGGCGGTGCAGGTGAGCATAGGGTGGCAACTCATCCAGTGCCCGGGTGTGGTCGGGCAACTCGGCATAGAGCTTGGTTTCAAATTCCAGCGGTTCATCCAGCCAAGGGCGGATTTTCGCCAGTTGCTGGCGGAAGCCCGCTGCGTCCAGATCAGTGTAGCCGTATTGATGTGAAAAAGGCCAGAAAAGCGTCTCAAAAATCAGGGTGTCCCGGGAGCCCAGCAACCGGCCCACGGGCCGGTCAATCGCCTTGGTGTCGAACCCGGTGATCTTGCCGGTCACTTTCGATGCGGGCCCCCAATACTGTAACCCGCAGAAACTGGCTTCATACAACGCCGGGTGATCCGTGATGCCCATCCAAGCGGCAACCTGAGGCATGACATGCCTGGCGTTCCGCTTTACGTCTTCCAGCCTTACTCCTCGGCTTTGGGCTAACGTATTAAACGGAGAGTGAAGTTGGTTGAACATGGTTTTTACAACGCCCACTGCTTTGTTCCATTGGAGGAGAAGAGTGTTGGCGCCATTCAATGGAACAAGGGGATCGGCTTCCCCGGCGTTTCCTCCAAGAGCCCATGATTTCATCTCCACAAGCATCCATGATTCCATTCCTTGCACAGGGTGTCGCACGATATACAGCAGGCGAGCCTGGGGGTAGTGATGCAAAAAGTTGGCTAGCTCGTAGGTTTCTGGATTATGGATGTGGTAGAAAATCTGCCCACCTTCGCGGCTCCCATCTGCGGTGTTGCCGCGTATGGCAATCTCAAACGCCCGGTGTATCAGCTCGAAACAAGTTTTCTGGCTGACAGATAAAAGTGGCGCCAGCAGGGACAGGAGTGCAGACGCAAAGGCGTTTTGATCTACAACAAATGGCTGAGAACGATCAGCCCCCATGTCCATAAAACCACTGTCCTTGGCCAGCCAGTTGGAATTGCCAAAAGGAGTGCCTACCACATTCTTCTGGCAGCGGGCATCGAACATAGGTTGGAACTCATAGAGAACCGCCTCTACCAAGCGCGCGCGCCACTTTGGATCCGCAGGGTCAGTGGCAAATCTCATCCAGACATCTTGGCCAAACCAGCCTTTGAAATAGACTCCTGGCAGGGTGGCCAACTCTGGATGCCCATCAAAGAGCGAGTGAAAAAACATTGACCCAGACCGGCCAAAAGGCAGTAGAGCCGTTATGGGTGTGGCAGTTTCCGGATCAGTGGTGATCTTTGGGTTTTGGGCGGCCCTTCCGCGCAAAATATTACGGGCAGCTTCCAAAGCCTCGGCGTGCCGACCTTGTAGTAGCAGGGCATCAAGCAAGCCGCTGTGCGCCATGGCGTAATCCGGCTCCAGCTCCAACGCCCGCCGATAGCTGGCTTCAGCTTCAATTGAACGACCTTGTTCTTGCAGTGTATCGCCCAGGTTGTTGTACGCTCCGGCAAAGCCCGGTTTAAGCTCCAGCGCCCGCCGATGGCTGGCTTCGGCTTCGGAGAGCCTGCCTAGTCTCAAGAGTGTGGTACCCAAGTTGCTATGTGCGTCAGCATTATCCGGTTTGAGTTCCAGCGCCCGGCGACCACTGGCCTCAGCTTCGGGTAATCTGTCCAGTTTCATCAGAGCTCCCCCCAGGTTAATGTACGCATCGACGTAATTCGGCTTGAGTTCCAGCGCCCGGCGGTAACTGGCTTCAGCTTCGGACAAGCGATCCAGCTTCTGGAGAGTGTTACCCAGGTTGCTATGCACTTCTGCGAAGCCCGGCTTGAGTTTCAGCGCCCGCTGGTAACTGGCTTCAGCCTCGATCAGCCGACCCAGTTTCAGAAGTGTATTGCCCAGGTTGTGATACGCCTCGACAAAGCACGGATTAAGCTCCAGCGCCCGCCGATAACTTGCTTCAGCTTCAGATATACGGCCCAGCTTCACGAGTGTGTTGCCCAGATTGTTGTGCGGCTGGGAGTCTCCGTGCGACAGCTCTGCTGCTTTCCGCAATGGCGCCAGAGCTTCTGCATGGCGTCCCTGCTGCAGGAGCGCCGTCCCCATCGCATTCCAGCCAATCCCGTGGCTGGGGAAGCGCTCCGTTATTTCCCGAGCGTAGGCTTCCATTTCGGCATAACGCCTTTGGTTGAACAGGGCCACCAGCATGTTCATCTCCCGATGGCTGGGTTCTGTTCCCGCGCCACCGCGCGGGGCCTTTTTTCGGGGCGATGTCATTGGGTTGGAAAACCGCATGCCGGCATCTGCCGCACGCCAGCAGCACCCAATTTTTTGTGCAGTTGGGAGCAGGTGAAACCGGCAATGCCGATAATGTGGATGTTGGGGTTCATAAAGATTTCCCTTGTTGTTGATCGCACCACTGCGCCCACATGCCACGCAAGGCGGCTTCGAAATGCCGGACAAAACGCGGGGCGTCGAAAATCGGCGACGCCAGCACTTGTTGCCGCAACCCGTTGCGCAGCGCCGCCAGTCCTTGCAGATCGCCGGCGTGCGATACCGCCCGTGCCACATAGTCGTCGGCATCGGCGGCGATCCATTCGGGCAACCCTGCGTTCATCAGCAGGCCGATGCCCTGGCGGGACAGGAAACTATCACCCGCCAAAGTCAGCAGCGGCACGCCCATCCACAGGCCTTCGACGCTGGTGGTGATACCCGGATAAGGAAAAGGATCGAGGGCAATGTCCACCCGATGGTAGGGAGCCAGATATTCCGCACGGGGGACGAGGCCCTTTAGAATCAACCGCTCGACACCGATGCCATAGACGGCAAATTGTTCGGCGACGCTTTGCCGCACCGCAGCTTCATTGAGTTGCTTGGTTTTAAGGAACAGGCGGCTATTCGGCACGGATACAAGCACGCGCGCCCACAGCGCCACCACGGCATCGTTCACCTTGGTCAGATTATTGAAGCAGCCAAAAGTGATGTAACCGTTAGCCAACGCGGGAAGCGGGGCGACTTGCACATCTGCATCCGGCGGGGTAAAACACAGGTAGGTTTCCGGCAGGCGCCAGATTTTTTCGGTGAAATGGATGGCTTCGGTTTCCGGCAACGTCCATGGGTCGGCGATAAGGTAGTCCATGGCCGCCACACCGGTGGTGGCCAAGTAGCCCAACCAGGTAACCTGGACCGGGGCGGGTTTCCAGGCAAACACCGGCAGCCGGTTATGTGCGGTATGGCCAGAGAGGTCGAACAGGATATCAATGCCATCTTCACGTATCTGCCGGGCGAGAGTTTCGTCGGATAGCCCCACCGCCGAATGCCAGCCACGGCAGCAGGCCTTGATCTGCTCGGTTACCGCATCGGCGCAGGGTTGATTGGAGTAGGCGAAAAATTCCAGCCGCCCGCTGGCGTATTCAGTCAGTGCCGCCAATACGCTTTCCAGGAAATTACCCACCGGGTGTTGGTGCATATCTCCCGAGACCAACCCCACACGCAAGCAACGCGCAGTATCGGGAACATTGCTCCACGTCTTATATGGGCGTGCTTGCTGCGCCACCAGTTCGCCATAACGCCGCGCTTCGGCCAGCTTCCTTTCCGGGGGTTGGTTGGGCTGATAATTGCAGGCGAACAGCAGGTTGCTGTGCGCTTGGGTAGAATCCGGCTTGACCTCCAAGGCCCGGCGGTAACATGCTTCAGCTTCGGGCAGGCGGCCTTGGGCCGTGAGGGTGTTACCCAGGTTGTTATGCGCTCCGGCGAAATCCGGTTTAAGCTCCAGTGCCCGACGATGGCAGGCTTCGGCTTCGAAAATCCGGCCTTGGCTTCCAAGAATGACGCCCAGATTGGTATGGGCGTCAGCGTAGTCCGGATTGATCTCCAGCGCCCGACGATAGCTGGTTTCGGCTTCAGGCAACCGGCCTTGATCCAAGAGTGTGTTACCAAGATTGCTGTGCGCCTCAGCATAATCCGGCTTGATCTGCAACGCCCGCCGATAGGCGGCTTCGGCTTCCCCCAGCCGCCCCATTTCCCTGAGAGTGACACCCAGGCTGCTATGTGCTTCGACTAAACCCGGATCGAGTTCCAGTGCCCGGCGATAGCTGGCCTCCGCATCGCCCAGCCTGCCCAGTTCATTGAGGATGTTGCCCAGGTTATTGTGCGCCTCGGCGCAATCGGGCTTAATCTTCAGCGCCAAGCGGCAACTGGCCTCAGCTTCAGGCAGCCTTCCAAGTTTCAGGAGTGTGTCGGCCAAATTGTTATGAGCTTCGCTGTAAGTTAGTTTGAGCTTCAGTGCCTGGCGATAACTGGCCTCTGCCTCGGAAAACCGACCTTGCCTGTGGAGGGCGTCACCCAGATTGCAATGCGCTTCGGCATAGTCCGGCTTAAGCTCTAACGCCCGGCGATAACTGGCTTCAGCTTCGGAAAGCCTGTTCAGTTTCAGGAGAATGTAGCCCAAGTTGTTATGCGCCTCGGCGAAATCCGGCCTAAGTTCCAGTGTTCGCCGATGAATGGCTTCGGCTTCGGGTAACCGGCCCAGTTTCAGGAGAGTATTGCCCAAGTTGTGATGCGCTTCGATGAAACCGGGGTTAAGCTTTAGCGCCTGCCGATAACTGGCTTCTGCTTCCGGCAGACGGCCTAGCTTAACTAGAGTGTTGCCCAGGTTATTATGCAACTGCGCATCCCCCTGTGACAGCGCGGCTGCTTTTTGCAAGGCCGCCAGAGCTTCGGCATTGCGCCCCTGCTGCAGGAGTGTCGTGCCCATCGCTTTCCAGCCAAAGCCGTGCTGAGGAAAACGCTCTGTCATCTCCCGTGCGAGAACTTCTATTTCGGCGTAACGCCCTTGTTTGAACAAGGCCACCAGCATATTGATCTCTTGCGGGCCGGGCTCACTTCCTGCGCCACTGCGCGGGGTCGATTTTCTGGAAGATGTCATTAGTATCAGTTATGAGTTTCTAAATTGTGCCAGCGAGCTGTCTTGCACCAACTGTAATTTCGCTGCCCTGTTTAATTTTTTAATTTGCGACTCGCGCTTCGAAGCGGTGGAACGATCCGCACAGTCATCACTGAACACCAGCTCAACGGGCGTGCGTGTCCGGGTATATTTTGCGCCTCCGCCCGCGTTGTGCGCGTCAAGCCGCTTATCGAGGTCGTTGGTAATGCCAGTGTAGAGTGTGCCATCGGCGCAGCGCAACATGTAGCAGACCCAGTTCATCGTCTGCGCAGCCCCCATGCGGACGCCAGCATCAACCCCAGCAGCCCCAGCACCGGTGCATTGCCCCAGCGCACATAAGGCGTACTGCCCGCATAGCCCTGCACCTGTGCGCTAAGCACACCTTCTTCGTGCTGCGGCAGCATCGCCTGCACGCGCCCATCTGAGCCGATGACGGAGGTGACACCGGTGTTGGTGGCGCGCAGCATCATGCGCCCCGTTTCCAGCGCGCGCATTTGCGCGATCTGGTTATGCTGCATCGCGGCGTGCGAGTTACCGTACCAGGCATCGTTGCTGACGTTCACCAGCAATGTTGCCTCGGGCAGCGCGCGGATGATCTCTTCGCCGAACACGTCTTCGTAACAGATGTTCACCGCGATCTTTTGCCCCGCCACGTTGAGCGGTGCTTGGGGTAAACCGCCGCGCGCCAGGTCGGACATCGGGATGCTCAGCACTTCGTTGATGAACCAGCCCAGCACCGGGCGCAGCGGAATAAATTCGCCGAACGGCACCAGATGGTTCTTGCGGTAACTCTGGCTTTCCGCCGTACCGAGCGTGAACACGCTGTTGTAATACTGGCCGTGGTCGTGCTCGAATGCTCCAATGAGCATGTCGCCGCCGTTGCTGCGAACGTGCTCGCGCAGGATGGCCGCGTAATTTTCCGGCACTTCGTGGCGCAGCAACGGCAGCGCCGTCTCCGGCAACACGATCAGGCGCGCATCGCTTTGCAGCGCCAGCCTGCGGTAGGTTTCCAGCGTGCCGACAAGTTTTTCTTTGCGGAATTTCAGTTCCTGCGCAATGTTGCCCTGCAACAAGCTCGCCTTGAGCGGTTCGCCCTGCGGTTGCGTCCATTCCACGTTGCGCAGCGCAACACCGCCGATCCACAGCACGACCAACACAGCAAGCGCTGCTTTCCCCTGCCGGTTCAAGCGCGCTTGCCCACGCAAAGGGGACACCGGCAGGTGACCCTCCGCTTCGCCGCGATCTTCCCGCAGCCACAGACATGCCAGCAACCCTGCGCTTACCGCTACAGCCAGCGACACGCCATATACACCGAGCAGCGGCGCATAGCCCGCCAGCGGGCTATGCGCCGCTTGCGAATAACCGAAAGCCAGCCACGGAAAGCCGGTAAAGAGCAGGCCGCGCAGCCACTCCAGCAGCACCCACAGCGCGGGCATTACCAGCACCAGGCGCACCCACGATGCTACCTGCAACCTTGCTTGCACATAACCGGCCAGCGCCGGAAATAACGCAATAAAAGCTGCAAACAATGCGGTGGCCGACAGCGCCAGCAGAAACGGCATATCACCGTAGTCATGCAGCGCCACGTAAATCCAGCCGATGCCCGCGCCGAACAGGCCGAAGCCAAAAGCCCACCCTGACTTGGCGGCGGCACGCGGACTCTCTGCGCGCAACCAGCTTGCGAACAACATTGCGAGCGCAAACACGGGCAGCGGAAAAAACGAGAAGGGTGCGAAACCGGGCACCGCAAGCAGGCCCGCGAGAAAAGCAATGGCGACTTGATTCAAATGCAAAAATTTCACTCAGTTGCACCAGCAAATTGACGAGCCAGATTATCCTAGAAAAAGTAGCGGGTAGAAAATATTAAATTGCTTCAACCCATGCTGACCATTACGGGCGCGCTCATTCCCGCCAACCCTCATCCCAATTTTTTCGCCCGAATTGAACCCCTGAACCAAAAGCGTAGCGAGAACGAGCGCTGCTGTAGGAGCCCAATTTATTGGGCGATATGATATTGATGATCGCGCAATAAATTGCGCTCCTACATACGACCGTATTCACAGTCCACCAAGTTTCATGGGTAGGATTGAGGAGAGGGCGCATGAATGGCAGCTTATCTATAATGGGTGAAGAGGAAGAGTTTCCTTTAGAATGCCAAATATGGAAATCAAACTCACCCGCCCCGACGACTGGCACCTGCACCTGCGTGATGATGCGCTGATGCGCTCTGTGCTGCCCGATACCGCGCGCCAATTTGCCCGCGCCATCATCATGCCCAACCTCAAACCGCCGGTGACCACGACCAGTGAGGCGCAAGCTTACCGCACGCGCATCATCACAGCGATGTCTGCAAGCTCAAGGTTCCGGCCACTGATGACGCTGTATCTCACCGACAACACCACCGCGCAGGAAATTCAGCGCGCCAGGAAAAGCGGCGTAGTGCATGCGGTGAAACTCTACCCGGCGGGCGCCACCACCCATTCCGATGCGGGCGTCACCGACATCCGCAAGACCTATCCCGCGCTGGAAGAAATGCAGCGCTGCGGCATACCACTGCTGGTGCATGGCGAAGTGACCGACCCGGCGGTGGACATATTTGACCGCGAGGCGGTATTCATCGAGCGCGTGCTGCAACCCCTGCTGCGCGACCTGCCGGAGTTGCGTGTCGTGTTCGAGCACATCACTACGCGCGATGCCGCGCAGTTCGTGACGGACGCGCCGGACAACATCGCCGCGACCCTCACCGCGCACCACCTGCTGTACAACCGCAACGCCATGTTCAGCGGCGGCATCCGCCCGCATTACTATTGCCTGCCGGTATTGAAACGCGAGACGCACCGCGAAGCATTGGTTGCGGCGGCCAGCAGCGGCAACAAAAAATTCTTCCTCGGCACCGACAGCGCCCCGCACGCGCAACACACCAAGGAAACCGCCTGCGGCTGCGCCGGATGCTACACCGCCCACGCCGCCATCGAACTGTACGCCGAAGCCTTCGAGCAGGTCGGCGCCCTAAACAAGCTGGAAGCCTTCGCCAGTTTTCATGGCGCAGATTTCTATGGCTTGCCGCGCAACACCCAGACCATCACCCTGCGCAAAGAAAAATGGCAAGTGCCTGCCTCTGTGGGGTTCGGCGAGCACCGCCTCGTGCCGTTGCGGGCGGGAGAGATGATGAAGTGGAAGATGGTGGAGTAAAGGTGCATTTGAGGCACACCATGGAAAAATATATCATCTGCCTGAGCAATGAAGGATACGCAGCATCGTTGGAAGTGCGCAAACTTTACGAGCTGCTGCCAGACCCAAAAGCAGAGGCCATGCACTGCATCCGCAGTGTGGATGAGGATGGCGAGGATTACGTTTATTCGGAAAAACTTTTCATGCCGATGGAAGTATCCGAATCGGTATATCGCGCACTGCATAAACAGGCGGCTTGAGTTTATTGCGAAGCTGACCCCGCTCGTTCGCTCGATTGACAAACGCCTTTATTGTAGCTACAGTAAAGCATGAAAATCGAGTTCGATTCAACCAAGGACGCAACAAACCAGACGAAGCATGGCGTCTCTCTTGCCTTGGCAGATGAACTCGATTGGGAAGCTGCGCTGGTTTGGGTCGATGACCGCTTCGAGTACGGTGAGTTGCGTATGGTCGCACTCGCACCGAAGACCGGCATCCTCTACTACGTGGCGTTTGTGGAACGTGGCAAGGCACGGCGGATTATCAGCCTGCGCCGAGCCAACCGTCGCGAGGTAACACACTATGTCAAAAGTATCTAAACGTCCATCTGTCGTGATGCCTACTTTGCAAGAAGACAAGGTTATTACTGCTGCGGCCAAGGCAGATCCCGGCGCTCAACCGCTCACGCCGAAGCAATTGAAGTCCATGGTTCCAATGCGAGCGCTGCGCGGACGCCCCAAGTCCGAAAGTACGAAGCAACTCGTATCAGTGCGCTACAGCCCGGAGGTATTGGCGTATTTCAAGTCCACTGGTGAAGGGTGGCAGTCACGCATGGACGGGGTGCTGCGCGACTACGTCACGCGCCATTCGCGTAGAGCGTGAGGTTGAAGCCAATCCCGGCGATCAACTGGAACTTCGCAAGGAAGAATGGCATGTGCCTACGGCAGTTAAGTTCGGCGATTATCGCCTCGTGCCGTTGCGGGCGTGGGAGATGGTGAAGTGTGAGGATTCACAGAGCATGTCTTAACCACCCTGTCATGAAGGCGCGTTGATAATGTTGTCTATGAGCTGCAACAACTCTTCTTCCTGATACGGCTTGCCGAGATAAGCGTCAACACCCATCTCATACGCATAATTGCGGTGCTTGTCAGCAATGCGGGAAGTGATCATGATGATGGGCAGGCGCCGTTTATTGGGATCCCGGCGCAGGTGTTTGGTCAATTCGAAGCCGTCCATACGCGGCATTTCAATGTCCAGCAATATCACGGAAGGGCTGATTTCGCTGAGCTGTTCCAGCGCATCCAAGCCATCCTTGGCAGTGACAACCTGATACCCGGCACGTTCCAGCAAGCGAGCGGTAATTTTGCGCACGGTCAGCGAGTCATCCACCACCATTACCAGCGGGTAAGTGCGCAGCGCTTCAGGCGTGGCTTTGCTGATCTTGCGTGCTGTCAGGCCGCTGCGCTGCGACAGTTGCACCGGGTTCAGAATCAGCACCACCGCGCCATCACCCATCACGGTCGCACCGGCAATCCCCGGCAACCGCGCCAGTTGCGGGCCGATATTTTTCACCACCGCATCATGGTTGCCTTGCAGGCCATCGACATGCATGGCAATCCGCTGATCACCGCTACGCAGCAGCAAAACCGGGTTGCGCGGCAGGTTTTCCGGCGCCTGTTCGTCGTCTCCCAATAAGTGGGGCAGGTAATGGAACGGGTAGGTATTGCCCTGCCATTCGACTTGGCGATTGCGGTAAATTTGTGTCAGTTCCGCCGGTTTAGCCTGGCGCACCTGCTCCACCATGGTGGATGGAATCGCGTAAGTCGCAGTGCCGCAGCGCACCATCAGCACCTGAGTGACGGCCAGTGTGAGCGGCAGGTGGATGGTGAAATAGGTTCCCAGCCCTTGCCTCGAACTCACATCAATGCGCCCGCCCAGCGCGGCGATTTCGCTGCGCACCACATCCATACCGATGCCGCGCCCAGCCATTTCCGTCACTTCGGTTGCGGTCGAAATGCCCGAGACGAATATGAGTTGCGCTATTTGATTGTCGCTGGCCGCTTGGCCCGGATGCAACAATCCCTTGGCTTCGGCCTTTTTGCGCAACCCGGCAATGTTTAAACCAGCGCCATCATCGCTGAATTCAAACACTACTTCATTACTTTCGTGGCGCAAATTCAGGCGGATTTCACCGATGCCGGATTTGCCGTGCTTCACGCGCAGCTCTTCGTCCTCCAGGCCGTGAGCTATGGCATTGCGCAGCAAGTGCTCGAATGGCGCGGTCATTTTTTCCAATACGCTGCGATCCAGTTCCACACCTGTGCCCTGCAATTCCAGATTGGCGCGCTTGTTCAGTTCTTTAGCCGATTTCCGTACAACGCGATATAGCCTTTCGCTGATACTGGCGAAAGGCACCATGCGCACATTCATCAGGCTTTGTTGCAACTCGCGGTTTATCCGCCTCTGTGTCGACATCGCTGCAACGGTTACGTCAACATTTTTCAATAGCGCCTGCTGTACGGTCTGCACGTCATGCACGCTTTCGTTCATGAATCGCGTCAATTCCTGCAAGCGGGTAAAGCGGTCGAATTCCAGCGGATCAAACTGTGCGGCGCTATCCTTGGCCAGCGAGACGCGCGCCTGCATCTGGCTCTCTGCCTGAATTTCCACTTCGCGCAGTTGCTTGCGCAAACTCGCCACACTGCCGGTAAGTTCCAGCAAGGCTTCCTTGAAGGCGCGCATTTCGGTTTCCATGCGCGAACGCGCCACGCTGATTTCACCGGCCTCGTTTACCAGGCGATCTATTACATCCGAACGCACACGCAAGATATTGCCAAACAAGTGGGCTCCCGTACCCGATTCCGGAATGCGGCGCTCTTCCCTGCGTTCGATTACGTGTTCCTCCCCGGCCTTCCCCCCGCGCAACTCCTCCAGTTTGCTGTTGATGCCATCAAAATCACTGTCCAGCTCGTCCCAAAATCCCTCTTGCTGTCTCTTTTGTTTGGCGGACAATATGCGCTCTTCCAGGCTATGCGCCAGCTCGCCGATACGCATTGCACCCGCCATGCGTGCGCTGCCCTTGAGCGTGTGCAACAGCCGTTTTAGTAATTGCGATTTCTGCTCGTCATCCGGCTTGTCACGCCAATCGCGCAATCCCGCGCCTATCTTGGGGTATAGGTCGTCTGCTTCTTCCAGGAATACTGGCAGCAACTGTTCGTCTACATCGTCTCTGACTTGCAGTTTTCCCGCCTTGGCTGGCGTTTTTGGCTCGGCCACCGCCACGGGAGCAGCAGTGGCAAGCGGTTGCTCCGCAATAACTTGTGGCTCAGCAACTTCACTCCCAGGCGGACGCTTATAGGCAATTAATTGACTCACCAAATCAGCTCGCGCCTGCGGTACCTGTTTCTCGCAGACAGACTGAACCATCGTATCGAGAGCGGCGTTAGATTGCTCTAACAAAACCAGATCGGATTCGTCCAACATGAACTCACCGTCCAAGTGCGCCTGCAACCAGCCTTCCAGTGCATAAGCCAGTTCCGCCGCTGCGGTAAACCCCATGGTGCGATTCACGCTGGCCAAGGTGTGTGCGGCGCGCATAAAGTCGTATTGCACAATCGGCGGTGCCGCCGCGCGCAATTCGCCAAGCTGTTTATGTAGCTCCAGCACGTTTTGCCTGGCCTCTGCGCTGGCGATCTTGAACAACGTTGAAGGCAGGGTGATCTCACCTATGACCACGACATCCTCCGCCTTCTGATCCGGGGCGAGGCCATTCTCAATCTGTTGCGCGGTCTCAATCAGGTCAACCGCTTCAATGCTTGCCGCGCCTCGGCTATTGATCGCGTCCACCCAGCCGGCAAATTTTTGTGTCGCCCCGGTGATGAAACGCAGCAAATTCTGCGTGATCGGCTGGTTATCCCGCAGGCATTTGTTCAGCGCACGCTCGACGCACCAGGCAACTTCCCCCAAATCGGTCAAGCCGACCATGCGTCCGCTGCCCTTGAGGGTATGAAAACCGCGCCTTATGACCACCAATGGCTCGCGGTTGTCCGGCTGTGATTGGCAAATTTCAATGTTCTCGCGCATGGTGTTCAACACCTCTTGCGCTTCTTCCAGAAACACATCGAGCAATTCCTGATCTTCGCCTGCCGGAGGCTGTATCTCTGGGGCAACACGAGGTGGTTCGGTGGTGGCCGTTGCGATCGGCGCGACATCCTGATGCAGTTTGGCCATCCCGGCCAATGCCGCCTGTAATGGCGCAACGTCCTCTGCCTGGCCGTGTGCCAGGCGTTGCAGATAGTTTTCCAGCGCTTGCACCGCTTCGCCCAGCGCTTGGCTTTCCAGGGGGCTGGGGATGTTATCCCCGTGCTCGAAGCGGCGGATATTTGACTGAATGGACAGCAGCAACTGGTCCGCCTGATCCAGTGTCGAGATACTCAGGCCGCCATGCATCTGACTCAGCAAGCGCAGCGATGCGGCCAGCTCATCACGTTTGCCTGTATCGTTGAAAAAACTATCCAGACATTGCTTGGCATTCTGGAGATTCACCAGCATTTCGTTGGCCAGGTGGATCAGTATGTCACCCTGCTCCATCTGGTAATGCAGGCCAACCAGTTTCGCCAGTTGTTGGGTATTTTCCGGCTGATGCCGCAGCGCCGCTTGCATGCGCTCGAACAGGGTGCGCGCCTGGCCATGAAAATCGCTGCCCAGGCTGCTGTAATGCTTGATGCCGCTGTCCAGCAGGAGCAGCGCTATCGCCATATCCATGGCGATCAGTTGCGCTTGTTCCGGCACCTTCACATAGAGCGACAACGCTTGAATTTGCCTGGTCAGATACTGCAAAGTATCGCGGTCGAGCTTTGCCCCCTGCAACGCGATCTGCCCCACATTCTCGATGAATTCGGCACATGCCGCCTGGTCGCCCTGCACGCACAGTTCCAGATTTTCTTCGGCGACGCGCAACTGGTCGTGCATGACGCTCAGCAGTTGCACCACTTCGCCGGAAGACAATGTCGAAAGTTCGGGCAAGAAATAATCCAGCCTGTAAGCCTGTTTGATCGCGCTCACCCGTCCGCTCCCGGTGTGGCTGATCCCGATCAGATAGAGCATCTCGTTCAGGGCCGGTTGCACATCACCGGTATTGCCATCGGTAACCGCGCGTATCTGCTGGTCTATGCGGCCCAGCAATTTGCGCACATTCAGTTCCTGGGGCTGGCTGTCAATTCTCAAACAATCGAGCAGGCCGCTGGCAACCCACCAGAAAGCGCGCCCATCATCCTGCGGCACGCAACCCATTACGCCGTCCAATGCCTGTTGCATCAATTGCAATGCGGCGGATACATCGTCGTGGCGCAGCCAGCGCATCAAGCCTTGTTGATACTGGCTGCGCAATGCCCTCAGGCGCGCTACCGTGTCTCTTTCCGGGGGCGCGCTCAGCACCTGCTGCGGCAATTGCACGGCCAGATTTGGATAGAACAAATCCAGTTTGAACGACATTTCCAGGCCGCGCAGCTGTTGCAACGCCTGGTATTGCGGGAATAAACGCAATGCGGCGTTAGCCGCCCCATGTGGCAACGAATCAAGATATTGGGTCAGCCCGGACAGGGCGCGGCGCAGCACGTCGCGATGCAATCCGGAAACCTGTTGCGGATTCGCCGCGAGTTCTCCCAGCACGATTTCGAGTTCGGTGCAGAACACGATCACGCCATCCAGGCGCACCATCTTCAGCACCCCGATCAAACGGCGCAAATCGCTGCGCACCGATCCCAGAGCAACCGCATTGGCGACAGGCGCATCGAGATACTGTTCCAGCCGCGCGCCGATCTTGGCCAGCGTGCCGTCCAGGCCGGGTTTCACGGTAATAAGCGCGATGAGACCGAATGGTGCGTTCTTGGCCATCTGTGTTCTTGCCCGGGATTACAACTTGAAGCCCGACACTGAACCCTTCAGGTCGGTGGCCAGGCTGGCCAACTTTGAAACAGAATTGGTGGTCGACTGTGTTCCTTCGGTGGTTTGTTCGGTGATGCGCAGAATATCCTGCATCGCTTTGACCACTTCGCTGGCCATGTCGGTCTGCACCTGCGTGGAAACCGAAATGCTGCTGATCAGGTTGGCCAATTCGTTGGACACCTGTTCGATCTCACGCAACGATTGGCCGGCCCGATCTGACAGCTTGGCGCCTTCCACCACGCCCAGCGTGCTTTTTTCCATCGCCGCCACCGCATCATGGGTGTCGCTCTGGATCATCATCACCAGCGCGCTGATCTGCTTGGTCGCCTCGGCGGAGCGTTCCGCCAGGCGCTGCACTTCTTCCGCCACCACCGAGAAGCCGCGCCCCGCCTCGCCGGCGGAAGCGGCCTGAATCGCCGCATTCAACGCCAGCACGTTGGTCTGCTCGGTAATATCGGAGATCAGGTCCACAATTTCACCGATCTCCTGCGAGCTTTCGCCGAGCCGTTTGATACGCTTGGATGTTTCCTGGATCTGCTCGCGGATGCCGTCCATGCCCGCGATGGAGTTGCGCACCGCCAGGGCGCCTTGCTCGGTCACCGCCAGGGTGCGGCGCGCCACTTCGGCAGACTGCGCCGCGCTGGCATCCACCTCCATGATCGACCTGGTCATCAGCAGCACCGAGTCTTCCGCTTCATGGATCTCGTGCGCCTGTTTTTGCGCCGCTTGCAGCAATCCCCTGGAAATGTCCGTTGCATCTTTGGTCGCCGACCCCATCTGTTCCGCCGCCGCAGTAATGTGCGCCACCAGTTTGCGCAGCTCTTCAACGGTGTAATTCACCGAATCGGCGATCGCGCCAGTAATATCTTCCGTCACCGTCGCGTGGATCGTCAGGTTGCCTTCCGCCAGATCGCCCAATTCGTTCATCAGGCGCAAGATCGCGTTCTGGTTCTGCCTGTTGGTGCGTTCCGCTTCCGCAATGCGCCGATGCGATTCGGCATTGTATTCCTTGGACAGCAGCATCATCAGCAACAGCGTCAACCCTGCCGCTGTCGGCATAACTGTGGCGGAAATGAGTACGGTTAACGAATACTGGTAAGCATTCACCAGTGACTGGGCCTTTGCCAGCAAATTGTCGGCACCGGCCATAATTGACCTCGCGGCTTTTTTTGCTGCCGCCAGATTGGGTATTTTCGCAACCAGAACCGAAATGTTATTTTGATATTGTTCGAATAATTTTGCAGCGATTTGCACATTAAGATCATTGACCGGAAGCCCATCCAACGCACTTTTGGCGGCCAGAATATTCTGTTCCAATTGCGCCAATTGCTCCGCAGTTGCATCGCCTGCCAACGCCCTGGCGGCATCTTTTGAGGTGCGCTCCAGCGCCAGCGCCAAGCTGGTTGCGGCCACTTTCTGGCTACCGGTATAGCTATCCATCATGAGTTGTGTCAGGCCACGGAACTTGCCGCTGGCAATGTCTATTTCTTCCATCACCTTGCTTAACGCCACAACAGTAGCGTGGCTGTCTTCCACCGTTTTTGCGTCTGATAGTATTTTATCGGCATCGCTCATCAGTTCATTCAAGGCTTCACGCGCATCACCGCTGGATGCAGGCAACTGGCTATCACCTTTATCCAGGCGCTGGATGATCATGGCGTAGTTTTGCCTGCTCTGTGCCAATCCCTCGAACGCTTCAGATTTGCCTTCCATGCCTTGCAGCGCCTGCTTGGCCAGCCGCTGCGACAGCATCCGCAATTTGCCCGACTCGGCCGTATATCCGGCTATATTTCCAACCTCGCGGAGGTTCAAGTAAACCGCAATTGCGGCGATGATCAGGCACAGCACTGCAGCCGTGCCCAAAATGTTCAGCCGCACGCCGATCGGTAATTTCCCCAGCAGCGGCAAGGATCGGCCAGCCGCCAGCGGCGCATCGTAAGCCGCGTTTTTTTCGGTCATCTTGGATTTGGGCGAGGTCAGTTTTAATGCCATGTTATTTTTTCTCCCTAGCTGCGACGGCTAACCGCCTATTTGCAAAAATTCCGTTTGTTCCAGCAAACCTGATACATCAAGCCTGCGCCACAGCGTGCCTTGTTCATCGCGATATCCGGCTGGCCCGCCAGCCTCGCTTTGCCGCCAGCCTCGCGCATCGCGCAAGCCGAGCACGCGATCGACCAGTAAGGCGGCATTGAATGCATACCGTTCCGCGACCAGCATCACCCGATTCGCGGCACTCCCGGTCGCTTTGCCCTGATGCTGATAAGCGGCCATGTCGGTCACGCAATAAAGATTGCCGCGCACATTGGCGACGCCGAGGAACCATTCCTTGCTGAGCGGTACCGGAGTCAGCGGCGGCGGCGTCAGCACCTCGCTGATATCCGCCATATCCACCAGCCAGTTTTGCCCGGCGATCTGCACGCCAAGCGACGACAACTGATCGTTTGAGCGATCCTTGGCCTGCATGCGATTGCTCAGGGTTTGTTGAAACTCGCGCAAATTGAGGCGTTTTGACATGGCGGGCCAGGTTGGTATCAGCCGAGAGCCGCGATCTTGCCCAGCAATTCCGCGGCATTGATCGGTTTAACCACAAAATCTTTTGCGCCTTGGCGCAACCCCCAGATTCTGTCTGTTTCCTGGCCTTTGGTGGTGCAAATAAGTATCGGAATATGCTGTGTCTGGACATCCTTGGTAATCGCACGTGTTGCCTGAAAGCCGTTGAGTCCGGGCATCACCACATCCATAATGATTAAATCCGGCTGGCCGAGTTTGGCCAGTTCCACGCCTTTCTCGCCAGACTCGGCAAAGGAAACTTCAAAACCTCGTTTGCCCAATATCTCACCCATCAGGTGACGTTCAGTCGCCGAGTCATCGACTACCAGTATTTTTTTAATCGCCATTGTGCGGTTCCTTTTGTTGCTGAGTATGGGAAATTACGGCCTCAATCAGGCTTCGTTTATTGAAGGGTTTCATCAGGTATTGGTCAGAGCCGGCCAGTTTGGCGCGCGCACGGTCAAACAGCGTGTCTTTGCTGGTCAGCATAATTACTGGAATATGTTTGAAATGTTGATGATTTTTGAGCAAGGCACAAGTTTGGTATCCATCCAGACGCGGCATAATCACATCCACGAAAATAACATCCGGCTGGTGGTCCGCCACTTTGGCCAGTCCGTCAAAGCCATCTTCGGCGAACACAACCTGGCACCCCGCCTGCGACAAAAATATTTCGCCGCTACGCCGTATGGTGATGCTATCGTCGATAAGCACCACCTTAATTCCCGACAATGGCTGTGTTTCACTCAACTTGGCACGCTCCCTGAACAGGCACCGAAGTGCACTTTAATGATTTGTGAAAACAATTTGATGCGGCAATCCTAACGCATCTCGCCAGCACTGTCATGGCGTATTTAGCGCCGCCAGAAATGCGGTGTAAACAAAATCAGCACGGTGAATATTTCCAGCCGCCCGATCAGCATGGCCAAAGTGCAGACCCAGGTCTGGAAGTCGTTCAGCCCCTGATAATTGTTGGCGGGCCCCACCACACCCAGCCCCGGACCGGCATTGTTGATGCAAGCGATCACTGCCGAAAACGCAGATATGAAATCCAGCCCGCTGATTACCAGCGCGAAAGTCAGTATGACCGCGCTCATGAAATACAGAAAAATGAACCCCAGCACCGAGAACACAATGTTATTGGGTATCACCTGCCCTCCGATCTTCATCGGGTTCACGGCGGACGGATGTAACAGTTTCAGAAATTCGCGCCCGGCCTGCTTGAACAGGATCATGGTGCGGATCATTTTGATGCCGCCGCCAGTGGAACCGGAACTGGCGGTAATGCAACTCAGAAACAACATCCATAGCGGCGCGAATATCGGCCACTGGTTGAAATCAGCGCTGGCAAAACCGCAGTCGGTGGCCAGCGACACCAGGTTGAAGCTGGCGTGACGCAATGCAGTCCAGAAACTCGGATATGTGCCCTTCCACCACAGAAATACGGCTATGCCCAGGCAGCTTGCCAATACCAGAGCAATGGTGGCAATAGCCTCGGTGTCGCGCAGATAGATAGTAATATTTTTTTTGCGCCACACCAGAAAATGAGTGGCAAAATTCATCGCCGCCAACAGCATGAATACGATCAGCACCATCTCTATAGCGGTCGAATTGAAATAGCCGACGCTGGCGTCGTGCGTGGAAAAACCGCCCAACCCCATCGCGGCAAAGGCATGGCAGATCGCATCCAGCCAGTTCATCCCCGCCAGCTTCAGCGAAGCGATGCACACCAGCGTGATACCCGCGTACACCAGCCACAGGTTACGCGCGGTTTCGGTGATGCGCGGCGTAAGCGTTGAATCTTTCATCGGGCCCGGCGTTTCCGCCTTGAACAATTGTCGCCCGCCAATGCCGAGCAGCGGCAAAATCGCCACCGCCAGCACGATGATGCCCAGGCCGCCGACCCAGTTCAATTCGTGCCGCCACAGGTTGATAGCCGGAGGCAAATTATCCAGCCCGGTCAATACTGTTGCGCCGGTTGTCGTCAGGCCCGACATGGTTTCAAAATAGGCATCGGTGAAGGACAGCCCGTTAATCACGAGAAGCAGCGGGATGGTCGCCACGGCAGGCATCGCCGTCCACATCGCCACCACCAGCAGATAACCGTGGCGGATGGAAAGCTCGCCTTTGTAGCGGCGCGTCAGCAGCCACATCATGGCGCCGACAACCGATGTCCACGCCATCGCCAGCACAAAATCGATCAGCGTGCCATCGTCGTAAACCAGCGAGGCAACGATCGGCATCAGATAAGTAACGCTGAACACTACCAGCATCAGTCCCAGGGCGTGGATAACAGTCAATGCGCGCAGCATTAAAAGAACCCGAGATTAACCTGGAACAGTTTCTCGACTTTGCGCACCATGGCTTTGTTGATGACAAACACAATGACATGATCTCCGGCTTCGATGCTCACGTCATGGTGCCCCATGATGACTTCTCCGCCACGCACAATCGCGCCGATGGTGGCGCCCTTGGGCAGGTTGATCTCGTCTATGCGCCGCCCCACTATCTTGGAAGATTCGCGGTCGCCGTGCGCCACCAGCTCCAGCGCCTCCGCCGCGCCGCGCCGCAGCGAATGCACCACGGCCACATCGCCATGGCGCACGTAGGCAAGCAGCGAGCCGATGGTGACATGCGCCGGTGAAAGCGCGATATCGATCTGGCCACCCTGCACCAGCCCGACATAGGCGCTGCGGTTGATCAGCGCAACCACCTTGCGTGCGCCGTAACGCTTGGCCAGTAACGCGGACATGATGTTGTTCTCATCGTCATTGGTCAGCGCGCAGAACACATCCACGTCGGCCACATGCTCGGAAGCCAGCAGGTTTTCATCGGTGCCATCGCCATTCAAAACCAGTGTATGCGCCAAAACGCCCGCCAGCCGTTCACAGGCTTTCTTGTTGTACTCAATCAGTTTGACCTGATAGTCCCGCTCCAGGGAATGTGCCAGGCGAAACCCGATATTGCCGCCGCCCACAATCATCACGCGCTTGGTTGGCTTGTCCATGCGGCGCAGTTCTTGCAATACGGTGCGGATATTCCCGGTTGCCGCGATGAAGAAAACTTCGTCGCCCGCCTCGATCACCGTATCGCCTTCGGGAATGATCGGGCGATCTTGGCGGAAAATGGCGGCAACGCGCGCATCAACTTTTGGCAGGTGGCCTCTCATATCACGCAATGGATTGCCCACCAGTGGCCCGCCCTCGAACGCTTTCACCGCCACCAGCGAAACCAGCCCTTCGGCGAATTCAAGCACCTGCAAGGCCTCGGGGAATTCGATCAGCTTGCGGATGTAATCGGTGAGTATCTGCTCGGGGCAGATGGAGAAGTCCACGCAAAAATTCTCGTTGTTGAAAATCTCCGGGTGTTCCAGAAAATCGGCGGCGCGGATGCGCGCAATCCGGGTTGGCGTGTTGTACAGGCTGGCGGCCAGCTTGCAGGCCACCATGTTGACTTCGTCGCTTTGCGTCACCGCCAGCAAGATGTCAGCGTCGGCGATGCCGGCCTGTTCCAGCGTGGAAGGATGGGAGGCATTGCCCACCAGGGTGCGCAGGTCGAAACGGTCTTGCAACAGGCTCAGTTTTTCCGCGTCGGTGTCAACAACGGTGATGTCGTTTGCCTCGCTGACCAGGCTCTCAGCTACCGTCGAGCCGACCTGCCCTGCACCCAGTATCAGTATCTTCATTCCCTGAGCCACCCTTTAATAAAAAGCAATTTAGCCACGGATGAACACGGATAAGCACGGATAAAAGGCCTGTCCGACAAGCGTCGGTTGTTGGGTGCCAGTCACAATTTGTTTAACTCGATTATCCGTGAACATCTGCGTCTATCCGCACCCGCAAGGGGTAGGCCGTGGTTGTATAGCCGCTAAAGCAGCGACAACCACGCTCGGGCTGATTGCCGTTCGTGTGTTTACTGCCGCGCGCGTATCCAGCTTTTCCATTCTTCGAACACCGCCGGATTGAGCGCCGCGATCACCGAACGTTGCCACACATCACCCTGGCCGAAATCGTCGCAATTCAGGCAGCACGCCTGCCCACCCGCTTCCTGTAACACCAGCGAACCGGCGGCATAATCCCATAGCTTCTGGCCGCCGTGCAAATACACGTCATAGCGCCCCGCTGCGGTATAGCACCAATCCAGGGTGCTAGCACCGAAGTTGCGTTGCGAGCTATAAGGCGGTGAAACGACTAATTGCGTTGCCAGCTTGCCGTCCAGCCGTTTCATGTCCACGTTAGCCAGCGCGCTGGACAGCGATGTTGCTGCAGTGTGGCTTACCAGTTTCTCACCGTTCAGAAAAGCGCCGCACCCCAGCTCGGCGGCAAACGCCTCATCAGCCACCGGGTCATATACCACACCGAGCGTGCTGCGCCCCTCGCGTATCAACGCAACAGAAACCGCGAAATACGCAAGGCCGTGCACGAAATTTGAAGTGCCGTCGATGGGGTCAATGCACCACACGCCCTGTTGACCATCAACCCAGGATGACATCTGCTCCGCTTCACCCATTTCTTCGCCAATCACCGGCACGTTAAGGATGGCTTGCAGCTTGCGCGTAAGCGCCCCTTGCGCAGCAGTGTCGGCCTCGGTGCACAGGCTGCCATCGCTCTTTTGCTGGTGCGCCACTTTCATGTAGCGCGGCATAATCTCCTCTGACGCCACCAGCTTGACTGCCGCGACCATCGCTTTCAGCGTGGCGCTCATGGTTTTGGCGCGCTTCATGCCAATAACCGCCACTTGATGGAACAGCCCATGCTGGGAATCTGTTCACGCGGCCCTTGCCCCGTCTGCGCCACTTGCACCATGGCATTGAACAGGTCGCGCGGCGCATCCGGCGCCGCTTCCTTGCGCGAAGCGTCCAGGCGCCCGCGATACTGCAATTCGAGGCTGGCGTTGAAACCGAAGAAATCCGGGGTGCATACCGCGCCGTAATCCTTGGCGACCTGTTGCGTCGCATCCCGCACATAAGGAAAGGGAAAATTAAACTCCTGCGCCACTTTCCGCATGTTGTCGAACGAATCCTCCGCGTATTCTGCGGGGTCGTTCGACATGATAGCGATACTGTTGATACCGTATTTCAAGAGTTCGCCTGTATCACAGATAATGCGGTCGCGGATGGATTTAACATAAGGGCAATGATTGCAGATGAACATCACCAGCAACCCGTTCTTGCCGCATGCGCGTTCCAGCGTATGGCGCTTTCCATCCACGCCCGGCAGGTCGAACTCGCGCGCCTTCCAGCCGAAATCGCAAACAGGGGGTTGCAAACTGACCATGACTCTCTGCTCCTGAGCTATTTTTTTTAGTTGGTGCGCTATATTATCACGCCAGCCCATTCACTCTATAAGCCCAACCATGCCCGCACCGCGCTTTTATTTCCCCCCGCCGTTACCAAGCGGCGCCTGTTTTGAACTGCCGCGCGAGGCAGCCCACCATGCCCATCGCGTCCTGCGCTTGCGCGTGAATGATCCGGTGCAGGTGTTCGACGGCGAGGGAAATGCGCTCGACACTACGATCAACGAAATCAACGGCAAACGCGTGGTGTTAAGCAATCTTGGAACTTGTGCCGATAAACCGCAACAGCGCTTGCACATCGTGCTGGCCCAAGCGATGTGCAGCAGCGAAAAAATGGATTGGATAGTACAGAAAGCCACTGAGCTGGGTGTTGCAGAAATACGTCCGGTGCAAGCTCAGCGTAGTGTGGCAAAACTAACTATCGAACGCACCGAAAAGCGTATCGAACATTGGCGCAGCGTCATCATTTCCGCCTGCGAACAATGTGGCCGCAATATTTTGCCGCAAGTCCATGCGCCGCAGGAGTTCAGCGCCTGGTTGGCGCAGATGCGCGGCATTCCGGACACCAAGCTCGTGCTATTGCCGGAAAGCACCGCCTCTCTGCACGAACAACCCGCACCACAAGGTAAAGTTGCCCTGCTGATCGGCCCGGAAGGCGGTTTCAGCGCTGATGAAGCACAACTCGCCCAACAAGCCGGTTTCATTCCTACCCGTTTGGGTGCGCGAGTATTGCGCACTGAAACGGCGGCAATCGCAGGTATTGCTGCACTGCAAACCTTGTGGGGGGATTTCAGATAGCCCATCAATGAGTCGCCCATCAACGTTGATTAAAGGGTCTAGCATCGGTATGCTGACAAGTAGCAGGGGGTTGCAAACCTTCGAAGTGAGCAACATTGCGCTACCTATTGCACCAATAATTTTGAAATAGACCTGATCAATATCTTGAGGAGAACGGTTATGAGCTTGTTTGAAAAAATTCTTGGTCCAAAATCAAAATACGATAAGAGCCTGCCCTATACCTACGAAGCCAGGATTTGCATCTTTGAAGGGAGCAAGGAATTTAACTCCTACTTCTCAGACACGATTTGCGGCCTTGTGGAATATCTGCATCAAAATGACATAAAACCCGATGAGGTGCAGATTTTCGAGATATTCCAGAAACAGGAATTACCGATAGATGTGAAACTTTTTACCAGCGCCGACCAACAGTGGCTTTTCAAGCCGGACATATGCCGCTCGTTTGAGGAACATTACAAAGGGCACATACAGGAAAACACCTGCTCATTCAATGACAGGGATTGCAAAAGCAGCGGCCCTTGATGGCGCTGAGCAAGGCTGCCAAAGCTTTAGGCCAGAAATCAACTTAAAGATTGCGCTCGGTACAATTGAACCTTAAAACCTCAGTTGAAAATAACCGACAGGGGGCAAACCCTCATCCCCAGCCCTTCCCCCCGAGGGGGAAGGGAGCAAAGCCCCTCTCCCTCGGGGAGAGGGGTTGGGGTGAGGGAGAAGCGTGCCCATGTTGCTTCCCCTGTAAATTGTTTGTTCTCAACTGAGGAATTTAGGTTGAATGCTTAATGTCGCACAACAGAGGAAAATAGGTTTGTTTTGGTGGAGCGGAGGAGGATCGAACTCCCGACCTTCGCATTGCGAACGCGACGCTCTCCCAACTGAGCTACCGCCCCACGGCAAGCGGAATGCTAAACAAAAACCGATGGCTTGAAAAGAGCAATGCCGGAAACTCAGTTAACCCCAAACAGTAATGCCCGCTTTCTCCCAATTAGAAATACCAGCGTGTTGTTAAAATCACCCTTATTAAAATAGCGAAAGCCCTTGCTAATTGGCAAGGGCTTTCTCCTGTACAACCCGAACACTCAGCTTACTTGTGTACGCCCAGTTTTTCGCGCCATCCCGGATACAACTTGTCCGCATCTTTTGGGAAAGATTCAAATGCGCGAGCAAATTCCTTGTGTTGTTTCGCGTATTGAATCGGGTCGGCACCCGCTTTCCAGCACTCGTAAGCTTGACGCAGAGAGATCGCGCCAGCAGCCGGGCTGTCGATATGACCATAGGCACCGCCACCTGCTGTGTTGATCACATTGCCGTGTCCGAGGTTTTCAAAGAAGCCTGGAAGGCGCAGCGCGTTCATGCCGCCGGAGATGATCGGGGTGGTTGGCTTCATGCCGTACCATTCTTGATGGTAGAACGGGCCGGTGCAGCTATCGCGCTCGATCATGTAAGCGATGATACGGTCATCCTTGCCGCCTTCCATCTTGCCGAAACCCATGGTGCCTACGTGGATGCCTGAGGCGCCTTGCAGGCGCGACATCTTGGCCAGCACGAACGCGGTATAGCCGCGTTTGGAGGAAGGCGAAGTCACCGCGCCGTGGCCGGCACGATGGTAGTGCAAATACTGGCCTGCGTATTGGCGGCGCGCAGTCGTCACCATGCCGGGGCCGCCAACGTAGCCGTCCACCAGGAACGCAAGTTTGTCTGCGTCCGGGCCGAACACTTCCAGCGCGTAGTCGGCGCGTGCGCACATTTCGTAGTGGTCGTCGGCAGTTATGTTCATGGAGAACAGTTTGGCTTGACCGGTTTCGTCTTGTGCGCGCTTCAGAGAGTCATACACCAATGGCAGCACTTTCTTGATCGGGCAGAAAGTCTGGTTGCCTTGTGGCTCGTCGTTCTTGATGAAGTCGCCGCCCATCCAGAATTGATACGCTGCCTTGGCAAATGGTTCAGGACGCAGACCCAGCTTGGGCTTGATGATGGTGCCGGAGATGTAGCCGCCATCCTTGACCGGACGACCCAGGATGCGCCACAGGTCGGAGATGTCTTTTGCCGGGCCGTCGAACAATTGCAGCATGCGTGGTGGGACATAAAAGTCTTGCATCTGCAGACACTCAACGTCGCCCATACCTTGGTTGTTGCCGATGGCCAGGGTCAGGAAGGAAACAATCATCGCGCGACCGTCGGTCACGTTACGGTCGAACAGATCGTTCGGGTAAGCCACCTTCATGATGCCCTTGGCTTCGTCGATAAAGTACACCAGCGCGTCCACGCCTTTGGTGAAATCATCGGTGGTGCTCACTTCAACGTTGGTGCCTGTGGAAGACTCGGCAGCTATGTGCGCCGCAGCTTCCAGATAACCCACTCCCGCCGCCGGGGTCATGGTGTAGGCAACCAGAATGTGTTTACCGCCCTTGATCAGTTCTTCTTCTTTCAAACTCAGATCTGCATAACGATTTGATTGATCCATTTTTTTCTCCCGGTTGATGAACAATTTGAACTGCAACGGTGTGAACTATAGCTCCGCACAATCATAAATAACAGTCAAACTTTATTATAAAGACCATAAGCCATATTTATGGTTTAGGTTAGAATACCCGAAACTGATTTCTCAATCCCATCATGTTTCATGTCACCTTACGTCAACTGCAATTATTCGAAACGGTCGCGCGTCATCTGAGTTATTCGCGCGCTGCCAAATCACTATATCTCAGCCAGCCAGCCGTTTCCATGCAGATCAAGCAATTGGAAGAAAATATCGGCCTGCCATTATTCGAGCAGATGGGCAAGAAAATATTTCTTACCGAGGCCGGCAAGGAACTGTTTCAGTGCAGCTGCGCCATCACGCAGCAGCTTGTGGATATGGATGTGCTGTTCCGTGAAATGAAGGGGCTGGAACATGGCCGCCTGAACATTTCCGTGGTCAGCACGGCCAACTATTTCACCCCGCAACTGCTGGCCAGATTCTGCCAGCGCCACCCCAACATCAACGTCACCCTGAGCGTGGCCAACCGCGATACGGTGCTCAAACAGGTCGCCGACAACGCCACCGATCTCGCGGTGATGGGCCAGCCTCCCGAGGGTAGCGATATCGTGGCGGAGCCGTTCATGAAAAATCCATTGGTGGTGATCGCCCCGCCTATCCATCCATTATGCAAGCTGAAACGCGTCAAGCTCGCGCGGCTTGAACAGGAAGTATTCCTGCTGCGCGAGCAAGGCTCGGGGACGCGCGGTGCGATGGAGCGCTTTTTTGCCGAACACGGCATCCAGTTACACGCCGGAATGGAAATGGGCACCAACGAAGCGATCAAGCAAGCGGTGCAGGCAGGCATGGGGCTGGCTATACTCTCGCTGCCGAGCATCGAGCTGGAACTGGAGACCGGACGGTTGGCCGTGCTCAACGTGGAACACTTTCCCATTGTGCGTCATTGGTACATCGTGCACCGCAAAAGCAAGCGGCTGTCCACTGCTACGCAAGCATTCAAGCAGTTTTTGCTAAACGAAGCGGAGAAACTCTCCACTCCGGACGTGGTTGCAGCCAAGGCACGGCGGCACAAATAGATCACCTGTTATGGCTGATGTTCCATTCCCATGAATTGGGAAATCAGGTAAGCTGAACACTGAAAATATGCCGTAAATAATCTCTCCGATTCAGGAAAACTGCACTTCATGTCCAGACAAGATCAAGGCGTCGATCAAGAAAGAGAGGAGTCACTCGATTTACTCATCCAGATATGGATGAGGTTTATCCTTGCCTGTTCCAGCCTGCTCGTGTTTCTTATAGACCCGATTGAGTCGGGCTTGCCTAACCAATTCACACACGTACTACTCATTTCCTACTGCTTATATAGTGCGTGTTTTGTGTTTGTGCATGACATGCACATATTTCTCGAATTGGCATCGAACCGGGCAGCGCACTGGATTGATACTGTATTTTTTTCATTTCTGGTCGCTTTGACAGGTGGTTCTGACAGCATTTTCTTTTTCTTTTTCTTTTTTCCAATTCTCGTCTCATCTTTTTCCTGGGGATTCAGGGAAGGACTGAGGGTCACCATTGCATCTGTCGCCCTATTTACTATTGCAGGATTGGCTTCGGTCTCACCCACAAAAAGCTACGATTTAGGCGAAGCCGTCATTCGCCCAATTTATCTTGTTGTTTTCGGATACATGATTGCGCATTGGGGAAGAAGTCGAATCGTACTCAAACGACGGCTCAGACTTTTACAAGAAATAAGCACCAGTTGGAACCCGCGTTTTAAAGTTAATCAAGTAATCATGATTAACCTTTGCAGATTGGTCGAGTTTTACCGGGGAACCCGCTGCATCATCGTTTTAAATCGCGCCGAGCTGACGCCGAAATACGTTATGCATGCAACGGACCGGCGCAAGTTGAACAATCCCGAAGCGCCCAAAGAAATCACCGAAACAACCGCAAAGGAGCTTCTTATATTGCCCAACTCGCTTGCGGTTGCTTACGAGAACTCTGCGGCCCACAGCTTGAGAAGCTTCAATAAATACATCGCATATGACATTAATTCCAATGAACCCACCGATAGATATTTCAATGAATGTGCAACCCTATCCAACTTGTTCGATGGTGAATCATTCATCTCTGTTCCATATCGGCAGCAGGGTGTAACTTCAGGCAGAATTTTTTTGATCGCAGGCAACCGGGTATTTAATCGGTCCAACGTCGCATTCACCAAACAAGTTGCCGATGCCCTGTCATCAGTTGTCGAAAATATGCAGTTAATCGAGAATCTCGTCGCCGAGGCAGAAGGGCATGAGCGCCACAGAATTTCACTCGACGTTCACGACACCACCATTCAACCCTATATTGGACTGACCTTGGCTCTTGATGCGCTTTCCCGAGAATTCAAATCTAATGATCAACTGGCCGCAAAAATTGGCGAGATCATCAACATGGCCAATATGACCGTACATGACTTGCGCAACTACAAAGAGAATTTGCGGGAAAAATCGCAGATGCGGGGTGATTTCCTTATTTCTGCCGTGAAAAATCAGGCGGAGCGGATGCTGCTATTTTACGGCATTCGAGTTGAGGTCAAGGGTGCGGCTGATCCTAATATACCCGGACGGCTGGCAGATGCGGCATTTCAAATTATTAAAGAAGGGCTAAGCAATATTCTTCGGCACACCAGCGCGAAATTAGCCTTTGTTGCCATTCAAAGCACCGACACCCATTTCTTGCTGGAAATTGGCAACGAAACAGGTGATGCTCCCCAGGATATAAAACGCTTCAAACCTAAATCCATTTATGAACGTGTTTTATCTCTTAATGGAGAGACGTTGGTTGAAAACAATGCCGATGGATATACTGTTGTGCGCGTGACCATCCCACTCATCAAGGATTAATTTTATGACCGAACTCATTGCTGAAACTATTCGCGTTTTGCTCATTGATGATCACCGCAGTGTGCTTTGGGGCTTGGAAAAGCTGATCGAGAGTCAAAAACCAAGAATGCAAGTGATCGGAAAATTCACCAGCTTTGCAGAAGCATCCACCCAGATGGGAAAGCTATCGCCTGATGTCATTTTGCTAGACCTCGATCTCGGCGCCGAACAGGGAATAGATATTATTCCGCGACTTGCCATTCTTTCAAAAGCGAAAATTTTAGTATTAACCGGATCTCGTGATACTGCGCTACATGATAAAGCCATCATTGCCGGCGCTAAAGGCGTTCTCGAAAAAGAAATGCCGCCAGAGACAATATTAACTGCCATTGAACGAGTTCATGAAGGCCAGTTGTGGATGGATCAAGCCAGGATGGGCAGAATTATTTTAGAGCTTTCCCGTAAAAAATCGGCTGAACAAAACAACCCTGAACAACAAAAAATAGCATCACTCACACCCAGAGAACTGAATATCGTAATGGCGGTGACAGCCCGCGCAGGCGCCACTGGCAGCGATATTGCTAAAGAACTGCACGTCAGCGAAAGCACCTTGCGGAATCACCTTAGTTCTATTTACTCGAAACTTGAGGTCACAAATAAGCTGGATCTGTGGGATTACGCGCACAAGCATGGATTAACCAAGGGAGCAACAAAGCCCTGATTTGAATTCTGGCAGCACCTGTTTGCTTAGCCTGGGGCAATGTCTGTTAAGATTGCCTTCCACGCAATACGTTTCTCACCTCAATGACAACATAAAAATATGTATTTACGCTTTTTTCTGATTGTCCTGGAAGTTCTTCTCATTACCATCCTGGATTACAAGATGGCAGCGAATTACTATTCGCTGGATGTGCTTTATTGTTTACCCGTGATTCAAACTGCACGTATCAGCGCATTGCAAACACTGCGCCGCTCTGATTCACAAACAATTACGATAGTTGCCATTTTCTGTGCCTTTGCCTGGAGCTTTGCTGAGGCGGCGGTTACTTGGCCAAACTTCCCCATCAGTGCATTCTTGATGAACGCTTTTACACGTGGTGTAACGTTTACGGTTATTGGGCGTGTGGTAACAAAATTATGGAAAGACAAGGAATATTCACGCAAGGATGGGCTGACCGGCTTGGCCAATCGTTTGGAATTAATTAACCGGTTTGAAGCCAAGCAGTTGCAAAGCGAGCGATCCGGCATCCCTTATTCTTTGCTATATATCAATATTGACAATTTCAGAGAATTGAATGACAAGCAGGGTCATCAAATTGGTGATGAGGCGCTTAAAACTTTGGCTGGCACGCTACGTGAAAACTCAAGGAACATTGATACCGCTTCCCGCATGGGTAGTGATGAATTCGTGTTATTGCTACCTGAAACAGATCAGCAATCCTGTGAACAATTGGGCGCCAGGATTACCCTCGCCGCAGAGAAAAATTTTATCCAGAGTGGCTGGGGCATTACTTTGTCATTTGGTCATATTACCGAAGTTGGCAAAAAGAGAAGCGTTGACGAACTGTTGCGGGCAGCCACTGCCAACATGCATTTGAATAGAAAAAACAAACAATAACTACGGAAGCCAACACGTTTGTAATTGCCATGTAATGCTACTCTGCTTGCTCGCCTCTCTCGGCAAGAACCCAGCACATTGATTACAGGGCATCTCAAAAAATCGCAGTTGATGGGTAGGTAGGTGCGAATTTATTCGCACGCTCAACGTGTTATGTGCGAATAAATTCGCACCTACAAAAGCGGCACAATCCGTTGAAATACCAAATTGTTCACAGCTGGATGCCGGATCAAGTCCGGCATGACGAATCTTCCCCGTACCATGCCTGCGTATTCCACGAATCACCCTCAAGGGGGAGAAAACACCCTCTCTCCAACTCTCTGATGAAACCACTAGCCATTCGACTAGGCTGCCCAACTACGCCAGCCAAGTCGCTGGTTATCCTAGGGGGAGAGAGAGCGATCGTTCCTTCCCCTTCAGAGGGGGAGAGCGAAGCGAGGGGGCAATTAGGATGGGGGTGTGTTCTTTGCAGCTGAAAATTGTTCATAGGCATATTGAATTTTGACCCACCCCCTAAGTTATGCCAGAAACTTCAGTTGCCCCTGTAGGAGCTCGATTCATCGAGCGATTGACCCGGCGGCTATCGCGCTACAGCAACAGCTCCACCCAAAAGGTGAGTTGCATCGAAGGTGCAAAAACTAGGCGGATACCGCTGCGTTTCCCAAAAAAAAGGCCGGGATAATCCGGGTTTCTAAAAACCCGATTTATCCCGGCATCCGTTAAGCGTTTCTGTTGCCTGAATCTTTATTTACCGGGGCGGGGATTTTCTCCCGCCCCGACAACTACATCATGTTTCTCTTGCTGCCTGAATCTTAGTTGTGCTTCGGCATCACGATGATGTTCCTGATCTTCGGTATCATTACGATGCTCGGCTGTGGCGATAACAACTCATAAGCCCCCATCTCGACAAACCCGCCTGTTGCCAAGCGGCGGTTCCTCTCCAAGTCCTGCAAAGGCGAGGTCGTTGCGGGCGCCTTGTTGGCCACCGGCGAACCTGGAGCCAGACGCCAGTTATAGACAGATGGGTTAACGAAGCCGGGGTTAACATTCATATTCCCTGTGCGTCCGGCGTAGCTGCCATCCGAGATGTCGTTGTAGTTGACCACCGTGAAGCTCTCGGAATTGTTCTGGCTTGCATACTCCCCCTGCACTGCGGGGTTATCCACATGCAGGTTGTCCTGCGTCCAGACGTAGTGCGTGCCCATCTTGTAGTCATGGCCTCCGAACCCATTGCCGCGAGTGTGCACGCGGTCATAGTTCAGGCGCCAGTTGTTCCAGATGATGTTGTTCTGGATCTTGACATTGCTGAACGCGGGGCTGAGGTTCATGTACTCGTGGCCGTGACGCTCGGAGTCTATGGCGCCGCCCCTCGGGTTGTTGGAACCGGCTACGATGTTGCCCACGATGGTGTTGTTAAAGACCTCGGCCCTGAGTGTGTCGTCGAAGGACAGTGCGCCACCGCGTGCGGTATTCTCGCCATTGTCGTCGGCGATGTTCTCGGCGAACAGGTTGTTGTACACCCTTACAATCGATGCGTTGTCGCCCACATCCTCGAAGCTCACCGCGCCGCCGTCATCCATGGCGTAGTTGTGCATGAAGACGTTGCCGGAAAGATCCACCGGGCCGCAGTCTTCGAAGAAGATGCCGCCGCCATGGTCATACGACTTGTTCTCCATGATCACGTTGCCGAAGATGTTGAGACGGTCTTTCGCTTCGTACAGCGACATGCCACCGCCGTAGTCAGGCGACGCATTGTAGATCACGAGATTGTTGTAGATGTTGTACGAGGTCGTGAGCACCGGGTAAGCGGCGTCGTCCATCAGATGCTCGTTTGCGCCGTACAGGATGGCGGAGCCGTACCCTGGCTCGTCGTTGACGCTGATGCCGCCGCCGTATCCGCCCACCGCGCCGTTGGCAGCGATGACGTTCGACCAGATGTTGACGTTGTGGTTAGACTTGTGCAGCCAGATGCCACCGCCGTACTCGCCCCTGTTCCGGGTGATGATGGAGGTGTTGATATCGAGGCTGGTGTTGCCGAAATCCCCGAAAATACCGCCGCCGCTTTCATCCCCCGAAGAGCCGCCCTTGATCGTGAAGCCGCTCACCGTTACCTTGGTCAATGCTCCGGCAATACCGCCCTTGCCGATGAAGATGGCCGGGCCACCGCTGGTCACTCCCTTGGAGGAAATGGTCAATGGCATGTTGGCGTTGATGGTGGTCTCATGCGCGCCGGAGCCGACAAGCGCCACATTGCTCTGCTTGATCTGCACCCTTTCGTTGTAGGTTCCAGGTTGCACGAACACATACCTGACGCCAGGCACCGCAGGCAGGTTATCCAGCGCTTTAGCAATAGTCTTGTAAGGGCTCGCTTCGCTGCCATTGCCCAAACCTGTCGCATTGGCGTTCACAAAGACCGACCTGCTGGCCATGTTGGCCGCCATTGTAGTGCTGTAGCCGAGAGACGGGTAGATCGCATTCGAGATGCCGGTAGAAGTCGCAACCACCAGCGCTCCTCTGATCGCGTCAACGGGTACGGTCACAACGATGTTGTTGCTGGACCACGATTTCACTGCCAGCTTCACGCCAGACAAAGTCACCGTGGAGTAGCCCTGGGCAGCGCCGAAATTCGAGCCGGTGATGCTCAGGACGACCGGGGCAGGCGCAGGGGTCGTGGCCGTAAGCAAGGCCAATTGGAAGCTTCCAGCGTCGGTCAACGTACCCGCATTGTTCAATGCCAGCATGTTGAAGTAACCGCTTTGCGCCACCGCCGTCGAGCCTTGCGGTGCTGCAGATGCAACCGGCGTGACACTGACGATTATGGGCTGGTTCTGCGGTTTGATCAGATCGTTGCCCAAAGGCCCGCCGATCATGGCGCCACCGTCCGCGTTGGCCATCGCTGTAGATAACAGCGACCAGTCGGCCTCAAACTTGTTCGAACCCTGACGGAAGTTGTAGGTCCATGGCAGCGGATCGAAGGACGGGTCATAGCCGCCCGCACCTGGGAAGGCCGGGTCGTTGCCGACGAAGATGTGCGGCCCGGAAACTACACGAATGCCGACTTCAGGCGCCTCCACGGCTACATCGGGGCAACCTAGTGTACCAGGCGCGAACCTCCCTGTTGATATACCTGTGACGGGATCAACAAGGGCAGGATCCTCTGGACAGGCTGTGCATACGGTCGAACCGGCGTAGCATCTGGACATGATCGCGGAACCGAGGAAATACCCGAGGTGGTCATAGACGCCCAGCGGCGCGCCAGGAACTCCGGCCTTCTCGCCGTACAAGCCGCTCCATATATTGTTGTCGAGGTTAAAGTCATCGAAAATGCCGCCCTCGATCTCACCGGCCAGAGGAACTCTGGTCTTGATGCCGAGGTCGGCCTTTACGGAGCTGCCGCCGCCCAATGCTACAACCGTTTTTACTCCTCCGGGTTCAACCGGGGAAAAACCATTCGGAACCACTACACGTACCTGGTAGTCGCCGGGAGCCAAGCCCCTGAACTCATACTGCCCTACGGTCGTGCCTTTGAAGACCCCGCCAATCTCATCAGGAATCCCACCGACAAGCATATTTAAGAAGGAATCAAAATAAGGAGGGGCGAATGTGTACGGTGGTATCCAGTGCTGGCTAAGAAGACCGTCCCGGTTTACGCCGCCTGTCGTGGCAGTTACATATACAGGATTGCCTAAAGTATCCAGCACAGGGTTGCCTAAAGCATCAAGGGCTGGTACAGGATTGCCTGCGGCATCGAGAAGCTCTACCGTCACTCCGTCGAATGTCTTTTCTTCCTTCTCATCGTAAAGTCCGCCAGTGCTCCATACATGCGTGACAGGGTTGAGTTCCCAGTTGTCGTTATGCACAAAACCCCTGATCACACCTTCGGTGGCGGGAATTGGCTCGAGCTGCAGGTCAGCCTGATAGTTCATTGTGTACCACTGGATAGTTCTTGAACTCAGGTCATAGTTATTTACCGTATCAACAACGGCACGGTAGCCTGCCGGAGGCTCGACGCTCACTGTGCCGACGACTTCTACCTCGGGAAGTTCGTCAAACAGGTATTTCCCGAAAGCATCCGTTACTGTCTCTTTCCAGATGGTGCCGTCCTCGATCCTCATCGTGACCTTCGCATTGGGGACAGGTGTAGTTGTAGTTGTAGATGTAGTTGTAGTTATAGTTACAGGCAAATTGGTGGTCGGATCAATTACTGGAGCACCAGTGATCGGATCAGTGGTAATAGTAGTGGTAGTGGTAGTGGTAGTGGCAGTAGAAGTGACGGTGCCCAACGTCCTGGCGTACCAGCGCATCGGCAGGAGATCCACCATGGTCAAGTTTGCGCCGGGTGTAACTGTAGCCTGCGTCTGCACCCAGACATAATCAAGCGGGAGGTCTGTCGCGAATATCACGTAGTTGCCGGGGGGAACGTTGGTGAATGTGTATGTGCCATCCGGATTCGCCTCAGTTGTGGCGATAGGCTTGACCACCCCTATGGTCTGGATATTCGGGTAGAGCACCAGCAGCCCGTTGGGCGCTCTATCGTTAATCGTGACTACACTTTGCCAAGGCTTGTTAATTGGGTCCGGAATGAACAAGGCGGGATCTAACCCGGCGGCCGCTAACCCTACTATGCCGTCGCCATCATAGAGTGTGCCGGAAATCGAACCGGGTGTTCCTGTGGTGCTCGACGTAGTATTTTGGCCAAGCTTGTCCACGAACGCGAACCATACCATGTAGCCGCCAGCGGCTGTGCCGGGGTCTCCGGGATAGAGCGATATTTCTTCAACTTTTGTTCCTTCTGACGATGATATCTGATACCACTGCGAGCTTGAGTTGCAAGGAGGCGCTTCGCAGGCGGTGGGCGCTACGAGCGCGCCCGTGGTCGGGTCGCTTATCATCACATCGGACAAAATTTCAGCGGTCACTTCGTAGTTTCCTGGTTCGAGACCGGTGAAAAAATAGAGTCCGTTAATGTCGGGGCCTGCGCCGACCGGCATATCCGCCAACGTCTGCGTTCCGCTAATGCCCGTCTTGACGACAACCCCCTTGTCGTTTTTAACCGTGAATTTCACGCTCTTGAGGGCGAAGTCCATCGGATAGTCGTCCTCGCTGTTGACATAGTTGTCCTTGAAGGCATAGACCAAAAGGTTAGCGTTCGGAATCGAAGCAGGCGGAAGATACGCGTTCTGCGTCATCGTGATGGTGCCTGGGAGAACATGGTATTCGCGGCTGGTCGCGTCATGGCCGTCTGCCATGAACATGGCCAGATAGTTGCCCGGTGCCGCAACATCCAACGACCAGGTATTTGTACCTGATGCGACTATCCCGTAGTCGACGAAATCGCCTGTGTCGAGATTCTGAACCATGACTTCGACCTGCCTTGTGCCGTCGTTATTAATCGCGGCATTGCCCCCGTCTGGAACGCCACTCGCAGCGTCGATTCCGGTCAGTTTTGGGCTCCATGCGTAGACACTCGGGGGAGTCCACTGTTCGCCCGTAAACAGGCTGCCGCCGATTGTGGCTGTAGCTTGTGCAAAGGCTGCACCAGAAGTCGCAAGCATAAAGAGAGCCGCGAAAATAGAGAACAACCAAACAGACTTGTAATGTAAAACCTCAGTATTCTTCATTTCATTGCTCCTTTATGTACAAGTTCTTCCACAATTATATTGGCAAGGCAGATCAAGCAGCCCCTGACAACTTGGCGGCAGATTAGCAACGTCATTACTTCTTCACAATAGTCCGAATGGACTAACGGGCTGGACAGTGACAAGTTCTCCTCTCACTTCAGTCCTTTTCTTTGGTGAGCCGGAGATTTGATAGCTCTGTAGCCAAATCAATCCACCGATCCATGAGGAGCTTCATGCGCTCGTAGTTTTTCAATTGCTTGCGGATCGCAGGCAAATCCTTCTTCTTTACAAACTTACTGCTGCTCTTTCCCTTCCGTGTGAAGCTGACCTGATAGTAAGGCCCGTGCTTCTCCGGCGGTGATGCCTTGCAGCGGCAACCGGGCGAGCCGCAGACATTGTATTGGGTTGACAGGCTGCCAGGCCGCAAGTCCCCCAGCGCGACGAGGTCGCGCTTGATCTTCTCGATCTGACGTTCGATCCGGGCTTCCAGCTTGATGTCCATGGCGAAAGCATAGCACTGTTTGGCCGATAGCACTATAATGCTATCGGCTTACACTTGCGACAGGAGAACTTTGCTATGACACTATGGATCGAGTGGTTGCAAACGGTGCGTTCCCTCCGGCCAGCATGTGGCCGGTCACGCACTTTCTTCTGGATGGTTTTTGTCCTGATGGGTTTATGCAGCCGCGCCGACAACGCCGGTGTCACGAGTTTTGTCCGCGTCCTGAACTTCCGGGGCGAGGCCTACCATCGCTTTCTTCATCTCTTTCACAGCAAGGGCATCGACCTGGATATGCTCACCGCCTGCTGGGTCCGTCTCTGCCTTACCTTGTTCCGCCCATTTCAGGTCGGCCAGCGCATCGTCTGCCTCGCCGATGGGATCAAGGCACCCAAAGAAGGAAAGCGTATGCCCGCCGTGAAGTATCTGCACCAGCAATCGGCTGGCAATTCCAAGCCAGAATACATCATGGGCCATTCGCTCCAGGCTATCTCGCTGCTGGTTCACGGCCCTGCCGGGCAGGTGACCGCCGTGCCGCTCACTTCGCGCATTCACGAAGGCCTGGTGTTTTCCAACCGGGATGCAAGAACCCTGCTCGACAAGCTGGTGGCGCTACTGTTTTCGGTGGCCATCGTCTGGGATCGCCAGGTGCTGCTCATCGCCGACGCCTACTATGCAAGCGGCAAGATCATCCGCCCACTCCTGGCCAAAGGGCACCATCTCGTGACCCGCGCCAAAAGCAACGCGGTCGCCTACCTCCCCGTGCCCGACGTGCCGCATCGCGGCAAAGGGCGTCCGCGAATCTACGGCGACAAGGTTCGTCTCAAGGACCTCGCCAAGGATAATGCCGCTTTCACCTCCGCTCCCAGCCCCGTCTATGGCGAGAACGACGTGACCGTGCGTTTCCGCTGCGTGGATTTACTATGGCGCCCGGTCGCCCGTATCGTCCGTTTTGTGATCGTCCACCACCCGGTTCGCGGAACAATATTCCTGCTGTGCACGGATCTTTCACTTGCACCTCTGGAGATACTCCAGCTCTACGGCTATCGGTTCAAGATTGAGCTGGGTTTCCGGCAGGCCGTCCACGTCCTCGGCGCTTATGCCTACCACTTCTGGATGGCTGCCATGAAGCCTCTGCGCCGTGGTGAGGGCGATCAGTATCTGCATCGCACCACCGATGCCTATCGCGCCGCCATCCGCCGCAAGCTGCGCGCCTACCACATTCATGTGCAGCTCGGCTGCATCGCCCAAGGCCTGCTACAGCATCTCTCGCTGAACCATACGGCAGAGGTGTGGCGTTGTTTCCGCAGTTGGCTCCGCACCATGAACCCGGCGCTCCCGCCTTCCGAGCTTATCGTCGCAAACGCACTGCGCACGGCCATTCCAGCATTTTTCTCGTTTCCAAAGCTAGACCCTGGCCTCAAGAAAATAATGGAAAATTACTACCGATATGACCTGGACTCAGTTACCGACCGAATGGCCGCATGAATGGGAATGGAAAAGTTGGCACTGTCCAGTAACGGGCATTTCAAAAATAATTTCTGGAAACAGCAGTTGGAGGAAAATTTCCCGTGGCTTCATGCTATTGGGCTGCACTTGCAGGTGCGAATTTATTCGCACCTGGTTCATTATTGATCCGGCTTGATTATGTTTGAAGTCCGTTCGCCTTGAGCGTAGCGAAGCGAAGTCGAAAGTGGCAGCTGATACTTCGACCCTTCGGCGCAGCTCAGGACATGCTTCGCTGGCTATGCCAGCTACGCTCAGCACGAACGGAGTTGATACTTCGACGTGCCGGGTCAATAGTTGGGGAGTTGGAAATCTTAAAGTACCGTTAACCTGAAAACCTCAGTTGAAAATAACTGACAGGGGGCAAACCCTCATCCCCAGCCCTTCCCCCCGAGGGGGAAGGGAGCAAAGCCCCTCTCCCTCGGGGAGAGGGGTTGGGGTGAGGGAGAAGCGTGCCCATGTTGCTTCCCCTGTAAATTGTTCGTTCTCAACTGAGGAATTTAGGGTTAATCATGTCACCAACATCACCCCATCCCCCTCCTAATTGCCCCCTCGCTTCGCTCTCCCCCTTGAAGGGGGAGGCACTATACTCCCTCCCCTTCAAGGGGAGGGTTGGGGTGGGGATGGGTTTTGTTTTGGCTTATGTGACGTAATTTATAAGTGGTATTTTGGTAATTTCCTGCTCCCTTAGTGCGGGTAGGGAGGGAAGAATTTTGCTGTCATCGTGTGTCTGGCATCGTGTGTCTGGCAAGGTGAAAAATACGATGGCGGGAGTGTCTGGCTTGGACGGGGCTTCACCTGCGCGATCGGTGTTTGCCCGGACGTGGTGTAGGGGATGGGGAAATTGTGCCGTCAGGGTTGATGGAACCAGGCGGCGGAACATGCATGAAGATCCATTCTGCATATTTTTTTTTGCCCGCAAATTCTTTGTCACTCAGTCTGAAATTACCCTGCTTTATGGGCGTTTCTTCGGAGAGGCTATACACCCCAAAAATTCCACCATTCGGTTTTCTTGCCAGACCCCACTCGGGGCTGCCGCTAATCGGATCGAGGTATATTTTTCGCAGATACCTTTCCGTTGAAGGATAACGCGGGTCTTTGAGCAAATCTTCCAAGTTCATCGGATAAGGTTGCTGCTTGCTTGCCACCGGCGTATGGGCATAGTACAAACTGATGGCTAGTCGAAACTGATCTCCGACGAACAATAATGCTTGTTCCTTCTCACGCTTCTGCGCGGAGTGCCAAACCTCGCCAACAGCGAGCAGTGCAACACCCATAATCGCGATAATCATCATCAGCCCCAAAAAGGTGAAGCCGCGCATTTGGCCCGGCGCCTTGACAGGCTGTCCATTAGCCCTTTTTGACTTTTCATTGAAACGCGGAAACCTTGTCTGCGAACCTTCTAGCCATGTACCCGTATGTAGAACTTTTATCCCGGCACCGGTATGTAGAACTTTTATCCCGGCACCGGTAGGAGCGCAGCTTGCTGCGCGATGAGCTATCGCCCGACAAGCCGGGCTCCTACGGTGTAATGATTGGCTTTGCAAACCTAATGGACTATCTGGGTTAAATCCGGATAATTTATTAGAACCGATAGGGGTAGAGAAAGGCTCACGCCCTCCCCTCCCTCCGAACCGTGCGTGCGGTTCTCCCGCACACGGCTCTCCAGTTAGTGGTTCCCACATCGGGGTTGGCTCGCCAGTAGTCGGAGTTTGTTTCAGTGAAAAGCCCCAACTCAGCGAATTTTGCATCTGGCCAATATCTGGCCTTCTGCTTCCTTTGACACCGTTACCCAGTGCCGCCAACATGCGTTCCGCACAGATGGTGCGATCTACCCATTCCCATCCGGTTGAGGCAGATTCAGCTTGTATAGCCCTTGCGGGCACTTCCGCCGTTTCGCTCATGCTCTCGCTCCTCCCGTCCTTCCCGCATCCATTTTCCTGCCTCCCTTCCCTCGGCACGGCTTTGCTTTCCGCGCTTTCCAGACCGCCTCTGCATGAGTTTAGGCTCCAGGGTTCGCCCCCCAGCATGACGCCAGTTTCCCAGCCGTTTCGCCATGGTCTGCTCTTCAGTCTTGCGGTAATACGAAGGCTCTGACTCCTGCTTCCCGTCACTTCGGGCAGCAGGTCTCCCCGCTTGTCTTACCATACCTTCCCGACATTCCGCCTCCAACCACGCGATGTGCCCCGGCATCGTTTTACACGCCAGTTACAACGTGCCGGACGAGTTTCGGACTTCGCCACGAATGAGCAGGCTCGTCGTCACACCCCGCCGAATCGAGTTCGCTTTACTGCGGACTGCCAGTTCGCTTCCGGTTGCTCTCCACCCCGCCTCGCGGCGACGCAGTTACCTTCAGCTACGGAGTTTTGGCTTACCCCGACACGGACTTTCACCGTGCAGATATAGCGCCTTCACGGGCGCACTCATTCCCGCGAAAGCGGGAATCCAGCAAGACAAACACTCCGCGAAACGGGCAAAGCCTTGATGTTGGCCCGCTGCGCGGGAATTTTTTAATCAACTGGATTCCCGCCTGCGCGGGAATGACGGGTTTTCGATCTAATGGGCTTTCTGGGTTAAAGCATGGCTGCCTTCCCCGGCCATTGTCGCTGGAAGCAACCCGCATCACCAGTCCTTATACTCCGTACCGTCCAGAGCCTGGCCTGGCGCACCACTTTTTACGTCATACACCGCGCCTTTTTCCTGCGTATCGGGAGCGATGATCAACCAGGTAGTAGCGCTCTCGGTAATCGGATCATAAGGAAGGCTACGCAAGTATTTTTTGCTGACCAGATTTTCCAGGCTGTCGGGATATTTGCCGTTATCGCTGAAATATTTATCAAGGGCTTGCCGGGTCAGCGCAAGATTTTGATGCAGCACGGCCTCTCTGGATTTCTCCACACTGTGAAAATAGCGCGGCACGGCAATAGTCAGCAGGGTTCCGATAATGGCCATGACCACCAACAATTCAATCAGGGTAAAACCGCTTTTCAAGTGTTTGCTCATCAGGTTTTCTGCCTACCAATTTCTGTACGGAATACCATTCAGCCCTGTATTTGGAGACAAAGAGTACACGTCGAAAACATCATCGCCTTCCTTCGGATCATCGGCGCTGCTTTGATAACTGCGTTTCCCCCAGGTAGCTTCATCCGATTTGTCGGAATCGGTATCCATCGGGTCGCGCGGAATGCGCCTCAGGAAATAAATTTTGCTCTGGCTGATGGGATTTTCAGCGTCGGGCATGCCATCTACCAGCACTTGCAGTGATGCGGGGTAGCCAGATTTTCCTGCCGAGAGCGTAATCCGCCCGTCATCCGCCGCTTGCTTATAAGCATCCAAGCCTTCCCGGATTTGCCGTAAGGCCAAACGCAGTTCTTGCTCCTTGCCATGCTGCACCGACACTTCGGCCAATGGCAACGTCACCGTTGCCAGCAAACCAATAATCGCCACCGTCATGACTAATTCGATAAGCGTAAAACCTTTAGCCTTTACATTGATCATTGTGAAACGGAAATTACATGCGGAGCGGGGGCCGTGGGAGAAAGCGCCTCACCATTCTCTCCGGACGAGGTTATCGAATTGATGGTAACCGATGACTCTGGCACAGCGGCAATCACTTCGAACACCAGTGTAACGACGCTGGCGGAACCGCTCGCTCCCGTGCCTGACAAATCCGCCGATATAACGCCGCCTGCCTGATCGATATTCTTGGTGAAGCTGGACAAGGCGTTATTTCGCTTCATGGAAATCCCCTCGATCACGTCAACAGCCTTCAGCACATCAGGATCAAACCCTGCTTGGAAAACAAGTGTTTTAACCCCTTGCGCTGACTGGGTATTGAGCGACAAGGTGATTTTATCGCCGACCTTGGCTTGATTTGGCCCCTGCCAGGAAAGCGTCATGGGCTGTGCGGCCAAAGGCTCCTTGTCCTTATCCACTGGCGTGATGCGTGGCGCGGCCACCGGTGGCGTGCGCGGCACTGGTGTCGCATGAGATGCGGTTCCATTTCCATTGTTGCCTAGCGTGACTGTACCGAGCGGCTTCATCACCAACTGGCTGCTGCGCAATGCAGATTCAGTGCCGGACCAATATTCCATTTCCCGCGCTTCGGGGAGCTTAAAATTGCCCACGATATGCGGTGTAATGGACAGAATAACTTCTTTTTTCGATTTATTTCCATTATGGCTTGAGAACAAATGCCCCAGGATGGGTATCTGCCCCAAGGCGGGCACTTTGTCTGCGGTGTTCGTGTCCTTATCCTCTATTAAACCGGCAAGAATCTGTGTCTCTCCGTCGCGAAGCCGCAAGGTGGTTGTGGTATTGCGAGTCTGAACTGTGTACACAATTGACCCGGTGGCGCTGTTAGTGACCGCATTGCCCAGCGAGCTGACTTCCAGTCCAACCTTGATCGAAACTTCGTTGTCCAAGTGTATGTCCGGCTCCACATCCAGTTTCAAACCGACATCCTGATAGGTGACCGTGCCGGTTACCACAGCCGCACCGGAGGTTTGCGGTGTGAGCGAATTGTTGATGATAGGCACCCGGTCGCCTATCATGATCTTGGCCTTTTCACGATTGCGCACGCGCAAGCGCGGGCTGGAGAGAATATTGGTATCACTGTCTTGCAGCATCGCATTCAGGGTAATGTTCGGTGTCGGGCTGACTACAATATTTGATCCATTAATATTCCGCAGGCTATCCAGAGTTAGTTGAGTAGCCTTTATTGTTCCTGTCCCACCTGGAACATCTATCAAACTCGTAACAGGGGAAAATGAAAGCTGGTTGGGATATTTGATGCCCAGGTCGGTCAACCGCGTGCGATCAATTTCCAGCACCTCGACTTCCAGCATCACTTCAGGTTCAGCGATATCCTGGTCGGCAATCATTTTTTCCGCCAAATGAATTGCATCCGGGGTGTCTCGCATTACCAGAGAATTGGTTTTCTCGTGGATGAAAATATCCTTGGTCTTCAACAAAGTTTTAATCATCGTCAACATCTGTTTCGGGTCAGCATTGGTGAGATGAAAACTGCGAATTTTGAGGTCCTGAAAATCTTTATTCTTCGCTGGTGTATTCGGGTATATGTACACGGTATTGTCACTGAGAACTTTTTTCTCCAACTGGCTTTGCATGAGAATCAAATCAATCGCATCTTCAACCGAAACATCCTTGACGAAAATCGACGTTTTGATATCTGACTTTACATCCTTATCCAGCAATACATTGATTCCGCTGGCGCGCGACAGTGCTTCAAACACCATTTTGACATTCGCATCACGGAACTGCAGGCTGACCGGCTTTTTAAACTTACCCTTCAGCGATGGTTCCGCCATCTGTGTTTTGATTTCCTTCTCGTCTATCTGACGCAGCAGCAGCACCGCTTGGCCATTCCTGGGGTTCTCAAGAAATACCGTCCTGAGCGCAGAACGTGCCGCTTCCAGGTCGCCCTTCAGGAACAAACCGCGCGCTTCATCGATCATGGCATCGTGCCGCCTATCCATAATTATTGCCTCAAGGGCCATTTTGGCATTTGCATTGCCTGGGTCTATTTTTAGAATGCGCTCATAAATAGCCCGTGCCGCATCTAAATGTCCGGCGGCACGCTCGCCCGATGCACTTGCCAACAGACGGTTGGTAACCTGCCCCCTGCTGCGCAGCAAATCCGTGCGATATTGCAAATTATCAGGGTCGGCTTTGCTGGCCTGCTCCAGCTTCGCGATCCCTTCTTCTATATTGCCTTCCTGGACAAGCGTCATCCCGCTGCTGTGCAATTGATGATTGGCACAGCCCGCAAAGACTGCCGCAGCAAGCAACATCAATGCGGTGTTGCGTCTGGGGATCGATTCAAATATCAACATCAAGCGTTCCATGGTATTCATTTTTTTCTTTTTCACAATGCTTCTCCAGTACGCAGAGACTGCTCAATTTTCAATGGCAAGTAAGTCAAATTAACCATGCCTGCGGTAATTTTTTCAACACGGTAGGTGTTGTCAATGACATCTCCCACAGCAACGGTATAGACGCGGTCACCTTTCGTAAGAATGATAAACCGCGACTCGGTATCGCTATAATGACCCATATAAGTAAAGGGCAGCGGCGGCGCGGTCGGAGCCGGAGCCGCCTGAGGAGGGAGAGGCGGGGGTGGCGGGGGAGCCGGGACAAAGCGGGGCGGAGGTGGCTGAACATGCCATGAGGTGGCATTAAAAGCATCGCCCACTCCCCTGTTTTTTTCTTGCTGCAACCCGGATCTATCCAGGCGCTCCAATTCCACATGCCCCGTTTCTTTTGGCCGCTGCTTGTCCGGGTTTGGCGAAACGGACGCTGAATTGACAGCGCGCTGCCTTGTTGTTCGCGCTGTGTTTGCAGAATCGCCCTCATTGTCAGAAGGGGCCGTCACGACAATAACCGCAGTTACAATCACGATGAAAGCCCATTGTAACCGTCCCATCTTCATGATTCCTGCACCAGATAGAGCACCAGCTTAATTTTAACTTGCACGGTCGAATCCGTGATGTCTTTGCGTTCGAATTGCACGTTTTCCAAAGCCATTATCGGGATTTCCGTAGCCAGCGAAGCAAGAAATTTCCGTATTTGCGGGTACTTGCCCTGCACCGGCAAAATAATTCTATACCGCATCAACTGACCCGACTTATCTCGCGTTACCTTGTATTCCCCATCATTTAATTTGAGGCCATTTTTTTCAGCCACCGTGACCAGTTTTTCCAGCCATAGCGGCGAAGTTTTTTCCGGTGGAAAAAATTTATAGAACTCCGCGAGCTGTTCGCGTGGTGAGTATCCTCCGCCACGGACTGTGTTACCGTTCTTTGAAACCAGCTCCTGCGCTGAAACAGCACTGCGTTGCGCCACGTCCAATCGCTGTTGCATCGGGCGTATTGCCGACAAATAAAAGGGCGGAGAAATCGCCAGCAAGCCTATGGCAAGGATTCCTGGCCAACCCAGCCGGGGCAACCAGTGGCGCATCCTCCAGCGTAAACGTTCACTTAACGGCGCCGCCGGTAACACTGGACCATTCTGCATAAAATGGAGTGAAATACCCCGCAGCCACGCATTTTGTTTAAACATCATGGCTTTTCCCGCCAGGTCGCCAGAATGGAAAAGTACACCGGCTTTTCGGGATCCTGCTGCCGGACATGATGGCTTTGCAAATAAACCGCATCGAACACGTCCTGCCCTTCCAGTTGGGTGATGTAATTCATTAGCGCCTTAAAATTTCTGGTCTCGCCGTTGATTTTGACCTGCCGTTTTTCGATGTTAGGTTCCAATAACAACAAAGTGACTCTATTGCCGCCCGACGCTTCCACTGCCTGAAACAAAGTATCCCAAGGCACACTCAACTGGTGCAACACGTCATTGGCATTGCTTACTTCTTGCGCTAACTCGACCCCGATTACCCCGAGATCGGTTGATCGCCCCGCCGATCCTTGCAGGACGCCCCTGTTTCGTAATTGTTCAACCTTAGCCTCCCAACTGGCGGCCTGACCACTCAATTTCAGGTAATAAACGCCGGTCAAAATCAAGACCATCGCCGCCAATGCAAGCAATGTTGCACCTGCCCAGGGAAAGGGCGGATTGTGTTGATAGTCAAGACGCAGTTCGCTCATCAAATCACCCGCACATCGCCACGGCAAAACGCTCTTCGTATTCAGGCGCAAAACTGTTCCGGATTACCGGTTGCATCTGGTGAATTTTCCATCGCTCGCTCTTTGGTAAATCCGCCACCAGGTGTTCAGGCGCCCATAAAAACACTTCGTCTGATGCCGTGTCCAATTCGCTCAAGTAAACTTCCCGATCGAGTATCTCATGCAACCTGGCTAGCCAGTCACCGCCAACTTTCAATGTTCGCACGCTGCCCCAGTGGCCCTGCCGAACCATCCCCAAGCACAGGTTTCCCTGTTCAAACAGCACAAACCATGCGTCTTGTGTCTGCAAATGCGTATGGCAATTATTGTATGCCGACATGAGATGGGGCTGCACCGATTTAAGCTTCACATTTGCACGAGCGAATATGGCACGCAAAGATTGCAGCAATTGGCCATCCACAGCACTGGCAAGTTGTGGCGCACCGGCAATATCCTGATTCAGCCTCAACTCCCAGGATTCAGCGTCAGCGCCGTATAACTGGCTGAAGCAATGTTTCGCATAAGCTGCCTCTTCCGCATCATTGCTTAAACTCTCGCTCCACGGAACCATCGCATAACGCACGAAGTGATTGGAGAGAATCACTCGCGCAAAAGCTGGTTTTTTCTGCAATTCAGCCAACGCCGCCTCAAGCGTTTTAGCTGCATTGCCCCATAAGGAATCTGAATCTGCAGCACACGGGAAAATCTTTTTATCCAACACTCGATACAACCTGCCTTGAAGCGTGAGTTCACGTCCGATGCGAACCAGTTGCACCTGATCGCGGCACAACATTACCCGCAATTCATCCCGCAACGAAAGTGACACGATTGATCTCCTGTAAAGTCGACTCACCTTGAATAACCAGGTCTAGCGCCCCGTCACGCAAAAACCGGGTGCCGTTTCTGCTGGCTGCTTCGCGGATAAGCCGTATTGCCTGCCGGGCAATGATCAGCTCGCGAATCTCATCGTTTAGATAAAGCACTTCGGCAATCGCCTTGCGCCCCTTGAAACCTGTGCCTCGGCAATGACCACAACCACGCCCGGCGCGGAACCTGATCTTCTGCGCATCGGCCGGTTTTATGCCGGACTCCGCAATCAATGCCGCGTCCGGGTAATCATCGCTTACACACTGGGAGCAATTCACCCGCACTAATCGCTGCGCCACAATGCCGTTCAACGCGGAGACAAAACTGTAAGGATCAACCCCCATATGCATGAAGCGGCCGATCACATCAAATACATTGTTGGCATGCACCGTGGTAAACACCAGGTGTCCTGTCAAGGCTGACTGCACGGCAATCTGCGCGGTTTCAGGATCACGGATTTCGCCAACCATGATTTTGTCCGGGTCATGCCGCAAAATGGAGCGCAACCCCCGCTCAAAAGTGAGCCCTTTCTTTTCGTTCACCGGTATTTGCAGCACACCTGGCAACTGGTATTCGACCGGGTCTTCGATGGTAATGATTTTATCCCGGCCATGATTGATTTCCGTAATTGCCGCGTACAGCGTCGTTGTCTTGCCGCTACCGGTAGGGCCAGTAACCAGCACCATGCCATACGGCTCGTTGGAAAGGCGGCGGATATACGCAATTGATTTAGCGTCAAAACCCAGATGATCCAGGCGCAAGCCTTTCATCTGGTCAGACAATGCCCGCTTGTCCAGGATACGCAGTACCGCGCACTCCCCGAAAACGCTGGGCATGATGGACACGCGCAAATCCACTTCATGCCTCTGTATCGAAACCTTGAAACGCCCGTCCTGGGGCGTGCGCCGTTCGGTGATATCAAGACCGGAAATGACTTTGATGCGGGAGATTATCTGCTCGGCCATTTCCAGCCCGTCAACAGAACTTACAGCCACCAGGACTCCATCCATACGGTATTTGATGTCCAACCCGGATGGGGTGGTTTCCAGATGTATATCGCTGGCTTCAGCTTTTAATGCGTCATAGACCGTCGAATGCACCAGCTTGACGACGAGACTCACTTCCTCGCTGATGGTTTTAAATGATAAGTCTTCTACACCCCGGTCATCCGAAGAAGTTTTTTTTTCTCCAACATCCTGCATGCTGTCCATGGCATGCAACGATTTTTCGTGAAACGCCAGGTACGCTGACACATCGGTGCCATGCGCCAAACCCCAGGTAAATGCTGAAGGGATGCGCTGCTCCAGCCATGTCTGCAAACCGACGTTGAACGGGTCGCTCATGATCACCATGAGTTCCTCGTTCTCGTTTTTCAGTGCGATGCAACCCCGCTCAACCGCCTCAGAAAAAGGCAGGACATCGAAGGCCGACGCCAGCCGGTTTAATCCATCCATCGAAAACACTGGATAGTGAAACATACTGCCCAGGGCGATCACAAAATTCTTTGCATCAAGGCCAGCCTGGTCTTCCAGGACTTCCGCAACACTGCGCTTGGTTTGCGCGGCAATAGCCCGCGCTTCACGCACCTGTTGGGGCAGGAATAGCGGCCCGATGCCCGCCATGGAAGATGTAGCCTGACTCATTTAATGCTCCCGGCCAATTCAAAAATCGGAAAATACATCAGCACTACGATTACACCAACCAGCAGCCCGACAAAAATCATCAGCAACGGCTCAAACAACTTGACAAACCGTTCGACCCAACGCACCGTCTCTTCTTCGTAAAAAGTCGCGATACGCTCCATCATCTCGCCCATCTGGCCAGTGCGTTCACCCACACGGAGCAAGCGCAACGCCAAGGGCGTAACCAAACCGTACTTTTCCATTGCCTGAGAAATGGATACGCCCTCCCGAACACTCAGAGAGGCAAGCCGCAACTGTTCGCGCATTGATTCCTGCAGCAAACCGGATACCAATTTCAGTGCTACGAGGATAGGCATACCCCCTTGCAGCAACATTCCCAACGAACGGTAAAAACGCGCCATCTGGTAAAGATGCAAACGCTGGCCAATCGCGGGCAATTCCCACAGTTTTTGCTTAAGCCACAGCTTGCTGGCTGGCTGCATGACAACAAAAAAAAGCCCCCCGGATACGGCGAGCACCACCGCCAGAAAAAGTTTTACGTGTGCGTTCATAAATTGCCCCCAACGCATCAAAAGCCGCGACATGAAGGGCAAATCACCGCCCATGTCTTCGTAGATATGGCTGAAGCTTGGCACAACATATACCATTAGAAACAGCACCACCAAAGTGCCTACGACAGCCAGTAATACCGGGTAAATCGAAGAAGTGACAACCTTCCTTTTGATCCCTTCCATCTGCGATTGATAAACTATGTATCGCGACAACACCTCCGGTAGAGAGCTTGTTTTTTCACTGGATCGCACAGTCGCCACATAAAGTGCAGGAAATTCGTTTGGCGATTGTTCCAATGCATACGAAAAGTTATGGCCCTCATAGAGAAGGGAGATTAACTGCTGCAACGTTCTCTTTACTTCCGGCTGGCCTTCTTTCTCCGCCAACGTCTCAAGCACTTCAATCAATGGCAAGCCAGCTTGTAACAAAGCCACCAACTCCTGGCTGAACAGCACGAGGGGAAATTTATTCTTCCGGCCCAGGCCCAATGGCGACCAGTGCTGCTTTGACCTGGTTGCAATTACGGAATAGCCCTGTGCCTTTGCCTGGGCTTCCGCCTCATTGGCATCCATTGCTTCCAGCAACAGCGACGTGATGCCCTCATTGCCGCGTAACACCTTTACCTCATACTGCATAACCACCCCGTATAAACCTGGAAACGGCAGTTGATGGAAATTTTCCATCGCTTCGTGCTGCTAGGGAAACACGGATTAATTCGTCATCCCCGCGTAGGCGGGGATCCAGTGCCTTTATTTGACTGGGTTCCCGCCTTCGCGGGAACGACAAAACCGAATAAATCTGCGCTTTCCTAGGCTAGTGTAGTGTTGCATTCTTGGCGATACTTACGCGCAAACCTTTGTAGGTCGGGCTTTAGCCCGACATGTCGGGTTGAAACCCGACCTACAATGCCGCTTTGGCTGTTCGCATAAGTTCCAGACAGCGTGCAACACTACACTAGTAGTTCCACCAAAACCATCAACTGCCGTTTCTGGAATAAAGCCACCTGATTGCGTAACAGAACCCGATATTCTATCCGGCCTCGCCTACCAGTTAGTAATATCGGTCGCCTCCCCTTCACCACCGGGTTGCCCGTCCTTGCCATTTGAAATCAGATCATAGTCCCCATGCTCGCCCGGAAATTTATAAATATACTGGTTTCCCCATGGGTCTATTGGTACATTTTTGGTCAAGTAGGGACCATCCCATTTAGCTAGGTTAGCAGGGCGTTTCATCAGCCCTGCCAACCCTTCCTCGGTGCTTGGATAGCGTCCGACATCCAAACGAAATTGATCGAGCGCCTTTCCCAAAGCGTCAAGTTGAGCACGCGCCGCCTTGATTTCTGACTTGCCTATCTGGGAGAAATATTTTGGGCCTACATAGCCCGCGAGCAGGCCGATGATTACCATGACCACCAGCAATTCAAGCAAAGTAAACCCTGCATGGATATGCCGATAGCGACGGGGAGCAGCAAATGATTTTGAGTTTTTCATAAAGTATCAAATAAACGCTAGGTAGCAGTAAATGAAGGTTTTGGAAACATCGTGGCGCACGACTTTACTTATGCTTAATCTTATCAAATTCCTTGATAATATCCGGCGCGTTGACCAGCCCGTCAAGACGCACCCACATATTTTCCGATCCTTGCTCCTTCAAAAAAGCCACCGGTTTGTGATTCATTTTGTCCCCGGCATAAATGCCAAAAGCCCGTTGCACAGCGATACTATTTTCAAACGTACCGGTCAGTAATTTCCACTGCGATCCCACATTATATTTGCTCGCATACTCTTTAAGCTTGGCTGGTGTATCATGTTCCGGATCGATGGAAATAGATACCATAAGCACATTGCTGCGGTTGGAACCCAGCTCTTCCTGAACTTGCTGGAAGGTGGCGCTCATCACCGGGCAAATCGTGGTGCAGGTGGTAAAAATAAAATTCAACATGATGGGTGAGCTGCTGCTTAATACACCGCGCAAAGAGATTTCTGCACCATTCATATCCACCAATTTCACATCCGGAACCGTGTGTGACTCAACGCTTCGTGTAAAAGCGCCCTGCTTGCCCGTCATTTGATGCTCATGCTCTGAATGATCCATAACATGTTCGTGCTCGTGAGCCGCTATAGCAATGCATGGAACAAACGTCATGCTGAATATAATGCCGATTGCAAGAGCGCCCACTGCATGGCGCGACGCAAAATTTGCTTTAGTCAATGCCACGACTTCGTCTAAAACAATATTTTGGATATGCATGATTACCTTTTCTGCTGGGTGGTTATTTGATGTTTACAATATCTGACTCACAGATTCCACGCTTATATTTCTAATAGTAGCCCAAACTTCATGGAATCCGGAATTTAGTAGATAACCGCTCAATAGTGATAGCGGCATTGGGCAACCAGGATGCTGTCGCCTTGTACGGCGTATACCAGACGATGCTCATCGTCGATTCGACGTGACCAAAAGCCAGAAAGATGATGCTTGAGCGGTTCTGGTTTCCCTATTCCATCAAACGGAGAGCGCTGTATGTCTCGCAAAAGCGTGTTGATACGTTTGAGAATGGCCTTGTTCTTGGCTTGCCAGAACAGGTAATCCTCCCATGCCTGATCCGAAAACTTAATCGGCATCCGGCGCCAGCTCCCTCTGTGAACCGCCCTGTGTCATCAGTTGCTCAATAGACTCCATCAGACGTTTGGCATTCTTGGGGCTACGCAACAGATAAGCGGTTTCTTCCAGGGCGTTATAGTCGTCCAGCGACATCATAACTACCGGATTACCTTTTTGGCGGGTGATCAATATGGGCGCGCGATCATCGCTGACCCTGTTCATGATTTCCGAGAGGTGTTGACGCGTCTGGCTATAAGAAATGGCTTCCATGACATACTCCTAAATTTATTGTACGTATATTAGTACAATTGCCAGGTGTGTTCAACAGCCAATTTCGGTTTCCCCGACTTGGCCGTTAGCGGGTTATTTTCACAATCTACCCATTTCTTACTTCAATAAAAATCATGGAACAATCCAGCCGGTTTCGGCAATCAGCTTACCGCCACTAGCATCCGCAAACCTTACGATATACCCACCCTTGGAGGCAAAACGCTGTCCCGGCCCTAAACTCAAATGCGGGTAAATGGTCGTACCTTGGCCCTTGCTGACGCTGTCTGGCTGGCTGGGTATTTGTATCCGCACCCCTTCCTCGGCCGTCATGGCTCCTTGTCTTCTTTCCAAATCTCCTGTCCGTCCCAAGGCCACACGATCTCTTGTTTCTTGTTCTGCCTTACTGCCTTCCCGCTTGTTTAACATGGTCTCCGCACGCTCCAGCAGATAATCGCGATAAAGGTTATTCAACATCTCGGCAAGCGTATCGGTCAGATAATTTAAAGCAAAAAAGGCTTCTGATTGCATCGCTTCATCTACCAAAGGCAGTTTACGCATATTCAACCACACGCGAAAATAAGCCAAATTCGTTTCGCGCTTCTCCGGTAATTCATATGGGTACACTAGCCGTGTGTTGGCCTTCCATTCCGCTGATAATGGGGCATATTCACCGCGCGCAAGCTCTGCGGAAAAATAACTCTTAACGCCCGGCGCAGGCTTAATCTTATTCAACGCCGCTATATCATCCTGGCGCAACCAGAACATGACGGCACTTTTGTCTTTAATCGAGTCCATTGCCTGGCGCAATGAATCAACAACAGCTAAATCAGTTCGCAAAGTGCAATTTTCAATGGTGATAGCTGAACCCGCAAGAGCGTGTGTCAGCGCTTTTGAGGCCGTGCGGCCCACATCGTCGTCGCGGTAGATCTGCACCAAATGTTGAGGCGACGATCCCTGATCCAATAAATGCCGCGCCAGCACATCCGCCTCCAGTGTCACACCGCGCGAAAAATAAAACGAATAGCGACCCTGCGTCTCCACCGGCAAGTTGACACTGGGAAACCAGCAAGGGACTTGCTCGCGCTCGCAGAAATCATGCACCGGCTGCCAGTTGGAGTTGGACAATCCCGATACCAGCGCAAATACAGGCTGACTGCGATAATGCGCCGCCAACTGCTCGGCCCAACTCTCCTGTGCCCCCTGCAACTCCCATATAGCCAACTCCCACGTGCGCTCGGTTCCCAATACCATCTCGGCCGCCGAAACCATGTGCTGGCGCTTGCCACCCGACTTCTTGGCAGTCCTCGTGCTGCCGTTCTTTTGATTGAACGCGATACGCATCATGTCTATCAGCACCTTGCGCCGCTCCGGCTCGACTTCGGGGGTAATCACCATGGCGAAGCGAATATTATCCCCGGTGACACCGGGCGACCATTCCAGCGACAACTGCTTGAGATAAGCCGTCAATGCCTTCATCTCCGGCTCGCTCAAGTTGTAACGCGGCATGAGCATATTCATCTCATGGCCTGCGTTATTCATGCCATGCTGGATTGCATGGGCCAGCGATGCGTCCGTGTAAGGCTCATGGGACAGGTTGAATCGTTTGCTTACGCGCGGATCCATCGTTGCCAGATGTTTATCGTCGCTGGTCGCAAACAAAAAATTGCCGGTGATCGGGGATACTTGAATATCGCCTTCGACCGAACCCATGCCGCTGGGGCGATGACAGTTCGCGCACGCAGCCTGGGAGCCGGAAACCACTGTATTGCCAAAGCGCATACCCGTCAAAACTGCCCCGGAAGGAAGGACACCTTCAAGGTAAATACGCCTGCCGATCTCCAGTTCATTGGTAGCAGCAGGCACAGCAGCCTGAGCAACAGGCACAACGGGTAAAGAAAGACAAGAAGTGACTCCCAGCAAAAACAACGTTCCCATCCGTAGAAACCGTGCCTTTTTCATTGCAAAAACCCCGAATTGATTTTTGACCACAGCAACTTTAACCCAGATTGTCCATTAGGCCGTTCGTGGTGAGCTCGTCGAACCACACACACTTTAAAAAACCCCTTCGACAAAGCTAGCATTGGTGCGGGACTAGCGGTTCGACATACTCTGATGGAACAACTAGGTATTGACTTAGGGAAGCGCAGATTTATTCGGTTTTGTCGTTCCCGCGAAGGCGGGAACCCAGTCAAATAAAGGCACTGGATCCCCGCCTACGCGGGGATGACGAATTAATCCGTGTTTCCTTAGCACGATAACCCCGTGCTAAGTCAATACTTAACCGCGAACGGTAACTTGTTTGCTAGCGCGCACTACTAGAGTTAATCATTTAAAGAAAACGCTCGATCTCCTGGTGCTGGAAGCACTTTAAACTCGGAGTACGACTGTATGGATTTCCCATCGCCACCCGTACCATTCGCCCATCCCCATGGAGAGAGGTCATTCCTGTTGGACACAATGGATATCCAGTATTGCTCACCCGCAGTCAGTGCCAATGGCTTGGTAAAATTTGTACGGTAATCAGACAAATTATTACCGACAGGCTTCTCACCCGCACTGCCTGTTACGCTTACCACAGCTAACGGGGCAGCAGTATCTGGTTGCGCTGCCGGATTAGGCTGCGACCGGTAAATCTTGATGGTGAAACCGGCCAGCCCTTTGTCGGCAGAAGCGCCACGCCATGTAACGCTCATGATGTCTGCCGATTTTTTTAAGGTGAAATTATCATAGGCGGTCACATCCTGATCGCTGCCCTCCGCATGAACCACCTCATTGGAATTGATGATGCTCGCGCTTGCCAGGGGAGTGGCAGCGTGCGTGTACACCGTTGCACATTGTGCAGGCAATGCAAACATCAATCCGAGCCCTGCCGCCAACAAGGAAACTGCCCTCCGCACATGCCGCATTGCCACATTTTGCCTGACAGGGAAGGAGTTATTTGCGGCCAAGCCGATTAACGAGAAGATTCTTGAATTGAGTACGTTGCCACCCATATCTTTACGTGTTTTCATGATTTGAAATCCCATTTATACAATTAAAAAGCAGTGGGAAACACACCCGATTATCACTCAGTTACTTGACGCTAATAATTTCCATCTCGTAAACCAGCACCGCATTTGGGCCAACACCACGATCACCCAACTCACCGTAACCGAGATGCGGTGGAACAACGATCTGCCACTTTGAACCTGCGGACATAAGCTTGACCGCTTCTTTTAATCCCCGCAAAAATCCTGCCACTTTCTGCTCGACTGGCTTTTTGGCATCAGATTTATCAAACTCTGTTCCGCCAATCAGCGTGCCCCGATAACGACACGCCACCACGCTACCGTCAGTTGGCTTTTTGCCTTGACTTTCCCTGAGTATCTTGTACTGCACACCGCTGGGCAAGCTTATCACCCCTGGCTTGATTTTGTTCTGTGCAAGAAACGCTTCCCCCTCCTGCTTATTGCTATCAGCAATTTCTGCCTTGACCATCGCCGTTTTTTGCCTGGCGCTCATCTTGCCGCCCTTGAGAATTCTCTCCCTATTGGCTTCCGCCTGAGATGCCGCCGCATCAGCTTGAGCAGGTTGATTGACATCCACCGTTGCAGCGCCAAGCTGTTCGCCCAGCATCTTGCTATCAATAACGACTGACTCCACGGCATTTGCCTGCAACACAAACAGCCCCAAGCCAAATAACGCCACGCATTGCAGTTTCATCATTCATTCCTCCCAGTAAACATCGCGGTCAATATCTGGAATGTATGTCAGCCATTTCAGAATCCATGCCTCTCTCTAACAACTGCAAATCACTTGACTGCCAGCAACTCCACCTCAAACACCAGCGTCTCATTTGGTCCGATGTCGCTACCCACTCCCCGTTCTCCGTAAGCAAGATTGGGAGGGATGAATATCTGCCACTTGGAACCCGCAGGCATGAGCTTCAGCGCTTCTTTCCAGCCGGCAATCAGCGCCGAAACTTTCAAGGTCGCAGCTTGCCCGGCTTCGGTGCCGTCGAATTCGGTCCCATCAAGCAGCGTGCCCCGGTAATGCACCTCCACCAGGTCGGATTCCATCGGCTTCCTGCCGTCACCCGCCTTGAGTATTTTGTACTGCACTCCGCTCGGCAGGCTCACCACGCCTTCCTTGGCCTTGTTTGCCGCCAGGAAAGCCTCGCCTTTCTTTTTGTTTTCCTCGATCGCCACCCGCTTGGACAACACCGCCTTCTGCCGCAATTCGCTTTGGTACATATTCATTACCTTGCGCAGATCCTTTTCCGGCATAAGCAGCTTTGCGCCTGAAAGCCCGTCCTTCAAACCCTTGATCATGAGTTCAAGGTCAACCTCCGTTTCCTGTTTTTTGAAGTTTTTTGCCACGCTCACCCCGATGCCGTAGCTCAACATGTCCTTCTGTGTCTTGAGAACGGTTGTTTCCTCAGCGCTCGCCTGGGCGGCAATTTGGGCGCCCATCAATACCAGGCACAGCCCTATCCGTTGCAGTTTCATCGTCTGTCCTTCCAAAAAAATGTCGCCAGATTGTACGCTTGGGAGGTGGGTTAAGCCATCCGGCAGGTTCAAATACTGGCGACGCAAGAATACGGCATACATTCTGAAACCCGCCGCCACCTGAGTATCCGGTGGCGGCGGTTCGACTTACGGTACGATTACTTGGTTGGACGGGCCAACATACACGGAGTTGCCAGCCACACCATTCGCCCTGACCTGATAACGGTAGATGCGGCCAGTATTCTGACCGGCGTCGGTAATCGTGGTCACGTTTGCCGCCACCGTGCCGACGTTACCCCAAGCACCCCAGACGCCAGCTTGTAGCCTGCTGCGTTGAACCGTGAAACCGCTTTCGTTGCTAGAGTTATCCGTCCAGCTCACCACGACAGTCCTGGCTACGGCACCCGCGACCGCACCGACATTAGCCGGAGCCAGCGGAGCCGTTACGCTCATGCTGACCGGACCGTCGTAGGTGGATGGCGTGGTCAACCCGTAGCGGGTGGTCTGCGCCTTCACTTGGAAGCTATAGGTGTTGCCGGCAACTACAGCAGCGTTATAGGTCACGATACCTCCAGTAGCAAGGCTGTTCGCCGCATTGCGGTTGATCGTTGCCAGCGTTATAACCCCGGTGTTGGTATTGGTTATTTCAACCACATAGGCAGTCTCCGAGTTGGCATTATCCAACCAGGTCAGCGCAACCTGTGTGGCCGAAGCCAATCTCGCTGCCAGCCCCGTTGGTGCTGCCGGAGCTACCGGGGCCAACAGGTTGACATTCACCGTTGCAGGCAGCGACAACGAAGTAAAGCCCGCAGTCACATTGATCGCCGTCACCCGATAGGAGTTGATGAATCCGGGCGTGGACGCTGCGCTGTACGTCACCGCACCATTCACACCGATCCGCTGCGCCGCCGTGCGAGCCAGTGTGGTGAGCGTGGTGTAGGTCGCACCGCCATCGGTAGTCCTTTCCACCCTGTAACCCGTTTCGTTATTGGCCGTATCAACCCAGGTCAAAGCCGCCAGCGTGCCTGCCGCGTTCGGCGTCCCTGTCAGAGTGATAGGGCCAGAAACAACAATCGGCGTAGTTACCGCACCCGGTGTCATGCTCCAGACACTTGCACCGGCCGGATTGGTCGCAGCCACCCGGTAGCAATACGATGAGCCGGAAATCGCCAAATCGGCGATATCAACATAACTGATCGTCGTTCCTGTTCCAACCGCTGCCGGAACGGCTGCGTTGATCGTGCCCCAGCCAGCAGCGGCAGCGTTACACACGGTTCCGGCGGCTACTGTCATGCGCTGCACCGTGTAGTTCGCTTCATTGAAGGCGTTGTCCATCCAAGTCAAGGTTACGCTGGTACCTCTTGCGACAGGATTAGACGTTGCGGTGAGCGCGGACGGAGCCACAGGCAACGTAAACAGCGTCGTTACCGTAACCGGTGTTCCGGAGGGCGCTACGCCCAAAGCGTTGGCTGCCTGAACCTCGTATATGTACACCGTGTTCTCCGCAACCGTCGTGTCAACAAACCTGGTTGTATTGAAGGGAAGCGTCGTGGACACAACCGTTCCGGTGGCAACATCGGTACGCAGCACCACGTAGTTCGCCTCGTTACCCGCATTATCCCTCCAGGTCAGCGTGACCGATATGGCAGTGACAGGTGCCGCAGCAAGATTGCTTGGCGCCGCAGGAATTGTCGTCACGGTCCAGATATTGGACGGCAACGAATCACCCGCCGCGTTGTAGGCGATGACCTGATACGAGTAGCTATCCGTCGCCACTGGCGGCACTGGGTTAGGATCGGTCCATGAGGTCGCGTTGGCAAGCGCATCGCCGATTTGGGTAAACACCCCACCATTGGTCGCACGCATGATCTTGAAGCCGATCTCGTTCTTCGCGTTGCCTTTGGTCGGAACACCGAACGCATCCAGCCCCGGTGCGACGGTAGGCGTCGGATCAATCCAGGTCAGTGCCCCGGCAGGCGCTCCAGCAGCAATCATCAAGCTGTTGGGCGCATCCGGCACCACCACGGTCGGGTGGAATACCAACGGGCGCATGAAGTCATTCTCTTCATGGCCCAGGATGTGGCAGTGCCAGACATACTCGTTGTCGTAATTCGCAATCGCGTTGGCAACCACCATCGGTGTGTTGTTCAGTGGATTAACTTGCGTGAAGCCCAGCCTGGAACCGATCTGTTGCGACGGATCCATGGCGCGCACGCTCTGTGGAAGCCCGAAAGGAGTCACAGGACGCTTTGGCCGAACCGCGACCACGATGTCTTCCAGCGGGTTCATCTTGATCGTTTCCTTCCAGCCAAACTCGTCTTCTTTAGGCGGCTTGATCGTGCCGTCCCAACCCAGGCGGTTGATCACCTGCACGTTAACCATGTGTAAATGCACCGGATGGGAGTCCACACCGTTATGCGTGATCTTCCAGATATGCGTCGTGCCGTCAGCGATGGTCTCGGTGGTCGGGTCAATGTAATTGAGCGGAATCGTGGTCTGGGTCAGCGCAGTGGTGAACGGCAGCTCGACTCCCAGCGTCGCGTTCATCCGCCCATAAACCGGATCAAACAGTTCCTGAATGGCCTTGTTCTCTACCGGCAACGACTGCGTCAGCGAGGTAGTAACAGTGGCTGTCGCACCGATGCCGCCGCCGCCGATGAAGGTGATCACCGGCGCAGAGGTGTAGCCGCTCCCCGCGCTGGTCAGCGTGACACTGGTAACCTTGCGGGAAATTGGATCGACCGTGGAAACAGCTTGCGCCTGGATGTTGCCCGGTATCGCAAGATCAACTCCGCCGTTGAACACGACCGCAGGCGCAGAAGTATAACCCGTGCCGCTGCCGGTTAGCGCAACAGCCGAAATGGTCTGAGCCCCGGTTGGCGTCCAATTGAAAGTAGGCTGCAATGCTGTGCCGGTGGAAATCTTGGCATAGTTATTGGAGTCGGCCGTGTTAAATGCGGCGTTATAGACCGCTTGCGGAACAATGGGGCGCTCTTGGGTTTGACCATAAGTTGCCGGCAACGCAGTCTCCAACGCGGCCAGATTGAACGGGGCGTCAGGCGTTTTTGCGGCCACCTTGATTTGCATCAGGGTACGGGTATTCGGGCCATAGCCTGGCAGCGTGCTGTGCGCACCACCCGCACCGGTTTGATCCGGGTCGCCTGTATAGTAGTCGATGCGCGGGTCAAACGCGGGAACCGGTGCAGGCGCATCGTTGTACATAATCAGGGTTTGACCGGCGTACTGGGAGAAGTCGATGATGGCATCCGACCGCTCCCCCGGCGCCAGATAGAGTCCGTGATCCAGCACGTTCAACACCGTAACGCTGCGGCGGTTCATTTCATAGCTGACCGGTTGCGATGGAATCACCACCGGTTTCGGCAGCAAGCCACCTTCGCTGCCAATTACGATGATGTCGGGACCCGCCGTTGCCGGATCGGGCACACCGCCCGCTCTGCCATCGGACGGCCATTTTGGGTGGACCGCATCCGGAATGGCCGGAACCATTTTTACTTCGGTGCAGGCAACACCGGAATCTTCTGCTACCGGCGTCGTGTTGGCGGCATCGCAAACCACGCCATTCTTGTCCACTGCCTTATACAGCCCGATATTGACGAAGCGGTCGTTGCCTATGCTCAAAATACGGAAGCGATAGGCCTTGGGATCCACCGTGAGCGACGGATAGGCGGTGCCGTTGATCACCGGCGTATCCATGAAGGCTTCCGGCGTGGTGGTGACATCGCCGTAAGTACCGGTCGGCAGCGAATACTGGGCGGGGAACACCGGCCAGAACCACGGGCCCCAGTCCCAGCGCCCGACCGGATTGGTGCCGTCCCATGAATTGGGATCCTGGTTGGTTTCATAGACGTGCGGGAACCACAGATCGCCCTCTTCGCCCCAATGAACCGTATCCCATTTGGCGTCCTGTTGGGCAATATCCTTGGGCACAAAGGTCTTGTCCTGGATGACCAGCGGAATCTGTTCGGCAGGAATAACGCCGCTGGTAATCATGCCTATCTCCACCGGATCCAATACCAGATAAGCTGCGGCTATGCCCGCGTAAGCGTTGAGTCTAGTTATCCCGGAAGCGTGATCGTGATACATCATCAAGCGTCCGCTCAGGTTGGTGGGGAAATACAGGGTGTTCGACCCTGGACCCGGATCGGGCATGTCGGGAACGTTCTGAACGCTCACGCCTCTTGCCGAGCTGATACCGGTAGCCGGATCAATGCTTGAGTAAGCGCCCGTTTCGCCTGCTGGAGAAATCCACTGATGCGGCGTGCCATCGCTGATCCAGGGCAAGTCACCGCCATGCAAATGGACCGCAACACGATTCTGGGTGAACGATGTCACCCCATCCGGGCCAAGTCCCGCGCCCGCGATGGTCGTATCCACCGGAATGAATAGATCGGCGCCCTTGGCGGTGCCGACAGGCAGATAGTTGGTATATTTCATACGCACCGCCGTGCCCCGGATGGCGAGGATGGACGCGCCAAGGTAATGTGGTTCAGCAACAGCGTAAACCTGTGCGCCTCTGATATCCGTGATGTTGGTGCCATCGGGATAAGTCAGTGCCACGTGTTTGCTCGGCAGGGGTTGCAGGGCAATCAACGTTGGCGTGACGGGCGCATTAGGTGCGGTTGGTGCGGTATATGTGCTGAAAGCGGCAACCGCAGCGCTATACGTTGTTTGGGCAGCGTTATACGCGGCCAGGTCAGCGTTGTACTGGGCGACCGCAGCATCATATGCGACTTTGGCGTTGTTGAATGCGGCCAGGTCAGTGTTGTACTTAACGACCGATGCGTCATACGCGGCTTGGGCGGTGTTGAACGCGGCCAGGTCAGTGTTGTATTGGACGACCGATGCGTCAAACGCGGCTTGGGCGGTGTTGAACGCGGCCAGGGCAGCTTGATACGCGGCCAGGTCAGTTTGGTACACGGCGTATGCGGCGACAGCGGCATCGTACGCGGCCTTGGCGGTCACATAGGTGTTGTACGCCGCAACCGTTGCGTCGTACGCGGCCTTGTCGGCCACATAGGTGCTGTACGCGATGACAGATGCGTCGTACGCGGCCTTGTCGGCCACATAGGTGTTGTACGCCGCAACCGCTGCGTCGTACGCGGCCTTGTCGGTCACATAGGTGTTGTACGCGATGACAGCAGCGTCATACGCGGCCTTGTCGGTCACATAGGTGTTGTACGCGATGACAGCAGCGTCATACGCGGCCTTGTCGGTCACATAGGTGTTGTACGCGATGACAGCAGCGTCATACGCGGCCTTGTCGGTCACATAGGTGTTGTACGCGATGACAGCAGCGTCATACGCGGCCTTGTTAGTGACATAGGTGTTGTACGCCGCAACCGATGCGTCATACGCGGCCTTGTTAGTGACATAGTTGTTGTACGCGATGACAGATGCGTCATACGCGTTTAGTGCGGCGACGTAAGCAGTGTAATCAGTTACGAATTTGGAAACAGCAGCGTCATAGGCGACCTTGGCATTCAGATACGTAACGTACGCAGTGACAGAAGCGTTATAGGCGGCCTGTGCGTCCAGATAGGCGGCGTATGCAGCTACCGAAGCATTGTATGCGGTGAGCGCGGTCTGATAGTTGCTGTATGCGACAACCGATGCGTCGTACGCTGCCTTCGCCGCAAGGTAGGTGTTGTACTGCGCCAGCGCCGTGTCGTACGCGGCCTTCGCGGTCACGTAGCTGTTGTACGCGGCCAGGTCGGTGTTGTACGTCGCCAGCGCGGACAGGTAGGCGTTGTAGTTCGCCAGCGCCGTGTCGTACGCGGCCTTCGCGGTCACGTAGCTGTTGTACGTGGCCAGCGCGCTGTTGTACGCGGGCAGGTCAACATTCAGGTAGGTGTTGTACGCGGCCAGCGCGCTGTCGTACGCGGCCTTCGCGGTCACGTAGCTGTTGTACGCGGCCAGCGCGCTGTTGTACGCGGGCAGGTCAACATTCAGGTAGGTGTTGTACGCGGCCAGCGCCGTGTCGTACGCGGCCTTCGCGGTCACGTAGCTGTTGTACGTGGCCAGCGCGCTGTTGTACGCGGGCAGGTCAACATTCAGGTAGGTGTTGTACGCGGCCAGCGCCGTGTCGTACGCGGCCTTCGCGGTCACGTAGCTGTTGTACGCGGCCAGCGCGCTGTTGTACGCGGGCAGGTCAACATTCAGGTAGGTGTTGTACGCGGCCAGCGCCGTGTCGTACGCGGCCTTCGCGGTCACGTAGCTGTTGTACGCGGCCAGCGCGCTGTTGTACGCGGGCAGGTCAACATTCAGGTAGGTGTTGTACGCGGCCAGCGCCGTGTCGTACGCGGCCTTCGCGGTCACGTAGCTGTTGTACGCGGCCAGCGCGCTGTTGTACGCGGGCAGGTCAACATTCAGGTAGGTGTTGTACGCGGCCAGCGCCGTGTCGTACGCGGCCTTGGCGGTCACGTAGCTGTTGTACGCGGCCAGCGCGCTGTTGTACGCGGGCAGGTCAACATTCAGGTAGGTGTTGTACGCGGCCAGCGCGCTGTCGTACGCGGCCTTCGCGGTCACGTAGCTGTTGTACGCGGCCAGCGCGCTGGTGTACGCGGGCAGGTCAACATTCAGGTAGGTGTTGTACGCGGCCAGCGCGCTGTCGTACGCGGCCTTCGCGGTCACGTAGCTGTTGTATGCGGCCAGCGCGCTGGTGTACGCTGGCAGGTCAACATTCAGGTAGGTGTTGTACGCGGCCAGCGCGCTGTCGTACGCGGCCTTCGCGGTCACGTAGCTGTTGTATGCGGCCAGCGCGCTGGTGTACGCTGGCAGGTCTACATTCAGGTAGGTGTTGTACGCGGCCAGCGCGCTGTCGTACGCGGCCTTCGCGGTCACGTAGCTGTTGTATGCGGCCAGCGCGGTGTTGTATGTTTGTTGTGCAGCCTGGTAGGCAACTAAGTCAGGCGCATTCACTACAGCCGGCGCGGCGCCAGGGTTGGCTACTGCTGTCGGCGCGGCGCCCGGTGCGGCTACCACGGCCGGCGCGGCGCCAGGGTTGGCTACTGCTGTCGGCGCGGCGCCCGGTGCGGCTACCACGGCCGGCGCGGCGCCAGGGTTGGCTACTGCTGTCGGCGCGGCGCCCGGTGCGGCTACCACGGCCGGCGCGGCGCCAGGGTTGGCTACTGCTGTCGGCGCGGCGCCCGGTGCGGCTACCACGGCCGGCGCGGCGCCAGGGTTGGCTACTGCTGTCGGCGCGGCGCCCGGTGCGGCTACCACGGCCGGCGCGGCGCCAGGGTTGGCTACTGCTGTCGGCGCGGCGCCCGGTGCGGCTACCACGGCCGGCGCGGCGCCAGGGTTGGCTACTGCTGTCGGCGCGGCGCCCGGTGCGGCTACCACGGCCGGCGCGGCGCCAGGGTTGGCTACTGCTGTCGGCGCGGCGCCCGGTGCGGCTACCACGGCCGGCGCGGCGCCAGGGTTGGCTACTGCTGTCGGCGCGGCGCCCGGTGCGGCTACCACGGCCGGCGCGGCGCCAGGGTTGGCTACTGCTGTCGGCGCGGCGCCCGGTGCGGCTACCACGGCCGGCGCGGCGCCAGGGTTGGCTACTGCTGTCGGCGCGGCGCCCGGTGCGGCTACCACGGCCGGCGCGGCGCCAGGGTTGGCTACTGCTGTCGGCGCGGCGCCCGGTGCGGCTACCACGGCCGGCGCGGCGCCAGGGTTGGCTACTGCTGTCGGCGCGGCGCCCGGTGCGGCTACCACGGCCGGCGCGGCGCCAGGGTTGGCTACTGCTGTCGGCGCGGCGCCCGGTGCGGCTACCACGGCCGGCGCGGCGCCAGGGTTGGCTACTGCTGTCGGCGCGGCGCCCGGTGCGGCTACCACGGCCGGCGCGGCGCCAGGGTTGGCTACTGCTGTCGGCGCGGCGCCCGGTGCGGCTACCACGGCCGGCGCGGCGCCAGGGTTGGCCACTGCTGTCGGCGCGGCGCCCGGTGCGGCTACCACGGCCGGCGCGGCGCCAGGGTCGGCCACTGCTGTCGGCGCGGCGCCCGGTGCGGCTACCACGGCCGGCGCGGCGCCAGGGTCGGCCACTGCTGTCGGCGCGGCGCCCGGTGCGGCTACCACGGCCGGCGCGGCGCCAGGGTCGGCCACTGCTGTCGGCGCGGCGCCCGGTGCGGCTACCACGGACGGCGCGGCGCCAGGGTTGGCTACGATGGCTGGTTCAGTAAGGGGATCGCTACCCGCAGCTACCCAGTTGGCATAGTCATTCAGGTAGGTGTTGTATGCGCCAAGCGCGGTGTTGTACGCGGCCAGGTTGGTCTGGTACGTGGCGTAGGCGGCCACCGATGCGTCGTACGCGGACTGGGCTGTCAGGTACGCGTTGTATGCGCCAAGCGCGGTGTTGTACGCGGCCAGGTTGGTCTGGTACGTGGCGTAGGCGGCCACCGATGCGTCGTACGCGGACTGGGCTGTCAGGTACGCGTTGTATGCGCCAAGCGCGGTGTTGTACGCGGCCAGGTTGGTCTGGTACGTGGCGTAGGCGGCCACCGATGCGTCGTACGCGGACTGGGCTGTCAGGTACGCGTTGTATGCGCCAAGCGCGGTGTTGTACGCGGCCAGGTTGGTCTGGTACGTGGCGTAGGCGGCCACCGATGCGTCGTACGCGGACTGGGCTGTCAGGTACGCGTTGTATGCGCCAAGCGCGGTGTTGTACGCGGCCAGGTTGGTCTGGTACGTGGCGTAGGCGGCCACCGATGCGTCGTACGCGGACTGGGCTGTCAGGTACGCGTTGTATGCGCCAAGCGCGGTGTTGTACGCGGCCAGGTTGGTCTGGTACGTGGCGTAGGCGGCCACCGATGCGTCGTACGCGGACTGGGCTGTCAGGTACGCGTTGTATGCGCCAAGCGCGGTGTTGTACGCGGCCAGGTTGGTCTGGTACGTGGCGTAGGCGGCCACCGATGCGTCGTACGCGGACTGGGCTGTCAGGTACGCGTTGTATGCGCCAAGCGCGGTGTTGTACGCGGCCAGGTTGGTCTGGTACGTGGCGTAGGCGGCCACCGATGCGTCGTACGCGGACTGGGCTGTCAGGTACGCGTTGTATGCGCCAAGCGCGGTGTTGTACGCGGCCAGGTTGGTCTGGTACGTGGCGTAGGCGGCCACCGATGCGTCGTACGCGGACTGGGCTGTCAGGTACGCGTTGTATGCGCCAAGCGCGGTGTTGTACGCGGCCAGGTTGGTCTGGTACGTGGCGTAGGCGGTCACCGATGCGTCGTACGCGGACTGGGCTGTCAGGTACGCGTTGTATGCGCCAAGCGCGGTGTTGTACGCGGCCAGGTTGGTCTGGTACGTGGCGTAGGCGGCCACCGATGCGTCGTACGCGGACTGGGCTGTCAGGTACGCGTTGTATGCGCCAAGCGCGGTGTTGTACGCGGCCAGGTTGGTCTGGTACGTGGCGTAGGCGGCCACCGATGCGTCGTACGCGGACTGGGCTGTCAGGTACGCGTTGTATGCGCCAAGCGCGGTGTTGTACGCGGCCAGGTTGGTCTGGTACGTGGCGTAGGCGGCCACCGATGCGTCGTACGCGGACTGGGCTGTCAGGTACGCGTTGTATGCGCCAAGCGCGGTGTTGTACGCGGCCAGGTTGGTCTGGTACGTGGCGTAGGCGGCCACCGATGCGTCGTACGCGGACTGGGCTGTCAGGTACGCGTTGTATGCGCCAAGCGCGGTGTTGTACGCGGCCAGGTTGGTCTGGTACGTGGCGTAGGCGGCCACCGATGCGTCGTACGCGGACTGGGCTGTCAGGTACGCGTTGTATGCGCCAAGCGCGGTGTTGTACGCGGCCAGGTTGGTCTGGTACGTGGCGTAGGCGGCCACCGATGCGTCGTACGCGGACTGGGCTGTCAGGTACGCGTTGTATGCGCCAAGCGCGGTGTTGTACGCGGCCAGGTTGGTCTGGTACGTGGCGTAGGCGGCCACCGATGCGTCGTACGCGGACTGGGCTGTCAGGTACGCGTTGTATGCGCCAAGCGCGGTGTTGTACGCGGCCAGGTTGGTCTGGTACGTGGCGTAGGCGGCCACCGATGCGTCGTACGCGGACTGGGCTGTCAGGTACGCGTTGTATGCGCCAAGCGCGGTGTTGTACGCGGCCAGGTTGGTCTGGTACGTGGCGTAGGCGGCCACCGATGCGTCGTACGCGGACTGGGCTGTCAGGTACGCGTTGTATGCGCCAAGCGCGGTGTTGTACGCGGCCAGGTTGGTCTGGTACGTGGCGTAGGCGGCCACCGATGCGTCATATGTTTGCTGTGCAGCCTGGTAGGCAGCTAAGTCAGGTGCAGTCACTACAGTCGGTGCGGCGCCAGGATTGGCCACAACTGCCGGGGCGGTCGGTGCCGTTACCACGGCAGGCGCCGCGCCAGGATTGGCCACGACTGCCGGGGCCGCTCCAGGATTGGCCACGACTGCCGGGGCCGCTCCAGGATTGGACACGACTGCCGGGGCGGTCGGTGCCGTTACCACGGCAGGCGCCGCGCCAGGATTCGCTACTACAGCCGGGGCGGTCGGTGCCGTTACCACGGCAGGCGCCGCGCCAGGATTCGCTACTACAGCCGGGGCGGTCGGTGCCGTTACCACGGCAGGCGCCGCGCCAGGATTCGCTACTACAGCCGGGGCGGTCGGTGCCGTTACCACGGCAGGCGCCGCGCCAGGATTCGCTACTACAGCCGGGGCGGTCGGTGCCGTTACCACGGCAGGCGCCGCGCCAGGATTCGCTACTACAGCCGGGGCGGTCGGTGCCGTTACCACGGCAGGCGCCGCGCCAGGATTCGCTACTACAGCCGGGGCGGTCGGTGCCGTTACCACGGCAGGCGCCGCGCCAGGATTCGCTACTACAGCCGGGGCGGTCGGTGCCGTTACCACGGCAGGCGCCGCGCCAGGATTCGCTACTACAGCCGGGGCGGTCGGTGCCGTTACCACGGCCGGTGCCGCGCCTGGATTAGCTACTGAAGTTGGTGCTGCCCCAGGAGCGGCCACTACTGCTGGAGCTGCCCCTGGCAGGGCTACAACAGTCGGCAACGGGCCCGGCGGAGCCACTACTGCCGGTGCAGGCCCAGGTGGTGTCGGCATTGTAGGTTCTACGCCAGGTGCAGCCACTACGGCGGGCGCTGCCCCGGGTGCGGCTACTACCGCTGGCGCTGCTCCGGGTGCGGCCACGATTGCGGGTGCTGTTCCCGGTGCGGTTACTACCGCTGGCGCTGTTCCGGGTGCCGCCACGATTGCGGGTGCTGTCCCGGGTGCGGTTACTACCGCCGGCGCTGCGCCCGGTGCGGTTACTACCGCTGGCGCTGTCCCAGGTGCTGCCACGATTGCGGGCGCTGTCCCAGGTGCGGCCACTACGGCTGGTGCTGTTCCAGGTGTTGCTACTACCGCCGGTGCTGCGCCCGGTGCGGCTACTGCTGCCGGTGCTGTGCCCGGTGCGGCTACTACGGCGGGTGCTGTGGGAGCTACGCCGGTAAATGCTGCTGGCGGAGTAGGCGCAACGAGTGTAAAGGGTGCTGGCGCTGTTGGCGCTACGCCGGTAAAGACCGCAGGCGCTGTTGGGGCCGTATAGGCATTGAATGCGGCAACAGCGGCGTCATACGTAGCTTTGGCAGCGTTATATATGGCGATGTCATTCTGATATTGCGCCAACGCAACGTTATACGCCGCGAGGTCAGTGTTATATTGCGCCAGGGTAGCGGCATTGGCGGCGGCAGGCGCGGCATTCTGGGCAGATATGGAGTTATAAGCAGCAGCCACCGCCGCAGTTTCGAGCTGCACATAGCCGCGCAGGCGGGTCGGCTTGGCCAGGTCGCTGTGCATCTTTTCGGCATATTCGATGACGGCGATTTCATAGTAATCGTCGTTAGTCAGATTGCCGTTTCCATCAATCCATTTTTCCGGGGAGGCCAGAGTGATATATTGGCCGAGGTCGTTCACGCCGGCATTGGTGCTGGGCGCCAGGCCGGGGACACTCGGGAGGGTATTGATAAATTTGCGCAAGGCTTTTCCGGTATCGATGGGCGAGCCACCCAAGGGGTCGGGCCGCATGCCGGAAGGGCTGTTGGCGTAATAGGTTTGAACTTTGATCTGCGCGCCAGTAATGTCAGTGTTATCGCCCCAGCCTGCACCGGCATGCGCCAGGTTGGCCGTTAATTGACCGGTTATCGCAAAGGCCACCGCTGCAACGATTGGCTTTAACCTGAAACTGATACGTTTAGTCTTTTTCATTTTTCTCTCCTTTGGCACAATTCAAAATTGCTCAACTCCGTTTTTTGATATCTGCAGACTGCGTTTCGAGCAATTTTCACGCTTTCTGCCACGGTTTCAGCTTAAAGTGTTACAGGAATAAAACATTGACGTATGCCGCTGTTTTACCGATACTATTTTCCCTATTTTCATAGGACAAACCTCCTTGTTACCATAGTACAAACCGCCCTATATTTATGGGACATTTGTACTGCTTCAGCAATCAAGAAGGCCTTGTTTCTTGCCTGTCAGATAACTATTCCCACAGCCCCTCCCACAAGAAAGTTAGAGAGAAAAGGGAGGTGCTGGGGGAGAGACCGCAGCCGCCAATTTTTCGCCCGAATTGAACCCATGAACCAAAAGCGTAGCGAGAACGGGCGCTGCTGTAGGAGCCCAATTTATTGGGCGATATGATATTGACGATCGCGCAATAAATTGCGCTCCTACATACGACCGTATTCACAGAGCACCAAGGTTCATGGGTAGAGGAAAGCCATGTCGCAATTAGCTGTTGAAGCTTTCTTGCTCCAAGGCTTTCTTGCTCCAAGGCTTGACAAGCCCTTTTTTTTCGTAAAATATGTACATACACTGTCCATGTACATATACATCAAGCCAAGGGGGAAAGCATGACTACAGCAGCAATTGCGAGAATCGTAGTGCAAGCTACGCCGAATGAAAAAAAAGCCATTAGCGCGAAGGCAAAAAAACTTGGCTTACCTGTTTCCGAGTTGATGCGCCGGGGTGCTACGGCCTACAACTCTGAAAAAGATGACGAGGAGCTGGGTGTTGTGGCCGACGCAGCAATGGCGGCAGCTAATCGCGCTTCCGATTCGATTGACGAAGTGCTGGCCTATGTTGAAGCAAGTAATAAGCGAATTGCTGCAATGGAAGCAAAAGCGTCTAAAGCCAGGAAGGAATCATAATGGGTGTTACCGAACGTGTGTGGGGTGCGCTGACATCGATGATCAAACTGGAGGATAAGGTTGTTCGTCAAGGTGAGGTCATTAAGGCACAGCAGACCAAGATTGAGAATTTAACTGAACGTATGATAAAACTCGAAACAACCATTGAATTATTGATTCGCGCAAGCGAGCGCAAACAAGTTAAATGACCTCGTGTAGACGTACTGTTTGCACGATTCCATGCGCAACTGCGAACCGAGTTCAGAGAGTGGCCTCTGTGAACTCGGTGTGCCGTGTAGCTTAGCTTTGTCTTCCAATTAAAAGATTGCGCGCAATTTGTGCGACATGCCTGCCTTGAAAGCGCGCGATCCCGAGTTCGTTGGGGGATGGCTGGCGCTTGCCGTCGCCACCTGCGATGGTGCTGGAGCCGTACGGTGATCCCCCGGTGATTTCATCGTTGCGCATCTGGTCGGCGCAGGAATAGGGCACGCCGACGATCACCATGCCATGATGCAGCAGGGTGGTATGGAATGAGAGGATGGTGCTTTCCTGCCCGCCATGCTGGGTGGCGCTGGAGGTGAACACACTGCCGACCTTGCCGATCAGCGCGCCTTTCATCCAAAGTCCGCCAGTCTGGTCGAGGAAGTTGCGCATCTGCGCCGCCATGTTGCCGAAACGCGTCGGTGTGCCGAAGATGATGGCGTCGTAGTTGCCGAGTTCATCGGGTGTGGCGATGGGCGCGGCCTGATCCAGCTTGATGCCAGCCTTGCGCGCCACATCCTCGGGCATCAATTCCGCCACGCGTTTGATTGCAACCTCGGTATCCGCCGCCTCGCGCGCGCCAGCAGCAATCGCTTGCGACATAGTTTCGATGTGGCCGTAGCTTGAATAGTACAGCACCAGCACTTTAGTTGTTTTCATGACTGTCTCCTTGTATGAGTTGACACTTCCGCATCGCAGGTGGCTTTGTTTATCTTGTGTCCGAGTTTTGCTGATTCGGGCATTATGATCTCCCTAGAATAATTATTACAAATGAGCCGGGGCAATGACAAGGCGCTGTGAAGTTTGGTAGTCGCCCTCATGTGGGTGGCACAGCAAGGTCGAAAAAACTTCTATTTGTTGCGCGTATTTCCAGTGCCTGTGGTAGCAAAATCAGAAGGCAACGGATAGTCGGTTGGCTGGATCCATACCTGGCCCTTGTCTGCAATATAAACTGCACGCTGACCCACTTGCAGTTTATAGTGCCTGCTCGACGGCTGAACAATGGTCATTTTGATCCCATCACCCGCTTCTTTAAAAGAAATTTTTAGCCCTCTTTTTTCATCATTCTCAAACGGGCCAACCCAGAATACTGCTGTTGTATTAAGAATTTCACGGGGTTCTATATCGGTGATAATTACATCCCATTTGCGGACAATATTGGGATCCTTCGCATAGGAATAACCTTCTGACACGCAACCACCAAAGCTTGCCATGATAACCATCATGATCAAATATGAAAATATTCCCTGAATTCTCATGTAAGCCCCATGGAAAAATGCGTGCTCCGCACAATGAGTTGGCAAACTACGCCCATATCATTAAATAATCAATATGCTCCCGATTCTGCGGTTATTGATATGGCCAAGTTATGTTTGATGCCCGTTCGCCCCGAGCGTAGCGGAGTCGAAGAAATGGCGAAATGCTTCGACCATTCGGCTTAGCTCAGGACAGGCTTAGGCTATACCACCCCGAGCAACTAATGCAGGAGGCATCACATGAACATTGCCGCACTCCGCTTGCACAACCAACAGATTGCGAGAACACGCTTCGACAAGCCGGAACAAATTGTTGCATGGATGGGCGGGATTCAGGGGCAGGACTATTCCGGTGCAAAATGGTCTATCGGACTGCGCCTGCAGAACGCCACCGATGCCGACGTGGAGCGCGCGATAAACGAGCGCAAGATACTGCGCACTTGGCCGATGCGCGGCACCTTGCACTTCGTTGCAGTGGCGGAAGTGCGCTGGATACTTGCATTGACCTCACCCAAGAATATCGCGGGCAGTGCGCTTCGCCGCCAGCGGCTTGAACTGGACGACAAGACTCTAGCGCGTAGCCGCGAAGTTTTTATCAAAGCCTTGCGCGGCGGCAAACAAAAGACCCGCGACGAACTATATGCCTTGCTGGAACGCGCGAACATCTCCTCCGCCAAGCAACGCGGTTATCACATCCTGTGGAACTCCGCGCTGCACGGCCTGATTTGCTTTGCCGCTATGAGGAACAAGGAACAGACTTTCGCACTGCTCGACGAATGGGCCGCACCGGCCAAAATAATACCCCGCGACGAGGCGCTTGCCGAACTGGCGCTACGCTATGTCACCAGTCGCGGCCCGGCTACTTTGCAGGATTTCATCTGGTGGTCAGGCTTGAGCGCGGGTGATGCGCGTGCCGGATTCGATGCGGTCAAATCAAACTTGGTGCAAGAGTCGGTGAAAAAACAAACCTACTGGATGCCGCCTGATATCACCTTGCCGAAAGAAGTGGCGAGTGCGTTTGCACTGCCCGGTTTCGACGAATACCTGCTGGGCTACCAAGACCGCAACGCGGTGCTCGACAAGGCACATGCTGAAAAGGTCTGCCCGGGCGGCAACGGCATGTTCGCCTCGACTATTATCATCAATGGGCGCGTGGTGGGAACGTGGAAGCGCACCATCAAGAAAGCGGGAATCGAAATTACCGTGATGCCATTCACCATCTTGAACATGGCTGACCAGAAAAGCTTCGCTGAAGCGGCGAATCGCTACGGCGAGTTTCTCAATAAGTCGGTGAATGTTCTCTGAAAGTATGTCGGATTTTAACCAGCGACTTGCCGTTTGTCTCGCCATGGTCGCTGCGCAGCAGCGGGAACCTGGCGGGGATGCACCCTTGCGGGTGCGGCCTAGTCGAATGGCTATGCAAAGCCAACCCGACATGCCTGGCTAAAGCCCGACCTATGTGACCGGGGTGTATCGCCCGAAGTCAAGCGCTAGGGAAGCGCAGATTTATTCGGTTTTGTCGTTCCCGCGAAGGCGGGAACCCAGTCAAATAAAGGCACTGGATCCCCGCCTACGCGGGGATGACGAATTAATCCGTGTTTCCCTAGAGGCTGCGGATTTTCTTCAACAACGCAGTGGTGGAGCGCTCGTGCAGGAACGGGATGCTGCGCACCGCGCCGCCCCAGCCCTGTACTTCGCGTGCCCCGACAATCTTGTCCGGTGTCCAGTCGCCACCCTTTACTAATATGTCGGGGCGGCAGGCGAGAATCAATTCCAGCGGTGTATCTTCGTCGAACAGTGCGACCAGGCTGACCGCTTGCAGCGCGGCCAAAACTGACATGCGGTCTTCCTGTGAATTCAGTGGGCGATCTTCGCCCTTGCCCAGCCGTTTTACCGAAGCATCGCTGTTCACTCCCACCACCAGCGACGCCCCCAATGCACGCGCCTGTGCCAGGTATGTAACATGCCCACGGTGCAGCACATCAAAACAGCCGTTGGTGAACACCAGTGGGCGCGGCAGTGCGGCAACACGCGCCGGAAAATCTGTGCGGGTGCAAATTTTTTGCTCGAAGTTTGTTTTCACCGGGATATTTAACAGGGTATTGAAAAACGTAGCGAGAGGCGATCAGGCAAGGCGGAAATCGGCAAAAAAGTAGCCACCCTGACACGGTGGGGCGTAGCCCTCTGGCGCGGGAAGTGCGGCCTGTATCTGCTCCCGCAAGCGGCTGGCAGAGTCCCTCACCTCAATCCTCTCCCGGAGGGAGAGGATGCGATCGCCCTTTCCCCCTCTGGGGGAAAGTTGGATAGAGGGCTGGCCAGTAACGTGTCGCAGATGCGGTTTACATTTAGTAAATGAGCATTTTTCGAGGGTTTCCAACGCAGCATCATCGCCTCGCATAACCAATGACTTGCCCAGCGTCTGGGTTAGTCAGATGGCTAGTAGTCATATCAGTAGTTTTTAATCGAGGTATTCAAACACCTTTACCACGCGCAGCACGCCGCTCGTAGTGCTGGCGATCCCGGTGGCGGCTTCAGCTTCCTTGCGATAAACCAGGCCCATCAGGAACACCGTGCCGTTTTCGGTAATTATCTTGACGTGTTCAGGCTGAAACACGTCGTTGTTGAGAAAGTGCAGTTTCACATCTCCGGTGATGATGCTGTCACTGCTGCGCGAAGCGATGCCGGTGGTACCCGATACCACTAGTTCGTTGCTAACCGCCTTTACATTGGGCACACTTGCGACGATTTGCCCAATCTCGACCCTGGCTTTTTCATTTGGCGCCTCGCCGGTGATAAGCACATGGCGGTTGAAGCTGGTGGCATTCACATGCGCGGTATTGCTGTATTTAACGTTTATCTGGCTAATTGCCTTGTTTTCGATGCCCTCATCCTCAATGTAGGCACCGGCAGTGCGGCGATCCGTCGCCATTAATACGCCTGTGCCAACCCCTGCGGCAATGACTGGAAAAAAACAACCCTGCAACGTGCCAAGCACAGCAACCAGCAGCAGGCAAACTGGATAGCGCACTATTCACCGCCTAACAATAAATTGTCAATGGCATCGCACAGGCAGTGCAATATAAGCAGGTGCACTTCCTGAATTCGCGCCGTTCTTTCTGTGTTAACGCAGATATGAATGTCATTAGCCGCAAGTATCTCTCCCATCGTTCCGCCTTCGCGGCCAGTGAGTGCAATAACGCGCATGTCGCGTTCGTGTGCGGCGTGTACAGCCTCGACCACGTTGATCGAATTGCCGCTGGTGGAAATGGCGAGCAGGATATCGCCTGCCATGCCGAGTGCGCGCACTTGCTTGGAAAACACCAGGCTGAAATCATAATCGTTGCCAATGGAAGTCAGCACCGAACTATCGGTGGTCAGCGCGATGGCGGCCAGCCCGGGACGCTCGATTTCAAAGCGGTTGACCAGTTCGGCGGCAAAGTGCTGCGCATCGGCGGCGGAACCGCCGTTACCGCAAGCCAAAATTTTGCCATCGTTCATCAGGCACGCCACCATAGACTGTGCGGCATCGGCTATCGGCTGCGCCAAGGCATCCTTCGTTTGAAGCTTGGTTTGCGCGCTGTCATCGAAGTGTTTGCGGATTCTGCTTGCCAAATTCATTTTATTGTTTGCCTGCCGAGTGTTTATTGGGTGTGGATATTACCCGATATTAGCTGCCAAAAGCATCCCTGACCCACTCGATGCCGCTACCGTCCGTTGCTTGCAGCAGCACCGCATCGAAGCGGCAGGGCGGGATGTGGGCCAGTGTGGCAAGATAATGCTGTGCGGCGCGCACCAGTTTGGCTTGTTTGGCCGTATTGATACTGGCTGCCGCGCCTCCGAAATCGCTCCGGCTGCGCAAACGAACTTCAGCAAATACCAGCGCATCGCCATCTTTCAGGATCAGATCAATCTCTCCAAAACGGCAGCGATAATTTTGTTGCAACAGTTTGAGCCCCTGATGCTGCAGAAATTGCGCTGCCAGCATTTCAGCCTGCATGCCCCGCGCACTCATAATTCCGGAGTGCTCATGGCAGGTACGGTGCGGTGTATGACGGTCGGGGATCCAGCAATTGGCTGCGCCCCAGTTTAATCTGCGCCGGGATGGCTTCACGCTGAAACTGGTGGCTGTCATTCAGTTGGATGATGCCGGTTACGCCGTCCAGCGGCAGAGCAGTGTGATAACTGTCGTCGAGCATAATTTGCAGCAGGCGGAAAGCGTCAATGCCGAGCGCATAAAGCCGTTCCATACTCGTTTCCAGTGGCGGATTGGCGCGCGGGTAAATCATCACTGCCGGATGGTCATATTGCAATAGCCAGGGCATATCCACAAACCGGGTGTTGTTGAGATCATAGTTGGTCAGCGTATCGGCGTTGCCATTGAATAATTGCGAGGTGGCGTAAACCGGAATGGCAATGTTCAGATAGGGATGAATCAGACGGGCTGTTTTCGAATCGGCTGCAAGAAAAATCATATTGTCTGGCGCTTCGGGTAGGTCGGCCAGTACTGCAGGATCATCTTTGTACAGCATCTCCATTGCGATGTTGCCGCCCAAAATTCTCCATTCATCGGCGAAGGCCTGGGATAGCCGCATAGATAGAGGAGTGCCGTGACTGACGATGATCGCACTGTGCAGGTTTGCCGCTGTGGCAAGTTTTGCGGTCTGGCGTGCCTCCGCTTCCGCAGTCAAGCCAAAAAAATACAGCTTGCCTGAGCCTTTTGCTTCGCCGGTATTGAGCGCCAAGGTCGGCACGACGATCCCGGGATCGGATGCCAGCGCCGCCACACCGTCGCGCGTCAGCGGCCCGGCTACAGCGCGCGCGCCGTTTGCGATGGCATACTGGTAAAGTGCGACAATGTCTTTGCTTTCATCAACACACCCATATACTCTGATCGGCATTGGCAGGGGCCGGTTATTTGCCGCAACCATGAAGCCTTGCTGTACAGCCTCGGCGGCGCGCCCAAATATTGCCGATTTGAGCGGCAACAACAGCGCAATGTGGGGCTCGGGTTTTTCTGCTTCGACGAGTGTTTCGTCAGTGGCATAAGCCAGTCCGTTCACGTATAGTGCCGTGACCAAAATGAACCAGAAGGAATTACGGTGCATAGCGGGCAAAAACAAAAATTGGATTGCGCATTATATGTAGTTGCCACCCCAATTGGGAATCTACGTGATATTAGTTTGCGTGCGCTGGATATACTGGCGTCCTCCGATGTGATTGCCGCCGAGGACACACGCACCTCCGCGCACCTGCTAACGCATTACGGTATCGCCGCGAACCGTCTGATGTCGTTGCACCAGCACAACGAGCGTGGCGCAGCGGAGAAGGTCGTTGCGCTTCTTAAGCAAGGCCAGTCGGTGGTGCTGATAAGTGATGCGGGCACACCGGCGGTGAGTGATCCCGGCGCGTTACTGGTGGAAGCGGTGCGCAAGGATGGCTTCCGTGTGGTTCCCATCCCGGGCGCGAACGCCTCATTGGCGGCGCTGTCCGCCGCCGGGTTGGCTGCGCCGCATTTCCTGTTTTACGGTTTTCTGCCCAACAAGTCCGCTGCGCGTTGCCACGCACTTCAAAGCCTCGATACTTTACCCTACACACTGGTGTTTTACGAAGCGCCGCATCGCATTCTCGAATGCGTTGCCGATCTGCATACGGTTTTCGGGGGGGGGCGCCAAATCGTGTTAGCGCGCGAGATCACCAAGATGTTCGAAAGTATCCATCGTTGTACTTTGGCAGAAGCAATGGAATGGCTGAACGGTGATCCAAACCGCCAACGCGGCGAATTCGTGGTGCTGGTATCCGGTGCGGCAGCACAACGGGAAAGATTGGATGCGGAAGCTGAGCGTATCCTGACGCTATTGTTGAAAGAGCTACCACTCAAGCAGGCGGTGCAACTGGCCGTGCAGATTACCGGGGTTGGGCGCAACGAACTTTATCAACGCGCAATTCAACTAAAAAAACATGAATAATTTCGCCACCTCGTAATTTGCTGCACAAGTTAGTGTACGCCACAAGAATTCCGCTTTGCGGTCGTCTTGCCACTTCGTGGCAGTACTTCACACATCAAACCTACAAAGCGAAACACCCCGCTTTTGGCGGGGTGTTTCGCTTTGTAGGAGTCTGACGATGACCTGCTTTGGTTTCGACATCACATCGATGAAACCGATATGAGTCTCCACCGCAACAAGCGCCTGTGGCGCGTGTTGTCACTGCGTTCAAGTAGGCCAACATTAAACGCCATAAACACAAAAGCCCTCACGAGGAGGGCTTTTGTGTTTATTAAGGAGTCTGACGATGACCTACTTTCACATACGTATGTACACTATCATCGGCGCAAAGTCGTTTCACTGTCCTGTTCGGGATGGGAAGGAGTGGTACCAACTCGCTATGGTCGTCAGACATAACTGTCGGCTGAGTGCTTACCGTTATCCGGTAATCAATCGGCCATCAACTGGAAGAAGTATTAGGTTTTGATTGCTTGTCATTGCGAAACGTCTCACTTGTAGCGGCGCGTTTAATCACGCCTTTGCTTAATATTATAGGGTCAAGCCGCACGGGCAATTAGTATCGGTTAGCTTAACGCATTACTGCGCTTCCACACCCGACCTATCAACGTGGTGGTCTTCCACGACCCTTTAGGGGGATCAAGTCCCCAGGGAAGTCTCATCTTGAGGCGAGTTTCCCGCTTAGATGCTTTCAGCGGTTATCTCTTCCGTATATAGCTACCCGGCGATACGACTGGCGTCATAACCGGTACACCAGAGATACGTCCACTCCGGTCCTCTCGTACTAGGAGCAGGTCCCCTCAAACTTCCAGCGCCCACGGCAGATAGGGACCAAACTGTCTCACGACGTTTTAAACCCAGCTCACGTACCACTTTAAATGGCGAACAGCCATACCCTTGGGACCGGCTACAGCCCCAGGATGTGATGAGCCGACATCGAGGTGCCAAACTCCCCCGTCGATATGAACTCTTGGGAGGAATCAGCCTGTTATCCCCAGCGTACCTTTTATCCGTTGAGCGATGGCCCTTCCATACAGAACCACCGGATCACTATGACCTGCTTTCGCACCTGCTCGACTTGTCAGTCTCGCAGTCAAGCATCCTTTTGCCATTGCACTATCAGTACGATGTCCGACCGTACCTAGGATACCTTCGTACTCCTCCGTTACTCTTTGGGAGGAGACCGCCCCAGTCAAACTGCCTACCATGCAATGTCCCCGATCCGGATTACGGACCTAGGTTAGAACCTCAAACATATCAGGGTGGTATTTCAAGGTTGGCTCCACGATGTCTGGCGACACCGCTTCAAAGCCTCCCACCTATCCTACACAG
>JAULAW010000002.1:0-81169 GCA_032654645.1 Gallionellaceae bacterium | reverse complement strand
ACGCAACCGCCAACCCGATACCAGTACTATACAGATGGCAGCATCGATTCTCTGGGACACCTGTCGCCGCGCAACCATGCGATGAAAAGCCAAATCAGGCCAGGCGGGATCAGCCAGACATTCGAGTACTTCATGAATGGCCAGGTGTTCAAGGTGTACAACGCATTAGGCGAGACCAACACCTACGCTTACAACCCTTTCCGGCGCGAGACGGTGATGACGAACACCCGTGGATTTGTCCGCCATTACCAGTTCGATCCGAATGGCATGCCGATCAGCATCACTCTGGAGAACAGCGCAGTTCAAAACAACTCCTACGACTGTGCCCAGCCCGGCACAAGCAATTGCGCCAATCCATTCAACCAAACCAGCGCTCAAGATGCGGCGGGAGTCACATCAACGTTTGCCTACGATGCTCAGGGCAACGTGATCTTGCGCGCCAAGCCTACAGGCAGCCAGAACTACAGCTACTTCAATGCTTACGGAATGCCGGGGGTGACCACAGACGGCAACGGTATCTACACCTTGTTCAAGTATGACGCCAAGGGCAATACCCTGGAAAAGATCATTCTCATGACGGGTTATGGCCCGGGTATCAACCCGGCAACCTATGTACCGGTTGCTGCTCAGGTTGCACAATGGACAATCAACACCTATGACATTTACGGCAATTTGAAGACGGCACTGCGTGTCAAAAACGCCTCCACCAAGGCGGGGCAGAAAACAACCTATACCTACGATGCGTCGGGGCTCAATCTGACCACGGTCGCACGCGCCGGTGTGCTGGGCACGGGTGTCAGCGGCACCCAGACGGCCAGTTTTACCTACGACACGCTGGGCCGGATGTTGACGGGCATAGACGATGATTGGTACGCCATCCAGAAGAGCTATGATGAACTCGACCGGATCGTGAAAGCTACCGACAAGGTCGGCAATCTGCGCCATTACGCCTACGACGGCAACGGCAACCTTGTCAACGTGCAGGTCAGCATAGGCGGGATTGTCGCCGACAACCGTTCCTACACCTATGATCTTGCAGGCCGCAAGACAATGGAAACCGACAATGGCGGCTACAGCAGCCATTTTGCCTATGATGCCGCCGGGAATCTCATCAAGAAGACCGACCCGGACGGTCATATCATCTCGTATGAATACAACGAGGCCAACCATTTGATTCGCGCTTTTGATGCAAAAGGCAATGCCACCACCTACAAGCGCGACTTGGCTGGAAGGCCGCTACAGATTACCAATCCAAACGGAATTTCGGATTTTTTCCGCTATGGATTTAATGGCAAGCTCGGGTTCAAGGGCCTGGCTGACGGAGAGACGACTGAGTACTACTACGATGCCAACGACAATCTCAATTGGAGTGTGGGATGGTCCTCCAATTGGGTTACCGCAAACGACCAGATGCCGAAGATGACCAACACCGAGTACGACGAACTCAACCGCCCGATCCGCATCGTCGGGCCGGCGGTTGATGATCCGGTGAATGGCCGCGTTCATCCGGTCACGCTCAACACGTATGATCTGCTGGGCAACCTGACTCAGGTCAGGATGGGGCGCTCCCCCGATCCGGTACCGTATCCCCCGCTCGATGTCGTCACCACACAATTTACCTACACCTGGGACGACTTCGGCCGCCGCCTCACGAAAAAAGATGCGCTCAACAAAAGTTGGACTTACAAGTACGACACCTACGGCAACCTCACCCAGAGCACCGACGCGCTTGCCCAATCGCTGTTCTACACATGGGGCTATGGGCACCAGCTCTCCTGCGTAACGAAAGCGGCGGCAAACGCCACCTGCGCCGCCAACACCAACCTCCTCAAGAAATACACCCGTGACGGTATTGGGCAGGTAACGCAGGCCTACACCCCGGGCGTGACTTATACCTATACCTACGCCACCACCCATCGCATCAACACGGTCCTCGACAACCGTGGGAGCAAAACCCTCACCTATAGCTGGAGCGATGGCGGGCGGTTGAACCGGCTGGCCCTGAGCGACGGCCAGGTCGTCAACTACCAGTATGATCCCTTGGGGCGGCTGAGCGGGGTTTACGCCCCCAACGGAGATTACATCTCGCTGGCCTGGGACGCCGGTGGCCGCCTCGCCGAAAAATGGTTCCCCAACGGCATCAACACCCAGTTCGGCTACAACCCGGACGGCACGCTCAGCCGGGTCAAGAACCGGCGCGGCTACACGGACGCCGATCTGGTCAGCCAGCACGATTATCTCTACGACGGATTCAGGAACCGCATCCAGCATGCCGAAACCATCAATGGCGTCACCGACATCACCGACTACGTTTACGACGACCTGATGCGTCTGGTTACCTCCACGGCGGGCGGGGTGACGAACGCATACCAGTACGACATCCTCAACAACCGCACGGCGGTGCTGACCACCGACGCGCTGGGGGCGACCACATCGGTTTATTCGATCTTTGACGCGGCCAACCAGAACACCGAACTGAGGGGCGGCAGCGCCACAGGCCCACTGGTCGGCGGCATGGTTTACGACGCCAACGGCAACCTCGCCAAGCAATGCGTCGGCGGCGTGGTCACCCGGAGCGCCACCGCCTGCACCGGCGCCACGGTGACCGCGGCGGCCTACGACTTCCTCGGGCGCACCGCGCAGATCACCAAAACCGGGCAGCCGGCGCAGAGCTACGACTACGACGACCAGAACCGGCGCATCCGCAAGACGGCGGGCGCGGTGGTGAACAATTACCTGTATCAGGGAGAAGACATCCTCGCCGAATACGCCAACGGCTGGGCGGCGGCCACGGGTTTCATCACGCATGGGGCGACGACGGATGTGCCGCTGACATGGCAACCTCCGGCGAACGACCCGACAGGGCCGCGCTACTTCCATCAGGACGGGCTGGGTTCCATCGTCGCCATGTCCACCACTGCGGGCACCACGGACACGGAACGCTTTGATGCCTGGGGAGCAAAGCTGCTCGGCAGCGGGGCGATCCCGATTTACGGCTACACCGGGCGGGAACAGGACGGCACGCCGACCACGGGAACCGGGATGATCTACTACCGGGCCAGATATTACGACCCGGCGAACGGCAGGTTCACGCAGCGGGACCCGATCGAGTTGAAGGGCGGGATTAACCTGTATGCGTATGTCGGGGGGAACCCGGTCAATATAGTTGACCCGACAGGGCTCGCTCCTGGGCAGCTTTTTCCAAGCAGTTCGTGCGGGGCAAGTACGGGCTATCTTAACTTCCCAAATCACTTATTTGGGGTGAATATTGAACCGGCTTGTGTGTGGCATGACAACTGTTACGATGGCCCTTGTACCACGAGCAAAGATACCTGTGATTGGGGTTTGTATACAAGGATGGCGTCGGCCTGTCTTGGAAATATAGCGTGCCAAGGAGCCGCACTAGATTACTACCTTGGGGTCAAATTTCTCCCCCAAGCAGCGGACGCTTTTAAGAAGGCGCGAAATATGATTGGCTGTGGGTGTCAAACTTGTCCTTGCTACTAGGGCGAATGACTCTTATGTTAATAGAGCGAGTGGTTGCAGGCTGCCACTTAACTCTTTGCATTCAAAGCAAAGCAATTCGAGTTCGTCATGTTTAAAGATTGCTATTTAAAATTAATAAAACTTGCAGGACAAATTGATAGGCTTCTGCTCCGATATATAGCATTTTTTTATTTTCAACTAAGCATAATCGGTTTGCTGTGGTTTGCTGATATTACCTTTTCCAGAGAATATTTATTCGATACAGCGATGTCAGCAATACCACTTTTAAGTTTTCTCGTCGGCATTGTTACACCTGATAAATGGCTGCAACGTAAACCATATTTTATTTTGCATCAAATCTTCATCATAGTTGGGGTGCCTTGTATTGCAGTTTCAACGGTAAAATCACTGACCTTTTTGGACACTCCAAGCTATTCGACTTTCGCATTGCGGCTGGTATCACTGCTAGTACTTTTGATTTTATTTCTACGTGCTGCATTCGTGCGCAAAAACAAAATCAATGTTTCGAACGTCGGAACGTCGGATCAATCGACTGGGTCAGGCTCGATTGATCCAAAAAACCCTTTCCTATAGCTGGAGCGATGGCGGGCGGTTGAACCGGCTGGCCCTGAGCGACGGCCAGGTCGTCAACTACCAGTATGATCCCTTGGGGCGGCTGAGCGGGGTTTACGCCCCCAACGGAGATTACATCTCGCTGGCCTGGGACGCCGGTGGCCGCCTCGCCGAAAAATGGTTCCCCAACGGCATCAACACCCAGTTCAGCTACAACGCCGACGGCACGCTCAGCCGGGTCAAGAACCGGCGCGGCTACACGGACGCCGATCTGGTCAGCCAGCACGATTACCTCTACGACGGCTTCGGGAACCGCATCCAGCATGCCGAAACCATCAATGGCGTCTATGACGTCACCGACTACGTTTACGACGACCTGATGCGGCTGGTTTCTTCCACGGCGGGCGGCGTGACGAACGCGTACCAGTACGACATCCTCAACAACCGCACGGCGGTGCTGACCACCGACGCGCAGGGGGCGACCACATCGGTTTATTCGATCTTTGACGCGGCCAATCAGAAAACAGAGCTGAGGGGCGGCAGCGCCACCGGCACACTGGCAGGCGGCATGGTGTACGACGCCAACGGCAACCTCACCCAGCAATGCACCGGCGGCACGGTCACCCGGAGCGCCACCGCCTGCACCGGCGCCACGGTGACCGCGGCGGCCTACGACTTCCTCGGGCGCACCGCGCAGATCACCAAAACCGGGCAGCCGGCGCAGAGCTACGACTACGACGACCAGAACCGGCGCATCCGCAAGACGGTGGGCACGGTGGTGAACAATTACCTGTATCAGGGAGAAGACATCCTCGCCGAATACGCCAACGGCTGGGCGGCGGCCACCGGCTTCATCACCCACGGGCGGCGACGGACGCGCCGCTGGCCTGGCAGCCCGCCGCGAGCGACCCGATCGGGCCGCGCTATTTCCACCAGGACGGGCTGGGGTCCATCGTCGCCATGTCCACCGCCACCGGCACCACGGACATGGAACGCTTCGATGCCTGGGGCGCAAAGCTGGTCGGCAGCGGGGCGATCCCGATCTACGGCTACACCGGGCGGGAACAGGACGGCACGCCGACCACGGGAACCGGGTTCATCTACTATCGGGCGAGGTATTACGACCCGGCGAACGGCAGGTTCACGCAGCGGGACCCGATCGAGTTGAAGGGCGGGATTAACCTGTACACCTATGTCGGGGGGAATCCGGTCAATATAGTGGATCCGACGGGGCTTAATCCGGACATGGGTGGTGGAACTAGCGGCTGCGAGCTTTATGCCAAGAGATGTGCTGAAAGCGGAGGAACTAGTTTTTATTACTGCACCATGGCAGAAACGGTATGCAGCATCTCCGTACCAATACCTTGGTGGAGTTGTGTGAGGAAGTGTTTACAGGATTTTGATTCGGCGTGCAGCAGATGCTCGGGGGGTTCTGCCAATTTTTTGTGCATTAAAGATTCACATCTCCACTGCTGGGGAAATTGTCCTTTGTTTTAGCTGATGTGTCTGGGCAATGGAAGTATTTTTGGGAAATGCAAAAGTGGAACTGTACTGTAACAGTGGCGGGCTGATGGGGTACATATGTGGATAATTCTGTTGTTTCCCGCGTTGATCCTGGTGCCTTTTCTTGCCTACCGGTTTGCCCGCCGCAAAGTGCCGCGCAATGTATTTGGCATTACTGGTGCCGCGTTTGGAGCAATAGTTTCTCCGTTAAGCACAGGGCTATATTCGTGGTTTTTTCTCTCACCATTTCTGGTTCTCCCTGGGATCATGGGTCTAGTGTTAGAGTTTATTCATGGGCCGCCCGGGTTTTACTTGGGTATATATTTGGGACTGGTTCGAGGAGTCGAGGTTGCATCACATCCCGCACAGAAGGTAATCATTGAAGCAATTAATGCTGTCGTTTGGGGACTCTGTTATGGGATGCTTGGGTATGCGGTGGACTATGTTCGCAACAGGAAACGTGGTGTTCCACACGAATAGAGAACGTTGGATATTGTGCCCAACTCTTACCGAATCTCGCTGGCCTGGGACGCCGGTGGCCGCCTCGCTGAAAAATGGTTCCCCAACGGCATCAACACCCAGTTCAGCTACAACGCCGACGGCACGCTCAGCCGGGTCAAGAACCGGCGCGGCTACACGGACGCCGATCTGGTCAGCCAGCACGATTATCTCTACGACGGATTCAGGAACCGCATCCAGCATGCCGAAACCATCAATGGCGTCACCGACGTGACCGACTACGTTTACGACGACCTGATGCGCCTGGTTACCTCCACGGCGGGCGGCGTGCAGAGCGCATACCAGTACGACACCCTCAACAACCGCACGGCGGTGCTGACCACCGACGCGCAGGGGGCGACCACATCGGTTTATTCGATCTTTGACGCGGCCAACCAGAAAACAGAGCTGAGGGGCGGCAGCGCCACCGGCCCGCTGGTCGGCGGCATGGTTTACGACGCCAACGGCAACCTCGCCAAGCAATGCGTCGGCGGCACGGTCACCCGGACCGCCACCGCCTGCACCGGCGCCACGGTGACCGCGACGGCCTACGACTTCCTCGGGCGCACCGCGCAGATCACCCGGACCGGGCAGCCGACGCAGAGCTACGACTACGACGACCAGAACCGGCGCATCCGCAAAACGGTGGGCGCGGTGGTGAACAATTACCTGTATCAGGGAGAAGACATCCTGGCCGAATACGCCAACGGCTGGGCGGCGGCCACCGGCTTCATCACCCACGGGGCGACGACGGACGTGCCGCTGGCCTGGCAGCCCGCCGCGAGCGACCCGATCGGGCCGCGCTATTTCCACCAGGACGGGCTGGGTTCCATCGTCGCCATGTCCACCACTGCGGGCACCACGGACACGGAACGCTTTGATGCCTGGGGAGCAAAGCTGCTCGGCAGCGGGGCGATCCCGATTTACGGCTACACCGGGCGGGAACAGGACGGCACGCCGACCACGGGAACCGGGATGATCTACTACCGGGCCAGATATTACGACCCGGCGAACGGCAGGTTCACGCAGCGGGATCCGATTGAGTTGAGGGGCGGGATTAACCTGTACACCTATGTCGGGGGGAATCCGGTCAATAGAGTTGACCCGACTGGCGAAGTGGCAGGAGTCATTGGAGCTGAAATTATATTTATAGGGGCTGCAGCAATTATTGCCACTCAAATTAAATACGCAATCGCTATGATGGCTAGTGCATGTAATGCGGCTTCCTATGATGCTTGTGTATTGGGCTGCATAGCAACAGCTAAAACTAAAAATTTGCTTTGTGAGTTAAAGCATCCTCAGGGGAAAGGAGACCCAGATTATGAAATTTGTGTTGCAGATATGTTGGCAGAGCTTGAATTATGTCTGATTGGTTGCGATAGCAAGTATGGTCACTGAGATTTCATCAAATGAAATAAGCTGGATAGCAAACCGAAAGTATCGGGCAAAATGTCGCGATATACCCAATGCATCATGGAGAGATATTTTCGTCGCAATATCAATACCACGTAAACTATTGAGATCAGAGAGACCTATCGATACTGACTTTGCACAGTACGGGTGCACTGTGCAAACTGGCGCTGAAATCACTCGGCATTTAGTAGTTGGTAGGGATGCATTAGAGGCTATTTTTCATGGGATATTAGTTATTGATACTTATTTAATGACCCTAAGTAAAGAGCAAGAACTACAGGGTGAAAATGGGGAGGACTTTAATGCAAATATAGATGGTTTGCTGTTAGGTCCATTAGCGAGTAGATACAATAAATCAATACAAGAAAAGATATAACGCAGAATCAATAGGGGCGTACTCCAGTGATAGGGGGCCAGCATCGCAATAATTTTTCAAGTCTGATTCAGACTCCTACATCAAAGCCAAATTGATTGTTCATGACAACCGAGGGAGCAAAACCCTCACCTATAGCTGGAGCGATGGCGGGCGGTTGAACCGGCTGGCCCTGAGCGACGGCCAGGTCGTCAACTACCAGTATGATCCTCTGGGGCGGCTGAGCGGGGTTTACGCCCCCAACGGGGATTACATCTCGCTGGCCTGGGACGCCGGTGGCCGCCTCGCTGAAAAATGGTTCCCCAACGGCATCAACACCCAGTTCGGCTACAACCCGGACGGCACGCTCAGCCGGGTCAAGAACCGGCGCAGCTACACGGACGCCGATCTGGTCAGCCAGCACGATTATCTCTACGACGGATTCAGGAACCGCATCCAGCATGCCGAAACCATCAATGGCGTCACCGACATCACCGACTACGTTTACGACGACCTGATGCGCCTGGTTTCCACCACGGCGGGCGGCGTGCAGAGCGCATACCAGTACGACACCCTCAACAACCGCACGGCGGTGCTGACCACCGACGCGCAGGGGGCGACCACATCGGTATATTCGATCTTTGACGCGGCCAACCAGAACAACGAACTGAGGGGCGGCAGCGCCACCGGCACACTGGCAGGCGGCATGGTGTACGACGCCAACGGCAACCTCACCCAGCAATGCACCGGCGGCACGGTCACCCGGACTGCCACCGCCTGCACCGGCGCCACGGTGACCGCGGCGGCCTACGACTTCCTCGGGCGCACCGCGCAGATCACCAAAACCGGGCAGCCGGCGCAGAGCTACGACTACGACGACCAGAACCGGCGCATCCGCAAGACGGTGGGCACGGTGGTGAACAATTACCTGTATCAGGGAGAAGACATCCTCGCCGAATACGCCAACGGCTGGGCGGCGGCCACCGGCTTCATCACCCACGGGGCGGCGACGGACGCGCCGCTGGCCTGGCAGCCTGCGGCGAACGACCCGGCGGGGCCGCGCTATTTCCACCAGGACGGGCTGGGTTCCATCGTCGCCATGTCCACCACGGCGGGCACCACGGACACGGAACGCTTCGATGCCTGGGGCGAAAAACTGGTCGGCAGCGGGGCGATCCCGCTCTACGGCTACACCGGGCGGGAACAGGACGGCACGCCAACGACGGGAACCGGGTTCATCTACTACCGGGCCAGGTATTACGACCCGGCGAACGGCAGGTTCACGCAGCGGGACCCGATCGAGTTGAGGGGCGGGATCAACCTGTATGCGTATGTCGGGGGGAACCCGGTCAACTTTACTGATCCGTTTGGATTGGCTGCGGTTCCCGGATTAGTTGGTGGGCCGGATCAAAGCACATGCATGGAAATAGGTGAGGATTGTTCTGCGAGGGCTCGGCGTGGAATACTCGAATGCATGGCGAAGCGAGGTGTGATGCATTCGTACACCTGCAAAGAAGAGTGGGATATGTGGGCAGTCGATTGTTTCACACTGGGCGGGAAGAAGTGTGGTGGGACTCAAAGTTCCTGTGCCGCTGCTTCTCCTGGTGGTTAGCGAATAAAGGATTGGGTGATGGCTAAAAGACTTCTATTAGGCAGATTGCTGCTTGCCCTTACGGGTGTGTTAGTTGCTTGGGGGCTATTTACTGCGGGTTACTATTTAGCATTTACTCGGGCGGAAAAGGAGAAAATTGCACTAGTAGGTGGCGATATTAGGTTAATGAAATATGCAGTTGAGGAATTAAGGAAAAATAATTCTGCTAGCAGCCTGTCTGGCTTCCCGTTAATCTCAACAACAACTCGGACTTGCCGAGCGGATTTGATCGTGATTTCATAAATTGCATTTTCAGTTTCTCATCAAACTGTTTTTGGTCGCTTGATAACGGTCATTTTCATCGCAAATCGCCTCGTTGCCGCTCAAAACTACCCCGCCAACACGAACATTCGCTTCAAATTCCACGCCATCGCGACCAGATTAAACTCGCCGCTGACGTTTTCCAATCCCCGCAACGAGAATTGCCGGAATCCCAGTATCGCCTTGATGATGCCGAACACCGGTTCCACCGTGCATTTGCGTTTCGCATAGAGTGCCCGCCCCGCCATCGTCAGCAGCAAATGGCGCATCTTCTCGACCTCCGTGGCATCCGCCGATAGTGGCGGCGGCTCGGTGAATCGCGCCATCGGGTCGGGGTGGTGTTCCTCGCGCTTCACCGCGATCAACGGGGTGATTTTCTGTTCGCCGCAGGCATTGACGTTGGCCTCCGAGAAATAACCCGTGTCCGCGACCAGATTGCCGGGCTTGCCCAGCTCGACCGGCAATGCCTTGAGCTGTTCGAGTATCGGTTCGACTTGCTGCTTGTCGTTGCACGCCTGCACGGTGTTGCTCGTCACGATCAGCATGCTGTCCATGTCCACCGCAATCTGGCTGTTGTAGCACTGGTCGAACCCGCCGTCGGATACTTTCATGATGCGCGATTCTTCGTCGGTGAGGTTGATCTGGTCTTTGTCCTGCGCGCCTTCCACAGGGGGAGCAGGAGGTTTGCCCCGAGGTTTGTTTCCGCTTTCCTTTGCCTTCGCTTCGCGCTTGGCAAGCTTGGCCTGGTAGTCGGCTTGCTCTTGCTCGAACCGTTCTTTGGCGCGCTCTTCGATCTTGGCTTTAGCCCCGGCGATAGCCTTGAGGCGATCTTCGCGGCGGGCGATCTCGTCGGGCAGGTTCATGCCGTCCGGTATCTTCTCGTTGTCCGCCGCTTCGGCCAGCTCCATGAGCTTCTTTACTTCGCATTTCAGTTGTTCTTCCAGCTTATTGATGTGCCCGTAACTCATGGCGCTGTGTTTGGATGCGTTGGCTTTGATCTTGCTGCCGTCCAGCGCGATGTTGCCGAGGTTGAGCACGCCCAGGGTGCGGGCGATCAACAGGACTTGCACCATCAGCCCTTCGATCTCTTTCAGGAACCGTTTGCGGAAGGTGTTCAGCGTGTTGTGGTCGGGGTGCTCGTCTGCGGCCACAAAGCGGAAGGCGACCGAATCGTAGGTGGCGTTTTCCAGCTTGCGGCTGGAGAACACGCCCGTGGCGTAGCCGTAAACCAGAACGGACAGCAGCAATGCCGGGTGATACGGATCGCTCCCGCTGGTGCCGTAGGCGCGTTCCATGGGCTTCAGGTCCAGCTGATCGACAATCTCAACAACAAATCGCGACAAGTGATGCTCCGGTAGCCAGTCGCTCATCGAAGGCGGGAACAGGTAGTTCATGTCACGTTTGATCGGCTTGAAGCGGCTCATGGAATTATATTCAACTTATTGATTAACAAGCGTAATTATACCGCACCGCAACTGTAATTTGTTGGTTGTTTACGATATTTTTTATCGTGGAAGCCAGACAGGCTGCTAGAGCTATTGAAAGTTTACAGGGCATGGCTGAGTTTAAAGAGGCGTACATTAAAGCGACTTACCAAGTATTGACTGAAATGATGATATTTAGTTTTACTGTCCATCCAGGACAAACAATTTATCTTATATTCTCTGATCCAAGGTTTTTTGAGAAACAAACGGCAGCACCACCGCCTGCACCGGCGCCACGGTGACCGCGACGGCCTACGACTTCCTCGGGCGCACCGCGCAGATCACCCGGACCGGGCAGCTGGCGCAGAGCTACGACTACGACGACCAAAACCGGCGCATCCGCAAGACGGTGGAGTGTGCTCCGTCAATGAACAGAATGTCCGGCGGTGTTGGCGGTTGGCGGGGGGTGACCATGCCTTCTACCCGATAGGCGACGATACTAACGCTTGCGTGGAAATATGTTAGCAATTTTGGCAATTGCTTCACCTAGCTTGTACCAAGCCATACCTCCAGGGTTGGCAATGGCTTCAAGCAGGGCGTGAATAGCAGCCCGCTGTTCTGGATCAGCCTGACGATAACGAGTAAGTATAAGGAACTCATCATTCCCTGTGGCGGCGCTAGAACTCTCTGGAAAAGCCAAATGGACTTCAGCACGGGTTCGAGGTAGACGCCCTGTCGCGAGCCAATCAACCGATGCACCGCCTGCATCAGCCAACAGAACCAAGTTCTGAGCATTTGGCTGTGCCCCCTTGAGGTATTTGCGCAACAGACTTTCGCCAACGCCACTTCTACGCGCAAACGAAGCAACCGATTCGCTGCCGATTATCTGCGCGAGCCGGGTCGAAAGAGCCTTTTTCACAATAGATTCCTCGGTGCAGGAGGCATCCGTTGTAATGGAATGGTTATCAGCTTCAGTTGCTGTTGTTGATGGGTTATGCATTAAATCGCCTTTTAGTGTTGACAATGCGTACCATAGTACGGATAATCACTCCTATCAACTCTGAATCACTCAAAAGGTGCCAGCAAACATGCTTAAGAATAATGATAGGTCAGAACCTGTGAAAAGCCTAGCGGAAGCTCGGGCAGAATTTATAGCACGAGGGAAAAGCATAAGTGAGTGGGCGCGCGAAAACGGATTTTCAGCCAACCTGGTTTTTGACATCCTCGGCGGGCGCAAAAAGTGCCTGCGCGGACAATCTCACCAGATTGCAGTACGTTTGGGGATCAAACAGGGCATTGCTGACGAAATTACGAACTGGTTGCTTAATAGAAGAAAAAATGAAGCTCGTTTGGGCATGACAAACGCGAGCAACCAACACGTAGCAATGAAAGGAAGGAAAGGAGAAATCACCATGAACCCGTGACATCTGTTAGTTAGAAACGACGGGAGCTTAAAAGCAAAACGGCCAAGGTCTGAAAACCCCAGCCGTTTCTATGATGCATCAAGTTCGCCACCTGATGTTCCCATTCTGCCTTCTGCTCCGTCTCGTGTCAAGGTGAAAATTTCTCACCTTGGAACTGGTGGCACTACGGCCAATCCTCGGCTGGTGTGCTATCAAAATTCTGGTTTGTTTCAAGGAGGCAAGAATGCGTACCATTCGCGAAATTATTCGCGTTCTGTTTGCAAATAGCATGAGCTATCGCCAAATTGGCGAAGCTCTCGGCATCAGCCACAATACCGTTGGCCGCTATGATCGGATTCGGTTAGATAAAAACTTCACGCTTGAGCAGCTTGAGTCGATGGACGATAACGCCCTTGAGTCAAGTTTTAATGCCCGCCCCCTTGGATGTGATGAGCGTAAGCCCCAACCCGATTTTGAGTACATTCATAATGAACTCAAGATCCGTGGCGTCACCTTGGAAATCCTCTGGCAAGAGTATCGGGCCAAACATCCAGATGGATATTCATACACTCATGTCGCGCGCATGTATGTTCGTTGGGCTCGAAAATTGAATATCACAATGCGCCAGGCGCACCGCGCTGGCGAGAAAATGTTTGTTGATTATTCCGGAAAGCGCATCCCCATAACAAATCGTGAAACAGGCGAGATTTCTATGGCCGAGATATACGTAGCGGTTATGGGAGCATCCAGCAAAACTTATGTTGAGGCTGGCCGATCACAACAAGTTGAAGACTGGCTTCTGGCAAATACGAACGCACTTGCGTATTTTGGCGGGGTTCCATCCATGATAGTGCCAGACAACCTCAAATCTGCTGTCCTTCAAAACAGTAAAGGTAAAATTAAACTCAATCCTCAGTTTGTGGACTTTGCTAGGCACTACGGCACAGTAATTATTCCAGCCAGGCCAAAAAAACCAAAGGACAAAGCCAAAGTGGAAGTGGGCGTGCGGATCGTCCAGATGTGGATTTTGGCTGTGCTCCGTAATCGCATCTTCTATAGCTTGGCTGAAGCAAATGTTGCAATTCGCGAGTTGCTCGAAGTTTTCAACAGCCGCCCGTTCAAGAAAATTCGTGGCACACGTTCTGAATTGTTCGAAAAAATCGATAAGGCAGCGTTGAAACCTTTACCATCACAACCTTATGAATATGCAGAGTGGAAGATCCACGTGCGTGTCGGCCTCGGTTATATTGTTGAATTTAGTGAGTGTGGGTATATGGTGCCACACAGCTTGATTGATCAGCAGGTGGATATACGCGCTACAGCAACAACGGTTGAAATCTTCTGTAAGAACCGTCGTGTCGCAAGTTACGCCAGGTTATACACCCCAGGGGAGCAAGCAATCAACCGCGAGTGTATGCCAGCCGCCCATCAGCATTATTCAGAGTGGTCATCTACTCGTCTTATTGCTTGGGGCCAATCTGTCGGCGAGGCGACGGAAAAAATATTTCGCCACCTGCTAGAAAATAAGCCGCATCCAGAAGGCGGATTTCGCACATGCGTCGCACTGGTTGACGAAGGCAAGATCAATGGCTTGGAGCGACTTGAGTCGGCTGCAGCCGTTGCCCTTCAAATTAATTCACCAACACTATCGAGCATTCGTTCAATTATCCGCACAGGGCGGGACAAAACAAATATCAGACTGGTTGCCTCGAATAGTGATCTAGAACGACCGAGCCCGCCAGTGCACGAAAATATTCGCGGCTCAAATTATTTTAAATAGGAGGACAAATGCTAATTCAACAAACAATTGGTGGCCTGCGTGAACTGCGTCTCTTTGGTATGGTCAATGCGCTGGATATTCAGCTCGGCCAAACTGCTGTACAAGCTTTGTCGTTTGAAGATCGGCTTGGCTTGCTGGTGGATGCAGAACTGTCGTCACGCGAAACAAAGAAGCTATCTCGGCTGCTAAAAGATGCAAAGCTCAAGGAATCAACTGCGTGTATAGAGAACATTGATTACGATCCTTCGCGAAAACTTGATCGCTCCTTGATTATGTCACTCGCCAACTGCAACTGGGTGGAGGCTGGCCAGAATGTCATCATCACCGGGGCAACAGGTGCCGGTAAATCATGGATGGCGTGCGCACTGGGGAATCAGATATGCCGTCGTGGTAAATCGGTGCGATATTTTCGGCTTTCAAGGCTCATTGAGCAGCTATCTGTTGCAAAAGGTGACGGCTCGTTGGCCAAATTTCGTGCGCAGCTTGCACGTACCTCAGTGATCATGCTTGATGATTGGCTAATGGCGCCCATGGATGCCGCATCAGCCCGCGAGATATTGGAGCTTGTAGATGATCGCTCCGGAAAGAATTCCCTGATTCTTACCAGTCAGCATACGGTTGATGGATGGCATGATCGGATTGGGGAACCAACAGTGGCTGACGCCATACTCGATCGCATCGTCCACTCGGCCCACCGAATCGAAATCAAAGGTGATTCAATTCGTAAGCAACGAGGCATCAATACGGAAAAATCTTAGTTGTAATCTGCCCACTCCACACTACGCCGGGCTGTCGGTCATTCATCGAGGAAAACTATGTGCTCAGAACTTTGCTATCAATGCATTCCACTGCGACCGCTCTCTGACGAGGCTGCGGTCGAAATACTCGACTTCCTGCAGGTCTTTACGACGGACTTCGAAACCCGATACGGCGAACAGATTCGTCGCTATTACGACGAACGTTCCCGTCACAATATCGTTTTGATCAATCCCGTCGTGGCTACCAAAGATACATTCTGACCATCTGCAACATCACTCAACGATAGACGGTGCCAGAAAATAAACTAGCGCCGTTTCGCTTGATATTCCTTGCGATATCACCATCGCCGAATGTGAAAATCAGGCAATTATATTATTTGGCATACCCAAGTGTGGTCGGCATCGAAAACGTTGGCGATCAGCAGTTAAGTGGTCAATATGGGAAGAACTGGTCAGTAAGAGTTCACTGAGCAATGGTTAAGGAAATAGTTGGTCAACGGTAATGAGAATTGTGGTCAGCATCGGTACCGACGGCGATCAGCAGCCAAGCGGTCAATATGGAAAGAACAGGTCAGTATGGGTTCACTGGGCAATGATTAAGGGAATAATTGGTCAGATGCAATGAGAATGGCGGTCAGTTGGTATGAGAATTTGCACCGGACGCCTGGCGCGCATGAACCTCGCCATCCACGGCCTCGAAGGCGACATCCGCCACGGCGGCCACATCAACAGCTACTACGACGACCCGCACGAAGCCGTCGGCAAATTCGACTTTGTTCTCGCCAATCCGCCGTTCAACGTCAACGCCGTGGACAAGGACAGGCTGGCCTCGGACGTGGGCGCAGGCCGCCGCTTCCCCTTCGGCGTGCCGCGTACCGACAACGCCAACATGCTGTGGATACAACTGTTCTATTCCAGCCTGAACTCCTCGGGTCGCGCCGGATTCGTCATGGCGAATTCCGCCTCTGACGCGCGCAGCAGCGAACAGGAAATCCGCAAACAGTTGATCGAAGCCCGCGCCGTGGACGTGATGGTCGCCGTCGGCCCCAACATGTTCTACACCGTCACGCTGCCATGCACGCTATGGTTCCTCGACAATGGTAAAAGCTCCTCCCCTGACAAGGGGAGGCTGGGAGGGGTTTCGCGCGCCGACAGCATCCTCTTCATTGATGCCCGCCACATCTACCGCCAGATTGATCGAGCGCATCGCGATTGGGCTGATGCGCAGATCGGCTTCATCGCCAACATTGTCCGCCTGTATCGCTGCGAAGCCCCGGACACCACCTTGGGCGGGGAGGAAGCCAAGGCAAAACTGGTAGAGGTGTTTGGCAAAAAGCCAAGCTATGCCGACATACCCGGCCTGTGCAAAGCCGCCACCCTTGCCGAAATTGAAACGCAAGGCTGGAGTCTCAATGCAGGGCGTTATGTAGGTGTACCCCCGCGAAGTCGTGAAGCGTGCGCTGCACCATAACGCCGCTGCCGTCATATTCGCCCACAATCATCCGAGCGGAGTATGCGAGCCGAGCAGGTCTGACGAGATGCTTACCACTGCGCTAAAGCAGGCGCTTTCTTTGGTGGACGTGAGGGCGCTGGATCACTTCATCGTGGCAGGGACGGATTGCATGAGCTTTGCGGAACGCGGCCTGATTTAAGGGCAAATGCTTGAGATATGGGAAACGGGGGAGTTGGCACCCCCCTGTTTTTCCAGCAGAGATCGAGGCTGGATAAAAAGGTGGCCGCAACAAATAAGGTTTTTTGCAAGCTGCGGCAAAATGAATTCTCGTAACTCGAAATATGGAAGGTGGTTCGGCATGAAAGCGATTTTGAACAAATTGTGCGCGGCAAGGAAAAGATGGGATGAATTTATAAGGCGCGAGGACGGCAAATATTTTGCCGAGCCAGTTGGGTATAAGCCCTGTCATAAGCGGTATTTTTTGTACCTCCACTGTTTTTTTGTGGCTTGCCTATTGATTTGGTTCAGTTGGGGGATGTTGAAATGATTGAGCATCCATTATTCGCAAACTTGGCGGCGCAAATTTTTGCCGCTGAACAACTGGCGCTCAATTTTTTTGTAAAGCTCGGTTGGATGTCTGCATTCTTTGTTTTCGTATTCAACTTGAAACCGGAGAGCCGCATGCGGTCGTTATTCTGGATTCTTGGCGGTGTGTCGCTTATCCCGCCAGCTTTCTTTTACGCAACGAATTGGACGCTTTCTTGGTTTGAGTTTCAGCCGATTCCGATTCCAGTTGATGATGCACAAGCCTGGCTTGGGCTGTGGATCGGCGGGATATTCATGGCTGTGTTTTGGTTGCGACTCATCACCCCGCGCATCAATACCGTGCTGGTGCGCTTCAAAAAAACTACAGCGCTGGAGCGGAACCGCAAAAGCGATGTGCGCGAGATTGCAAAATTCTTGCCGCAGGCCTCGATTGATTTTGACCCAGTGACATTCATCAGCCACAAAAAAGGTGTTTTCCTCGGGCTCGATGAAAACAGGAAGCCGGTTTACATCAACCTCCCGAAAAGCGCATCTGTGCCTCACATTCAGGTTGTAGGCACCACTGGTGCGGGCAAGGGAGTGTCGCTATGTCTGATGGCGGCACAGTTTATGGAGCGGGGTGAATCCGTGTTCTACTGCGATCCCAAAAATGACGAATGGGCGCCCCATGTTATGCGCCATGCCGCGCAGCGTGCGGGCAAGCCATTCCACTTCGTGAACTTGAACCGCCCGAACGGCGCTCAGCTCAATCCGTTCTCGGGTGCGACGGAGGAGGAGATATTCGAGCTTTTCCAGGCAGGGTTCGGTTTGACCGAGAAGGGCGATGCCAGCGACTTCTACGGAATAGCCGACCGGCGCGAGGCTCAGGCAACGGCAAAGCTGATGGCCTCGCAAAATCTGAATATTGCGCAAGTATATGCCGCGCGCCGCGAGGTGCTGCACGACCCGAACACTGGGGCTGAGAAATTTGCCGGGCGACTGCGTGAGCTGGCCGAGACGCCAAGCATTAACGCAATTTCTGGAGGTGTTGATCTGGCCCAAGTGATCGAGGAAGGCGGGTGTGTATATTTCGTGGGTTCGATGCGGAACGACATCATCAAAACGGTGCAGCGCTTTTTGCTGGTGCGGCTGATACAACTTGCCGAACGTCGTGACCGCATTGCCGGTGGCTTGCGACCGGTTTGCATCGTCTTGGACGAGGTGAAGTATCACCTATCCCGCCCGGCGCTGGAAGGGTTGGGTGCGGCGCGCGACAAGGGCGTCCATCTGGTGCTGGCACACCAGAGCTTGGGCGATTTGCGCGATTGCTCGAAAGACTTGAACCCCGACGCGGTGGTGGATGCCGTGGTGGAAAATTGCCGCATTAAAATCTGCTACCGTGTAATGAACCCGGCCACGGCAGAATGGCTGGCGGCGATGAGCGGCACAATTCAGGTAGATGATGAGACCCGGAAAATCGAGATGAATATTGCGCAAGCTGAAACCGTGATGGGCGAGCGCGCCATCCGGCAGGCTGAGAGGTGCTACATTGATGTCAACATGCTGCTGAATTTGCCGCCGCGCGTTTCGGTTGTTTATGGTGATGGCTTGCCGAAATTTGTTTCGATACGCCCGCTCAGGGTAAGCAAGACGCTGGAGGCGGTGCAGGTTGATGTTGTGGCAGGAACTTCCGCCTCGGCCAGCGCTGATGCCATCAAGATAGATGATGCGCAATCATTAGTACCTTGTGCATCTTCCCAAGCCATTGTGTTGGATTGATCGCAATTGATCTGCGGCGCACATCAGAATTCTGCATGTGTGGATTTAGTCTGACAAATAGCTCATATGACTAGCAAGGGCTGTCAGCATTTGTCAGATTTTTGTCAGACTTGGTCTGGCAAAACGTTGCAAATGGATGTTAAAGTATGAAAGCGTTTACAAGCGTAAAACACATGAATGTGGCGTATTTACAAGGTTTGGTGCCCGGAACCGGAATCGAACCGGTACGCTGGTTTTACCCAAGCGACGGATTTTAAGTCCGTTGTGTCTACCAATTTCACCACCCGGGCATGATGGAGCAAGGTTGATATGTATGAGTCAAAGGACTCATCACTCATTGGTCGATTATACAGCGATACCCTTCATAGTGGCGGAGACATGACTGCCTGTATCAAGTGCATCTACACCGTTTTTCTTGACACTGCTTTCTATATCCCTATAATGCGAACTTCGTTTTTGCGGGAATAGCTCAGTTGGTAGAGCGATACCTTGCCAAGGTATAGGTCGCGAGTTCGAGTCTCGTTTCCCGCTCCAATTTTATGGGAAAGCGCTTTGCTTTCCCTTAATTTTTCGCTCCCGGTAACTTTCAGTACGGCGGGGTAGCAAAATGGTTATGCAGCGGATTGCAAATCCGTAGACGCCGGTTCGATTCCGACCCCCGCCTCCAATTCCACATCCTAACTCGCCCGGTAGCGTCCTGAAAACCAAGTAAATACGCGGTGTTAGGGTGGGTAGGTAGTCCAGTGTAGTGTGGTAACATCCTATTGCATCTGGGCTTAAACCGTGGTAAGTTTCGTAGTAATAAATTACCACGGTCAGGAGTTACCACAATGGCCACCAACCTGTTATCTGCTGCCGAATGCAAGAACGCCACCAGCAATGGGGCGGGTATCCGCAAGCTCCACGATGGCGACGGTCTTTACCTGTGGGTTTACCTGGATGGCCGGAAGTATTGGCGGATGCGTTACTGGCAGGTAGGCAAGGAAAAATCCCTCTCTGTTGGTGTATATCCAAAAGTCAGCTTGAGCGATGCGCGGAAAAAGCGCGATGAGCTACGCAAGCAACTGCAAGCCGATCTCGATCCCTCCGCCGAACGCAAGGCCACAATCCTGCGCAAAAAGCTCGCGGCAGAAAACTCCTTCGAGGCCGTCGCCCTTGAGTGGCACGGCAAGCAAAAAATTAAATGGGTTGCGCACCATGCCAACAGAGTGAAGCGGCTGCTCGAACTCAGCATCTTTCCTGTACTTGGCAAACGACCGATAGGCCAGATAGAAGCGCCGGAGCTGCTGGAATCCATCCGCAAGATAGAATCTCGCGGCGCGCACGACCTCGCGCACAGGGTGTTACAGATATGCGGGCAAGTTTTCCGCTACGGCATCGCCACCGGGCGCTGCACCCGCAACCTCTCCACCGACCTGCGCGGCGCGCTCACCCCGCATGTATTGCAGCATCAATCCGCCGTCCGCCCCGAAGAGCTGCCTGACCTGTTGCGCGCCATTGCCAAGTATGACGAAACCGGTGACAAGCAAACCCGCCTCGCCCTGCAACTGCTGGCGCAAACCTTTGTGCGCACCAACGAACTGATAGGCGCGGAGTGGGGCGAGTTTGATTTGGGAAACGCCTTGTGGATCATCCCTGCCGGGCGCATGAAGATGAAAGCCGAGCACGTTGTACCGCTGGCACGGCAGGCGCTTGCCATACTGGCCGAACTCAAGGAAATATCCTGCGGTAGCCGCTTCGTGTTCCCCGGTCGCAACCGGGACAAACCCATCAGCAATAACACCATGCTGTTCGCCCTCTACCGCTTGGGCTACAAAGGCAAGATGACCGGCCACGGCTTCCGTGCGGTGGCTTCCACCATCCTCAACGAAACCGGGTTCAAGCCTGACGTGATCGAGCGCCAGCTCGCCCACTGCGAACGCAACGAAGTGCGGGGCGCGTATAACCGGGCGGAGTATCTGCCCGAACGCAAGCGCATGATGCAGCACTGGGCGGATTATTTGGATTCGATAGAAGTGGGCGCGAAGGTTGTCCCGTTGCACGCAGGCGGTTTGGCGTGAGAAAGTTACGATGACATTTGATTCTCTATCGCGTGCTTATCGGGTTGTCACACCCGACTACTAGATGTAGTAGGTCGGCGGCCAATATATGTCCATCCGGCAAGCCTTGTGGCACAGGCCGTCGCGACCATCCAGCCCGGCGAGCCTTTTGCTTACCTGTTCTCAAAACCCACTACCGGTAGTGGGTGGGTGTGACAACCCGATAAGCACGCTCTATCGAAGGCGCTGGATGGTTGGTTTGACAATCCAAAGGATGGCTTGCCTGATAAACAATGCCATCGCGTCGAAACAGATTTTTCTCCGATGCCTTGGGATGCTTTGTCGCCAGATCAACGGCGAAGTGTGGCGGCACAATGGGATTACCAGCACGACCCGGCGATGGAGAGTGATCGGCAATACTGGTGGGACTTTTATCAAAAAATGCAGGCTCTTGAGGCTCAGATTGAGCAGTGGTCTGCTATTGCGACACCGACAGCTATTGACCTTGCGCAGAAGGAAACCCGTCTCGCCGAATTGCAACGTGAACTTGCCAATATGAAAAAAGAAGAAAAACAGCCGTATAAAAACCCCACTGACCACCAACGCAATTCAAACGGCAAGCAGGCAACCGTAACCACGAATTCCGCAGGCAAGCCGGAATACATTGCCTACCCGAAAGCCATGAAGTTACTTGCGGAACGGTTGGATGCAACACCTGAAGAACTGGCTGCTTGGCTGTTTTATGGGCCGGGGCCAGGGCTAGGTGGCCTCACAGCTTATCTGAATGCAAATGAACTTGATCCGCCCCCGAAGTTTTATTATGCAAACCATGTTGGCAGCTTCGACTATCTCGCTCCGCTGATGAGTTGCTGGTTTCTCGCAGAGGAGATTGCCAACTTTCAACCTGCTGAGCGCTACATCACAGGAAATGCGCTGATTGAACGCTGGAGCAAACAGCCAAACATCCAACCAGTAGCCTACATTCTGGCCAAGATCGCCGAATCGCGGCTTATGGATTGCCATCCGATCTACGGAGGAACGGAGGCAACCTTTTCCGGGGCTGGATCATTTCCGCCACTCGAAACTGGCCTGTTTCAGCTCTCTCATATCGAAGAGATTGAGGCATCCGATTTTGGTAGCGATAAAATAGACCGGAATAATTTGGTCAAACCGCTCAATGCCTCGATCAATGTTCTGTCAAAGGGCGAATCCCTCGTCAAGAAAACCCGGATTGATGCCATGAGCGCAGAAATTGAAGAGGTGATACTTGAGCTTGGCAAGCAAGCCACGCCATACGAGATCATGCAAAAACTCAAGAGCCGCGCTCAAACGGGAGGCTGCATCACCGAAGCCAAACCTGATTACGTCTTATGGGTAAACGAGAGTGGCGAACCATCTAAGCTGGACATGAAAATGCTAAGAAAGCGCCTTGAGCGCCGAGCCAAAAAGATCACGATTACCCCGCTAACGTCCCGCTAAGACCCCGCCAGCACCGCTAACGAGACGCTTTCCCGCTTACCATACTGGCATTTTTTTAATATGTAGGATTCACCCGTCGGCCAGCACTGGCCTTACTTAGACGGGAGCAATCCACAATGAACCACCTACCTGAAGAAGGCTATCTTCGCCTCTCGCAAATCATCGGCAACCCAAAAGCAAAACCGCCGATCCCCGCAGTCATACCCGTAAGCAAATCGACCTGGTGGGAGGGCGTTAAATCTGGCCGCTACCCGCAACCGGTGCGAACGCTTGGGCGACGCATCACTGCGTGGCGTGTGGAAGACATCCGCGCCCTGATTATGCGGACTTCGGCCTAGCATTTCGTGGCGCAGAAAAAGAAAAACTGGCTGTCACCGGTACGCCGTGAGCCGGGCGGGTTCGCCGCCTTGCCCCACTGCTTGCTGGCAAGTCAGGTTTATATCGGCCTGTCCGCACACGCAGTCAAGCTGCTGATTGACCTGCTGGCGCAATTCAAGGGCTTCAACAACGGCGATCTATGTCTGGCATGGACAATCATGGAAAAGCGCGGCTGGAAATCGCGCGACACGCTCAATAAGGCGCGGCAGGAGTTGCTCGACTGTGAACTGATCCTTGTATCTCGCTATGGCAACCGCAAACGCCCCAACCTCTACGCACTCACCTTCTTTGCCATCGACGAATGCGGCGGCAAGCTCGACATCAAAGCAACCGAAAGGCCGATGAGCACATGGCGATTACATGATCCGTTACCCCCATTGAAAATCAGAATCACTCCCACGTCCGGCGGGTTAAATGAGGCCGATATGACACGCCCGGCGTGTGACCCCAACCGGGTAGATGCGCTATATGACACGCCCGCCGTGTTAAATCAGCCCATTCCAGAAACGATATGACACGCCTACCGTGCGCCTTTCTATATTGCCATACCCCGGCATGTTGTTCCCGCTGTGCTGAGTCATGAGCAAACGCCACCCAAACCATCTCCACGTTAAAACTCTTCGTACTTACTCTGTGGAAGAGGTGGCCGACCTGTATGGCGTCCATAAAAATACAGTACTGAATTGGAAGAAAAGCGGACTTGCACCGATTGACAACAAAAAACCAATGCTTTTTCGGGGGGATACCCTAGCGGCCTTTCTCAAAGCGAAACGGATAAAAAACAAAAAACCATGCAAGCCGGGGGAAATCTATTGTGTCCGATGCCGCGCCCCCAAAGTGCCCGCCGGTGATATGGCCGAATATCAGCCAGTCACTGCCACGGTCGGCAATCTGCTGGCGATCTGCCCTGACTGCGAATTGATGATGAATCGGCGTATCAGTTTTTCCAAGTTAGAGCTGTTTCGCCGCCAAATGGACATCACGCTACCGCAAGCACTGCAACACATAGTTGAGAGCAACCAACCTACCGTAAACAGTGACTTGAAATAAGGAGACCAGTACCATGACAACACACAACGCCAGTAACGAAAGAATCAAGCGCAAATACTTCGCTTATTTGAAAGAAGCCATGCGGCATAGCGAGCCGACCGTGGACGCGGTGGCGAAGGCACTCAACCGGTTTGAGGTCTATACCAGGCATCGCGATTTCAAGGCATTTCATTTTGAACAAGCCGTCGCATTCAAGAAACACCTTGCCGAACAGAAGGCGAAACTGTCCGGCGATAAGTTGAGCAAGGCGACGCTGCACGCCACCCTCAACCAGCTCAAGCAGTTTTTCCAATGGCTATCGCGGGAAACCGGCTACAAATCGCGCATTCAGTATTCAGACGCAGAGTATTTCAACTTGTCGGAAAAAGACACCCGCATCGCCACGGCCAAACGGGAACAACGCTCGCCCACGATGGCGCAGATCAAGCACGTCATCGCCTTGATGCCGGTCAATACAGAGATTGAACGCCGCAACCGCGCACTGATTGCCTTCACCCTGCTCACCGGCGCACGGGATAGCGCCATCGCCTCCACGAAACTCAAGCATATCGACTTGCCTGAAGGCTGTTTCTATCAAGATGCGCGTGATGTCAAAACCAAATTCAGCAAAACCTTTACCACCTTCTTCTTCCCGGTGGGCGACGAGATTGTTGAAATCGTGGCGGACTGGGTGAGCTATCTGCGCGATGAGTTGCATTGGGGCAATGACGATCCCGTTTTCCCCGCAACACGTATTGCTGTCGGCGCATCCAGGCAATTTGAAGTGGTTGGCCTTGATCGTAAACATTGGAGCACTGCCACCCCGATCCGCACCATCTTTCGTGATGCTTTCGTCAGTGCCGGGCTGGATTACTTTAATCCGCACAGTTTTAGAAACACGCTTGTCCGGCTGGGAGAAACCACCTGCAATAACCCCGAAGCATTCAAGGCATGGAGCCAGAACCTTGGGCATGAGAAAGTCATGACGACATTTTTGAATTACGGCGAAGTGTCGTATCAGCGGCAGAGTGAAATCATCAAGGGACTGGCAACGCCGCAGCAGGCCATGCAGCCGGGTGTTAACGAACTGGCGAAGGCGATTGCCCAGGAAATGCGTAACTCTGGGCTGGGAGTGCTGGTCAAATAATCAATACTTATCCCGCTGCAAGCGGTTCAGTACCTTGGCGATCTCCAGCAAGGCGCGCTGATTTTCTGGTGTGAGGGTACGGAATTGTTGACGGAGTTGGATAGCTTCTTCAGAAATGTTATTCCAGTTCTGCTCAAGCATCTGCCTATCGGCCAATGAAATGCCTTCAGCCTTTGCCACGATGAGCGACACTGTCACACCCATCGCAGTCGCAATTTTCCCCAACATCGGCAGAGACGGTTTTCGGCTACCCGATTCAATGCGTGACAAATAGCCTGAATCCGTATTGACGATTAGCGCCACCGCTTCTTGCTTCAGTCCTTTTTCCTTGCGGATTTCCAATATTGCTTGCCCGATGTCCATAGCCAATTGTCCTTGGCATTGAGACAGATTTGCACTGACATAAAGTCATAATGACTGCATAATTATGTCCCGTGGACATATTTGCCATTTTTTATGACGAAAAGACAAATTTACTAAATGGCACGCTTGGAAGAAAAAATAGCCGAAATCAAAGATACTGAGCTTCGCGGAACAATTGCCGAGGAAGTCAAAGCGCTCAAGGCACAAAAGAAGTTTGGCCTCGTATTTGAACAACACCAACCGGAAGTCGTGCGCGTATACCGCGTGCCGGTGCGTGCCGGATTAACAGTCGCTAAAAAAGCCAGTGTCCTAACTGAAACCTATCGCGTATCGCGGGTGCGCGATGGCTTGGCTGAACTGGTGAAGGATGCCGATGATAGCCGGGAAAGCGCCCCGGTCGATACCTTGACCGTAGTGCGGCGCATGGGGCAAGCCATCCATCCGGCGCTAGTGCCAGTGGATCAGGTGCAAAACAGCGACCCCAGCCAACCGCACCATATCCTGATCGAAGCAGACAACTATCACGCCCTGCAATTGCTGGACTACCTCTACTCGGGCAAGGTGGATTGCATCTACATTGATCCGCCCTACAACACGGGCGCACGGGACTGGAAATACAACAACGATTACGTGGATGGCAACGACGGCTGGCGGCATTCCAAGTGGCTCACGTTCATGGAAAAACGCCTGCAACTCGCTAAGCGATTACTCAAAGTTGACGGGGTGTTGATCGTCACAATTGATGATAATGAATTCCACAATCTTCGCTGTTTGCTTACTGATATTTTTTCTGGCTACAACATTTTCAATGTCGTTATCGAACACAACAAACGAGGCAGACAAGGTGAGGAATTTGCAAAGACTCATGAGTATGCCATCGTGGTTGTACCTGACGTGCCCGGAGCCGTTGGAGAGGAGCCATCCGATTTGATTATTGGCGGTGAGACGCGCAATTTAAGGCGTACTGGCAACAACTCACTTCGATCTGCTAGACCGAAACAGTTTTATCCTATATGGGTAAACCCAGAAACACTAGAAATTGTACGAGCAGGTGAGTCACTGGCACTTGATGTTCAGCGTAGTGATACCCCTATGGATGGATTGGTTCCCATCTGGCCAGTTGATAAGCAGGGTGTAGAGCGCAACTGGTATTACGGTGCCGAAAGAATGTTAGCCGAGTACCGTGTAGGTAAGGTTTTTGCAAGAAAACAGAGCTACGGAATTCATGTTTACTACACCCTCAAGGAAAAAACCTCAAAGCGTTATAAGACCGTTTGGAGCAAGCCAACACTTGATGCCAGCACTTATGGTAGCGAGTTTCTAAACAAAGTTTTTGGTAGTGCTCCAGGATTCTCCTTCCCGAAGTCGCTATACGCAGTTCGTGATTGCATAGCAACTGTGTGCTTGCACCGAAAGAGTGCTCTGATAGCGGATTTCTTCGCAGGCAGCGGCACCACGCTCAATGCCGTCAACTTACTCAACGCCACGGATGGCGGGCAGCGTCAGTGCATTCTGGTGACCAATAACGAAGTGTCGGAAGAAGAGGCCAGCACCATGACGGCGCAAGGTTTGCAGCCGGGTGATGAGGCTTGGGATGCCGTGGGTATTTGCCGTTCAGTCACTTGGCCACGCAACAAATACACCATCTTGGGCAAGCGTGACGATGGCACGGTGCTAAGTGGTGAGTATTTCACTGGGCGCAATGTCAGCATCGAAAAACCACGCATCATTCGCCAATTGGGATTTGCTGATGGGCGCACGCTGTCGCTGGCACAGCGTAAGCAATTGGTCGCGCTGGTGCCCGGTTTGCCGCAATCGAAACTGGTCGCCGATGCGCCTTGGTTTCTTGATGATGATTTGCCTGTGTCGGTGTTATGGGATGTGCAGCAGGCTGCGGCTTGGTTGGAAGAGTTGGCCGAGGCAGATCACCTGACGGATATTTTGGTGGTGACAACCGAAAGCAGACTATTCAATGCACTGGCCGCGCAGATCAAGGAAACGCTGGGGCCGCTGTCGGCAGAAGAGGATGAGAAGCGCCCAATGGCGGCTGGCTTTGCCGCCAATCTTGCCTATTTCAAATTGGATTTTTTGGAACCGACGGAGGTCGCAATGGGCAGGCAGTTTGCCGCCATTCTGCCGATGCTATGGATGATGGCAGGCGCGAAAGGCGCGCACCCGGAAGCGCCTGACGCACATGCGCACTGGTTAATCCCCGATGGCTGCCCTTTTGTCGTACTGATGCGCGAGGGGCGATTCCGCGAGTTTCTTGCCAAGATCGAAGGTCGTACCGATTTGACGCATGTGTTTCTGGTAACCAATTCGGATAGCGCTTACCACGATATGCGCAGTGATTTGCCGGAACATATTGAGGTCGTACAGCTATACAAAAACTATCTGGAAAATTTCAAGATCAACACCCAGCGGCGTTAAGGGAGCAGCGACAAAATGAAACTAGAACTCAAAGAATTTCAGGTGGATGCCGTGGCGGAACTACGCAAGCAGGTGCGCAATGCCAAACGCGAAGCCCGCGAAGGGGGCGCACAGGCCGTGATTCTGGCATCCCCTACCGGCTCGGGTAAAACGGTCATCACCACCAAGCTGATGGAAGACATCTTGATGGGCACGGATGAAATCCCTGCCGAGCCGGAGGCCGTATTTCTTTGGTTGTCCGACCAACCGGAACTAAACGAGCAATCGCGCAAGAAAATCGTCGGCACCAGCACGCGCTTTCGCGAACATGAGTTGGTGATTGTGGATACCGATTTTGACCAGAAAAACTTTACCGGTGGCCGTATCTATTTCCTCAATACGCAAAAGTTGGGCAAGGATAAAAATCTGGTCACCAAGGGAGACAAGCGCCAGTTCACGATTTGGGAAACCATCGAGAATACGGAAAAAGAGTTGGGCGACAAGTTTTATCTCGTCATCGACGAGGCGCATCGTGGCATGAATCGCACTACCCGCGAAGAAAATCAAACCCAGACCATCGTACAAAAATTTGTGCTGGGCGAGCCTGGCGTGATCGAACCGATCAAACTGATTCTTGGAGTATCGGCCACACCCGACCGCTTCAATAATTTATTGGCAGCAACACAGGCCACCTTTGGACGTATGGCGCGACCCGTCAACATTCGCCCCGATGATGTGCGCAATTCTGGTTTGCTAAAAGACAAGATCGTCCTGTTTCACCCGGATGTTGAACAGCCGAGCGACTGGACATTGTTGGCCGCAGCGGCGAAACGCTGGGTGAAGATGCGCAGCGCTTGGAACGATTACACCAATGAACAAGGTATTCCGGCAATTCATCCGGCAATGGTGATTCAGGTTGAAGATGGCAACGGTGCGGTGCTGACACGCACCGACTTGGCGCTGGCCATACAGACGCTTGAAAGTGAAGTTGGACAAATCAAAGATGAAGAACTGGCGCACGCTTTTCAGGAAGATAACGAGGTGACTGCCGGGCATCACAAAATTCGCAAGATTGACGCATCAAGTATTCAGGAAGAAACCACAGTCAAGTTTATTTTCTTCAAGATGGCGCTGACAACCGGCTGGGATTGTCCGCGTGCGGAAGTGATGATGTCCTTCCGCCGTGCGCAAGACCATACGCTGATTGCACAGCTTATCGGGCGCATGATCCGCACGCCGCTGGCAAGGCGCGTGGAAGGTTTGGAGTTGCTCAATTCGGTTTCGCTTTACCTGCCGCACTTTAACCAGCAAGGCGTAGCCGCTGTGGTGGATCGTCTGAAAAACGACCCGGATAGCGTGCCCCCTACGGATATTGATGCGGACGGCAATAGTCAGGTGACACTGGTTCGTATGAAAGATATAACGGAGTGCTTCAAGGCACTGGCCGGGTTGCCCACCTATCGAGTGGAGAAAATCCGCAAGCAATCCAATGCGCGCCGCCTGATGAAGCTTTCCCGCTTGCTGACCACCTTGCACGCCGTTGATATGGATGCGCTGGATGACACCAAGGCTTTGATTGTCGGCACGCTGAAAAGTGAAATGCAGCGGTTGCGCACGGAAGACACAGAATTCGACAGCAAGGTATCCGGCTGCAACGAAATTACCGTCAATGCTGTCACCATCGAACAGGGAACTTGGAAAGATTTGGGCGGCAGTCCAGAGCGTGTGCCGCTGAATGAGCGCAACATTGATGATCTGTTCCATCGCGTCGGGCAGCGTTTGGGCGAAGGTTTGGAAATGGAATACTGGCAGGCCAACTATGACCCGGAAGACCCCAACCGGCCAAAGCTGGAACTGTTTCTAACACTGCAAAATCAGCGGGCATGGGATACGTTGGAGAAAACCTGCGAGGCTCGCATCAATGCGCTTTTCGCCAAGAATAAAATCGCCATCGCTGGGCTGAAAACATCGGAGCGGGAGCAATACAACAAGGTGCGCGAGCTGGCGAAAGAGCCAGAAGCGCTGGAGTTTGCCCCGCCTGCTGAAATTATTGTCAACGTGCGCAAGGAGGGTTTTGCCTCATACAGCAAGCACCTTTACGTGAATGGGGATGGCAACTACCTAGCCGATTTGAACACCTGGGAGCAGGCCACGATTCAGACTGAAATCGACCGGGACGAAGTGCTCGGCTGGCTGCGCAACTACGAACGCAAGCCGTGGGCATTGGCACTGCCCTATGAGGACGGCGCAAACGTGTTGCCCATGTACCCAGATTTTCTCGTCGTGCGACGCGAAGGCAAAGCACTCACAGTGGATATTCTGGAGCCACACAGTTCCGCATTGGCCGATAGTTGGAAAAAGGCCAAGGGGTTGGCAAAATATGCCAAGACGCACAGTATGGAACCGGGGCTAGGACGCATTGAGTTGATACGTAAGAATGGAAATCAGTGGCAAAAGCTTTCACTGAATGATCCAGAGATACAGGAGGATGTACTGAACTTGGTGACCAGCAACGCGCATCTTGATCCAATGTTTCGATAAGTTGGATTAAGCGGCACGGCCATATGATTGGCATCTCGTTGGCGAGTGGTTCAAGCGTTTTGCAAAATCGCATTTGCCTTCCATAGCGATTGAGCGGATAATTCGGTCGTGGCTGATGCGATTTCTACTCGCGACTCACGCAGCCTTCACCACCCCCACTGAATCAACCATCCGAAATGACCTGCCGATCTTTGGCTAGGGGATACGGCTTTAGTTTTTTCCTGGTCGCTCTGACAAAGGAGACTCTTCATGTCTAACAAAACCAACAAATCTTTACTTTCGCCGAAGTTCGCTTTGGCGCTTCAGTTCGCCAACGAAATCCACAGCAAGCAAGCCCGCAAAGGTTTGGGCGCTCCCTATATCTCTCACTTGATGGCGGTGAGTGGCTTGGTGATGGAATATGGCGGTAACGAAACACAGGCCATTGCAGCACTGTTGCACGATGCCGCTGAAGACTGCGGCGGGCGCCCCATGCTTGAAACGGTGCGAGTTCTCTTCGGTGGTGAGGTTGCTGAAATCGTGGAAGCCTGCACCGACACTTTTGACAACCCAAAGCCTGAATGGCGGCCTCGCAAGGAAGCGTATTTGAAGGAGATGCGGAAGAAGCCGGGCACAACAAAACTGGTAACTTGCGCGGATAAGTTGCACAACATCACCAATACGTTGCGTGACATCAGAGTAGTAGGCGCAGTGGCTTGGAAGAGGCGGATGGAGAAAACTGAGAACAACACCAGCGCAAAGCAATGCTGGTATTACCTCGGCAGCCTGAAGGCGCTTTCAGTTGGCTGGAGCAATCCGATTCGTGACGAGTTCGCTCGTTCGGTTGTGCTTCTGTGCGAACTGGTGGGAACCGCAGGGGATGTATCCAAAGCACGTCAATTTGCCGGAGGTGAATGATGGGCGCGATCCCTATCCCGGAAAACACAATTGGCAGAGTTGGCATGGTGGCAGCACTGAAGCGAGTTGGGGAATCTGACATTGGCAAACTGGTTGTGCTGCGAGAACCCGCAGGGATGGTTACGTCGCTGGTCGGCAGCAATAAACCGGTGTTTGCCTGGCTTGCGCAAGCACTCGGCGAACCTATTGATTGCCATGGCAAGCAAAGCAGGAGCATTTATGTGGCAGACCGCTGCCTGATTCCTATCAGCAAAATGACTGATGCGGACATTGAGATCATTTCGCGTTCACAGGCTCAAGCCGATTTTGACTCTGCGTTGCAGGACTTGAAGGAGATCATTGATAGAAACGATATTACGCCGGAGGAGCTTGAACATTTTGTCGATAAGGCTGGCGCACAGTTTTTTATCGAACGGGCACTTGAAGTGGTGGCGGTTCCTGTCGCATTGCGGGAGATCGGCTTCTATCCATCGCCAGAATCTGAGGATTCTCTCGTGTGGACTGGAATACATGAGGGGATGGAGCTTCATTTTCTGGCAGGTGAGAAGTGGATCGCAAACTGGGTAATCGTCGGAACAGGTAATTCCAAGCGGCAAGCTGTATGGGATGAACGGGCTTTGCCCAGCCAAGCACCGCGGGGAAAAATCGTCAGCACGGTTTTGTCTATTTGGCGCACTGCATTCGGCAACTCTGTTACGCCAGACTGCCTTAAACTCGGGGAGGATTTTGAGCGGCATCAGTCCATGATGAGCAGCTTGAATCTTGGGCTGCCCAATTTATGGGCTGCGCCACGAGTGTTTCGGGCAATTCTCAAATGGCTACAGCCAATGGATGGTTTTGCGTCTCCCGAAGGTTTGGTTACCTTGTCATACGCCGATGGCTTGTTGCGTTTTGATATTGATGGTTTGGCCTTTGGTTGCCCCGCAGGCGGTCACTGGGTGGATGATTGCAAGGTGCGCCTAGCCGACTTGGTTGATCTGCGCGCTGAAGTTTCCAGAACCCGGAATATTCGGCTGGAGCGAGCTGCCGATCACATTACAGTGAATGGACGACCGATTGAAATTCAATGAGTGGATTGGCGATACCAAAAGTTACAGCGGGGTGGAATAAGGTTCATGGGATTTGTTAATAAGATTATTTCCGGCGGACAAACCGGCGCGGATCGTGCCGCACTTGATTGGGCTATTGCTCATAATATTCCGTACGGCGGTTGGTGTCCTGCCGGGCGCATGGCTGAAGATGGTGTCATTCCGGCAAAATACCAACTGGCCGAAATGCCGGGTGGCGGCGGGTATCGACAGCGCAACAAAGCCAATGTCCAAGATTCCGATGCCACGCTTATCTTGACGATTAACCCGGAGCTTAGCGGCGGCAGCAAGCAAACGGTTTCATTCGCCAAACATCTGCGCAAACCGTGGCTGCATGTTTATCCAGAAATGAACTGGCAAGACGCAATCACAAGTTGGCTGGCCTCGACCCAGATCGAAATTCTCAACGTGGCTGGGCCTCGATCCAGCAAGGAGCCTGACATCGGTGTATTCGTGATGAAAGTTTTCGATGCAATCGCTGGCAGCTTCATTGGCTCGCCTGATGGCGCGATGCAGGATAGATTGGCCTGAGAGATGGCGCAAGGCTACATGATTATCGCTACGGCAAGCCACTGGAAACTACCAAGCGTGAAACATGGGAAATTTTAAACGCTGGATACTGCCGCCAGGTTTCTGTTCAGGATCGGCGTGGCGGATTTTGCGGTGGAACTGAACACGAGTGCAGGTTGATCCCGGCATGAAACATCAGAACTCAAACATAAAACAGTTTCCGCCCATCACCAAACAGTGTGCCTTGGCAATTGCGGCGAGCGTTGCCACCCCTCATGGCGGACAATTCGAGTGCTACAGCAAGAAGCCTGAAAATTGCCGCATCTACGGCATTAACTTGGATCAACCTTGCTGGTATGTTTATGCACCTTGGGCAGATGGAATGCTGGCTCTGCGCGGTAGTCGAGTCATCGTTATTTCGAGGCTGACCGGCAAAATTCTTTACAATGGCTCAGCGTGCGACGAAGGGTAAGTTCATCGGCTTTAGTCAATATGCCATGCTTCCCGTCTGCCCCAAGGTGGCTCCCCGCGTTGATGTTCAAGTTGATTGTTAAACCGGGTAGTGCTCTGTAAACTGCACGGTATCAAAGCCGCAACCGTGGTAACAAACGTGGTAACTCGTGGTTGATATGATTGCACAATCAAGTGCTGTAGCCATTTTTGGCGGTTAATGTGGGTGTGACCCCCCCTCCAATTACACATCCTAACTCGCCCGGTAACCCGGTAAATACGCAACATGCCCCGCATATGCGTGGCAGGGTGGCAACAAAAATCAAATGATGGGATCACTGAATTCTGACGATTTCTCACGCGGTTCACCGCTTTAACGACCCTCGCAGTCTAATGCGCAGCATCAACAAACATCCCGAGAATCTTCAGGGCCTCTAAAAGAACAGCACCTCAATTTCTGCGCAACAGTTTGAGCAATAGAAAGGCCGATGCACCTCTGTTACCGTGGGAAGTTCTGACACTTTTCACAACATCAGGGAGATCGGCCTATGCATCGGATTGTATCGGGTATCACCACGCTCAATCAACATGTCGAAACACTATTCCACACCCCGGAAGTTTACCGGCCACACGCATGCCCGCATTGTGGCATGAACAGTCTCTGGCGTCATGGCTGCTATCACCGCAAGGCGGATCGGGGTTCGCCAATTTGCAACAAGTTGAACCCTGTCCCCATTCCGCGATTTTGTTGCCCAGGATGTCGGCATACCTGCTCCCGCCTGCCGGCCTGCATTGCTCCACGGCGATGGTATGGCTGGGAGATACTGGCCAAGGATTTGAGTGCGGTCGTTGAGTTTCCGCAATCGTATCGTCTCTCTGGCATCCCGCGCTCGATTCCGTGGGATCAGGTCGAGCAGGTGCTCATGGGCGTCGATCGGCGCTCTGTCAGCGGCAAGCGTGACTACGCAATGCTGCTTCTGCTCGCCACCTATGGGCTTCGTGCGTGCGAGGTGGCAGCCCTCCAGCTTGATGACATAGACTGGCGCCGCGAGCGAATGAGAATTCGCGAGCGCAAGGCCGGCAACCACACTACCTATCCATTGTCGGCGGTGGTAGGTGCAGCCATCATCGATTACCTCAAGAACGGCCGCCCGGTCACTGAGGATCGACATGTGTTTTTGCGCACCTGTGCGCCGCTGGTGCCGATTGGATCGGCGGCGGTAACATGTCGCGCTGCGCACTTTATCCGCAAAGCCGGCATTAATGTGCCACGCCCCGGATCCCATACGCTACGGCACAGTTGGGCACATAACAAGGTTGGGCACATAAGCCGGACAATCTCAAATCAGCCGTGACGAAACCTTGCCGCTACGAGCCGGAACTCAACGCCACCTACGCCGACATGGCACGGCATTATGGCGTGGCGATCAAGGGCAAGCTGGAGCGTTGGCATCGCACTTTCCGTGACCAGTTCTTGAGCGAACTCGACGAACGGCACATCACCTGCCTGGACGACCTCAACGCACGGCTATGGGCTTGGCTGGAACATATCTATCACCGCACCGCCCATGCGGGGCTCGGCGGCATGACTCCGCTTGCCCGATACCAGCAGGATTTGGCGAAGATCCGCAGCCTGGGGCAGCGCGCCGCGCAGCTCGACGAGCTGTTCCACCATCGCATGACACGATACGTGCACAAGGATGGCACCGTGTCCTATCTGGGGAAACGCTTTGAAGTCCCCTACGAACTTGCCGGCAAAACCGTCAAGCTGGTAGTTGACCCTCATTCCGGCAGCGTGGTCGGCGTCGAGAACGACATCGGCGAAAGGGTCGGCGCGGCCACGCCGCTCGATGCCATCGCCAACATCAGGCGCGCTCGCCGCAAGCCAGATGATCCTGGCGCGGCCAACGAAATCGTCCGCGACGGCCCGAATCTGGTGGAACTGGCCTATCAGCAATATCACGACGCGAAGGAGGTTTGATATGTACCTACAGCATTTTGGTTTGCGCCACGCGCCCTTGGGAAAGGAAACCGCAGAACTCTGGGATGATGGTGCACTGGCGCAATTGGCCGAGCGTTTCAATTGGCTGCTGCAATCCCCGGGCATCGGGCTGATCACCGGAGAGCCGGGCGTCGGCAAAACTGCGGCGCTGCGCAACCTCACCCGCGCTCTGAACCCGCACCGCTATCAGTTGATCTATCAGGCCGAGACCGACTTCGGCCGCATCGACCTCTACCGGGGGCTGGCACGAGCCTTGGGAATCGAGCCCGCCTACCGGCGCGCCCAGTTGTGGCGCGACATCAAGGAGCGTATTCACGAACTGGCCGACAGCAAACAGATCACGCCCGTGTGGATCATCGACGAGGCGCAGAATCTGCCGCCGGAATTCTTCCGCGACTTCCCCTCCTTCCTCAACTTCGCCTTCGATTCGCGCGACCTGATCAGCGTCTGGCTGGTGGGTCACCCCAGCCTGGCACAGACCCTGGAACGCGCACCTTACGCGGCACTGTATAGCCGCATCCAGGTCAGGGTTCAGATCAAGCCCGTGGTGGAGCGCGAACGGTTCGCCCTCCTGATACGGCATGCCCTGAAGAGCTCTGGTTGCCAGCACACCCTGCTGGCTGATTCTGGCATGGAAGTATTGCGTCAGGCATCGAAGGGGCTGCCGCGCCAGGCGGGGCGCATCCTCCGCACCGCCATGCGCTTGGCCGTCCCGAAGGGATTCAACCATATTCCGGATGATCTCCTGCATCAGGCCATAGCGGAGCTGCAATGAATAAAATCGACATCGAACCGCTGTTTCCAGAGAACATGACCGACGAGGCCGCATCGGTGCTGAGTGCGTTTCTATACGATCTGGCTGGCGCTTGCGAAAGCCGTTACTTCACGCAGCTACGACGCCACCATGAAGGGCAACAAACCGTCCACGATCCCGATCATCCTTGGCGGACACAAACCACAGGGCGCTAGTCCATTCATCCCGCGTAGCGCAAGGGGCGAGTTCTTCCCAAATCAGGTCGGGACTCGCCCGGATTTTTATCCTCAAATAGGGTGGTGTGCTGCGTCTAAATTAGCGTGGTACGTAACAACCGCGTAGAGAATCGCGTAACTTTGTTGCCACCCATCCTACCGCACTGATTATCGCAGCATGACATGATGAAACGAAATTAAAATGTGGCTGGGCACGATTTTGTGCCCACCCTTGGCTTAACCGCTATGCGTTGCTCCCTACCTCAGCACCTCTCGCATCGCCGCACAAGTCCGTTCGACATCACCCTCATTCATCGCATAGAACATCGGCAACGAGACGATCTGCTTCCCGACGCGTTCGGCGACCGGGAACATGCCTTCCTTGAAACCCAGTGCGCGATACAGTTTGAACAGGTGGATCGGCGCGTAGTGATAGCCGACACCGATGTTTCTATCTTTCATCCGCGCCATGAAGTCGGCACGGGTAATGCGCTCCGGCAGCACGACCTGAAACAGATGCCAATTGGTAGACTCGAAATCCGCCAGAGGAAGTTGCGCGCCAGTTTGCGCCTCGAAATCTTTACTGAGCGTGGCAAAATAATGCCGCGCCAGTTTGCGCCGTTGCGCGGTAATGGCCTCCAGTTGCGCAAACTGGCCCAGGCCAATTGCGGCTGCGATGTCGGTCATATTGTACTTGCCGCCCAGCACATCCACTTCGATGCCGTCCCAGCCGCTGCGCGTAACGCCTTGCAGGCGATACTTTTCCGCGAGCGCGGCTTCTGCCGCGTTGTTCAGCACCAGACAGCCGCCTTCGGAGGTGGTGATATTTTTGTTGGCCTGAAAACTGAACGAGACGAAATCGCCGGACGAGCCGCCAAATGAACCAATAGGCTTACCCTTCCAGCTCGAACCGATGGCTTGTGCGGCATCTTCCACTACGCGCAATTTGTGCTTGGACGCAATCGCATACAGCCTGTCCATATCCACCGGCATCCCCGCCAGATACACAGGGATAATGGCCTTGGTGCGCGTTGTGATGGCGGCTTCGACCTTGTCGAGATCGATATTGCGCGTGAAAGGATCGATGTCGGCGAACACCGGCGTTGCGCCGACTTCGAGGATCACATTCGCGGTGGCCACCCAGGAAATCGGCGTGGTGACGACTTCGTCGCCCGCGCCGATGCCCGCAATGCGCAAGGCGATTTCCATGGTACAAGTGCCGGAGTTGAAGGTGCGCACCGGACGTCCGCCGAAGTATGCAGAAAGCTGCTTCTCGAATTCCTGCACCTTGGGGCCGCTGGTAATCCAGCCGGAGCGCAGCACTTCACCCACTGCGGAGATAGTGGCTTCATCTATAGTAGGGCGGGAAAAAGGAAGAAAATTACTCATGGATATGTCCGTATAAAAACTTCAATAAACTCGCCATTTCCGCTTGCGCGGGAATGGCGGCTATTGGTTATGCCCGCGAAATAATAATCACGCCAAGAATGATCACACCGATGCCGACCAGTTTGGTCAGGCTTAAGACTTCGCCCAGCAAGTACCAGGCTGCCACGGCAGTCACGATATAAGCCATTGACAGCAACGGGAAGGCAATGCTGACGGGCACACGCGACAGTGCGAGTATCCAGATGACCACGCTTAGGGCATAGCAAAACAGCGCGGCGACGATATGCCACTCGGTCGCCAGTTTCCAGCCTATCGGCAGGATGTTCTCGCTGCTGAACTCAAAATGGCCCACCGCATTGGTGCCGGCCTTCATCAATATTTGCGCGGCAGCGTTGAGCATTACACCGGTGAAGATTAGTCCAAAACTGATCAGGTTCATGGCTTGCTCACCACGATGTTTTGACTATCTTCGTAAATAATTTTCATCGCCAGTTCCTGCTGCTTGAGTTGCTTATACATATATACCGGCATGATCGCAAACGCTGCCGGTTGTGCTTGCCATGCCGTCACAAAGCTGGCGATATCCGGTACCCAGCGCTGGGGTTCCTGCGTGATACCGAATGCCATTTCATCCTGATACTGCACCAGGGTAAAGGTGCGCTTCAGATAGAACGGCAAGGTCTGTTCGTAGTCAGCCACCGAATAAAACGGTGCATCCGCTTTGACGTAAGGGCGTATCGCATCGGCGATGAGGTAGGCGGAGCGTTCCTTCGCTATGGTGTTATAGCCGGATGTGCCGAGTTGTGCGGCAAGCAAAGTGCTCAACGCCAACACCAGCACCGCCACCAGCTTATTGTGGCGGCGCAGCAAAACCAGCGAACTGACCATGCCCAGCAACCAGATTAGCGCCGCCGCCACCAGCCAGTTGGCGTATTCACCATACATCTGCACTTGCAACGGCGTATCCGCCAGCCGCGCCGTGAAAGGTGCAAACCCCAGCCCCAACGCCACCAGCGGCAATATCGGGGCTATCAACCAGAACAGCCGTCGCTCGTTCATTTCGGCCACCTGCTTCCCCATCAGCAATGCCAAAGCCGGGAACATCGGCAGCAGATAGGACGGCAGCTTGGAACCGGATACTGAAAAGAACGCATAGATAAACACTACCCAGATCAACAAGAAACGCTCCGGGCTGAAAACTTTATCAACGCGCACAGTATTTTTCCAAGTGCGCGCCAGCGTGTCGAACATCAGAATAGTCCACGGCAACATGCCGAGCAACAGGACAGGAATGAAGTAGTACCACGGTTGATACCTGCCGTGTTCCTTGGTGGTAAAGCGCGTGTAGTGTTCGTAGATAAAAAAACGCTGGAAGAATTCCGGATTGGCCTTTATCACCAGATAGAACCACGGCGCGGTGACCAGCAGGAACAGCAGCAATCCAGCGCCCCAGTGCATACGCTTCAACACGGTAATGTCGCGTTGCAACACGGAATAAATAACCAGCGCCGCGCCCGGCAACACCAGCCCCATCAGCCCCTTGCTCAGCACGGCCAAACCAAGAGCGGCCCATGCCAAATACATCCAGTTGCGGCGGGTGCGTGCATCGCTCTCCGCCTGTTGCCCAAGCAGCAGGCCGACAATACCTAACGTGATAAAAAATGTGACGCCCATGTCGAGCGTGTTGATGTGCGCCATCAGCGTATACAGCAAACTGCCGCCGAGCAACACTGCGGCATAGCGTCCGGCTGCGCACCCGAATAAACGTGCTCCGGCATACCACACCAGCAACAACCCGGCAAAACCGGTTAATGCGGTCCATAGTCGCGATGTCCATTGATGCTGTCCAAACACGGTATAAGCGGTAGCCGTTGCCCAGTATTGCAACGGTGGCTTCTCGAAGTATTTCAGGTTATTCAGGCGCGGCGTGACCCAATCGCCATTGGCCACCATCTCGCGCGGAATTTCGGCATAGCGTCCTTCGTCCGGCTTGATCAGCTTGCGGTATTCGATATTGCCGAACCAGATGATCACCACTGCCAGCAGCAGCCAAAACCAGCGCCGGGAAGTTGATCCGCCAGCGCAGGGTTTGTTCAGATGTTCCATAACTTCATACGGGCGTTTCCGGTTAATTTGTGCGGGCGCGGATTTTAACCCAAATTGCTTAACCTCAGAAAAAGCAGTTGCTGGGTTCACAGGTGCGAATAAATTCGCACCTACCTGCTTTTTCAAGTTAACCGGCCCCTCCCTTTTCCTTCAACTCGGCACGCGCCCAACCGCGCGCAAAAGTGATGTCGAGGCGCGCCCCGACAGACAATCCGGTGCTATCCGAAACAATGCCGCCATATTCATCGCGCACCATGCTGTAGCCGCGCGCCAGCACCTGTTGCGGATCGAGGTGCAGCAGGTGCTGCCGCAAGCCGTGCAGGCGCACATTCTGGCGATCCAAGGTGCGCTGCATGGCCTCCAGCATGCGGCGTCCTTGCTCTGCGCTCCGTGCGCCGAGTTGCACGAAATCCGGGTGTGCCCTGTACAGGCGCTGCCGCAGCTGGCCGAGATGTTGCGCCTGTTGCTGCATCCTTTGCGCCGGGTGCACCAGGCGCCGCTGCAAGAAATCGAGCTGCTGCATCACACGCTCGGTTTGGCGCTGCCTGCCGCGCATCAGGCGCTGTGCGGCATGGCTCAAGCGCCGCAATAATTCCTGCCGCTCCGGCACCACCAGTTGCGCCGCCGCAGTGGGCGTGGCGGCGCGCTGATCCGCGACAAAATCGGCAATGGTGAAATCGGTCTCATGCCCTACTCCGCTCACCACCGGAATTTTGCTTGCGGCAATCGCCCGTGCCACCACTTCCTCATTGAATGCCCATAAATCCTCAATGCTGCCACCGCCCCGGCACACCAGCAGCACATCACATTCCGCGCGCTCATTCGCCAGCCGGATGGCCTGCGCAATTTTTTGCGCGGCGCCCTCCCCTTGCACCGGCGTGGGATACAGCACCACGGGGATGCCCGGCATACGCCTGGACAGCGCGGTCAGGACATCGCGCAACGCGGCGGCCTGCGGCGACGTGACAATGCAGATTTGCGCCGGCAGGAACGGGAACGTGCGTTTGCGCGCGGCATCGAACAATCCCTCGTTTTCCAGCTTGCGCTTGAGCCGTTCGAATGCCTCATACAGCACACCCAACCCGGCAGGGCGCATCTGCTCCAATGTTAATTGAAACTCGCCGCGCGCTTCATACAGCGTAGCCAATGCCAACACTTCTACCTGCATGCCGTTCTTCGGCTGCCAGTCGAGGTATTGGCTTTTGTTGCGGAACATTACGCAACGCACCTGCGCCTGTTCGTCCTTCAGGGAAAAATACCAATGCCCGGAAGCCGCGCTGACAAAATTGGAAATCTCACCATGCACCCAAAGAAGGGGCAATCCGTTTTCCAGCAACTGCTTGGCTGCATAGTTGACCTCGCGCACGCTGAACACGCGATTTTTTTCATTTGAAACTAGGCCGAAAGACATATTGACATTCCAGAATAATCCACAACTCAAGGAACTGCGCCACTTTGCCGCAAGGCGCCACACCAGAATATCGCCTACTTACAGTATCTAATTGTTTTTATTAAATTTTATTAAAGTTCAAAAATTAAGCGGCGGAGCAAAAAAGGTTATCTGTTAAGGGGTTAAGCACCAGTCCATACTTCTTACCCACAAAGTTATCCACAGTTCCTGTGCACAAAAAAATTGCTTCTACCATGCCGCTCCGGTTTAACACCATAAGATTATTGCAGGAGAAATCTTGCTCAAAAAGGTTCGACAAGATACAGTCCGAGTTTGCATAATTTAAGCATGTTTGGAGAAGTCGTGTTCGCTATCGTAGAAGCTGCCGGTTGGCCCATCTGGTTGTTGATTATAACCTCAGTGATTGCAGTCGCCGTGATTGCGGAACGCTTGATATTTCTGCGCAACAAGAAAATAGCGCCCCCAAGATTGCTCGACGAAACTGTACAGGAACTCAAACAGCGTGGCGTCAGCGATGCCATGTTATCCCGCCTGGCGGAAAATTCCCTTCTCGGGCGTGTGTTCGCCGCAGCATTGAAGAACGCCAAAAGCTCACCCGAGGTAATGAAAGATTCCATCGAAGAGGCGGGGCGCGCTGCCGCACACGAATTGGAGCGTTTTCTGACTACCCTGGGCACGGTCGCCTCGATCAGCCCATTGCTCGGCCTGTTCGGCACGGTAGTCGGGATGATCGAAATTTTCGGCGCGCAAACCGCTGTCGGCAACACTCCAGCCATCCTCGCGCACGGCATTTCGGTGGCGCTATATAACACCGCATACGGCCTGATCGTGGCCGTACCCAGCATGATTTTTTACCGCCATTTCCGCGCCAAAGTGGTCAGTTTGGTTATCGAGATGGAGCAGCAAGCGATCAAGCTGGTGGAAATCGTGCATGGCACGCGCAGGAGCTAGGAACCCAATATGAACTTTCAGCGCTGGCGCATGCGTGAGGAACCGGAAATCAACCTGATTCCGATGATAGATGTATTACTGGTGATCCTGATTTTCCTGATGGTCACTACCAGTTACGCCAAGTTCTCCGAATTGCAGATCAATTTGCCGCAGGCTAACGGCGAACAGCCCGCCTCATTGCCCAGCCAGATCACTGTCTCGGTAGACACTACCGAACATTATGCCGTAAACAACACAGCTACAAAATTCACTAATACCGAAGAACTGGCACAAGCCTTGCGGCAGGCAGCGGGCGATCAAAAAGACCCCACCCTCATCATCAACGCGGATGCCAAGGCGCCCCACCAATCTGTGATTAACATCATGGAAGCCGCGCGTCTCGCAGGTTATGGCCGCATTACCTTTACTACCAACCAAAAATAACGGATGCACTGGCTGCAACATTACTGGCACCGCATTTCCCCGCTACACCTTATTCTGCTGCCTGTCAGCCTCATCTTTCGCCTGCTGGTAGCCACACGCCGCGCGCTTTATCGCAACGGTCTTCTGACCAGCGTAAAACTCCCCGTCCCTGTCATAGTGGTGGGTAACATTACTGTCGGCGGTAGCGGCAAGACCCCGCTTACGCTCTGGCTGGCGCAGCAGTTGCTCGATTGCGGCTGGCATCCCGGCATTATCAGCCGAGGCTATTGTAGCCAGGCCACCTCTCCGCAAACCGTGCACCCATCCAGCCACCCGGACGCGGTCGGCGATGAGGCCGTGCTGATGGCGCAGCGCAAACTGTGCCCGGTGTGGGTCGGTCGAGACCGCCCCGCTACCGCACGCGAATTATTACGCGCCCACCCGGAATGCGATATTTTGCTCAGCGATGACGGCCTGCAACATTACCGTTTGCGGCGCGATGCTGAAATCGTGGTAGTGGATGGAGTGAGCCGTTTTGGCAATGATTTCCTGCTTCCTGCCGGACCGTTACGTGAACTGCCATCGCGCCTGACCGAAGCGGATGCGGTGGTCGTGAATGGCGGAATACCCGCTGCAGGCGAATATGCCATGCAATTGCACGGCGCACGCTTCTACAATCTGATCAACCCGGACACCCCGGCTTATGCCGCCGATTTTCACGGCCAGCACCTGCACGCCATCGCCGGGATCGGCCACCCGCAGCGCTTTTTTGCACATCTCAACCATCTTGGCCTGGTGGTGCAAACCCATCCCTTCCCGGACCACCACCGCTACACGAAAAAGGATTTAGACTATGCCAATGCCGATGCGATATTCATGACGGAAAAAGATGCGGTAAAATGCATCCCGTTTGCCACAAAAAAATGCTGGGTGCTGCGCGTGGACGCGCAAGTTGACCCATCGCTCACCCGACACATACTGGAAAGGATCGCCCGGAATGGACGCCAAATTGCTTGAAATCCTGGTTTGCCCGCTGTGCAAATCCCCGCTGGTTTACCGCAAAACCGAGCAGGAATTGATCTGTAAAGCGGATCGGCTGGCCTTCAAAATCCAGGACGACATCCCCGTGATGCTGGCAGATGAAGCGCGTGTGCTGGCGCCGGAAGAAGTCGAAAAACTCTGATGCTCGCTTTCCATGTCGTCATCCCGGCGCGCTTCGCCTCCACCCGCCTGCCCGGCAAAGCACTGCTGCCAATCGCTGGCAAGCCGATGGTTGTAAGGGTTGCCGAGCAAGCAGCGAAAAGCGGCGCTCAGCAAATCTGGATCGCCACCGACCACCAAGCCATCATGACCGCCATCCACGAGCATGGTTTCAAGGCCTGCCTGACCCACGCGCACCATGCCAGCGGAACCGACCGCATCGCCGAGGTGGTGGAGCAACACAACTGGCCGGACGATACCATCGTGGTCAACGTGCAGGGCGACGAACCGCTTATACCACCCGCGCTGATTCGCGCCGTGGCGCAACATCTGCACGACCACCCGGAGTGCGCCATCGCGACTGCCTGCCACCCCATCCATGATGCGGATGCGATGCGCAACCCCAATATCGTCAAGGTGGTTCTGGACAAGCAGGGCAATGCGCTGTATTTCAGCCGCGCGCCGATTCCCTATCCGCGCGATGCGTTCGCGCAATACACCCCTTCCCCGGGAGAACCTTTACCGGATAATCTCACAGCGCTGCGGCACATCGGCATCTATGCTTATCGCGCCGGTTTCCTGCGCATCTTCCGGCAACTTGCACCCGCCGCCATCGAACAATTCGAGGCTCTAGAACAATTGCGCGCGTTATGGCACGGGCACAAGATTGGTGTTGCTGTCACCGCAGAGATTCCGCCCGGCGGAGTGGATACCGAGCAAGACTTACAAGCTGCGCGCAAACTGTTTGATGCAAACGTATAATCCCCATCTTCAATCAAGGAGCACACCATGAAACTCATACTGCTCGGTGCACCCGGCGCCGGTAAAGGCACTCAAGCCAATCTGATTAAGGGAAAATTCAACATCCCGCAGATTTCCACCGGTGACATGCTGCGCGCCGCAGTCAAGGCGGGCACCCCGCTTGGTGTCATGGCCAAGAAAGTGATGGACGCGGGCAAGCTGGTATCGGACAAGATTATCATTGACCTGGTCAATGAGCGCATCAAGGAAGCTGACTGCGCCAACGGTTTTCTGTTCGATGGCTTTCCGCGCACCATCCCGCAGGCTCAGGCAATGAAGGACGCCGGTATTGATATCGACTTTGTGGTGGAAATCGAAGTCCCGGACGTCGACATCATCAATCGCATGGCCGGGCGCCGCGCACATCTCACCTCCGGCCGCACTTACCATGTGACATTCAACCCCCCCAAGGTGGTGGGCAAGGACGACATCACCGGCGAAGATTTGGTGCAACGTCAGGATGACCAGGAAGATACCGTAAGAAAGCGCCTTGAGGTCTATCACGAACAGACCAGCCCGCTGGTGGAGTTTTACTCCGCATGGGCAAAAACCGGCGATGCGCGCGCACCGCACTGCATTAACATTCCCGGCATTGGCAGCGTGGATGCCATCCGTGACCGGATATTCAACGCGCTGGCGGCACACTGATCGTGGCAAGCATTGCGCCGCCCGCCGAATCAAACAGCAAACCTGTGCTCACCCTTGCGGATGCCAAGCGCATCGCTGCCGCCGCCGAGTCCGAAGCACAAAAAAATGAGTGGCGTGTAGTGATTGCGGTGGTGGATGATGGTGGCCACCTGCTCTATCTGCAACGAGACCACGACACCCAGTTCGGCAGCATAGAAACTGCCATCAAGAAAGCTCATGCCGCTGTCGCTTTTCAACGCCCGACCAAAATCTCGGAAGATGCCGTGTTAAACGGGCGTTTGATTCATCTAGCCTTGCCCGGAGTTATCCCGGCCGAGGGAGGTGTGCCACTCATGCATGGCAATCAGGTCATTGGCGGGCTGGGCATCAGCGGTGTGCGTTCGTTTCAGGACGGGCAGATTGCGCAAGCCGGGGCAGCGGCTCTCGTTCAGGGATAACCATGTTATACCAACTGGAAGGCCGCACGCCGGAATTGCACGGGCAACGGCATTTCATCGCGCCTAACGCCAGCGTCATCGGCTCGGTCATCCTGCAAGACAACGTCAGCATCTGGTTTAACGCTGTGCTGCGCGGCGACATCGAACCCATCCGCATCGGCATGAACAGCAACATTCAGGATGGCGCCGTGCTGCACACCGACCCCGGAGCACCGCTCACTGTCGGCGGCAATGTCACCGTCGGCCATCTGGCCATGTTGCACGGTTGCACCATCGGCGAGGGCAGCCTGATCGGCATCAAGAGTGTAATCCTCAACCACGCCGTGATCGGCAAGAACTGCCTGATCGGAGCAAACACGCTGATCACCGAAGGCAAGGTCATTCCGGATAACTCACTGGTGGTAGGCTCACCGGGTAAAGTACTGCGTACCCTGAACGAAGAAGAAATTGCGGAGATGCACGCCAATACCGCACGCTACACGGTAAATCTCAAACGCTATCAGGCCTCGCTGACGCCTTTGCAGGCCGGGTAGCCTGTCGTTGCCGCACGGCCTCGAACAGGCATACCGCAGCAGCAGCGGCGGCATTCAGCGATTCGACTTTCCCCGGCATGGGGATGGTGATGTGTCGGCTCACCCCCGCCAGCAATGCTCCGGATAATCCCGCCCCTTCATTTCCCACCGCGAAAGCCAGCTTACCGTGCAAGTCGCAGTCATACAGGCTGGTATTCGCATCTGGCGATGCGGCAAATAATTTACCTTGAAATGCCGCAGCCACTGCGGGCAAATCCATGGACTCGTGGATACTGAGCGCGAAATGCCCGCCCATCCCCGCACGCAGCACTTTGGGCGACCACGCATCGGCACAGTGTTTGGACAAAAACACCGCATCGCATCCCGCAGCAGCAGCGGAACGCAGCATTGAGCCGAGATTGCCAGGGTCTTGTATATCTTCCAGCAACAGCGCAAAACAGGCAGCGGCAACTGATGCAACAGGTTGCGGCAAATCTATCAACGCGAGGATGCCGCTGGGCACCTTGAGCTCTGTAAGCTCGGAGAACAGGCTATCGTCCAGTTGCGTGAGCGGTACGCGGGAAAGTTTTTCCAGCAGCGCAGCCACTTCACGATTCTGCAACGCCGCTTGCGTCACCAACAAATGTTGCGGCTTACTGCCGGAGGCGAGATACGCCTGAACCAGATGCACTCCATCCAGCAGGGTTTGCCCGGCATTCCGGCGCTGACGCGCCGAACCGGCGAGTTTGACGAGATCTTTGAAGAAAGGATTGTCGCGGGATTGGATCAGCTTCATGCCTTGGGGTCATTATGCGGCTTGCCAATGCCCTGACCGCCCACCCTGTTTTTCCAGCAAGCGTATCAGGGTGATTTCCATGCCACGATCAACCGCCTTGCACATATCGTAGATAGTCAGCAGGGCGATACTCACTGCGGTCATGGCCTCCATTTCAACCCCGGTGCGGCCCAGCGTTTCCGTGGTGACGATGCAATCTACCGCACTGCCCTGCCGGTCCAGATGGAATTCCACCGCAACATGGGTGAGATACAGCGGATGGCATAAGGGAATCAGCCCGGCGGTATGCTTGCTCGCCTGTATCGCGGCAATGCGCGCCACACCCAGCACATCACCCTTGCTGGCCGTGCCGGAAGCAATCAACTCCAACGTGGCAGCGCCCATCCTGATGCTGCCGGCAGCCTTTGCGATACGCCGGGTTTCATTCTTGCCGGCGACATCCACCATGTGCGCCTGCCCCTCCCGATCGAAGTGGGTCATGCCATTAGTCATGACGCTTTCCCCGCTGAGTGGCTACGCCAATGCTCCATGCGTTGCACGTCAGAATCGCGTGTTTCCAGCCAATGTGCGCCTTGTCCGGTTTGCTCTTTTTTCCAGAACGGCGCGGCGGTTTTCAAGTAGTCAATGATGAATTCGCAGGCCGCGAATGCTTCGCCCCGGTGCAGTGCCGCTGTTGCCACCAGCACGATCTGGTCGTTTGGCTTAAGCAGGCCTATGCGGTGAATAACGCGTGTACCAAGCAAGTTCCAGCGAGCCGTCGCCTCATGGATAATTTTATTCAGCGCTTTTTCGGTCATACCGGGGTAATGTTCGAGAAAAATGTTTTCTATTTTTCCGTCATTGCTGAAATCGCGCACCAACCCGACGAAGCTGACCAATGCGCCCACTTTTGAACTGCTGGAACGCAGAGCAGCCAGTTCGGAGGCAATGTCGAAATCGCTTTCCCGTATTGATACGTTCATTTCAACCCCCTGAGATGGGCGAGAAGATGGCAATTTCGTCATGTTCGTTGATGCTGGCCGTCAGTCCGGAAAACTCCTGGTTGATCGCGCAACGCACACGGTTATCTGCCAGCTCATGCTCCCATTTTTCCCCGCGTGTCCGCAGCCATGCCAGAAGCCCGGCCAGCGTGGATAACCCCTCCGGAACATCCGCAGTTTCCCGCGAAATATTCAGGCGCTCTCCCGGTCGGCCAAAATACAACAGTTCAATTTTCATGGTTTTGCTGTTCCATTATTTTTTTGGTTAACGGTTTTTCTGGGTAAAAGAAAAATAATTCAATATAAACTCTGCCACTTCCTCCGGTGCATCAATATCGAGCGTGGGCAACGGGAGCGGTTCCTTGTTATCCGTGATAACTGCAATGATACGTGGGTCGGATGGGTACAGATGCTCATTCCCGGTTTTATTGCGATGAACTTCCAGTTTTGGTATGGCGGCGTGCTTGTACCCTTCCGCCAGTATCAGGTCGCAGGGCGAGAACCGCGCACAAAGATCTTCCAAGATGGGTTCTGTTTCATCGTACAACTCGTGCATCAGCGCCCATCGTTGCGCCGAGATAATCATGACTTCACCCGCGCCGGCCTGGCGATGGCGGTAAGTGTCTTTGCCCGGTTTATCAATGTCAAAATTATGATGCGCATGCTTGATGACCGCAATGCGCAAACCTTGTGCAATCAGCAATGGGATAAGCTTTTCCAGCAGTGTTGTTTTTCCGCTGCCGGAATAACCCGCGAAGCCGATTATTTTTTTATTCAACATGAAATTGACCGCAAAGCGCAACAAACGTCACTTCTGACCAGGTTTGCTTCTATCATTTTTTCCTTTGATGGTTATGGTTCCACCTGCCGTACAAGCCATTTTGGCGAAACCGTCCGCAGCAATCTGGTTGACTCGGATTAAATCGTCCAACGAATTAATGTTGGTGAACGCAATGGCATTATCGAATACTACCTCGCTCAGATGCAATGTGCCCTGCCAATCTTTCACCTTGCGCCCGCCTGAACTCAGAAAAACGTCCAGTTTGGGCAATGTGCTCTTGTGATATAGGGCGATGGTAGGCTGCCGCTTTCCTTCCACAACGGCAACTGCAGCTTCAGCGGCACCCGTGCTGGCGGCGGCAAATAGCCGGGCAATCAAATCATCTGGCAGAAACGGGGTGTCGCACGGCACACTCGCAACCCAATCATGGTGCGCATAACGCATGGCAGACTGCAACCCGGCCAGAGGCCCTGGCCAATCTGGGGTCTCATCGGCAATAATGCGGCGGCCAAAACGTACATAAGCGCTCTGCTCCCCATTCACATTTAGCAATACTTCTGCACTCTGTCTGCTGATAGTATCCAACACCCAGTCAATTAACGCCCGGCCATGTAATGGTTGCATCCCTTTGTCGCCGCCGATGCGTTTACCCAGGCCGCCTGCCAGAATTACGGTGGTTATTGCGAGTTGTATTGGCGCCGGTTTCCCTTCGCCGCATAAAGGATCAGAAACGGCATGCATTGCTAGCTTTAGATTGAAAGTAAATGGCTAGAATGGCTGTACTTGGACGGCATAGCCCTCCTCGACGTTTCCTTGTGCTTCCGGCAACACAATAAAACAGTTGGCCTTGCTCATTGAACTGAGAATGCCGGAGCCTTGCCCGCCTGTGGTATGCACTATCCATCTGCCGTTTTCATCCTGGCTGAGAATGCCGCGCTGAAATTCCATGCGTCCGGGAATTTTCCGGATCGGGCTGGCGCTAATGACATGGAACGCGAGGGTCGGTTTGAGTTGCTGTCCCATCAGCAACCGCAACGCATCACGCACAAATTGCTGAAAAGTCACCATGACCGCCACGGGATTGCCGGGAAGGCCAAAGAAATTGGAAGCCCCGATCTTTCCATATGCGAGCGGCTTGCCCGGCTTCATGGCAATTTTCCAGAATACAACCTCACCGATTTCCGCCAGCAGTTGCTTGACGTAATCTGCCTCGCCCACTGAAACTCCTCCGCTGGTGATGATGACATCAGCCTGGCTGGCTGCCTCCAGCAAAGCCGACTTGAGGCAGGCCTTGTCGTCACGGATGCTGCCCATGTCGAAAATTTCCACACCCAGTTCGCCCAACATGCCAAACAAGGAATAACGATTACTGTCGTATATTTGGCCCGCAGCCAACGGCAACCCAGGTTGTTGCAATTCATCGCCGGTTGAAAACAGCGCGACCCTCAATTTCCGGTAAACCCTGACTTCGCTGAACCCCAGGGATGCCAGCAAACCCATCTCGGCGGGACGAATAGCCTGTCCGCGAGTCAGCACCGTTGCGCCCTGCGCAATATCTTCCCCGGCCAGACGGATATTCTCCCCCCGGTGGTGGCATTTACCTATTTCAATCCAGCCCCCATCAACCTTGGCGTGCTCCTGCATCACCACGCTATCGCAGCCATCCGGAATGAGCGACCCGGTCATGATGCGCACGCATTCGCCCGCTGAAATGCGCCCATCAAAGGCATGCCCGGCGTAGGCGCTGCCAATGAGTTTGAGTTTGCGCGGTACGTTCGCCAGATCGTCAAAGCGCACGGCGTAGCCATCCATCGCGGAGTAGTTGTGCGGTGGCACGTTCATGGGAGACATAACATCCACTGCCAGCGTGCGCTGCAATGCGTTGCGCAGGTTGATCGGCTCTTGTTCCGTGACAGGGGTCAGGAACTGCTGTATGAACCGGCGCGCTTGCTCCACCTGCATCGAATCGGGGTCGTAGTCATCCCGTGTTTCCAAGGTGGACAAGAAAGAAGGTTCATATCCCACGTGGCTTACCCCCCGATATATGACATTTCAATTTTTCTGGCCGCTCGATTTATGTCTTTTGTTTTTGCGCTCCGCAGTTCTGAATACCGGTCAGCGCGTGATCGCCACAGGTGCGCAACTGCAGCGGAAATTTCCTGGTCTGTTTTACCGTCACGTATCAGTGCCCGCAGATCGTGTCCGCTCGCCGAAAAAAGGCAGGTGTAAAGAACACCGACAGTCGATAGCCTGGCTCGGACGCAATCACGGCAAAATGCCTGGGTAACGCTTGAAATGACCCCAATTTCACCGCTGCCATCCTGATAGCGCCAACGTTCCGCGGTTTCGCCTGTGTGGTTTGAATTGATTGCTTCAAGCGGCATGTGGGCGGCAATGCGCCGCACCACTTCGGAAGAAGGGACAACTTCATCCATTTTCCAATTGTTGGAAGCGCCTACGTCCATATATTCGATAAACCGCAGGATGAAAGGTGTGTCCTTGAAATGGCGCGCCATGGGCACGATTTCATGGTCGTTCATCCCCCTTTTTACCACCATGTTTATCTTGATCGGGCCTAGACCAGCCGCATATGCGGCTTCCAAACCGCACAGCACTTCAGATACAGGAAAATCAACACCGTTCATGCGCTTGAAAATAGCGTCATCCAGCGAATCGAGCGAGACTGTGACACGATTCAACCCGGCATTTTTCAGGGATTGTGCTTTTTTAGCGAGCAGCGATCCGTTGGTAGTGAGTGTCAATTCAATGTTGCGGCCATCGGGTGTTTTCAGTTGCGCGAGCATCCCGATCAAATTTTCAATGTGCTTACGCAATAGGGGTTCACCCCCGGTCAGACGAATTTTTTGGACGCCATGCGCGACGAAAATCCGTGCAATGCGGGTGATTTCTTCAAAATTCAGCAGCGAAGCGCGAGGCAGGAAAGCGTGATCCCTGCCGAATGATTCTTCGGGCATGCAATACACGCAGCGGAAGTTGCAGCGATCCGTGAGCGAGATACGCAGATCTTTCAAAGGGCGATCAAGCGTGTCAGCTACAAATCCCGTTGGTGATTCGAGTGCAGCGGGGATCGCCGGAACCGCGTTAAACTGGCGGTGATGCGCAATAAGAGTAAATTTTTCGGGCATGGTATTGATCAATGTCTGGTTCAATGCGCGGGTGCTGGCCAGATAACTCGCCGGATCCATTTACAGAAATCCTTTATTGGCACTAAGGATAGGCTTGCGCAGGCAGCGTGCCTAGCCTTCCGAAGTACAGGGTGACCGAGGAAAATGGACTAGTTCTTTTGGGTAATCCGGCTCTTTCTGAACGGATTGTATGGTATTTCAGAATTCTATCACCAAGCCAGATGCACCAACTTTGCACTCTGCTGTACCACTTGCGCAAATAGTGTCTTGCCCGCATCATGCGCCTGTTCCGTATTCTTTATCAAAATAGGCAGGCAGCCTGAAAATGGCAAATGCCGGGTTTAGCCCCAATGCTGTTCACTTAACCGTTCGTGCTGACCCCTCGACTTCGCTCAGAACTAAAGGCCTTGTCGAACCATCAGCCACTCACCCGGAATCCTTCGACAAACTCAGGGTGAACGGAATTTTTCTTAAGTGAACAGCATTGTGCTTGATCCGGCGTCAAGGAAAACCGGGCAGCGGTAATCCATTTTACGAATATCGGCATGGGGCTCGCATGGTTGCATTGAAACTTCAGGAAAAGATCACCGGCCTGCTGGTGTTCTATTTTCTCGTTGCCCTGGTCGCCATCAGTTCGATGCTGTATGTGTCCTGGCGGCTGGAGGGCGGTGCTGCGGCGATTAATGATGCCGGCAGCGAACGCATGCGTTCGTACCACATCGCCTTCCTGCTTGCCCAGCAGGTGCAGAACCCTTCTGTTGAATTACGGCACGATATAGAAGCGAAGGTCGCGCAGTTCGAGAAAGTCCTGTCCGATCTTGATCGTGGCGACCCTCAGCGCCCGCTTTCACTGCCCAAAGACAAGGAAGTGCGCGCCCAGATGGCCAAATTACACCAGGCTTGGCAATCCGAAATCAAACCCCGTATCAAACGCATCCTCGACACCCCAAAATGGGCGGAACAGGACAGAATACTGGCTGAGTACCGGCCTGTCGTAGAAAATTTTGTCAGCAATGTGAACGACCTGGTGGCGATGGTGGAAACCAGCAACGCCCGCGCCACCACGCTGTTGCGCACCTTCCAGATCGGGCTGGTGAGCCTGGCGTTTATCGGCACGGTGTTGCTGATAAACCTGTTTTCGCTGATGGTGGTGCGCCCCGTCAACCATCTGCGGGATGGCATCCAGCGCATGGGCAGGGCGGATTTCAGTGTGCGCCTGCAGGTCGCCAAACGGGACGAATTCGGCGAACTGGCCGAGGGATTCAACCAGATGGCCGATCGGTTGCAGGATCTTTATGGCACGCTGGAGCAGCGGGTGGAAGAAAAATCCCGCAGTATCGAGTTGAAGAACCGCGAGCTCGAAGCGCTATACGACGTGGCTGCATTCCTTAATTCCGCAACTGCAACGGAGCCCCTGTGCGGCATTGTGCTGGATAAGCTGTCCACCCTGATCGGCGCGCGAGGCGGCGTGGTACGCCTGGTTGACACCAAGGGGGAGCAAATGCAAATTGTTGCATCGCGCGAAGTTTCGAAATCATTCCTTGCCGAAGAGGCTTGTCTCGCAATCGGCAACTGCCTGTGTGGAGAGGTCGCACGTGACGGCATAGCGATCAGTTCCAATTTCTCCACCCAATTGAACCGGCCGCAGTTGCAACCCTGCAAACGGGACGGGTTCATGGCGGTGGTGGCGGTTCCGATCCGTTCCAAACAGCACGTGATGGGCATGCTCAACCTGTTTTTCGAAACGCCGCGCATCTTGCCCTTGTCGGAAGTCCGGCTGCTGGAGTCGGTGGGGCAACATCTCGGGGTCGCCATTGAAAACCAGCGACTCGTCGCGCGCGAAAAAGAAATGGCAGTATCCGAGGAACGCAACCTGTTGGCGCAGGAACTGCACGATAGTATTGCACAGTCGCTCGCCTTCCTGAACATCCAGGTGCAACTGTTGCACAACGATCTGCAACAGGGGCAGGTAACTACGGCCTTGCAGGGCCTGGAACAAATACGCGAAGGGGTGCAGGAAAGCTATGACGATGTGCGCGAGCTGCTGGTGCATTTCCGCACGCGGGTCGGCAACGCCGACCTGGAAACCGCCGTGCGCAGCGCGCTGGAGAAATTCGAGGGGCAAACCGGCATTTGCGCCGCCTTCTCGTATCGCGGGACGGTGCCGGATCTGCCGCCGGAACATGTGCTCCAGGCCATGCACATTGTGCAGGAATCGCTCTCCAACGTGCGCAAGCACGCCAAGGCAAGCCGTGTTGACGTGGAACTCGTCTGTAACGGAAAATGCACGCTCCATATTTGTGACAACGGCATCGGCTTCGATGCCGCACACGATGCCGGCGATACGCATGTGGGGCTGATCATCATGCGCGAGCGGGCGCACCGTATTGGCGCCGAGTTAGCGCTGGAATCGAAACCCGGGCAGGGCACGCGGGTGCGTCTTGTCCTGCCGCACCAGAGAGACTCTGGAGTATGAAACCGATACGCATCCTGATCGTTGACGACCACACGCTGTTCCGTAGCGGCATCAAGCTGGTATTGCAGCGGCAAGAAGGCTTCGAGGTGGTAGGCGAAGCCGGAGAAGGGCTGGAAGGCGTCAAACGTGCAATTCAACTCAAGCCCGATGTAGTGCTGCTTGATTTGCATATGCCGGGCATCGGAGGGCTGGAAGCATTGCGCCTGATGATGGAAGATATTCCGCAAACGCAAGTGGTCATGCTCACCGTTTCGGAAGATGCCGAAGATCTGCTGGAAACGTTGCGCGCCGGGGCGCGCGGCTACCTGTTGAAAAATATCGATACCGAGTTTCTGCTGGAGTCAATCCGGCGCGCGGCGCGCGGCGAATCCGTGATGTCGCCGCAAATAGCCCACAAGCTGGCGGATTCCCTGCGCGCGCCGCCCAAGGAAAATCTTGCCGTGGCGGATGTTAATCCGGGTAAGCTCTCCCCGCGCGAACGGGAAATCATCGTCATGCTTGCCCGCGGCGCGAGCAACAAGGAAATCGCCGCTGTACTCAACCTGTCGGAGTCCACCATCAAGATTCATGTGCAGGGCATCCTGCGCAAGCTCAACATCGCCAAGCGCGTACAGGCCGCCGTATACGCGGTGGAGCATGGCCTCGTCTAACTCGAAAACCTTATCATACAAGTCAAGTTAATGCTTGCTAGCCCAGCTTAACTCCGGAAAGAAAATTTTCAGCGGCTACCGGGCCAACCTGTCTGCACTACCCAAAAGAACTAGTTCTTTTTCATCGCCAATCTTGTACTTCGGAAGAATGTGCATGCTATCGATACAGGCCTACTCTTGCAGAATACGTGAATCCTAAGGGGGGTCGCCATGGCATCGCAAAAGTACAAAGCTTGGTCGGTGGTAATTATGAGCACACTGGCGTTTACGGTGTGTTTCATGATCTGGATGATGTTTGCGGTGATTGGCATCCCGATCAAGAAGACGCTTGACCTCAACGAAACCCAGTTCGGGCTGCTGATAGCCATGCCGGTTCTCACCGGATCGCTGATCCGCCTGCCGCTCGGCATGATGACCGACAAGTTCGGCGGGCGCATCGTGTTTTTCGCGATCATGGTTTCCACCATCGTTCCGATTTACCTCATTTCCCTCGGTACCGCGTACTGGCACTACCTCGTCACCGGCCTGTTTGTCGGCGTGGCTGGCGGTTCGTTCACGGTGGGCATCTCCTACTGCGCGCGCTGGTTTCCGAAGCATCAGCAAGGCTTGGCCATGGGTATCTTCGGCGCGGGCAATACCGGCGCAGCGGTGACCAAGCTGGTAGCGCCTACCATTGTGGTGGCTTACGGCTGGACGATGGTGCCGCAGGTTTACGCGGTACTCATGCTGGTCACCGCGATTCTGTTCTGGCTCTTCACCTTTACCGATACATCTCACGTGGTGGGCAAGAGCGTGACGATCCGCGAACAGCTCGCGGTGCTCAAAGACCCCAAGGTATGGAAATACAGCCAGTATTATTCCATCGTGTTCGGCGGCTATGTGGCCCTGGCGCTGTGGATGACCAAATACTACATCAACGAATACGGCTTCGACCTCAAGACGGCGGCATTCCTGGCTGCCGCATTCAGCATACCTGGGGGCGTGTTGCGCGCGTTGGGCGGCTATTTTTCCGACAAGTTCGGGGCGCATACCATCACCTGGTGGGTGATGCTGGTATCAATGGTCTGCCTGTTTTTCCTGTCCTTCCCGCACGCCGAATTCACCATCAAGACCGTGACCGGCCCGGCCACTTTTAATGTGGGGCTCGACGCGACCGTATTCACTATCATCATGTTTACTTTGGGTATCGCTTTTGCGATAGGCAAGGCATCGGTGTTCAAGTACATCTCCGATGATTACCCGCACAACATCGGCGTAATTTCCGGTGTGGTGGGGCTGGCTGGCGGTATGGGCGGATTCCTGCTACCGATCATGTTCGGCGCGCTGGTGGATTTGACGGGCATCCGCTCCTCCTCCTTCATGCTGATGTTCGGCGTCGTGTGGGTCTCCCTGATGTGGATGTACTGGACCGAAGTACGCACACTCGACAAGGCTGCGGGCAAGAAAGGAACATTAGCGGATACACTTGAGTAAACGAGTAAACGGATACCAGGTTTAATTGAGTTGGATGTAAAACTTTGGATGTAAAACTTATAGGCAAAAGGAGCGTTTTTATTATGGCAAGATTACCAAGATGGGAGCCGGAAGATCCGCAGTTCTGGAAAGAAACCGGTAGCACAATAGCGTGGCGCACATGCGCCCTAACAACGTTTTCGCTGATATTTTCGTTCGCTACGTGGTTTGTCATGAGCGCGGTGGTGGTGAGAATGCCTGCCATCGGTTTCAATTTCACCACCATGGAATACTTCTGGCTCGCGGCGATACCGGGGTTCGCATCCGGCATCTTGCGGCTGATACATTCCAACTTTATCCCGGTGCTCGGAACCAGGCCGGTCGTGAGCATCTCCACCATCATCAAGGTGGTGCCCATGATCTGGCTGGGTTTCGCAGTTCAGGACACGAACACGACCTGGACAACGTTCATGGTCATCGGGTTCCTCACCGGCATGGGCGGAGGAGACTTTTCCTCATTTATGCCTTCCACCAGCATCTTTTTCCCCAAGAGGCTGCAGGGACTCGCAATGGGCATTCAGGCGGGCCTGGGCAACTTCGGGGTGAGCATAGTCCAATTTGTAGTGCCATGGATCATAGGTTTTGCGGCTCTCGGGGTCATGGCTGGCGGACCGCAGGTCTTTACCAAGGGCGAACCGATTAAGGGCGCCATAACGGTTACGAATGCCGACGGCAAGGTTACACCTAAGAATAACAAATCCGTGGTTACAGACGTGGTAGTCAACAAGCCCGAACTGGCCGCTGCGATAGTCGTTACAAAAGAAAACGGCGTTGTCAAGAACGTTGTTCTTCAGGAGACTGATACGGTCAAGGCCATAAAGCTGGATGTCAAAAAAGACGATAAAGGCGTCATTACGGAAGTCGTGCCGACCAAGGGCGTAAAAATAGATGTTATAAAAAACCCTGCGGGCGACGTTACTGACGTAACGGTCAAAAATGTGATCAAAAAGGGTATGTGGGTGCAGAACGGCCTGTTTATATGGGTTCCGTTCCTGGTCGTTGCCTTCATCCTTTGTGCGATATTCCTGAGAAGCGTGACGGTCCCTGCAAGAGGCTTCAAGGGACAGTTTGAGATCCTGAGCAGCAAGAACAGGGCGCGCACGCATACATGGAATTGCACCATAACCTACATCTGTTCATTCGGCTCGTTCTCCGGTTATGCGGCCGCATTCCCGATGCTGATCAAGACCGTCTACGGTGGTTTTGACGGCGCGCCTGATCCATTGCAGTATGCCTACCTCGGCCCGCTCATCGGCGGTCTGGTTCGTGCTCTCTCCGGCGGTATCTTTGACAAGATCGGCGGCAGCAAGGGTATGCACTGGACGACGATAGGACAAATCGTCGGCTGCATGGCGCTTGTGTTCGGCGGGTACCTTACACCCGCTAGCGTTGATCAGTTCCAGGGGTTTCTCTGGATCATGCTCTGGATATTCCTGATGACAGGCACAAACAACGCGGCGACCTTCCGTCAGTACCCGATCGTGTTTGCCTATTCTCCGGCCAAGGGTGCTCAGATGCTCGGTTGGACCGGGGCGTGGGCGGCATTCGGCCCATTCATCTGGACCTCGCTTATCGGTGGGTCCATAACCAGTTACGGCAGCGCTAACGCATTCTTCATCGGCGTCGCAATTTTCTATGCCTATTCCTGGTTCCTGAACTGGCACTACTACACCCGCAAGGGAGCCGAGCGGTTTGACTACGGCAACTCTGGCGGCACATGGTGGGACAAGCTCTCTGAAAGCGAGAAGCAGGAGATGAAACGCATAGACTTGAGCCACGCATAATGACGTAATCCGCATGAGGGAAGGCCGTGGCCTTCCCTCTTTTTGTTTCAAAAATAATTCCCCCAACTCCCTCTTTATCATCACCCTTAGGTGGGCTGATGGCTCATGTGGAATTGTTACCATGAAAAATCTGGATACTATTGTTACTGTAGGAGGCATAATTTACGGATGCGTGCTAATCTTGGCTACCTTTGTTCGCCACAAGGTCACTGAGGCAATGCGTATAGACGCTCTGTTTATACCGCAACCCACCGATAGCACCAGACCCCTGAACCTGGTCGTCGGTCTCTTGGTAGCGGGTTACAGCATCTATTCATTATCGGCTGGATGAAAACCCAACCTCACCTGACCTCCATGATAAACAAGCAAAGAACACAAATTGATAACAATAGAACGGTCGGCCACTGTTCCGCCGACATTGAGAAGCTGGATGTAAAGGACAATGCCTCGCGGATGCCGAAGAGCAAAAAAATCACCAACCGCACCACTACCCGAAAGAACTAGTTCTTTTTCCTCACATGGCCTGTACTTCGGAAGAATGGGCACAACACCCGTGCCAGCCTATTCTCACTACGCAGGGTACCCAAATCCTCTTGACGAGGAATGGTAAAAATAAAAATACTAATTTGCCATGATGATTCAGCGGTTCCGAAATCAAGAACCCGTAACGTGCTGTATGTAGGACAGGTTGGCCGTATTGCGGCGCGACCCGCAAAGTGATGGCTGGTTACGGGCTTGAAATCAAGAACCCCTAAGCCGGGATAGTTTAAAAACGGGTGGTTTGAATAAAATCTTTAACACAGGAGCAGAAAAAACATGAGTCACTTTCTCGATCGATTGACGTATTTTGTAGGCATGAAGGACAAGGAGACTTTCTCCAACGGTCACGGCATCGTCACCAACGAAGATCGCCAGTGGGAATCTGCCTATCGCACCCGCTGGTCGCATGACAAAGTTGTGCGCTCCACGCACGGCGTGAACTGTACCGGCGGCTGCTCATGGAGAATTTTTGTCAAGAACGGCTTGGTGGCTTACGAGATGCAACAAACCGACTATCCCCGCACCCGCGAGGATTTGCCCAACCATGAGCCGCGCGGTTGCCAGCGCGGCGCTTCCTACTCCTGGTATTTATACAGCCCGCACCGGATCAAACATCCGCTGATTCGCGGTCGCCTGCTCGACCTGTACCGCGCCGAGCGCAAATCCGGCAAGGATCCGGTGGAAGCATGGGCCGCAATCCAGGCCGACCCGAACAAGCGCAAACAATACGTTCATGTGCGCGGCCTCGGCGGTTTTGTGCGCACCAAGTGGGATGAAGTCAACGAAATCATCGCTGCTGCCAATATTTACACCATCAAAAAATGGGGTCCGGATCGTATCGCAGGCTTCTCGCCGATTCCCGCGATGTCGATGATCTCCTATGCAGCCGGCGCGCGCTACCTTTCCCTGATCGGGGCGACATGCCTCTCATTTTACGACTGGTACTGCGACCTGCCAGCGGCTTCCCCGCAAACTTGGGGTGAGCAGACCGACGTGCCCGAATCAGCCGACTGGTACAACTCCACTTACATCATCGTCTGCGGCTCCAGCCTGCCGACCACGCGTACGCCGGATTGCCATTTCGCCGTCGAGGCGCGTTACAACGGCACCAAAGTCATTGCGATGAGCCCCGACTATGGCGAACATGTCAAGCTTGCCGACCTGTGGATGCCGGTTAATCCCGGCACCGATTCAGCCGCCTTCTTGGCGATGGCGCATGTCGCCATCAAGGAGTATTACATCGACAAGCAGGATCCATATTTTCAGGAATACGCCCGCAAATATACCGACCTGCCAATTCAGGTAACGTTGCGCAAGCAAGGCGACGGCTATGTGTCCGACCGTTGTCTGCGCGCATCCGATTTTACGGGCAATCTGGGCGAAACCAACAATCCGGAGTGGAAAACTATCGTTTATGACGAAAAGACCAAGTCGTTTGTTGCACCAAACGGTTCCATCGGTTTTCGCTGGGGCGAGGAGGGCAAGTGGAACCTGCTGCCAAAGCATGCCGCCAACCAACAGGAAATCCTGGCTGAACTGACCTGCATCAACAGCAAGGATGCGGTGGTTTCGGTCGGCTTCCCGCACTTCGCGCATGGCGAGGACAACATGCTGTTCCGCAATGTTCCAGTGCGCAAGCTGAAGCTGGCCAATGGTGAGGAAGTGCTGGTTACTTCAGTGTTCGACATGCAGGTTGCGCAATACGGTATTGACCGTGGCTTGGGCGGCCCCAATGTCGCCAAAAACTACAACGACGCCAACGTGGCCTATACGCCTGCATGGGCATCCAAGGTCACCGGCATCAAGGCCATGGATATTGAACGCACCGGGCGCGAATTTGCCCAGAATGCCTCGCAAACCCACGGCAAATCAATGATCATCATGGGCGCGGCGATATGCCACTGGTATCACAACGATATGACCTACCGCAGCATGATGAACCTGGTGCATTTCTGCGGCTGCGTGGGCCAATCGGGTGGCGGCTGGGCGCACTATGTGGGGCAGGAAAAGCTGCGTCCGCAAGCTGGCTGGGCGCCGATAGCCTTTGCGCTTGACTGGCAGCGCCCGCCTCGCCAGATGAATGGGACTTCCTTTTTTTACTTCCATACCGACCAGTGGCGCTACGAAACCGTCAAGGGCGTAGATATCCTGTCGCCTGCCGGAAAAAACAAGAACGCGGGCTACACGTTGGCTGACTATAACGTCGCGGCGACTCGCATGGGCTGGCTGCCGAACTTCCCGCAATGGAACGCCAACCCGCTCGACCTGGCGGACGAAGCCGCAAAGGCCGGTGCGACCGACGAGGCTGCCGTTAGCAAATACGTCGCCGGGAAGCTCAAGTCCGGCGCATTGGACAGCTCTTTTGCCGACCCGGACGCTGAAATCAACTGGCCGCGCAATATGTTCGTGTGGCGCGGCAACCTGATCGGCACCTCGGGCAAGGGGCAACAGTATTTCCTCAAGCATTTGCTGGGCGCGCAAAACAACGTGTTGCAGGAAGGCGGGGACGGAAACGACAACAAATTGATCAAGTGGCATGACGAGGGTCCCGCAGGCAAGCTGGATCTGTTTGTGGATATCAACTTCCGCCTCAACTCTACGGGTGCATATTCTGACATCGTTCTGCCGACCGCAACCTGGTATGAGAAGAATGACCTGAACACCACCGACATGCACCCCTTTATTCACCCGCTGTCGGAAGCGGTGCAGCCGGGCTGGGATTCCAAGTCTGACTGGCAGATTTTCAAGGAACTCGCCAGGGTCTTCTCGGGTATGGCCGGAAAGCATCTTGGCACGCGCAAGGATGTGGTCATCTGGCCGATGCAGCACGATTCACCCGCCGAAATGGCACAGCCGTTTGGACAGGTTAAAGACTGGCACAAGGGAGAATGCGAACCGATTCCGGGCAAGACCATGCCGTTTATCAGGGTGGTGGAACGCGACTATGGCAGCATCTACAACAAATACATCGCGATCGGCCCATTGATGGTCAAGCTTGGCAACAACGTCAAGGGTATGGACTGGGATACAACGCAGGAATATGAAGAGCTCAAGTTGCTCAACTACACGGTGAGAGTGCCGGGTGTTTCCCAGGGTATGCCTTCCCTTGAGGAGGATATTTCCGTGTGTAATGCGGTGATGCGCATGGCGCCGGAAACTTGCGGCGAAGTGGCGCACAAATCATGGAGCGCATTATCCAAGAAGACCGGTATTGACCATCACCACCTGTATGCTGCCCGTCAAGAGGATAAAATCACTTTCCACGATATCCAGGTTCAACCGCGCAAGATCATTACCGCGCCGACCTGGTCGGGGATCGAGTCCGAACATGTATCCTACACGCAGGGCTATACCAACATTCATGAGCATATTCCGTTCCGCACCTTGACCGGACGTGCCCATTTCTATCAGGATCACGAGTGGTTCCAGGACTTCGGCGAGACTTTCTGCGTATTCCGTCCGCCGCAGGATATGAGGTCGTTCAAGAACGTGCCGGCGTATGTCCTGAAGAAGCCGCACCTCAAGCTGAGGCTTCTCACGCCGCATGGCAAGTGGGGCATCCACTCGAGCTATCAGGATACGTTGCGTATGTTGTCATTGTTCCGCGGCGGCCCTCATATCTGGATTTCCGAAATTGACGCCCAGCAGGCCGGGATCAAGGACAACGATTGGGTGGAGTTGGTCAACAGCAATGGCACCTCCATGTGCCGTGCGGTAGTATCGCAGCGCATTGCGCGCGGCGTATCGGTGATGCATCATTCCCAGGAGAAGAACGTGAACGTGCCGGGATCGGTTACCACCAATAAGCGCGGCGGTACCCACAATGCGCTGACGCGCGTTATCGTTAAACCAACCAACATGGTCGGCGGTTACGTGCAACTGGCCTACGCCTTCAATTACTACGGCACGGTGGGATGCAACCGCGATACCGAGATCATCATGCACAAGGTGGAAGATCAGGATATCGACTGGCTGGAGCGGCCGCTTACCCCGGAACGGGAAGCTCAACGCAACCCGGTCGGAATCGGCAAGCGCTGATCGTCACGTGAATCAGGATAAATAGGAGAAACCCATGAAAGTACGCGCACAATTCGCATTAATTTTTAGTCTGGACAAGTGTATCGGTTGCCATACCTGTTCGGTAACGTGCAAAAACACGTGGACTAATCGCAAGGGCGTGGAATACGTCTGGTTTAACAACGTTGAATCCAAGCCCGGTATCGGCTACCCGAAAAACTGGGAAAATCAGGAAAAGTGGAGGGGCGGCTGGACGCTGATCAACGGCAAGCTGGAACTGAGATCCGGCGGGCGCGCATCGAGGCTGATCAATATCTTTTCCAACCCCGACTTGCCGCAGATCGACGATTATTACGAGCCGTTTACCTATAATTACGCCCGCCTGCAGAATGCGCCGCTGTCCGAGGCTACGCCGACTGCGCGTCCGGTTTCGCAGATTACCGGCGAGTCCATGGAGAAGATAAGCTGGGGGCCGAACTGGGAAGACATTATGGCCGGTGCTTGGGTTGACCGTAGCGTGGACAAGAATATGGATAATGTCGGGCGGGAGATGTATGGCCAGTTCGAAAATACCTTCCATACGTACTTGCCGCGCATCTGCAACCACTGCCTGAATCCCGCATGCGTGGCTTCCTGCCCCTCCGGCTCGCTCTACAAGCGGGAAGAAGACGGTATCGTGCTGGTAGATCAGGACAAATGCCGCGGCTGGCGTTTTTGCATGAGTTCCTGCCCGTACAAGAAGGTGTATTACAACTGGGAATCCGGCAAGGCCGAAAAGTGCATTGCCTGCTACCCGCGCGTCGAAAACGGCTTACCGACAATATGCTCCGAAACCTGCGTCGGTCGCATCCGCTACAACGGCATCATGCTGTATGACGCCGACCGCATCGAAGAAATGGCCAGCACGCAAAATGAGCAGGATCTGTATGAAGCTCAGTGCAAAATCTTCCTTGACCCCAACGACCCGAAAGTGATCGCCGCAGCACGGGCGGAAGGCATCAACGAGGACTGGATTGTTTCAGCGCAGAAATCGCCCATCTACAAAATGGCGATTGACTGGAAAATAGCCTTCCCGCTGCACCCGGAATTCCGCACACTGCCGATGATTTGGTATGTGCCACCGCTGTCTCCGGTGCAAAGCCAGCTCGACCAGGGCAAGCTGCGCACTGGCCCTGATGGCGTGATCCCGCTGGCAAGCGAGATGCGCGTGCCGGTCAAATACCTTGCCAACCTGATGACTGCGGGCAAGGAAGCGCCGATCGTAAGCGCATTGAACCGCATGATCGCCATGCGCAGTTACCAGCGCATGAAACGCGTGGAAGGCGTGGTCAACACCACTGCACTGGAGGCAGCGGGGATAACCGAGCAACAGGCACAGGACATGTACCGCTACCTTGCAATCGCCAATTACGAAGACCGCTTCGTTGTTCCCACCAGCCACGAAGAAGAGCGTCTGGATGATTCCCACGGCTTCCAGGGGCAGAACGGATTCACCTTCGGCAACGATTCTTCGACCGGCATCAGCAAAGTCACGCTGTTCCCGCGACGCCGCAAGGAATCCATGGAACCCAGGGAAAAAGCGCCATACGTGGGTGACGGTGCATTCACGGGCGACCGCTAAGGGGAAAATCATGCAAATTTATAAAATAATATCGGTGTTGCTGGAATATCCGGAAGTTGAGTTGATTGAAAATCTCCCGGAAATCCGCGCACTCGTTGCTGAAAGCACAGAAATTGACGCGGCGGAAAGGGTGGCCTTGCGGAAGTTTCTTGACCACCTGGTAAGCATGACGCTGACCGAACTGCAGGCGGAATATGTGCGGACTTTTGACAGCATTCCGGAGCACAGCCTGCACCTGACACACCACTTGTTTGGTGATGACAGCGACCGGGAACGCGGCCCGGCGTTGATTGACCTGGGGGAGATGTTCAAGGAATATGGCGTAAAAACGGTGACCAATGAGTTGCCGGACTACCTGCCGTTGCTCCTGGAATTCACCTCTTATCTGGACGACAATGAGGCGACGGTGTTTCTGTCCGACGTCAACAAGGTGCTGGGCATCCTGGCCGAAAATCTGACCAAGGCCAATAGTCCGTATGCCGCACCGATTTCCATCATCGAGAGCCGGGCTACGCTGACTCGTTTGGCTGCTTAAACTTAAGGAGAATGAAATGCATGAATCAGTCTTTACTCTGAATAATCTGCTGTTCGGCGTGTACCCGTATATCTGTCTCTCCGTGTTCTGGATCGGCAGTTGGTTGCGCTTCGACCGCGAGCAATACGGCTGGAAAAGTGATTCCTCCCAACTGCTATCCAAAGCCAATATGCGTATGGCAAGCAACTTCTTTCATTATGGTGTGATCGCCATCTTCGGCGGCCACTTTGTGGGATTGTTGACGCCACACCACTTTTTTCAGTTGCTCCTGGACGACTTGTCGCACCAGTATGTCGCCATCACCGCAGGCACCATTTTTGGCCTTTCGGCCTTGTTTGGCGGCGTTATCCTGATATTTCGGCGATTCTTTAACCCGCGTATTTCGCTTACCAGCCGCTGGTCTGACAAATTCGTCATAACCTGGGTGATGCTGACGCTGATTCTTGGCCTGCTGACCATCCCTGTCTCCTTGGGACATGCCGGCCACGGCGATCCGCGTGTGGTGACCGCCATGGCGGAATGGATACAGAGCATTGTTTACCTGTATCCAAACCCGCAATTTCTGGAAGGGGTTGATACCATTTTCAAGCTTCATGTATTGGCCGGCATGACGGTGTTCCTGATATTTCCGTTCACCCGCCTGGTGCATATCTGGAGCATGCCGTTCGGTTATCTGTTACGCGCATACCAGATCGTGCGCACAAAGCGGGTGAAGTATCAAGAAATCAACAGATACGACCTCGGTAAATCGCCAGAGCAGTAACATCTTTGATGTAAACATCGCGAAGCGACACTTCATCACTCTCCCCCTCTGGGGGAGAGGTAGGAGAGATAACCAGCCACTCAGTTGCCGTCTTTCGGGTGTTCGGCCAAAAGCTTTTCGGCGGGCAACTTAGTGGAATGGTTAGTAGTTTCATCAGGGAACGGACAAGGCGGCGTTTATATTCTGCCCCCGTGCCCGTTTGGCAGTACCGGTATTGCTAACTTAGCCTTCGCGCTGCTTGCCCTTGCCCGTTTGTTTACAAAGGGGCAGCGCGCCCTGCCATGATGGTGATCTCCGTTACGGTTCGCACTGCGGCTCCGGAGTTCGAATCGCCGGTTCATGCGTATCTTCATCAATGACAACGACTAACATATCACGCGACGTAAATATATTTCTGAAGGGCTTCAGGCGCTTTCAGCACCACTACTTTGACCGGAATCCGGAGCTGTTCGACCGCTTGTACACGGAAGGGCAGCGCCCACGTGCACTGATGGTGGCCTGCTGCGATTCGCGCTGCGACCCTGGTGTGCTGACCGACAGCGCGCCCGGCGACATGTTTGTAGTGCGCAATGTCGCCAACCTCGTTCCACCCTATATCCAGGCGACTACCTATGCCGGCACCACTTCCGCCATCGCCTTTGCGATATGCAACCTGGGGGTGGAGCATGTTATTGTCATGGGGCATGCCAGATGTGGCGGTATCCGCGCGCTGATGGAGAACAATCCTCCATGTTGCGATGAAGAGCTGCTCATCGCGAAATGGCTGGGGATCGCCGCTGATGCACGGCAACAGGTGCTGAAGGAACTGCCGGGAAAACCGCAGGAAATCCAAAGACGCGCCTGCGAACAAGCCTCCATCCTCAAGTCACTGGAAAACCTGATGTCCTACCCCTGGATCAGCCGGCGCGTAAACGAAGGCGGACTGGCGTTGCATGGCTGGTATTTCGATATGGAAAATGGAACATTGATGCAATATGACAGTGAAGCCGGGGAATTCAGTGTGATAGAGCCTAACCCTGAAGGAAGTGCAGACCATTCTGAGGAACCTTCCCAACCGCAGCGCCTGTATGAACACTGGGAATCCAAGCCACCGCTGTAAACTGCAAAAGATTTTCCGCCGCCCGCCGCTTTAATGGCTTCCCTCGGACGGATCTTCCACCAGTCAATTTTCATCAATGCATTGATTCAATTGAGCTTGACCCTGTTTCTTGAGGTTTTTTAATTTTATTGTAGGCATGTAATTAGCAAACTAAAGCTAAAGTTGCTTGCAATAACCTGCTTTGTATGTAAAATACATAGTCATGTATCTGACCTCAATCCCCAACCGGAACTCCCCGCCCGCAATCCTTTTGCGCGAAAGCTATCGCGAAGACGGGAAGGTCAAGACGCATACGCTCGCCAACGTGACGAACTGGAACCCCGCCGTTGTCGAAGCCATGCGCTCGGCATTGAAGGGCGAGTTCGCATCTGGTGGCGACCCGGTATCGGGCGAAATATTCGGCGTTCTATTCGCCCTCAAACAACTCGCCGACCGCCTCGGTATCTCTGGCGCATTAGGCAAAAGCCAGGAAGCGCTCAGGGTGCTATTTCTGGTGTTGGCGCGCATCGGTCATGCGGGTTCGCGACTGTCCGCCGTGCGCTGGGCAAAACAGCACGCTACGGCGGACATCCTGGGCCTGTCAGCCTTTGATGAAAACAACTTGTACGGCGCGCTGGATTGGCTTGCTGCGCGGCAGGCCAAGATCGAGCAGCGCCTTTACCGCGAGCACGTGAAGCGCGCGGGGCGCACACCGTTGCTGGTGCTCTATGACGTGACCTCGAGCTATCTGGAAGGCGAGCAAAATGAACTGGCCGCCCACGGCTACAACCGCGATAAAAAAAGCGGCAAGCAGCAGATCGTGATCGGGCTGCTGACCGCGGATGACGGCGAGCCGCTGGCAGTGCGAGTGTTCGAAGGCAACACCGCCGACCCCAGCACCGTGGCGGAGCAAATCCGCCTGCTGAAGGAGCAGTTCAAAATCGACGAAGTCGTGATGGTGGGCGACCGTGGCATGATCAAGGCCAAAGGAAAATTGGCGCTAGAAGGAAAGGGCTGGCACTACATTACCGCCCTGACGGATGCGCAGATTCGCACCCTGCTCAAAAGCGGCGTCCTGCAAGCAGATCTGTTCGATAGCGAAATCTGTGAAGCCGAGCATGGCGACAAACGGCTCATTCTGCGCCGCAACGATCAGACGCGTGATCGCGAAGCGTTGCGCCGCAAGGATAAGCTCGCCACCTTGCAAGAAAAAATAGCGGCGCGCAACACCTTTGCCGGCGAGCATCCTCGCGCCAATGCCGAAGCCGGGTTGGCGCGGTTGCAGCGCTGGGTAAAAAGCCACAAGCTCACCGCGTTTGTCACGCTGTCGCTCGGCGTTGAAGATCGCAAAATATCTTGCGACACCGATCAAGCGCTCATGCAGAATGCCGCCTTGCTTGATGGGTGTTACTGCCTGGAAACCGATGTGAGCCCGGAACACATGCAAGCTGCGACGGTTCACGCGCGCTACGGTGATTTGCAGAAAGTCGAGCGGGATTTCCGCACCATGAAAACCGGCTTGCTGGAAGTGCGCCCTATCTTTTTGCGGAACGCCGAGCGAACCAGAGCGCATGTGTTTGTGACCATGCTGTCACTAAAAATCGCCCGCGCTTTTGAAGGCCTGCTGCATGAGGCCATGGGCAAGATCGCTACCGGCACAGAGGCGGTGACAATCGATGATGCGCTCGTCGCACTGTCTCGTCTGACCTACCTACATTACGAGTCAAATGAAGTATCGTTCACCCGCTTGCCACAACCCGATGCGCTCCAATCTCGGATACTCAATGCACTCGGCCTAACGTTTCCTGCTGGAGCAGCTCAATGTAGGCAGTAAGCTCTTTTGCGGAAAGTCAGTAATTTTATTTAAACTCAATGTCTTGTAGCGATATATCGCCTTGGGCTAGATGGAATATCCGTCGGAGAGGTAACCCACCGATCTGAAATTACAATTCTTTCGTGACACGAATGTCTTTATACTCAATTTCACTTCCAATTCAAAACAAGAAAAATCTATACTGCAATATTCGCAGGGTGTTTGGACTTATTGCTTCGGTGATGTGAAATTAGCAAAGATAGTAATGCTTAAAAAGCTGCTGCCCTACCTGATATCCGAATCCACCACGCTGAGCGGGGCGGAGAAATTACGCGCGACACTGGCGGCATTCATTGCCATTCTGGCTGTCGGAGTGGTCAGCAGCCAGTTCCTGCATGGTAATGGGCTGCAAATCATGATTACCTCAATGGGCGCTTCGGCCGTGCTGCTGTTCGCCACGCCGCACAGCCCGCTCACGCAACCCTGGCCGCTGGTGGCCGGACACACCATCTCCGCCACAATTGGCGTCACCTGCGCCATGCAGGTGCCGGATATTTGGCTGGCGGCGGCGCTTGCGGTCTCGCTCTCCATCCTTGCCATGCTGCTAACCCACAGCCTGCACCCTCCCGGAGGGGCAATCGCCCTCCTCCCGGTGCTGGATCATCATGAACATGTGCTCGCGCAAGGCTATCAATTTATCGTGGCGCCGGTACTGTTGAACGTGCTGGTGATCCTGCTCACGGCACTGCTCGTCAACAATTTTCTACCGGGACGCCGTTACCCATCCCGCCCTTTCGCAGCCAAGGACAAACAACACCGTCATGAAGACCTGAGGCCGTTGGACCGGTTGGGCGTCAACAGGGACGACCTGCAACAGGCGCTGAAGGAAATGGACGTTATTTTGGATGTCAGCAAAAGCGACTTGGACAGGGTATACCGGCGAGCGGGGATGGCTTCCTACCGGCGCCGGATGGGGGAAATGACCTGCGGCGACATCATGTCGCGCGATCTGGTGACGGTAGAATTCGGCACCGAGCTGGAAGAGGTCTGGGCGCAACTGCGTTTCCACAAGATCAAATCTATTCCGGTACTGGACCGCGCGCGCCGGGTCATTGGCATTATTTCGCTGGTTGATATACTTAAACGGGCCAATCTTAAAACCTATGAAACCTTCGAAGACAAGTTGATCAGGTTTATCCGCCGCACACCTGGAGTAACCTCTGATAAAGCAGAAGTGGCCGGACAGGTCATGGCCTCGCCGGTATTCACTGTGCGCGAGGATGCCCACATTCTGGAACTGGTGCCGCTACTGTCGGATAAGGGGCTACATCAAGTCCCGGTGGTCAACAGTGAGGATCGCCTGGTGGGCATGGTCACGCAGTCCGACCTGATTGCCGCGCTGTATCATTCTGGCGTCCACTGAACCCCGTCATTCCCCACAGAAATAAATGCCTGATTGAGGGTTATCTGAAATCAAGCAATCAATGCCACGCTCTTCACCTGAGCGAACACTTCCATGCCTACAACCAAGCCGAGTTGATCGCGTGAACGGCGGGTGATGCGCGACAGCAGCATACTCGATGCGCCGACCGTCAAACACAAACTCACGCGATCCTGCCCCTCATCCTGAATACCCACGATGCGCGCCGCCAGAATGTTGCTGATGCTGGAGCCCTGCGGCGCAACGGTGGCGATGCTCACGTCGCGTGCCAGCACACGGGAGCGCACCGTGCTGCCGATGTCGCGTTCCACCTTGCTCACCCACAGGCTGCCGCCGTAAAAATCCAGCCGGGTGAGATGATATTCCTCGTCATGGGCTGCCACGCTGGCTTCGATCACCGCGCCCGCGTCATCCAGATGAGCGGTGGGCAAATCTAGCCGCCCCAGAACCTCGTTGAGCGCGCCGCTGGCGATGATGCGCCCCTGCTCCATCAGCACCAGTTGATCGGCCAGCCGCGCCACCTCATCCAGCGCGTGGCTGACATAGATCACCGGGATATCCAGCTCGCCGTGCAATCGTTCCAGATACGGCATGATTTCCCGCTTGCTGGCGGCATCCAGCGCCGAGAGCGGTTCGTCCATCAGCAGCAGGCGCGGGCTGGTAAGCAGTGCGCGGGCGATGGCGACGCGCTGCCTTTCGCCGCCGGACAGCCCAGCCGGGCTATCGCGCCCGATCAACTTGTTCAGGCCGAGCCACTCCACCACCTGTTCCAGTTGCACCTTGCGCTGTGCGGGCAGAATACGCTTCAGGCCGTATTCCAGATTGCGCCGCACCGACAGATGCGGAAACAGGCTGGCCTCCTGAAACACATAACCCAGCGGACGCTGATGTACCGGCAGAAAATTTGCGCCGTCCTGCCACACTTCGTCTTTCACCTGCAACATCCCGTTGGCCGCTGGTTCCAGCCCCGCAATACAGCGCAGCAAAGTCGTCTTGCCCGAACCTGACGGGCCGAACAGCGCGATGACGCCATGCGCGAACACCTGCAAATCCGCGTGCAGTTCGAAGCTGGGATAGGAGAGATCGAAGCGTGCCTGGATCATTTGCGCTTCCCGGTCGGGTTGAGCGTGTACAAGACCAGCAACACCACAAAAGCGAACACCACCATCCCCGCTGACAGCCAGTGCGCCGAGCCGTATTCCATCGCCTCGACATGATCGTAAATCTGCACCGACACCACGCGGGTCTTATCCGGAATGTTGCCGCCTATCATCAGCACCACGCCGAATTCGCCGACGGTATGCGCGAAGCCGAGCACCGAGGCAGTAAGGAGGCCGGGCTTGGCCAGCGGCAATGCCACGCTGAAGAAAGTATCCCGCGCGGACGCGCGCAGCGTCGCGGCTGTTTCCAATGCCCGTTCTGGGATGGCCTCGAAAGCGTTTTGCAGCGGCTGCACCACGAACGGCATGGAATAAAACACCGAGCCGACCACCAACCCGGCAAAAGTAAACGGCAACAGGCCGATCCCCAATGCTTGCGTGAGAGGGCCGAGCGGGCCGGATGGCCCCATCGCCACCAGCAAATAAAAACCGATCACCGTCGGCGGCAGCACAATGGGCAGCGCCACCACCGCGCCGACCGGCCCCTTCCACCAGGAACGGGTGCGCGCCAGCCACCACGCGATAGGTGTGCCTATCAGTAACAGGGTGATGGTCACCACCGCAGCCAGCTTGAAAGTAAGCCAGATTGCGGAGAGATCGGCGGTTGAGAAAGCGGATTCCATGATAGTGAGTTCTATAAGTTTGTCATTTCGCAATAACGTGTGAAATTGCGTCAGTATATCTGTTCGTTATCGTTGAATGAAAACTGCGGCACAAATCCCCTCTCCCGTAGACGGGAGAGGGTTAGGGTGAGGGACGTTGAGCCAGAAATCACGTTTATTGCAACGCACAGACCCTCATCCCCAACCCTTCTCCCTCCTGCGGGAGAAGGGAGTGATGGTGCAAGCCAGCGGTTGTTTATTTCGCCTCACCCAACAAAAACCCATAACGACTCATAACCGCGCGCGCTTCCTTGCCCGCCATGAAACTCGCAAATGCCTGTGCCAGCGGGTTATCAGCCGCACGCTTGGTGATAATGAAACCCTGCTCCAGCGGCTGATGCAGTTTATCTGAAATCAGCGCATAGCCCCCCTGCTTCGCCAGCTCCGGGCTGAGCGCCAGCGACAACGCGATGATGCCGACCTGCGCATTGCCGGTCTGCACAAACTGCGCGGCCTGCGCGACGTTTTCGCCATAGACCAGTTTGGCTTCCACTTTCTCCCACACGCCTGCTGCATTCAGTGCTTCTTCCGCGCGCTTGCCGTAGGGCGCGTGCTTCGGATTAGCGATAGCGATTTTCATGATGGCCGGGTCGGCGAGATCGGCGAGCGTCATCTTCCCGGTATCGCGCGACTGGCTCCACAGCACGATGCGCCCCACCGCATAAGGTTGGGCTTCGGAGGCAGAGAATCCCTCCGCCTTGAGCGCGCGCGGATAGGCGATATCGGCGGAGAAATACAAATCGAAAGGCGCGCCCTGCCGGATTTGGGTCTGGAACTTGCCGGACGAACCATAGATGGTTTCCACCCGGTCGGCTGGATGCGCCTTGTTGAACAGCACGACGATTTCATCCAGCGCAAACTTGAGATCGGCGGCAGCGGCGATGGTGATTTTTTCGCCCGCGTGCGCTGTTTGCCCCGCGACAAGCAGGCAAATGAAAATGAGCAACCTTGCTGCAAACCGGCTAACTACGCGCATCTTGATTTGGGGTGTTTCGTCATAACCAGCTTACGTGTTCCTGAGCGCCGCCACGGTTTGCCCAACAACATAGGTAAAGGGTGTCAGGGTCGCATTACTTTTCTGGGAACAATCACGGGCGCAGTGATCATCCCTACACCAACAGCCCAGTCAATTCCTGATAATCCGGGAACCGCCCATCAACACTAATCAGTTGCGCTTGGTGTTCAACAGCCGTGGCGATGATGATGCGATCAACCGGGCCTTTGTGATGTTCGGGCAGCGAGACTGCGCGCTTGGCGGTTGCCCTCGATACTGGAATAATCGCCACACCATTTGCCTCGACCTGATCGAGCCAGTCAGAGACAGACAACTGGAGAGCAATCCGTCCGTGCTCCACAAGCCACGCCATTTCCCAACAGGTCATTGCGGAGACGGCCAGAGATTCAGCCGTTTCGATGGCGTCTATCTGTCGTTGTCCAAGTTTGTCTGGTGTGCGATTGACCCACCAGTATAGGGCGTGAGTGTCGAGGATGAGCATCAGGACAATGCTTCCCAGTCGCTTTCCGGCAAGCCGCTGAGTATGTCGCCCTTTTCTTCGCCCATCCCTGCGAGCGCTGGCGGTGGCGAGCGGCGTCCGGCTGGTTTTGCTGATTCCCACATTACGATGACGCGAGCACGCTCGGCGTGGGCAGGCAGCGCCGCATCCTGTATGACAAGGCGATGGTCGGCAATGGATGCCGTCGTTTCAAGAGCTAACATGGGGGCACCTCTATTGAACCTGACTCACGACAGGCGGTGATTGTACAACAACCTCTTGGTGTAGCGTGCTGATTGGAATACCAACAAATTATAAATGGGTTAAAGGGGCAGTGGTCGAATTCAAAATCCAAGCTTACATATTACGCAGTATTGGGGGCCACGGTTTCCCTAGCGCACAGGAATAGATATTGGCCTCGTGTCATTTCTTTCCCCTTCCTGTATGTTTGCGCGATGTGCAGACGACTCAAACCAACTCCTTAACCAGCTCCGGGTGCTTGTCCAATATCTTGAATAAGTTAACGACGGCACGCATGGGCACTGCTTCGCCGCGCTCATAGCGGCTAAACGCATTATGTCCGCCGCCGGTCAATTCTGCCGCTTGCTTTTGGGTTAGCTTCAAACGTTTTCTGGCATGAGCCAACAGCGCAGCATCACGCGCTTTAGCTTTTTCCCCCATCGCTTCGATACCCTTCCATACGCGATCCGAACTGTCGTTATCCGTAAATTCAATGTCGCCGCACACAGGGCAATGCCAGCCGGTTACTTTGGGAACAACGCACGATTCACCGCGCGCTTCGACGGTGACATCTTTAGTTTGCAACTTTAATTTGGTGCCGTCATCGCACTGTAAACAAAATTTGCTCATTTCATTTCTCCTTAAACTGAATCACCACTGCACCATCCTGAACGGTCAGCTTGATATATGCGATTTTTCCGTTCGGGCAAGGCGCGCGATACACGTCTTGCCAAATTTTATTGTCGCTGTTCGTCGTCATGCTTTTGTAAAGCATGGAGCCGGTTAACGCTAAAACCACACCCACCGCTTCAACGCGAGATAGCCCCATACTCTCCGCACCCCGTTGTGCGGCAAACGTAAAAGATCGGCTGCCATCGCGCGACACCATCACCTGAATCTCTTGCAGCGAGTAATGTGCCTTAAGTTTTTCTATGTGCGAATAATACCCTTATAGGGTTTTAAATGAAAATGAAATTTGTTGTGCCAAGAGCGTCTTGTGTACAGCAAGGGCGCAATAAAGGCGATAACCCGCGCCGCCGCTTTGGGGTTTTCCGCTTCGATGTAACGCTGAATTGATTCCAGATCGGCACCCGCCGCGATGGCGTATTCAAGCAGCCTTTTTGCGACCACTTCCAACTCTTAGCCTGGAATAAGCACAGTCACTTGCGTCCGCTTTAGCAGCTTCTTGAAATCGGCGTCGAAAGTAACAAGATGTTCGCCAAGTTGAATCACTGCCGCCGCGAGCCACGCGTCGGGAATAGCGTTGGCGGCCAGCTTCTTCTCTACGCAGAGTTGGCGCATTATTGGCCACTCGGTGCCAAGATAAGGCATCTCAACACCAGGCATCGCGAAGAGCGCATCCAGAAATCCGATGGCATTTTCCACGGGCGTGGGGTGGATGAATATTTTTGCATTTGTGACCAACCGCAAGAAGCTGGCAACATCAAGAATTTTCACCCTTTTCCAAGTGACGGCTATTTGACTGAGAACGGCCAGTCAGCAACCTGATTTGCTTGTTCGATGAATGACGGCAGTTGACACTCTCTTGATCCTAAAAACTGCAGTTGGCGAAGAACAATTTGGTATTCCAACGGATTATGCCGCTTTTGTAGGTGCGAATAAATTCGCACCTACCTACCCATCAACTGCGGTTTTTTAGGTTGACTTTGCTTGATTATATTTGAAGCCCGTTCGGCATCCCTTCGGCTACGCTCAGCACGAACTGAGTTAAGACTTCTCTTGGCCGAATCAATAGCTATTCACTCTCAGCCAGTCTTTCCGGCCTCCTTCGACCTATGGCTGCCAAGATTAAACAGCACCGTTTCGCTGTTCTCTCTTCTGCCATTCAACCTGAAAGTGCGCTTCAAATATCCAGCGCCCTGACCCGGCGGCTGGCTATGCTGTCGGGGTCGCTCGCCGTTTCTTCGCTTTCCGTCGCCGCCATGCGGCAGTGGGTGGCGGCCCACTGGCGTAACGCTTCGATGTCGCGGGCGCGGGAACGCGAGAGGGGGATGATCTGCCGTGCCGAGTTGAGCAAATGTTCGGTTTTCAACATCCGTTCGGGAGAGGAATAGGCTTCAAAGAGCGCATCCACCACCACCTCCTCCAGTTCGGCGCCGCTGAAACCTTCGGTGGCGAGCACCACGGCGGAAATGTCGTAGTCGGTTGGCGTGCGCTGGCGTCGAGCCAAGTGAATCATCAGAATTTCTGCTCGGTTGCGCGGGGTCGGCAGATCGACGAAAAAGATTTCATCCATGCGTCCCTTGCGCAGCAACTCGGGCGGCAGTTGGTCGATGTTGTTGGCGGTCGCCACCACGAACACCGGATGGGTTTTCTCTTCCATCCAGGTGAGCAGAGTACCGAACACGCGGGTCGCCACACCGCTGTCGCCAACGCCGCCGATGCCCGCAAGGCCCTTTTCCATCTCGTCGATCCACAGTACGCAGGGCGCCACGTTCTCGGCCACTGCCAAGGCTTTGCGCATGCGTTCTTCCGATTCGCCGACCAGCCCGGCGAACACCCGGCCAAGGTCGAACTTGAGCAGCGGTTTCTGCCATTCCGCTGCCACTGCCTTGGCGCACAGGCTCTTGCCGCAGCCCGGCACTCCCACCAGCATCACGCCGCGCGGGTTGGGCAGGCCGAAGTCCCGCGCCTTTTGTGAGAACCCTTCGTTGCGCTGCCTCAACCAGCGCTTGAGTTGCCCGAGGCCACCAATGCTGTTGAAATCTTCCACCGCCGCCGTGTATTCCAGAATGCCAGACTTGCGGATGATCTGTTCCTTCTCGTCGAGGATGGACTTCACGTCCATGCCGGTGAGGCCATGCTTCGAGACAACCGACTTATAGAGCGCGTTTTCCGCCTCGGAGCGGGTCAAGCCCTGACAGGCTTTGACGATGGCATCAATGGCATCCTCATCCAGGTCCACGGTCACTGTCGGGTTGGCCCGCGCCTGTGCCACCGCCTGTGCCACCACCTGCCGGTACTCGCCTTCAGTCGGCAAAGGCAAGTCCACCACCGTCACGTCCTTTTGCAACTCGGGCGGAATTTGCAGCATCGGCGACAGCCACAACAAAGTGCGCTGGGAGCCTTTCATCACCGGCACCAGGTCGCGCAACTGGCGAATCAGCAAGGCCGCTCCGGGGGAGCTGTCCTTCAGGTAAGGGTGGAAGTCCTTGAACAGAAACAGCGCATCCTCATCGTAATCTGCGACGAAGGCCAGCGCCCGTTCCGGCGGGCGCGTGTCCTCCTTGCTGGCCGGGCGGCCCTGCGCATCAACCAGGCCGCGCGAAATCGACCAGACAAACAGCTTGCGCGCGCGTTTGGCCACATCCCGCGACACGTTACTGGCGAAGCCAGCTGTTTGCGGGAGCGGGTGTGAGGCGGCCATTCCCGCCCCGGATGCTTCGCAACGCCGTGTCATGGCCGCCATCTCCCCCTGCCGCAACATCTCGTCAATCAGCTCGCGCGCCCTATCCTCCTCGCTGGAAACAATGGTGATGATGGGATAACCGGCGCGGATATAGATGCCGAGATCGTTGACGAATGCCTGGGTCATGATACTTATCTCCAATGCCGTTACAAATTTTCTTGCGTCTTCACATCCTCTTGCGTGAGCACCGCGAGGGGATCGTGTTCGTGGTACTCGGCGGTGAATTCCCGCTGTTGCACCACACCCAGCGCCTGCTCGATGGAACGTGTGAATACCAGGCAGTCATCGCCTTTCCCTCCCTCGACGCGGATTGTTGTGGCGCCATCGCGTCCGATGCGGACAATCATTTTTTTAATGGTCATGCCGATACTCCTTGATGTCTATGCACTCGATGCGTTCTTAGGGAGCATGAAATTACCAAAATACCACTTATAAATTACGTCACATAAGCCAAAACAAAACCCATCCCCACCCTCCCCTTGAAGGGGAGGGAGTATAGTTCCTCCCCATTCAAGGGGGAGGTTAGGAGGGGGATGGGGTGATGTTGGTGACATGATTAACGGTACTTTAAGAATTTCCAACTCCCTTAGCAAGACGCAAACCCAGATAGTCGCCGCGATAACCGGGAAGAAATCCGTAGCGGTCGGCGGCCCGGAATTTGTTCTGGTGGAAGTACCCCCAACTGCCGCCGCGATACACCCGCGACAAACCTTCGTCCGGCCCGAGCGGATCCTGCTTGGGCGAATTCCTGTAGTACCTGGCGTCATACCAGTCCGCGCACCACTCCCATACATTCCCGCTCTGGTTGTACGTCCCATACCCGCTCACCCCTTCCGGATAGCCGTGCACCGGACAGGTCTGTTCTTCCCCACGGTTGCTGGCATGACGGCACTTGCTCGCGTCCCACTCCGCGCCCCAGGGATATATCAAACCCTGCGGCCCCCGTGCCGCTTTCTCCCACTGCGCCTCGCTCGCCAGCCCGCACCCCGCCCAAGCCGCATACGCCGCGCTGTCATCCCAACTCACGCCAACGACAGGATGGATGGCTTTCTCCGGCGCAAACCGCCCTTTTTTCCATACCCGCCTGCCATGCTCCATCTTATCCGGTGCTCGATGCCCCGTCTCTTCTACGAACTTCAAGTACTGTGCATTCGTCACCGCATACACCCCGATCCAGTACTCCGATAACACCACCTTGTGCGGCGGGCAGTTTTCGCCTACCCCATCGCCCATCTCGAATTCCCCCGCCGGAACATACACCAGCACGCTGCCGTCCTTCGCGTTGACCGCGATACGATTATGCAGCGCTTCATGTCTCCATCTTTGCAGCAGCGTCATCATTCTCAATACCTCTCGCAGACCACCAGTTCGATCTCGCCGTTGGGCAGCACTTTTTCCTGTTCGATGATCAGGCCCTGCTCCAGCACCTGCTGCTTCACCGTCAGGTGGGCATAGGTGCGGTTGAGCGCCTGCAAGAAACTCTCCTGGCGGATCGGCGTGTTAAACTCTATGCCCCACCAGTCGGCACATACGGCAAAGCTTCCGTCGGCCTGACGCTGAAGGCCGATGTCGTAGCGGCTGCCGGTGTCGATCACCACCTGGCCGCACTCGGCATTGCCCTGATAGCCGCGTATCGTCACTTCCTCGCCGTTCTGAAAATTGAATTGCAACTGTCGCAGGCTCTCCTCGAGCAGCGCCTGATCGCGGATTACAGTCTGCACTTGGCTGAAATGGGACATAGTCAAATTCTCCTGCGCATCGAACGAAAAAATTCAGTGGGCCAAGGCACGCGAGACTTCATGCGCCTGAGCCGGGCGGGCGTTCGCCTCCGCCCAGATACGCAGGCGGGCGATGTCGGCAGCGCGCGATTTCGAGAGTGGCACGGTGGCTTCCAGCGCGGCGCGTATATCCGCCTCCGCCAGCGGACGGGCTCCATCGCCAAAGGCGCGGTACAGTCCGTCCACCACCGCCGCTTCAATCTCGGCGCCCGAATAGCCTTTGGTGGCGTGCGCCAGCGCGGCGAGATCGAAGTCAGCCGGATCGCGCCCGCGCTTGGCAAGATGTAAATTGAAGATGCTCTCACGCTCACGCCAGCCTGGCAGATCAACGAAAAATATCTCGTCGAAGCGACCCTTGCGGGTGAATTCCGGAGGCAGGTGCTGGATGTCGTTGGCAGTAGCGGCAACGAACACCGGCGCCTCGCGGTCTTCCAGCCAGGTGAGGAAGGTGCCGAACAGGCGCCGCGACACTCCGTTGTCGCGGGCATTGCCCAGGCCGCTGAAGGCTTTTTCCAGTTCGTCGATCCACAACACGCAGGGGCTCACCGCCTCGGCGGTGGCCAGCGCCCGCCGCAGCCTATCCTCGGACTCGCCGAGCAGCGAACCATACACCTTGCCCAGATCCAGGCGCAGCAAGGGCACCGCCCAGTCGGTTGCCAAGGCCTTCGCGACGAGGCTCTTGCCGCAACCGGGCACGCCCGCCAACACCACACCGCGCGGAGGGCGCAGCCCAAAGCGCAGGCCTGCCGGATCAAATGCCTGGCGGCGCTGGGTAAACCAGCCCTTGAGTGATTCCAGCCCGCCGACATCGGCGAAACCCACGCGGGGCCGGCAAAATTCCAATATCCCTTCCTTGCGTACCGTCTGTTCTTTCTCGGCCAGCACCCCGGCGGCGCAACCGGCATCGAGTGCGCCGCGATTCGCGATTCCCCGCCGCAGCACCCGCTCTGCCTCGCGCCGGGTAAGCCCGAGCAGCGCGCGCGCCAAGGTGTCCTTGATCTGCCCATCGGGCACCGGCTGTCCTTCTGCCGCAGCAACCTCATCCACCAGACGTTCCATCTCCACCATATCGGGCGGCGGGTAGAAGAACAAGGTCGCGTCCGCGCTCAGATCTTCGGGCACCGATGCCGATGCCCCGACGAACACCAGGCTCTTGCGCGCGTGCTTGACCGTCCATACCGCGTCACGGATCAGGCGCACGATCACCGGCGTGAAGTGCCGGTGCATATCCAGAAAAACGTAAATCGCCTCAGCAGGGCCTTGGAACACATGCTCCAATGCCTGTACCGGGTCGCCGATTGTCTGCGGCGCCACTTCTTTCCCATCGCGGTCGCATAGGCCCCGCGTGGCGCTCCAGACATAGAGGTTGATATCCTTCTTCACTGACATTGCTTCGCGCACGCGCAGCAGCGAAACAAGGGCGCGCTCTTCCTCGTGGGTTTGCATGTAGAGCAAGGGAAAGTGGGCGCGCAGGTAAACCTCGATGCGGCCTTCGACATGGTTTACCATCGTGGCGTGGCGCGCCACCGTGCGCAGGTCGGCGACGAATTCTGCCGCGCTCTGGTACCGCTTGTCCGGGTCTTTCTCCAGCGCCTTGGCGATCACTCGCGGCAGCCGCCGGTCAAAGACGCCAATTTCCAGGGGCTTCAGGTCTGGCTGGTCGTAGAGTATCCGGAGTTTCAGAGCTTCTTCGTCCTGCGCGGTAAAAGGCAGTGTCTTGGTCAGCAACTCGAAAAAGATCACCGCCATGCCCCACAGGTCGGCGCTGAAACCTGCGCCGTCCCCAAACTGCTCGGGCGCCATGTAGCCCACCGTTCCCGTCCGCTCAGGTTGGGAATGCTTCAGCAAGCGGGTCAACCCGAAGTCGAGAATCTTTACCGTGCCATCCAGTTGCACGACAATGTTGGAGGGTCTGATATCGCGGTGTACAGCCAACCCCTGGTGGGCGAAGTCGAGGGCGGCACCGGCCTGGGCCACGATCCCGATCGCCTCGTTGAGTGGCAGCGGCCCGCGCTGTTCGATCATGCGGTCGAGGGGTTCGCCCTCCACCAGTTCCATGACGGCGAACAAACAGCCATTCGCTTCGCCGATGCCGAATTCCTTAACGATGCCGGGATGTTTCAAGTTACGCACTCCGCGCAGTTCATTGTCGAGCAGCGCTCGCGCCTCCTCGTCCTGGGCGTGGGGAATGCATACTGCCACCCGCTGCGGCCAGCCATTGCTTTCCGCCGCCAGGTTGCTGGCGGCATAAACGGCCTTGAATCTGCCCTGCCCCAGGGGTACCGGATCGAGGGCGAAATCGCCCAGATGCTTTTGCGGCGAATGGATCGAGGTGCCTGGACTCATGCAGTCATACCTTTCTGCAATAGATCACGGTCATGGACTATGTGTTGCCGTGGCGAAGAATGTTACTCTAAAAATCCACATTTGCGAGCATCCGCTATGCGGCTTGCCTG
>JAULAW010000001.1:0-110237 GCA_032654645.1 Gallionellaceae bacterium | reverse complement strand
CCAGACTTGCAGGGCGGAAAAGTTGGCATCCAGCGCATTCACGATGCCATCGGCGTTGGTGTCTTCCTGCGCGAGTGCGGCAAATCCGTCTGCGGTGCGCCCTGCGGTGGGGTTGCCTGCGGCATCGTATTTGGGCGTGGCGTCGCCGAACAGTTCGGCCCCGGAATCCACCCTGCCGTTGCCGTTTCTATCCAGCACCAGCAGCCCGTCATCCGGCGCGATCCAGCCGGTGCTGATCTTGATGCCGGAGGCGTTGATGTCGAACAGCAACGGCGGCACCTTGAGCGGGACGGTCTCGATGCCGTTGCCGTTCAAATCTAATGTCAGCGGGTCGCCGAAGCGCTGGACGAAGGTTTGGGCGGCGGTGAAGGTGTTGGCAACTCCCTGTTCGATGCCGTTGATGGTGTTGCCGAGGCCGAGACCGAACTCTATAAACGACTTACTCATTGATGTTTTCAACTCGCTCATTGCAGCCGCAGCCACATCACCAGCCGATCCTAGATTGTTCAAATCGGTAACGGTAGCAAAGATGTCATCGAGTATTATTTTACCCGCTTCAATAAAACCAATATCGCTGAACACATTAGATGGAACCTGCCGAGCATCTTCCATCCGCAACCCATCAGTCCAATCAGGCCCATTACTTTTGGCACCCGGCCAAGCCAAGTCAGCAATCTTGCCAAAACTACTGGTAATGACACCATCAATCGCAGTGGTCGGTGGCAGGCCAGCATCGGTTACGGCAGTTCGGTAGCTCTGCTCAATTTGTTGGGAGTCAGGAAGCTTATAGTTATTTGCGGGAGAAATAGCCGCGACGTATTGTTGAAAGTGTTGCGTTGCTACTCGATCGAATTTCGTGGCATAAGCATCGGCTCCTGCCGTATTCAGCCAGTGGTTCTTCACCAATACTTCAAAGGCTTTATCTATGCCGGTCGCGTTACCCGAGGTCACGGCCGCCGCATTGTCCGCATATTTATCGCCGCACAATGCGAGATAGTTCCATCCGGCCTGATAGTTGCCCGCATCGGCGTAGGCTTGAGCAACAGCGTATTGTTCCGCAGTGATATTGAGTGCCATGTTGTTTCTCCCTTATTTGGTTTGAGTTTGTGCAGCAAGAGCAAATTGGTCGAACATCGCTTTCAGGTTGTCGTCTATTTTTTTCCATTGAGCTAGGTAACTCAATGCGTAAACGTACCTTAATACCAAGCCTGAACGGTATGAGGAGTCAACCATGCAGCTTGGCGAATAAAAACCATTCCACTTCGGCGGAAGCTCGGGTGTGCCACACCGAATCCAGACATCAGGCCCATCCTCATTTTTTGTAAAGTACAAATTTCCAGTCTTCTCAGAAAAATGAATGAGGCCATAGATGTCAGGTTCACTTCTATAAAAGCTACCTTGCTCTGCAAAGTCAAAAATGGCTTTCCGTGAGAGCACCCCGCGTGGCACGCCCTTCGCCAAAGCTACCTCCACCCTGTCACCATGTCCCTGCACTTTCCATTTCGCATCATCCTCTTTGTAGTAAGGACGCATAGCCGGCAACAACACACTCAGACTTAGCCCACCAACACTTTCGCGCTCAAGTTTAGGCGTTGGCCAGCGGCCATATGTTTCGATGGTTTGCTGGTACATGTAGCGAAGCGGTATGTCAAAACGGTGGACTTCTATCTCGATCTTCACTACGCCCGCGTCTAGATTCATCGCGTTTTTTTCCTCTGAGGATAGTCCGCAACCCGTCAGTAAAATTGAAATGGCAATCAACATAACAGCCCATTTCCCGTACATTGATGAGTGAGAATATTTCATGCAGCCACCCTCCATACCTCGCTGTTAGCCGCTGGTTTGTTGTTGCTGCCGATGCCTTGCAGCGTGTCCGCCCCGCCCGTGCCGTTTTGCGCCATGCCGCGCCGCTTGATCAGCGCATCGGTAGAAACAACGCTGCCATCCGCAAACTTGAGCTGCTGAATGGCAAGGGATTTCCAATCCCAGCCGAACCCCATCGGGTCACCGATATGAATCTGGTCGCCATTGCCTAAACCCAGCACCACCGATTGGGCTGTGCTGTCGTAGGAGACAGCGATATCCGCTGCGGTGATCCCCGCGTCGAATTGCAGGGTATTGACGTCCCCGAACCCCGAATACCCCCAACTGCTATCCACGAGGGTGTCGGCGCCATCTCCCCGGTTGTACAGGTAGGTGTCGTTGTGATAGCCGCCGATCAGCGTGTCGTTTCCCGCCCCGCCCTGCAGGGTATCCGCGCCCCATCCGCCATCGAGGGTGTCGTTCCCCGCACCGCCCAGCAGCATGTCGCTGCCCGCGCCCCCGCTCAGCGTGTCGTCGCCCGCCCCGCCCACCAGCACATCGTTCCTCCAGCCCCCAGCCAGCGTGCTGCCCAGATCGCCGGCGATCAGCACCTGGTCTTGCCCGGCCCGGACGATTTGTTCCGGATGCCCGCCCATGCCGATGTTGAAATCCGTCAGCGTCTTCTGGATGGATGGGGTGATCGCCACGCTGCTGAGCGTGTCGCCCAGCAGCTTCCAGCCACCGGTCTGCCAGGACGTGCCCGCAAAAATATCCTTGCCGTAGCGGTTGAATTCGATGAGGTCAACCACCGCTTTGTCGGGGTCGGCCGCTGCCGTGCCGGTGAAGGCGGTTTGCACCGCGGTGAAATCCAAACTGAAAGCACCGCCAGCCAGCGTCAGGCCGATGCTGTCCAGATAAGGTTTGAGCCGGGTTTGCGGCAGCAGGGCCCGGTAGACGGATTCTTTGAGCGCGGCGTAGGCCTGGTCGAGCAGGCCCGCCTGCCCCCACAGCGCGCCGTACATGGCCTTGGGGTTGCCGCCCCAGCCCACCGTCAACCCCTGCCGCGCGCTTTCCCCAAAACTCGCCCCTTCCCACGGCATCTTGAAGTAACCGCGCCCGTTGAACGCTTCCAGCGCGGCCAGGCGGCTCTGGCGGACGGCATCGAGGCCGAGGGTGAAGGTGTAGCCGCGGGCGGCGGCGCGGCTTTGCAGGGTGCCGAATCCGGCGGTGGCCGCCCATGCGCCGATGAGGGCGTCGATCTGCGCGAGCTGGTCTTCGCGCGTGGCGGCGCTGTTGTAGTTGCCGAGCGCGGCGGCCAATGCCTGCCCGGCTGCGGTTTGCAGGCTGGCGGCTTCTCTCAGGTCGCGCACTTTGCCCGAGCCTTGCATATCCGGCAGGGCCAGCGCTGCGGGGGTGGGCGGGATGGTGTCGGCGAAGCTGCGGTGGAAGGTGTCGAGCGCGAGGTTGATGTCGGCCATGCCTTGGGGCGCTCCGGTGCTGCCGGTGCTGCCGGTGCTGCCGTCGGCGCGCGTAAACGTGCCCATGTCGGCCATCTGGTTGCCGCTGGGCAGCAGTTGGTTGTGCAGGGTGCGGGCGGTGTTGATGCTGGCGATGCCGGCTTCGGCGAGGCTCTTGAGCTCGTCGGGTTGCGAGAGCCCATCCTGGTTCAGGTCTTGCCAGACTTTGAGGGCGGCGAAGTGGGCGTCGAGGTTGTTGACGATGCCGTCGGCGTTGGTGTCTTCCTGGGCCAAGGCCGCGAAGCCGTCCGCCGTCCGGGCCGAGGTTGGGTTGCCCGCCGCATCGTAGGCTGGCGTGGCATCGCCGAAGAGTTCAGCGCCGCTATCCACCATGCCGTTGCCGTTCCTGTCCAGCACCAGCAGCCCGTCATCCGGCGCGATCCAGCCGGTGCTGATCTTGATGCCATTGGCGTTGATGTCGAACAGCAAAGGAGGTGTCTTCAGCGGAACGGTGTGGATGCCGTCGCCGTTCAGGTCCAGGGTCAGCGGGTCGCCCCAGCGTTGGATGAAGGTTTTGGCGGCGGATTTTTCTGCGGCGGTGTCCCGTCCGCGTGTCCGCTGCTCGATTCCTTGTGTCGTTTTCTTCATTTTTTCGCGTCTCCTGTCAGTTTTTGCTGCTGTGGTGCGCTTCGTTTAACTGTTCTTTCGTTCGCTCTACTCGTTTTCTTGTCATTTCTCCGTCTGTCTCTCGTTTCAAGCGCATCTCATCGCGGACATCCTTCGACTCCGGCAAACATCTGCCTACGCTCAGGACGAACGGTTTTCTAATATCTCAAACAATATCCAGCTAACAAACCATCCCATGCCTCGAACCACTGTTCTTGTTTGGGTGGTTTGGCGTATGGGCTGATGCCACTCCAAACCTCTGCCGGTGTTCTGCCGTCGAGGTTCTGGTGTGGACGGATGTGGTTGTACCAATGACTGAAGGTAGCCAGGTCGGCATTGAGTTGTTCGATGCCCGTGACGATCCAGTTGTCGAGCTTGTCTTTAAGCGTACCAAACAGGCGTTCGATCCTGCCGTTTTGCCACGGGCAGCCGGGGTCTGTTAGTTGGTGGCGGATACCGAGCTTCTTCAGCCCAAGGCGAAATTGTTTTGAGGTGAAAATGGCTTCGTTGTCGGTGCGGATGATTTTGGGTTTGCCTTTGGTGCGGATGACTTCACCGATGCAGGCAATTAGGGTGCGCGAGGTTTTATCGTGCAGGGCCTGCAGGTGCAACAATGCCCGGCTGCCGTGGTCGAGAATGCCGAGCAGGAAATGAAGGCTGCCCCGTGTGTCGGTTTTGCCGGTGAGGTCTATTCCCCAGATGAAGTTGCGCGGGACGGCTTTAGGCTTTGCATGCTTGAGCTTGCGGCGCAGGATTTGGATTTCGTAGTCGTGCCGCTGCAAGACTTGATGAACCCAAGTTTTTCCTACGGTAACTTTTCGCGAAGCGGCAAAACGGCGGTTGCAGATGTCGGCGATGCTGCGGCATCCGGCTTGGGGCATGCGTGCTTTGAGGCGGATGATTTCGCCCTTGATCCATTCCGGTTTTTGATTGGAATGCAGGTGATTTTTTCGGTTAGCGAGTTGCAGATTATTGTAGCTATGGCAACGCAACAATGGCGAAGAGAGCCCAAGCAGGATGCGCTGGATAAAGCATTGCAGCACCTTGATCATCTCCAACAACATTAGCATCTGCTTTCCTTTTCCTGCTTGACTTGTTCGCTCACCGCACTCAACGCCCCCTGCCCGATCCGCACCACTTCATCCACCAGCAGGTTTTTGGGCATGGCATGGCTGATGAACAGCATGGTCACTTTGCCTTTGAGCCCGTTGATGGTGGCGGCGAAGTGCTCTGCGGTGGCCTGATCGAGGCTGCTGGTGGCTTCGTCGAAGATCAGGATTTTTGGCTGCTTGAGCAACGCCCTGGCGATGGCGATGCGTTGCTTTTGTCCGCCGGATAGCCCCGCGCCGCGTTCGCCGATTTCGGTCTGGTAGCCTTGCGGCAAGGCTTCGATGCTGCTGTGGATTTCGGCCATTTTGCACACCTGCACCACTTGTTCGAAGGTGGCGTGGGGGTTGGCCATCAGCAGGTTGTCGTAGATGGTGCCGGAGAACAGCACGGTTTCCTGCGGCACCACGCCGAAGTGATGGCGCAATTCGTTGGCGGAGAGATAGCGGATGTCGTTGCCGTCGATCTTGATGGTGCCGCCCGAAGGCTGATAGAACCCTTGCAGCAGTTTGGTCAGCGTGCTCTTGCCGGAGCCGGACGGCCCCATGATGGCGATGATCTTGCCGGGCGCAACACCGAGGCCGAAGCCTTGGTAGAGAAAGGGCAAGTTGTCGGCGTAACGGAAACTGAGCCCTTCAATGTCGATTTGCCCTTTGCCTTCACTAAGACGGGTGGGCAGGATGGAATACGGTTCAGTGGGGGCGTTCATGATGTCGCCCATGCGTTGCACGGAGAGATTGGCCTGCTGGAACTGCTGCCACAGCCCCACCAGCCGCAGCATGGGTTGGGAGAGGCGGCCCGCGAACATCTGGAAGGCGACCAACATGCCGATGGTGAAGGCCTGCCCGGTAGTGGGGTCGGAATTCATCACGGTATAGGCGCCGATGATGAGGATGAGCAGGGTCATCATCTGCTCCAGGCCGTTGGACAGCGTGTTGTAGGTGTTGCCGATCTGGCGCACGGCAAACCCCGACCTGAGATATTCGGCGAGGTAGTCGCTGTAGCGGGATTTGAGCTGCGGTTCCATTTGCAGGCTTTTGACGGTTTCCAGGCCGGCCACATATTCGGTGGTGAAGGCCTGGTTGCGCGCGCCGAGCAGGAATTGCTCGTTGAGGCGGTCCCTGAACATCGGCGCGACGATCAGGCTGAGGGCGGCTATCGCGCTCAAAATGGCCAGCGCGATGCAGGTCAGGAACACGCTGTAGTAGAACATGATCGCCATAAATATCAGCAGGAACGGGAAGTCGAGGATCAGCGTGACGGCGGCGCTGGCGATGAATTCGCGTATCGTCTCGACGCCGTGCAGCCGGGCGGTGATCACGCCGGTGGGCCGGTGCTCGAAATAGCGCGGAGGCAATTTGAACAGGTGGTCGAACACCGCCGCGCCCAGCACGGCGTCCACCCGGTTGCCGGTGTGCAGGATCAGGTACTGGCGCACCCAGGATAGCAGCGCGGAAAAGATCATGAACACCGCCAGGCCGATGCCGATGACGATCAGCGTGCTCTGGGTGTGGTGGACGACGACCTTGTCGATGATGACCTGGGTGAACAGCGGGGTGCCCAGGGCGAGCACCTGGATGATGAGCGAGGCGATCAGCACGTCGCGCCAGATGCGCTTGTGCTTCATCAGTTCCGGGATGAACCAGCGGAAGCCGAATGCGGCCTTGTTGGTCAATGCCCCATCGGGGTCTTTGATGTCCCGAGTTTCCAGCGCCAACTGGAATGCCGTCCCCGCGTAACGCGTTGCGAATTCCGCCAGCGGCAGGGTCTTGGGCGTGTTGGTGCCGGCATCGAACAGGATCACTGTGCCATCTTTGATCTGCACGATGATGGCGGGCCGGTGCCCGCGCGGCGTGCCTTGCGGCTCCGCCGCCGATGCTCCGCTGCCGGGCTTTTCCGGCGCCGCTCCGTTTTGATCGGGCAAATCATTATCTGCGGGCTGTTCTTCCCCGCTGACAGGCGCGGGCGGCAAGGGTGCTGCCGACTCGCCCGAGTTCAATACGGCCAGGCACGGGAAGTTGAATCCGGATAACGCGGCGGTGTCGCATTCGTGGCGCTTGATGCGGAACCCCAGCGCGCGTGCGGCATGGATGAAGGAATCGGCGCTATAAGGCGGCGGAAATTGCTTGAGCAGCAGCCCGGCATCAAACGGTTTGCGGTTCAGGGCGCAGAAGCTGCCCATGGCCCAGAGGATGTCTTCAGCCGAAAAGGTATAGTTGGGCGCGCGCGATGCCGTTCCGGGCGACAGGCCCCTGGCTGCCAGTTTCAAGAGCCTGCGCGGCATCAGGCGCGTGCTCCGCAGGAATGTCCGGATGAATTCTTGTCGGAGACGCGATTCCGGTTTGCCGACGCGACCGGATGAGTTGAATAACGCGCTTCCGGAATTGAACCCGCCTGAAATTGCCGGGAAAACCGATCCCGGCAAGGCCGGCTCGTCCGGCTTTTGTGACGCCCCAACATCAATATTTCCCCTTGGCTTGTGCCCGTTTTTTTATGCGGGAAACATTAACCCTTAACGCCATAAACTCGAGCTACAGCCGGGTGCTAAAAAATACAAACGCACCCATTTTGGATTGCCGTATATCTCATGCCATTGTTCGTGCGCAAGACCCTCAGTGTAAACGCCCTTATTCAGCGATTGCTTCAGCAATTTAAGGCAAACCGAACATCCGCAAATTTACACCCAAGCTGTTGATCCTGTATATAGACCTTTCGGTCTATATGGATTTGCTTGTTTTGTCATTAAGTTCAACGAGTTGGGGTGATGTGCCAGTTTTTTTGCATTTTTGGCTCTCCTCCGCTGCATCCGCCGTATTCCGATATAACTCGATGTCTCCACCACGAGCTGATGCACCGTGTGCTGGGCGTTTCGGAGCATCGGGGCGAACGTGCTATTTAAATCGTGCTGGCCCGATAGAGGTATCCAGCCGATACCGCTATATACTGGTGTGGCAGAGGTCGAACAGCGCTTGCCGTTGCAGCAATAGCTCCGCGCCCGCATAGAACAACAGCGCCAGCCTGGTGCGAATCAGCTTGAGGTTTATGGCTTTCGTCACTGCCTGGGTGCGGGAGCTGACGTTGAGCTTTGCCAAAACACGGTGGACGTGATTTTTTACCGTGGCTTTGCTGATACTGAGCACTTGCGCAATTTCCCAGTTGGTCTTGCCATCACACAGACATTTCAGAACTTCCTTTTCGCGCCCGGTGAGATGGGATTGTTGCGGCGTGCGTTTGTGCGCTTTCGCGGGCAGGTTGGCCACCACGCGAGCCAGCGCGACAGCAGGTGCGGCACCAGCAGTTTCAGGAGGCAAGCGTGGCGCGGGGACAGCGGGCCGGGGATGCCAGAAAAGCTGTAGTAGCTGGCGGTTTTGCTGCCGACATCGCATTGTCCGTGCGCGGCGAGATTTGTTAATCCGAAACGGCGGAAGTTGTCCAGCCAAGCCGTCTGTGTGGCGTTTGTTGTGATCCCGTAATTTGGCTCGAAGAGGATGGGTTGCCGCTCTTTCATCCACTTGGCGAGAATCGGGCTATTCAACAAGCCGTTCGGGCGCTGCAAGGTTTGCATGTATTCCTGCGGGAAGTTGCAACCCATGACGTGCCGGGCTTTCACTCCCTCTTTGCCGATGCGGCCCATGCCGCACGCCAGCATGCCGTGAGGGAATATTCGCTGCAGATCGGTTTGCGTCCACCGGAAAAATTGTTCCTGGTTGCCGATGGACAGGGCCGGTTCGATCACTTCGAAAAATACCGCGCGTTCTTCGACGCTCAAACCGTTTGCTTCATTTTGGACGGCAGGCATTTCTATTGCTATTCCTTTTCGCAAATCTTGTTGTTTTTATCTCGACTTTAGCAGCCTCATTTTGGCGTTCAGAATAAGTCAACAACTACTGGCTGTATATATGCCGAAAGGCCTAGATAGTTATAGGCTACTTTTTAATGCCAGCTCAGCCATTTATCAATACCGCCATTGTCAGATCGCCCGAAATACATAACAATCCGCCCCGCTTCATTTCTCAAACCACAAGGAGACACTCCGCATGAACCGCAAAGAATTGATTGGTGCACTGGCAACCAAAACCGGCAGCAGCAAGGCAGACGCAGACCGCAGCATCGGCGCGCTGATTGAAATCATCTCCGCCACATTGAAGAAAGGCGACAGCGTCGCCTTGGTGGGTTTCGGCACTTTCGAAGTGCGCAAGCGCGCCGCGCGCACCGGGCGCAATCCTGCAACCGGCGAAGCATTGAAGATCAAGGCCTCCAAGGCCCCCGCATTCAAGGCGGGCGCCACGCTCAAGGCGGCAGTGAACGGCGGCAAGAAGTAACGCCCAACCCTTGCGCTGGAACCACAACGCCCCGATTCAGGGGCGTTGTGTTTTCTGGGGCTGTTGCTGCGTGTCGCATGGGTTCACCAATCGGCATCAGTCCTGGTGAGTGTGTCCGATCTGATAGGGGCACCTATTCTGATGCGCGTGATACGCACCCCAGCCTTCACGGTTCGAAGCGCAACGTTGCATCAGGTCGGGAACCGCATGCTCAAAATTAGAATTTGCAACCCCCACCTGCCTCATAAAAATTGATTTTGTTTGCTGGTTTGTTTCTTTTGTCTCATCCACAGTCGCTGTTTCAAAAATAGCGACCTGTCCTGGGTCAAAATTCAATATGCCTCTATACCATTTTCAGTTTGACCTGAGTATGCGCCAGGCATGCGTTGAGCAGGCGTAATGGCAATTCGGCCTCCCACTCGCGCCGGTTGAACCGATAGCAGAACTCATTGAGATACTCTTGTAAATATTTGGACGATACACCGTGATAAGTGCCCAGCAAAAACGTCTTGAGGTTGCCGATGGCAATATGCACCCAAGGCAGCCACTCACCCGCCTGGTCAGGCGGGGTCACCCGCGCGGCGTGGTGCTGCGTCTTGCCGATTTCCAGCAACGAGGCCAACGCATCACTGCGCACCTCTTGGCCGGGCGGAAGGTGGTGTTGCACAAATTTCGCCACCGACTCCTTGGTCACGGCACCGACCTGTTGCATGGCGATAAAACCGGCACGCTTGTCCCGGTTCTCGACCGCCACCAGCACGGCAGACTTGCCTCCGGCACCGCGCCCCCGTTTGCCACCGCGCCGACCACCTACCAGAGCATCGTCAATCTCGATCAGATCGTGCAACCGATAGAGGCTATCGCGATGTCCCATGGCAATGCGTATCTTGCGCAGCATCCGGCTGGCCGTGATCCAGGACACGCCGATTTGCTTGGAAAGCCGCATGGCGGAAATACCGCCCTTGTCCGAGACAGCCAGGTAGATCGCCCAGAACCACTGGGTCAGGGAAAGGTTGGTGGAGTGAAACAGCGTTCCCGCAGTGAGCGAGGCTTGATAATGGCACTTGGAGCATTCGTAACTGTGGCGCGTGGTGATGGCATAGCCATGACCGTGCCCGCATCGCGGGCAACGGAACCCTTCCGGCCAGCGTTGTTGCGCCAGAGCACGGGCGCAGGCTTCTTCCGTTCCGTATCGTTTCTGCCAGTCCAGCATGTTTGTTTCCGTCGTCTTCATGACTCAACTCCTTATCTCGTTGATCACAATGCGTTCGGCAGGAAAAACTGAGAATGGTTCAGAGGCATAAAATTCAATCAGCACACTGGGTCAATATTCAATCGGCGCTAACAAGTAGCCGTCAGGCAGAGATATGAAACATAAATAAACCAAGCCATAAAAAGAAGGCGCCTATGATCAAAAAAATAATTGCATGCTGTTTACTGCGTGACAACAAACCAGTGACAATAATGGCATCCTTGGGTGATCGCGGGTTGTAGTGCACCTCCACAGTGGAATTCAGTGGGAATTTCTCACAAAAATGCTCGGTCTCTATTCTTTCATTTGGGTATTCTAGATCGCTAGGAAAAAGAACTGTTCGATGGGAAAAATATTCGATGCCATCAACAAAATATCGATAAGTCATGACAGGAAAAGAATATACAGTCCTGCCTGGATTTCCAGGCCTTTCGATTTCCCCAATCGTATTTTCGACGATAGTTCCTTGTGTAACCAGCCAGCTTCTTGATGTTCTGGACAGATAAATTATCCAACTTCCCCACGACAGCCACAGAACACCGGGGATAATAAAAATCATGGGAATAAGAGATTTTGTATAACCCTGCATCAGCAAAGGAAAAGCCAAAACTAATAAAACAAGTGCCACCTTTACAAGAATGCTCTTGTCAAACGGGATGTTACTGTCAATGTGCTTGCCCATCGCAGGCTCCAACTTAAGCGAATTGATGTTCGTTGCGTAATTTTCTAAAGTCATAACGACAAAGGCGAGTAGTCAATTGATCCTTGAATGAATTCATCGCCACATTCATCAACAACCCCAGCAAAAATGGCAACCAAAATCCCGTCAAACTTCCCACCAGAAAAACAGTAGCTACTATTGCCATCGTATAAATTAAAACTGCTAATGCGTAATCTTGGCTCGAAGCGCATTTTTGAATTAAGTCAATTATGTCCACCGCAAAAGTAATAAATGAAGCAAAGTTCCCTATGGTGTCAATAATCGGCTTCGCCAATCCCGATAAATTACCAGCCACTTGGTACTTCCCGAAAGTAAAGACCAACAGCCAGTTCAATACATCAAGAAATCCCCCATTCGCCCCACCACTAATCTTGTACGCCCCCCCGACCCTGTTGCCGGATCGGTGATAATATATCCGCTTCCCGTCCAGCCACTCTGCGTAATGGGCGATGCATGTACGGTTACTTCTTTGCCTGCTGCCAAGGCATTCTGTATCTCGGCCCTGGCGTTGGCATCAATGGTGACCTGCGCCAATAGCGCAGCATGGCTGGCCTGGTTGGCAGCGTTCAAAGTGTAAATCTTCTGCCCCTGACTAGCCGCCAGTGCCAACGCTTTGACCGCGCTCACGCCTTGCGGACGGTTGGGATCGAGCGGGTCGGTAAACATCTTCTCCGGGATCAGATGTTCATAAGCCGACAAGCGCATACCACTTTGTTTGATATAGCCCACCGTCTGACTATTGTCTTTCGCCACGACAATACTGGCATAGCGGTCAATGTCCATGACCACTCCAGGGAAGCTGACATTCCTCGGGATGCCGAACCAGTATAGCGGTTTGGCACTGGTCTCAAAGTTGCCGAAAGAAGGCTTGCGATATTCGACAATGCCTGATGATTGGGCGGATATTTTTGCTGCCGCCTGGTTGCTCGCAAAAAAACTTAACACGGCACTGTACAAGATGTCGCCAGAAATGTCCTCTTTAGTCAGGCCAGCAAACTGGTTTGCTGTGATCTTGGTTTGTGTAGTAACCAGTTTGTCTTGGATAGACTGAAGCTGTGCTGTGCTCACCCCCTGCAAATCCACATGCGTCGCAATGTACTCCCCCGCAATCGGTTGGTTATCCTGGCCGTAGCTCCAACCATTGACGGGGTCGAGAAGCCCCATGCTGCTCACCAGTTCCTGCCCCATCGTGAAGTTGCCGCCCGTGGCGACGAGTTGTCCGTCCACGCGCATTTCGGCAATGAGGTGGATCAGGTAGCCCGGCAGGCTGGCGGGCAGTTCGCTGGGCAGGATAGGGCTGCCGTCCGCATGTGCCTTGGGCAAATAGCTGGCGATCAGGCCGGCATCGGCTGTCGTGGCCGGGGCGAACGAGAGCGTAATCTTTTTGCCTGCCAGGGCGGGCAGGCTCTGCTTGAGGGTAATAACCGGGGTATCCATCGCCCTGTCCATTGCACTGACATACAGGCTGTATTGGAACTGGTGGCGCACTTGCAATGGCAGTTCGGTGAACTTCCCGCCGGTGGCGATCCTAGTGTAAGGCAAAGTACCGGCGAGGATGGAGCTGGTGTTGGGGACGATGGTCTTGCTGCCGAGGACGTCACCGACCGTGGCGTTGGGCTTGGTGGTGTTGATGTAGCTTTGCACCTGGGTCTGGTAGCTGGTCAGCGCGCTCTGGATCGCCGTGCCGTTGACGTTCTGCACCCAGCCGCTGGGGTCGATGGTGGCGCCGGTCTGCGCTTGCGTCACCAGTGCCTGTGCATCCAGCGGCACGGCGGTCTTGATGTCCATGCCTTGCGTGTAGGTGTACTGCTTGTAGCTGGCATCCATCGGTATCCAGGTGTCGGGGCTGCGGTTCACCGCACCGCGGCTGGGCACGTAGTCCACATAGGCTTCGACCCAGACGTGTTCGAGTTTGATGAACTTCACTACGCCGCCGCTGATCACGCCGATGTTGGGGATGCCGCCCTGCCCCATCAGTTGTTGGGCGGCTTCGGGTTTGCTCACGCCGCCCACCCAGTTCATCGCCCGGTCGGCGGGGATCTGGACCGTGCCGTAGACGTAACGTGCCGGAATGCCGGAGGCTCTGAGCAGGCCGATGAGCAGGCTGGCGGTGTCGAAGCTGTTGCCCCGTTTGGTCTGCAGGGTCATGTCCGCCCCCTGGATGGAACCGTAGGTGGGCAGGTATTCGATGCTGTTGCGCACCCAGTTGTAGATTTGCACCGGGTTGTGGTTGAGGGCGGCGGCCTGTGCCGTTATCGCGGGGGTGAGGACGATGTCTTCGCTGGGGGCCAGGTCGGCGGCGGTGGGCGTGAGTGGCAGCGTGGTCGCCGGCAGGGTGAAGCCGTTGGGGATGGGGCCGGCCAGGTGGACGGGAATAAGACAGCACATATTCGAACGCTATACCACTATCATGGTGGAGTAGTCCAGTTACTCATATTTTTTTGAGTTCCTATGGCAGCCAATGTCGAAATTAAGCTAGCAGCCTGTCTGGCTTCTACAATAAAAAAATCGTAGAAAAACCAACCAATTGCAGTTGCGGTGCGGTATAATAATGCTTGTCAATCAATAAGTTGGGTGTAATTCCATGAGCCGCTTCAAGCCGATCAAACGCGACATGAACTACCTGTTCCCGCCTTCGATGAGCGACTGGCTACCGGAACATCATCTGGCGCGATTTGTCGTCGAGATTGTCGAGCAACTGGACTTGAAGCCCATGGAACGCGCCTACGGCACCAGCGGGAGTGACCCGTATCACCCCGCATTGCTGCTGTCCGTTCTGGTTTACGGTTACGCCACGGGCGTGTTCTCCAGCCGCAAGCTGGAAAACGCCACCTACGATTCGGTCGCATTTCGTTTTGTTGCCGCAGACGAACACCCGGATCACAACACGCTGAACACCTTTCGCAAACGGTTCCTGAAAGAGATCGAAGTGCTGATGGTGCAAGTTCTGTTGATCGCCCGCACTATGGGCGTACTCAATCTCGGCAACATCGCGCTGGACGGCAGCAAGATCAAAGCCAACGCATCCAAACACAGCGCCATGAGTTATGGTCACATCAAGAAACTGGAAGAGCAACTGGAAGACGAAGTAAAGAAGCTCATGGAGCTGGCCGAAGCGGCGGACAACGAGAAGATACCGGATGGCATGAATCTGCCCGATGAGATCGCTCGCCGTGAAGACCGCCTCAAGGCGATCGCCGAAGCTAAAACCAAGATTGAAGGACGTGCCAAAGAACGGTTTGAGCAAGAGCAAGCCGTCTACCAGGCCAAACTGGACAAGCGTGAAGCAAAATCAAAAGAAAGCGGCAAACCCCCTCGCGGCAAACCTCCCGTCCCGCCCGTGGAGGGCGCGCAGGACAAAGACCAGATCAACCTCACCGATGAAGAATCGCGCATCATGAAAGTATCCGATGGCGGATTTGATCAGTGCTACAACAGCCAGATCGCGGTGGACATGGAGAGCATGCTGATCGTGACAACCCACACCGTGCAGGCGTGTAACGACAAACAACAAGTCGAACCGATACTCAAACAACTCAAGGCATTGCCGGTTGAACTGGGCAAACCGGACAGCCTGGTCGCGGACACGGGTTATTTCTCAGAAACCAACGTCAAAGCCTGCGGCGAACAGGAAATCACCCCGTTGATCGCGGTGAAGCGCGAGGGACACCACCCTGACCCGATGGCGCGATTCACCGAACCGCCGCCGCTATCGGCAGATGCCACGGAGGTTGAGAAGATGCGCCATTTGCTGCTGACGATGGCAGGGCGGGCGCTCTACGCGAAACGCAAATGCACGGTGGAGCCGGTGTTTGGCATCATCAAGGCGATACTGGGATTCCGACAATTCTCTCTTCGAGGATTGAAAAACGTCAGCGGCGAGTTCGATCTGGTCGCGATGGCGTGGAATTTGAAGCGAATGTTTGTGTTGGCAGGGTAGTTTGGAGCGGCAATGAAGCGATTTACGAAGGGAATGACCGCTCTTGAGTGTCCGAAAAGTTACCTGATGAAAAACTGAAAATACAATTTATGAAATTACGATCAGATCCGCTCGGCAAGTCCGAGTTGCTGTTGAAGTTAACGGGAAGCCAGACAGGCTGCTAGTAGTGCGTTCCGGTAAAATATTTACACATTAAGCCACCCCAAGGTCAAACTTGTTCCAGCGGAACACGACGGGTGAGGCGTTGATCTCGTCAATGCCCTTCATGATTCGTGCCTTCAACTCATCAATGGAGTTTACCCGGATGTGGCGCAGGAAGGTTCTGGACATCTTCGAGAAGGCACACTCTATCAGATTAAGCCAAGAGCCATGTTTGGGCGTATGAACATACTCGAAGCGCCCTGGTCGAGTTGCAAGATAGGCTAACGTTTCTTTCGAGATGTGTGCCGAATGATTATCCAGCACCACGCGGATGATTGCCTCGGGCGGGTAGTGCTCGTCAAGCCGTTTGAGTAACGCGATGAACTCAACGCTACGGTGGCGATCTTCCACGTTGGCGAAAATATGGCCCGAGTGCAGATCAATTCCGGCCAGGATCGATACGGTTCCATGGCGGATATATTCGTAATCTCGCCCAATGGCTGAGTGTTTTCCGGGAACGGGCGGCAGGTCGGGAGCGGTTAGCCCGATAGCCTGAACCCCGGGTTTTTCATCGACGCTGACAGTATAGATGGGCTCGGGTCGCCCATCATGAACAGCACCTTCGCGGTAGATCGAAACATCCCGGTAAACCAGCAAGACTTCCTGCATCTTGCGGTCAAACTCTGGATCACGTTTTTCTAAATAGTAACGGATCTTGTGGGGCTTGATTTCGTTCTCGTCGAGAATGCGCCATACGGTGCTCTTGCCCGCGTGCGCCAGCCGGGGAAAGCCCGCAGACCCGGCGTGTTCGGATACAAAGCTGGCCAAGCCGGATATTGTCCACAGCTCCGCAGCTAAACCGTTATCCTTGGGCTTGGTGCAGGCGATGCTCGCTACCCAAGCGCGGGCTTCATTGCTGATTTCCGGTTCGTGCGGGCGGTGGTAAGCGTCCTTCAACCCCATCTGCACGCCCGCCGCCAGTGCCTTGTCGATGCATTTGTAGATAGTCGGGCGACTGCCCCCGGTCTGCCGTTGCAGGCCAACAATCGAGATACCATCGGCGTAGCCGATCAGCACCTTGGCGCGTTCAATCTCGCGCGCCGACGCTGTTCTCGATCTGGACAGTTCCTTCAACATCGTCCTCTGATCCTCCGTCAATACCAGTGCAGCACGTTTCGTCTTGCCCGCCATGATCACCCCCGCTAAGAGTTGTATAAGAGCCATGGCAATTATATATCAATCTGTAAGTATTTTACCGGAACGAACTACTAGTCTTACTGTGTCAGTAAACATATCTACCCCCGCCGCAGCAAGGGCATCGCTGGAGCGCTCTGGCGATTGCTTGCGCGATGAGAAATCGCAGCGTCGGAATGGAGTCCGGCACATGCCGCTGCGCTCGCCCGGCTTCCGCGAGGGACGTAATCTGCGGGTAACGGAGATGTTTCTGGTCGAGCGCAGTTTTTTTTGGAGCCATCACGGCCCAGGCGCTGCGCAACGAGAAAGCCGTAGGCCGCAATGCACAAGGTGGCGTGGTGGTGAAAGCCTTGCCAGCCCCGGCCCTCGTAATGCGAGAGACCGAACTCCTGCTTGAGTTCCTGGTAGTCCCGCTCGATGCGCCAGCGCATCTTGGCCACGAAAACCAATTGCTCCAGCGTGGCCCAGGCCGGGGCGGTGGAGAGGAAGTATTTTGCCGGCTCGGGTTCGCCTTCCGGCCATTCGATCAGCAACCATTCCTCGGGGCGCATTTCGGTGCCGAGATAATCCCGGTGGGCGGGACGGACGCGCACGGCGGCGAAACGGGAGGACAGGTCGGCATTGCTACCCTCGCGCCAGGTGACAGTGCGCCAGGCCTGTTGCGGTAACGCCATCGCCAACGCCTTCACCGCGACCGGCTCATTGCCGGGTTCGCGGCGCAGCCGCGTCGGGCGTATGCCGCGACCAGCCCAAGGCTTGGGCGGCAGTGGCGCAGTCCCAGGCGCCCATACCGTGGTGGCCGGGCGAATGCCGACCGCGTAGAGCATACCCAATTCGGTGATGCCGTCACGAAAGGCGGTTTCGTCTCCATACCCCGCGTCCGCCAACACCACGCCCATGGGCACGCCCGCAGCAACGGCCTGGCGCATCTGCCCCAAGGCGATCTCGGGTTTGGTCGCGAACGCGATGTCGCCGGGAACGCCTGCCGCGCGGCGGCGCCCCGTATCATCGGCCCAGTCTTTGGGAAGATAGAGTCGGTATGCGATGGGAATGCTGCCCCGCTCGCTTGCCAGCGACAGGCTGACCGCGACCTGGCAGTTGTCCTGCTTGCCCAGTTGGCCGCAATACTGCCGGGCGACGCCGACCGAACACTTCCCCTTCTTCGGGAAACCCGTGTCGTCGACGATCCAGTAGCTCCCGCCATCAAGCCCGAGCACGGGCACAACCCAATCGCGCACGCGCCCCATGACAGCCGTGTCCGACCACGTGGACTTGGCCACGAAATGGTGCAGCGATTGGTGTTTGGCCGCCACATGCAGCGGGTCGGAGCAGGCAGCCAGCGGTTCGACGCTCTTGCGCGCAATAGGCAGCATCAATCCCCGGCAGTAGTCCTTCAAGCCGACACTCCGATCCACATATCCCAAAACTTCGCACAGGTGCTCAAGATAACTCTCAAACTCCGACAGATTTCCCATTGCATCCCCTTCGGTATGGAATGGGGCAATTATCGCAGGGTTTTGTTAAGTTTGACACAGTAAGACTAGGAAATCCCCAAAGAAACAGGGGGGATTTATCAAGGTCGTAAATTGATGGAACAAGCATGATTCCAAAAAGACCACCTATACCAGCTCCCCCAAGTGCAATCCCAATTGAGGATGATAATGGAAATTTTTTATCTACAAGGGTTCGGTAAAGAATCACTCCCAATACTGTGCCAATTATCGTGGCGACAAAAAATCGCATATATTCGCTCATTTACATGCCCCTGAAGCAGCAACTCCTTTTGCCAATCACCCAATATAGAGCGACACAAAAAAAGCAATCAGCAGAAATGACATGATAACTCCCCTTTTTTTTTCGAGAAAAGGGTAGCGTGAGTTAGGCAGTACAAAAACAACTAATAAAGCAATAGTGACAATCCAAGTTGCCCAGTATGATTTTGCAAGAGCACCCGCAGAAAATATGAGCAATAGGCTGACTACAACAATTCGAAAAATACTAGTCATACATGAAAAATTCCTTGCAGTTAAATTTCAGGGGTAACGCCGACAATCAGCAATAATTTGATCGACAATCAATTTCATCACGATTGAAAAAAGTATCGCATAAAGCACGATCAACCCGATTGGCGTAAAGGATAGTGGGTTTGCAATAGCACTGAATAGCGCACCCATCGTATAGCTATAAACAAGAAACCCGGCAACTCCCCCAACTTTTTGTCCCGTTGATTGACAAGCAGACCAGATATCGATTCCATCAAGTATGCCGAGAAAATGAGTTAGAGCCTGCCCAATAAATTTCAGGAGGCCAGAAGCAAGTTCGGCGATAATGTTCGCTAATGATTGAATTGCAATCATTGTAGTATCACCGCCAACAATCAACGCCCCCCCATTCGCCCCGCCACTAATCTTATACGCCCCCGAACCTGTAGCCGGGTCTGTGACGATGTAGCCACTGCCCGTCCAACCACTTTGCGTGATGGGGGCTTGATGAACGGTCACTTCTTTACCTGCTGCTAGTGCGTTCTGTATCTCGGCTCTGGCGTAGGCATCAATAGTGACCTGCGCCAATAAAGTGGCATGGTTAGCTTGGTTCGCTGCGTTCATCGTAAATATCTTTTGCCCCTGGCTGCCTGCCAGTGCCAATGCCTTCACTGCACTTATCCCTTGCGGACGATTCGGATCAAGCGGATCGGTGAACATTTTCTCCGGGATCAGATGTTCATAAGCAGATAAGCGCATGCCGCTCTGTTTGACATAGCCCACCGTCGGGCTATTATCTTTCGCCACCACGATGCTGGCATAGCGCTTGATGTCCATCACCAAGCCTGGGAAGGACACATTTCTCGGTATGCCGAACCAGTAGGTGGTTTTGGCACTGGTCAGGAAGTGACCGAACGAGGGTTTGCGGTATTCAACAATACCTGCCGCACGCTGAGATATTTGCGAAGCAGTCTGGTTGGTCGCGAAATAGCTCAGGACGGTGCTGTACAGCATGTCGCCTGCTATGTCTTCTTTGGTGATGCCGGTGTATTGGGCCGTGGTGAGTTTGGCTTGCGTGGCGGCCAGTTTGTCCTTGAGGGTTTGCAGTTGGGTTTGGCTCACCCCTTGCAAATCGAGATGTGTAGCGATGTATTCTCCGGCAGTGGGAAGTGCGTCCTGACCAAAACTCCAGCCATTCACCGGATCAAATACGCCTGCGCTGCTCACCAGTTCCTGTCCCATGGTGAAGTTTCCGCCCGATGCAACGAGTTGCCCATCGACCCTGAACTCGGCTGACAGGTGGATCAGGTAGCCAGGCAGCGAGGTGGGCAACTGGCTGGGCAGGATAGGCGTGCCGTTGGCATTGGGTGCGGGCAAATAGCTGGCGATCAGGTTGGCATCGGCTGCGGTGGCCGGGGCGAACGACAGGGTGATCTTTTTGCCTGCCAGTGCGGGCAGGCTTTGCGCGAGGCTGATGACGGGCGTGCCCATCGCCCTGTCCATGGCGCTGGCATACAGGTCGTATTGGAACTGGTGGCGCACTTGCAATGGCAGTTCGGTGAACTTGCCTCCGGTGGCGATGGTGGTATAGGGCAAGCTGCCTGCCAGGATGGAGCTGGTGTTGGGGACGATGGTCTTACTGCCGAGCACGTCACCGACCGTGGCATTGGGCTTGGTGGTGTTGATGTAGCTTTGCACCTGGGTCTGGTAGCTGGTCAGGGCGCTCTGTATGGCCGTGCCGTTGATGTTCTGTGCCCAGCCTGATGGGTCGATGATCGCACCCGTTTGCGCTTGCGTGACTAAGGCTTGGGCATCCAGCGGAACCTGGCCTTTGATGTCCATGCCTTGCGTGTAGGCGTACTGCTTGTAGCTGGCGTCCATCGGTACCCAGGTGTCGGGAGTACGGTTCACCGCACCCCGGCTGGGGACGTAGTCCACATAGGCTTCGACCCAGACGTGTTCGAGTTTGATGGTTTTGATGAGACCACCGCTGATGACGCCGATGTTGGGGATGCCGCCCTGCCCCATCAGTTGTTGGGCGGCTTCGGGTTTGCTCACGCCGCCCACCCAGTTCATCGCCCGGTCGGCGGGGATCTGGACCGTGCCGTAGACGTAACGTGCCGGGATGCCGGAGGCTCTGAGCAGGCCGATGAGCAGGCTGGCGGTGTCGAAGCTGTTGCCCCGTTTGGTCTGCAGGGTCATGTCCGCCCCCTGGATGGAGCCGTAGGTGGGCAGGTATTCGATGGTGTTGCGCACCCAGTTGTAGATTTGCACCGGGTTGTGGTTGAGGGCTGCGGCTTGTGCCGTTATCGCGGGGGTGAGGACGATGTCTTCGGTCGCGGCGAGGTCGGCGGCGGTGGGTGTAACAGGCAACGTGGCCGCGGGCAGGGTGAAGCCGTTGGGGATGGGGCCGGCCAGGTGGATGGGCTTTGCCTTGAACAGGCGGGTGTGGAATTGCGCTTCGCTTTCGATCGGGGCGCGTATCTTGCCGTCCGGGACGCTGAACGGGAGTTTGTTCGGATCGGTCTGTACCGGTGTAGTGTGATGCTGGTTGTTCTGCATGAAGGTGTCCAGTTCCTGCACTTTGCTGCTGCGCAGCGCCCTGTCCCCTGCGCTGTCGGCATCGGCGATGGCTTTGAGCTGCGGCGCGCACATACCTTACACCATAAAAAAAATTAGGAGCGAAAGAACCAGAAAGACGTGTACCAGCCACGCAGGATAATATTCATGAAATTCCTCAATAGCGCCAGCCTCAACTCGTCTGAATGAACAGTTTGCTGCATAACATGAAAATAGCCCACATGTCATAGCTAGCGAAATACCATAAGGCGAAATTGAATTCGATTCGCCCAAAAAAAATAATTTGGCTGTAAAGAATCCCCAAAAACATATGAATAGCCCCCTCACAATTCCTTTGCGCTTTGACCTCAACAACCAATAAGCTGAATATCTCCCCGAAGAAAGCCATAAAAAAGGAACCAAAACAAATGCAGCTAGTGTGTAACCGAAAGACTGGAGGGGGCCAATATCTGTCGCGAGCCGTGCAAAGAAAATCCCAAACATTGTAACAACTGTCACAGCAAACCCCCAGGGACCAACCTCCGTCAAGAATTCTCTATCATTCATAGACATTGTCCCCAGTTAGCTAACCAACCAGCTTAACCATCCTGGAGGAAATTCTGCCCATCTTAATATTGTTGTTAAACCTGATGGCAGCCAAAGGAGAGAGGTAAATAGCAGACCAGCTTCAGCAAGCATGAGTGTAAGTGCGCCTAAAGATAGTATTGCCGCAATTGTCGCGAACGCGTGAGCATCCGCTAGTTGTTGGTCATTGGTTGACTGGTTGATGCTCTTTATGAGTGCAAATATATTCGCAAAAAGTAGTACCAAACCGATGCCACCTGTTACAACAGCACCCGAAGCAATAACAGCAGCTGCCGCAAGGCCGACCGCGATGAAAAAGAGCCAAGTTACAAAAATCATCCCCCCATTCGCCCCGCCACTGATCTTATACGCCCCCGACCCGGTGAGCGGGTCGGTGATGATATAACCACTGCCAGTCCAGCCGCTCTGCGTGATAGGGGATTGATGAACCGTCACCTCCTTGCCCGCCGCCAGCGCGTTCTGAATTTCCTGTTTGGCGCTTGCGTCAATAGTGACCTGCGCCAGCAAGGTCGCGTGGCTGGCCTGGTTCGCCTGATTCAGGGTGTATATCCTCTGCCCCTGGCTTGCTGCCAGCGCCAGCGCCTTCACCGCGCTCACGCCCTGCGGCCGGTTGGGGTCGAGCGGATCGGTGAAGAGTTTTTCCGGGATCAGGTGCTCGTAGGCCGACAGCCGCATCCCGCTTTGCCGGTTGTAGGCGATGGCGGCGGTAGCGTTGTTGCTCTTGTCCACAATGATGGAAGCATAGCGGTCGATGTCCATCATCAGGCCGGGGAAGCCGACGCTCCTCGGGATGCCGAACCAGTAGGTGGTCTGTGCCGATGCCATGAAGTTGCCGAACGAGGGTTTGCGGTATTCGACAATACCTGCCGTGCGCTGGGCGACTTGCGAGGCGGCTTGGTTGGCGGCGAAGTAGCCCAGCACCGCGCTGTACAGGATGTCGCCGGAGAGGTCTTCTTTGGTCAACCCCGTTGTCTGGTTTGTTGCAAGTTTTGTCTGGGTAGCCGTCAGTTTGTCCTTGAGGGTTTGCAGTTGTGCGCTAGATACCCCTTGAAGATCAACGTGAGTCGCAATGTATTCCCCCGCAATGGGCTGGTTGTCCTGACCGAAGCTCCAGCCGTTGACCGGATCGTACACGCCCGCGCTGGCAACCAACTCCTGCCCCATGGTGAAATTGCCACCCGACGCAACGATCTGTCCGTCCACGCGCATTTCGGCGGTGAGGTGGATCAGGTAGCCCGGCAGGCTGGTGGGCAGTTCGCTGGGCAGGATGGGTGTGCCATCGGCATGTGCCTTGGGCAGGTAGCTGGCGATCAGAGTGGCATCGGCTGGGGTGGCCGGGGCGAAGCTTAAGGTGATCTTTTTGCCTGCCAGACTGGACAGGCTTTGTTTGAGAGTGATCACCGGAGTATCCATCGCCCGGTCCAGTGCGTTGGCATACAGGCTGTACTGGAACTGGTGGCGCACTTGCAGCGGCAACTCGGTGAACTTTCCACCGGTAGCGATTTTGGTGTAAGGCAATGTCCCTGCCAAAATGCTGCTGTTGGTCGCAACAATGGTCTTGCTGCCCAGCACATCGCCCACCGTGGCATTCGGCTTCGTGGTGTTGATGTAGTCCTGCACCTGGGTCTGGTAGCTGGTCAGCGCGCTTTGTATCGCCGTGCCGTTGACGTTCTGCACCCAGCCTGAGGGGTCTATCGTTGCACCGGCTTGGGCCTGCGTCACCAGTGCCTGCGCATCCAGCGGCACAGCCGTCTTGATGTCCATGCCCTGGGTATAGGTGTACTGCTTGTAGCTGGCGTCCATCGGTACCCAGGTGTCGGGAACTTTGTTGACCGCCCCTCTTGATGGGACGTAATCCACATAGGCTTCGACCCAGACGTGTTCGAGTTTGATGAACTTGACCACGCCGCCGCTGATGACGCCGATGTTGGGGATGCCGCCCTGCCCCAGGAGTTGCTGGGCGGCTTCGGGTTTGCTCACGCCGCCTACCCAGTTCATCGCCTGGTCGGCGGGAACCTGGATGGTGCCGTAAACATAACGCGCCGGGATGTTGGATGCCCTGAGCAGGCCGATCAGCAGGCTGGCGGTGTCGAAGCTGTTGCCCCGTTTGGTTTGCAGGGTCATGTCCGCCCCCTGGATGGAGCCGTAGGTGGGCAGGTATTCGATGCTGTTGCGTACCCAGTTGTAGATTTGCACCGGGTTGTGGTTGAGGGCGGCGGCTTGTGCCTGGATCGCCGGGGTGAGGACGATGTCTTCCGTGGCGGCTAGGTCGGCGGCGGTGGGCGTTACGGGCAGCGTGGTGGCGGGCAGGGTGAAGCCGTTGGGGATCGGTCCGGCTAGGTGGACGGGAATAGGACAGCACATATTCGAACGCTATACCACTATCATGGTGGAGTAGTCCAGTTACTCATATTTTTTTGAGTTCCTATGGCAGCCAATGTCGAAATTAAGCTAGGAAATCCCCAAAGAAACAGGGGGGATTTATCAAGGTCGTAAATTGATGGAACAAGCATGATTCCAAAAAGACCACCTATACCAGCTCCTCCAAGTGCAATCCCAATTGAGGATGATAATGGAAATTTTTTATCTACAAGGGTTCGGTAAAGAATCACTCCTAATACTGTGCCAATTATCGTGGCGACAAGAAATCGCATGTATTCGCTCATTTACATGCCCCTGAAGCAGCAACTCCTTTCGCTAAATCACTCCCATACATTATTCCAATCAATGTATAGACAAACTTTTGTGCAGCTGCAGATGACGGGATAAACCCGGCAATAATGTTTAAGGGCATAAATATCCAGAAATAGAGATCGGCTAGCTGCACTGCACATTTGCCCCCAGTATCAAGAATATCGATTGCATTAAGTATGACTGAATACGCTGCGACAAATATAGTTACAATTGTCAGTAGCAGCAACAATATTGGCGCGACAGCGGCGATAGCGGCAGGGCCCGCAAAAAACATCGCTATCCCAAGTCCAGTTAAAAGACCCTTAGCAATTAACATCCCCCCATTCGCCCCACCGCTAATCTTATACGCCCCCGACCCCGTTACCGGATCGGAGATGATATAACCGCTGCCCGTCCAGCCGCTCTGCGTGATTGGTGACTGATGCACCGTCACCTCCTTGCCCGCCGCCAAAGCATTCTGTATCTCGGCTCTGGCGTTGGCATCAATAGTGACCTGCGCCAGTAATATGGCGTGACTGGTTTGGTTTGCCGCGTTCAATGTGTAAATCTTCTGCCCTTGGCTGGCCGCCAATCCCAGTGCCTTGACCGCACTCACGCCTTGCGGACGGTTGGGATCGAGCGGGTCGGTAAACATCTTCTCCGGGATCAGGTGTTCGTAAGCCGACAGTCGCATCCCGCCTTGCTTGACATAGCCCACCACTGAGCTGTTGTCTTTCGCCACGACGATGTTGGCATAGCGGTCGATGTCCATCACCAGGCCGGGGAAGGATACGTTGCGCGGGATACCAAACCAGTACAGCGGTTTGGCACTAGTCTCAAAGTTGCCGAACGAGGGTTTGCGGTATTCGACGATACCCGCCGTACGTTGGGCAATCTGCGAGGCGGCCTGGTTGGCGGCGAAGTAGCTCAGGACGGCACTGTACAGGATGTCGCCGGAGAGGTCTTCTTTGGTCAGTCCGGTTGTCTGGTTGGTTGCTAACTTGGTTTGGGTAGCCGCCAGTTTGTCTTTCAGAGTTTGCAGTTGCGTTGCGCTCACGCCTTGCAAGTCTAGGTGCGTCGCAATATATTCCCCGGCGGTGGGATGGGTCACACGTACTTCCCGATAACATACAAAATTGCCAGAATGATAATGATCGCGTCTACAACTACAATTGCAGTAATCTGTCTCCGTTCTGGCTCTTTATCGCCACGCGATGTAAGCTTAAATTTCATAACGCCACCTCTGTCAATAACACCGATCTGGGTGTTACTGCGGCAAGGTAGCGGCCATTAGTTCTGCCTGTTCGAACATCAGAAAGCAGCACATTAATAAGCCAGACTTCCGCCATTATAACGGCAGCAAGTACACCAATTAAAGCTGCATCAGTCATGAATACAGCTAAAAGAATACTTCTTCCAATTAAGTTTACTGCGGCGGCAATACCCGGATCGATAGTTAAATCTGAATTGGCTATAACAACTGCCATCAAGCCTATCATCCACCCCCAAAATAAGACACCTGCTAAGCCGAAAGACAAAATACCGACAATCCCTAAAACACCAAAAACAAAAGCACCGACCAACGCCCCCCCATTCGCCCCGCCACTGATCTTATACGCCCCCGACCCCGTTACCGGATCGGAGATGATATAACCGCTGCCCGTCCAGCCGCTCTGCGTGATTGGTGACTGATGCACCGTCACCTCCTTGCCCGCCGCCAAAGCATTCTGTATCTCGGCTCTGGCGTTGGCATCAATAGTGACCTGCGCCAGTAATATGGCGTGACTGGTTTGGTTTGCCGCGTTCAATGTGTAAATCTTCTGCCCTTGGCTGGCCGCCAATCCCAGTGCCTTGACCGCACTCACGCCTTGCGGACGGTTGGGATCGAGCGGGTCGGTAAACATCTTCTCCGGGATCAGGTGTTCGTAAGCCGACAGTCGCATCCCGCTTTGCCGGTTGTAGGCGATGGCGGCGGTAGCGTTGTTGCTCTTGTCCACAATGATGGAAGCATAGCGGTCGATGTCCATCATCAGGCCGGGGAAGCCGACGCTCCTCGGGATGCCGAACCAGTAGGTGGTCTGTGCCGATGCCATGAAGTTGCCGAACGAGGGTTTGCGGTATTCGACAATACCTGCCGTGCGCTGGGCGACTTGCGAGGCGGCTTGGTTGGCGGCGAAGTAGCCCAGCACCGCGCTGTACAGGATGTCGCCGGAGAGGTCTTCTTTGGTCAACCCCGTTGTCTGGTTGGTTGCTAACTTGGTTTGGGTAGCCGCCAGTTTGTCCTTGAGCGATTGAAGCTGGACAGCACTTACGCCTTGCAAGTCGAGGTGGGTGGCAATATATTCCCCCGCAATCGGTTGGTTGTCCTGGCCGAAACTCCAGCCGTTGACCGGATCGAACACGCCCGCGCTGGCAACCAACTCCTGCCCCATGGTGAAGTTGCCACCACTGGCAACCAGTTGTCCATCGACCCTGAATTCGGCGGTGAGATGAATCAAATAACCCGGCAGGCTGGTGGGCAGTTCGCTGGGCAGGATGGGTGTGCCATCCGCATGTGCCTTGGGCAAATAGCTGGCAATCAGGCTGGCATCGGCGGGGGTGGCCGGAACGAATGACAGGGTGATCTTTTTACCCGCGAGGTTGGGCAGGCTCTGCTTGAGGGTGATGACGGGCGTGTCCGTCGCCCGATCCATGGCACTGGCATACAGGTTGTATTGGAACTGGTGGCGCACTTGCAGCGGTAATGCGGTAAATTTGCCACCCGTGGCGATGGTGGTGTAGGGCAAGCTGCCTGCGAGGATGGAGCTGGTGTTGGCGAGGATGGTTTTGCTGCCCAGCACATCCCCTACCGTGGCGTTGGGTTGGGTGGTGTTGATGTAGGTCTGCACCTGGGTCTGGTAAGTGGACAGTGCGCTTTGTATCGCCGTGCCGTTGACGTTCTGCACCCAGCCTGATGGGTCGAGGGTGGCACCCGTTTGCGCTTGCGTGACTAAGGCCTGGGCATCAAGGGGGACTTGGCCTTTGATGTCCATGCCCTGGGTATAGGTGTATTGCTTGTAGCTGGCATCCATGGGTACCCAGGTGTCGGGAGTGCGGTTGACCGCGCCGCGACTGGGAACGTAGTCCACGTAGGCTTCGACCCAGACGTGTTCGAGCTTGATATATTTGATGACACCGCCGCTGATGATGCCGATGTTGGGGATGCCGCCCTGCCCCAGGAGTTGCTGGGCAGCTTCGGGTTTGCTCACGCCGCCCACCCAGTTCATCGCCTGGTCGGCGGGAACCTGGATGGTGCCGTAAACATAGCGGGCGGGGATGTTGGAGGCCCTGAGCAGGCCGATCAGCAGGCTGGCGGTGTCGAAGCTGTTTCCCTTCCTGGTTTGCAGGGTCATGTCCGCACCTTGAATAGAGCCGTAGGTGGGCAGGAACTCGATGGTGTTTCTGACCCAGTTGTAGATTTGCACCGGGTTGTGGTTGAGGGCGGCGGCTTGCGCCCGGATGGCCGGGGTGATCACGATGTCTTCGCTGGCGGCCAGGTCAGCCGCTGTGGGCATTACCGGTAGCGTGGTCGCAGGCAGGGTGAAGCCGTTGGGGATGGGGCCGGCCAGGTGGATGGGCTTGGGTTTGAACAGGCTGGTGTGGAATTGCGCTTCGGTTTCGATCGGGGCGCGTATCTTGCCGTCCGGGACGCTGAACGGGAGTTTGTTGGGGTCGGTAGGCACGGGCGCGGTGTGGTGCTGGTTGGCTTTCATGAAGGTGTCCAGTTCCTGCACTTTGGTGCTGCGCAGCGCCCTGTCCCCTGCGGTATCGGCATCGGTGATGGCCTGCAATCTGAGTTTGAGTTCGGCTTGTTTGGCCTTGAATTCGGTGCGGGCGGCTTCGTGGCGGGCGAGGATTTCAAGATCAATCGAGTACGACCCCATCGATTCCGCGACCCCATCGATTCCGGGTCGAGCGGGTCGGTGAACAGTTTTTCCGGGATCAGATGCTCATACGCCGACAACCGCATACCGCTCTGTTTGACATAGCTCACCGTCGGGCTGTTGTCTTTCGCCACGACGATGCTGGCATACCGGTCGATGTCCATGATCAAGCCTGGGAAGGATACGTTTCTGGGGATGCCGAACCAGTACAGCGGTTTGGCGCTGGTTTCAAAGTTGCCGAACCATCCGCCCGCTTTATAAGCTACCTCCAAAAAATCAATTTTTCTAGCCAATGGAATTTGTCGGGAACCCAGTCTCCATGTCCAAGCAATAGTAATATGAAATTAATAACAAAAATTAAAAGGAAAAATCCCAAAAATGGCCCTGACCTAAGAAAAGATTTAATAAGTATCTTCTGAAGGTAATGATGAAAAGGCTCTTTATTCATTTTATGGGAGACTATTGATATAGAGTCCTAGCTCAAAGACAAAATCTACCAAAAATATTTCGGGAGCCAAAAAGGCTGCGGTAAACACTACCGCCAATTCAACATAGCTAATCAGGAACTGGCCCTTTGAATCAAGCCGCAGAATGTAATTTTGTAGAACATAACTTAAAGCCAAGAAAGGGGCTCCCGCTATTAGACCAACTAGAACACCTGTGCCAGCAAAAGAAATTAACAAACCAACAAGAGTTGCTATCACAGCTATGTACAGAGCAACAATGAATCCCCCATTTGCCCCACCACTAATCTTATACGCCCCCGACCCGGTGAGCGGGTCGGTGATGATATAACCACTGCCAGTCCAGCCACTCTGGGTGATGGGCGATGCATGGACGGTCACTTTCTTGCCCGCTGCCAAGGCGCTCTGTATCTCTGCCCTAGCGTTGCCATCAATGGTGACCTGCGCCAACAAGGTAGCGTGACTTGCCTGATTCGCTGCGTTCAGCGTGTAAATCTTCTGCCCTTGACTTGCCGCCAGTGCCAATGCCTTCACCGCCGAGATGCCCTGCCCCGGATTAGTTGAGCTAGAGAATATTTTCTCTGGGATCAGGTGTTCATATGCTGATAGTCGCATGCCGCTTTGTAGTACATGCCTAACCGTTGAACTGTTGTCCTTGGCTACGACGATGCTCGCATAGCGATCCACGTCCATGACTAGGCCAGGGAAGGAAACATTTCGCGGGATACCGAACCAGTACAGCGGTTTAGCACTCGTTTCAAAGTTGCCAAAGGAAGGTTTGCGGTATTCGACGATGCCTGATGCTTGAGCTGAGACATTTGCAGCCGATTGATTGGCTGCAAAGTAGCTCAAGACTGCACTGTACAGGATGTCGCCAGAGATGTCCTCTTTGGTCAACCCTACAGTTTGGTTTGCTGCAAGCTTGGCCTGAGTCGCAGCCAGTTTATCTTTCAGCGTCTGTAGTTGTGCGGTTGACACACCTTGCAAATCCACATGGGTCGCGATGTACTCCCCCGCAATCGGTTGGTTGTCCTGGCCGAAGCTCCAGCCGTTGACCGGATCGAACAGCCCCATGCTGCTCACCAGTTCCTCACCCATCGTGAAGTTGCCGCCCGAGGCAACGAGCTGTCCATCGACTCTGAATTCGGCAGTGAGATGAATCAAATAACCCGGCAGGCTGGTGGGCAGTTCGCTGGGCAGGATGGGTGTGCCATCGGCATGTGCCTTGGGCAAATAGCTGGCAATCAGGTTGGCATCGGCGGGTGTCGCCGGGGCGAAGCTCAGGGTGATCTTCTTGCCCGCCAAGTTGGGCAGGCTCTGCTTGAGACTAATGGTGGGGCTGCCCATGGCGCGATCCATTGCGCTGGCATACAGGCTGTATTCGAACTGGTGGCGCACTTGCAGTGGCAGCCCGGTGAACTTGCCTCCGGTGGCAATGGTGGTATAGGGCAAGCTGCCTGCGAGGATGGAGCTGGTGTTGGCGAGGATGGTTTTGCTGCCCAGCACATCACCCACCGTGGCGTTGGGTTGGGTGGTGTTGATGTAGTTCTGCACCTGGGTCTGGTAAGTGGACAGTGCGCTTTGTATCGCCGTGCCGTTGAGGTTCTGCACCCAGCCTGATGGGTCGATGGTGGCACCCGTTTGCGCTTGCGTGACTAAGGCTTGGGCATCAAGGGGGACTTGGCCTTTGATGTCCATGCCTTGGGTGTATTGGTATTGTTTGTAGCTGGCATCCATGGGTACCCAGGTGTCGGGAGTGCGGTTGACCGCGCCGCGACTGGGAACGTAATCCACGTAGGCTTCGACCCAGACGTGTTCGAGCTTGATATATTTGATGACACCGCCGGAGAGGAGTCCGATGTTGGGGATGCCGCCCTGCCCCAGGAGTTGCTGGGCAGCTTCGGGTTTGCTCACACCACCCACCCAGTTCATCGCCCGGTCGGCGGGAACCTGGATGGTGCCGTAAACATAACGCGCCGGGATGTTGGATGCCCTGAGCAGGCCGATCAGCAGGCTGGCGGTATCGAAGCTGTTTCCCTTCCTGGTTTGCAGGGTCATGTCCGCACCTTGAATAGAGCCGTAGGTGGGCAGGAACTCGATGGTGTTTCTGACCCAGTTGTAGATTTGCACCGGGTTGTGGTTGAGGGCGGCGGCTTGTGCCTGAATCGCCGGGGTGAGGACGATGTCTTCAGTGGCGGACAGGTCGGCGGCGGTGGGCGTTATGGGCAGCGTGGTGGCGGGCAGGGTGAAGCCGTTGGGGATCGGTCCGGCCAACATGCGGCTCAAGGGGCTGGTCTTGAACAGACGGGTGTGGAATTGTTGTTCGGTTTCGATGGGGGGGCGGACTTTGCCGTCGGGGGTGCTGAACGGCAGTTTGTTCGGGTCAATTGGAGGTTGAGTTTTGTGGTGCTGGTTGGCCTTCATGAAGGTGTCGAGTTCCTGCACTTTGCTGCTGCGCAAGGTCAGGTCATGGGCGGTGTCGGCATCGGTGATGGCTTGCAGTCTGAGTTTGAGTTCGGCTTGTTTGGTTTTGAATTCGCTGACTGCGGCCTGGTGACGAGCGAGGATTTCCGGGGCGAGGTTGTTGTCCTGGAGGTGTTGTCCCACGGCGGTGAACTCGGCATCCACGTCGGCTTCGATGCTTTCGAGTTCAGTTTTTTGCGTGCGTAGTTGGGCAACCTCAATGTCGTCGCTTTCGGCGCGGCTTTGTTTGTCGCGGGCGCGTTCCAGCACGTCGCGCATGTCGTCCAGCCCTTTGCCGTAGCGTTGGTCTTGGCTGACCACAGGCGCGGCAGGGGTGCTGCCGTTCCCGGCCATCACTGCGGCCTGCAAAGGTTGCAGGGTCAGGCTGGTGAAGGTGATCAGGACGACGGTCGAGATGTGGCGCAGTGCGGTGGTAGTAAACAAGATCAATTCTCCCTGACTATGGATGGGCAGTGCCCAATACTGAAGTTGTCCCGCTGAGCGGGAGATTTTTAATCATCTGGATTCCCGCCTGCACGGGAATGACGGAACCTGAATTTTTGCGATGGCCATAAGGCCTTTTGCCGAATCAATATTTTGCGTCATGGTCCGCACTCCGCCGGTCGCGGCAACACCGATGAACAGTATTTGCGGAATTCGAGTTCCTTGAGCAGCCGGTCGAGGTTCACGCGGTAGGGCAGCACATCGATGCCCTTGATCAACCGCAACACGTCGATGGCCGCCATCAGTTCCGTCATGGCCTGGGTCGTATAGCCCGCGTTGGCCGAAGCCAGGGCAGTTCTCAGGTAGGTCGCTGCCGAATCGCGGTATTCGCGGTCTTTATTCACGAGCGGCAAGGCGGCGATTTCGTTGGCCCAGCCTGCTGCATGTTCCATCGCCACGACCACATCCACCGTCAGCAGGTAGTCGCCGTAGCGCTTGATCACGCCATTGCGGGTCGAATCAACAGCGGTGTCGAAGCGCTGCGTGCCGCTGATGTTGGGCAGGCGCAGGGTCATGCCCAGCACTTTTTCCTGATTGACGGGCAGGTTGAATGTCCACACCGGGTTGCCTGCCGCGTCCAGTGTTGCGACAGGCTGTGTGGACAGCAGCAGCGTATCGGTCGGCAGTGAAGTAGCGGCGATCAAGTCCACCGGCTGGCTGAGGTTCTGGGTGCGCGTCTGCATTGCCAGGTACTCGTGCCCGACATAGATATCGGGCAGGGCGGGACGGATGTAGCCGATACTTTCCTGCGCCAGCGCTTGCCACTGGTTGGGGGTTGCCAGCATCATCAGGCTGCCGGTGACATCGAAGGCGAATGCCAGCGATTTGCCGCGCCCGAAGTCGTGGCTGACGATGGCCGGATAGATGGCGCCGGGCTGAACGATGGTCGTAGTACCCCTGGTTTCAGATGTCACACCGGCAAACACTGCCTGCAGGATGCCGCCGCGCAGGTTAAACCCATGGGCGGCGCCCACGGTTGCCAGGCTGGAGATCGTCCGACCGGTTACGGGATCGATGACCGGAGTCCCGTTTGACGCTCCATCCAATGCAGGGTCGACCGCAAGATAGAGCGCGCCGCTGGCGTTGACGGTGAGCCCGGACGGGTTCAGGCTGCTGCTGACCCCGGCGCCGGTCGCTTCCTTCAGCTTGTCGTACAGATCGTCGCGCGCATCTTCGATGACCAGCGCATCGCCCCGGTAAACGGCCTCGCGCAATTCGTAAACGATATCGTCATGCAATTCGATGCCGTGGCCCGATACCCAATAGGCGTTGTAATTGCCGCTGCGCAAGCCGTTGCCGAAGCCGGTCTCGTCGTACACGAAATCGGTCAGCGCGCCGAAGCGACCCAGGTATTGGTGCAGGAATGAAGCCCGGTTTTCGGCACAGAGACGCTTGCGCTCCAGAACGGTCATGGTGTCGGCATACACGACGCCGATGCCGCCTGACGTGGTTGTAGTCGCAGATGTCGCCGTTGCGTATTCGTATTCCGGGCACGACATCAGCACCAGCAAGCGGGGCGTGTTGCTGATCGTCGGATTGACATCCAGCTTGACCGGCGGCTCGACGATGGTGAAATTATCTTGCGCCAGCGTCAGTTGTTTTCCACCCACATTGGCGCCCAGCACGGCAACATAGCTTGCCCCCACCGGCAGGTTGATCGTTCCAAAGCTATACAAATTCTGGATGCTTTTACCCTGCGTCAGGTTCATCGTTTGCGGCCATTCAGCCATCACTTGCTGGCTGGCTGGATCGAGCACCCACAGGGTCACAGGCAGACCCGCCAGTGGTGCATTACCCAGATTCTCGACGGTATTGGACAAGATTGCCGGATCACCTTGGGGGACGAGCTTGGGCGTTGCCGTGACCAGGCCTCTCAGACCACTACCGGTATCCACACTCGACTGCACGGTGAAGATTGTCTCTGCCGTTGCTACCGAGTTACCCGTTCCATCCAACACCAGCAGCACAGCGCGGTAGATGCCTGCTACGGCATTCACGAGCGGAACCCGGTAGGTCAAATTACGCTGGTCGCCCGCTATGAACTGGCCCAGCGGTGCGCTTTGCACCCAACGCTCCGTGCCATCTACATTGTAGAGCGTGGTTTTGGCTGAGAGGTTTTCCAACATTTGATTTTGCGTCAAGTTGCTGATGCGGTCTGCAATCTGCACAGTGTCATAGGCCTGGTAGGCAACTTTATCCACTGTAATGCCCGCACCCGCCAACGATCCGTTGATGCCGTTGGCGATCACGAAGTGCGCTGTGGCGGTCGCTACTTTACTGTTTTGCGCGTCGAACAAGGTTGCCAGAACATAATAACTACCCGAGGCGTAAGCACCGGTATCCCAGGGCATGCTTTGCAGTTGCTGACCATTGGCGGCCACAGCGGCGTAATTGAACATGCCGAGATCTCTCACCAATACGTTATCAGCCGCGTAAATTTCAAGTTTCACCGCTCCGGCATTTACCACACTCGCAAGATTGGCTACCAGCGAATTGATAGTGACCGGCGCATTCGGGCCATACTGCGGCAGGTCGGTCGCAACCCCCACAGCCAGGTACGCCGAACCCGTGACGGATGGTATGGTTATCGGTGCATCGACCTTGCCTTGCGTGAAGGTGTTGGTGAAGGAAAGATGGGCATCGGTCGCAACAGGGCGCGTCTCGTTCACGCCGAGATTGCTCAGGGTGGCGTCAAAGGAAATGTCGCGCCCGGTCGCGGTTACTCCCTGTATTTTCCAGACGTAAGTCGAAGCACCGGCAACGGTCTGCACACTTGTTGGCGCAAGATTGGGGTTGGACAGGGTTACATTTGCAGGCAGCGTCAACGACAGGTCGGTATCAATCCCGCCGATGCGATCCAGTGCGATCGGCAGCCAGATCGCTACCCAGGTCGTGGCCGCCATATGAGTACCGAGGATACCGTTCTCGCTGTACCAGGAGCCATCTGCCTGCTGCCGCGCCAGCAGATATTTGAGCGCGTTTTGAACGACTGGGTCTTTTGCGGATGGGTTCATGTAGTCCAATGCCACCCCTACCTGGGCGGTAACCATGGAATCACTCGCGCTGGTACTAAGAGTACCCCAACCCCCATCGGCGCGCTGCCGCGCACGCAGCGTGGCCGCCGTCTGATCCATTTTTGCCTGGATGGTGGCTTCCTTCGCCGTGCCCGCGTAATAAGCCTTGGCGGCGCCAAAACCGATCAAGCGATGGGCAAGTTCAAGATTACTATTAGCGTTGTAAGCCGTATCGGCCAGCAACCAGTTAGTCGCCTTGGCGATCGAGGTATCCTGGCGAGTAAGCTGTGCGGTTGCATTCACCGGTGTCTTATTGACGTTGAAGATGGATGTGCCGCCTGCGCCGATTACGATCCGGCCATTTGGCGTTACGGTTAATCCGTATGCGGCGGAATAGAGCAGGCGTTCACCTTCCCAATCGTTGTTGTAACGATACAACCCGGTTGATGTGCCCACTAGCCACCCTCCACCATATTGCACGATGCTGTAGGGCAATCCGTTAGTCCAATCCACAACGCTCTCGTAGCTTTTATCCAACTTGTATCGGAGTATCTTGGAATTGGCGTAATTGGCAACCAGCAAATCCCCGCTGGGTGAAAATGCCAAGCCGTGAGGCCCACTCAGAGCGCCGCCTACAATATAGTTAGACACTGTGCCTTGCGGAGTAACCATCAAAATCCTGTTACTCCAATAATCGGCTACGTACAAATTCCCATCCGGCCCCCAGGCCATCCCCGTTCCGCGATTTGTTGTGACTGTGCTCTTTGTGCCATCAGGATTTCGCTTGAACAAGCCGGTATCAGAAATCACATAGAAATTGCCGTCTGGCGCCAATAGAGAAGTTCGAGCACCCGTTACGCCTGACATGAAGAGCTGCACGGTGCCATCGGGTTTGACCAGAGAGACTGTCCCCGCAGAATAGTTGGAGACGTAAACATTTTCTGCGGCATCGCTGGACAGATAATACGTACCGTTTATTCCGTTGCCGCTCACCCAAGTCGTTGCCGCATAATTGGCTGCGCTGACCGCCGGTGTCTGCTTTAACAACTGACTCACATCCACCAAACTTTTCAGATTGAAGACAGTGTTGGAAGTTGCAGCTATCCACCATCCCGAAGCATGATCCGCTGTCCAACGCCCGGATGCTTCCTGGTTGTTGATCAGATAATTTGCCGAATTCACCAACGTGGAGGCAATTTCATATTTGCGGTGCCAGGAATTCAGCCCCCACAACCCGAGGGTGGTTTCCGTACGCCCGTAATAAGCTCGATAAGTGGTGTCGATCATGCCATCAGCACCCTGATTGTTAGTGAGTGCATTCAGCAATGTCCGGCGGTTAGATGCACTATAGGTGGTCAGATGTCGTGTCAGTTCCCCGCCAACCAGTGCCTGAGTTTGTACATGGCAGCCCAGGCACTTGTTCGTCATCGTCCAGTTGGTTGCCGCCAGATCATTATAGGTCACCGCTTTTTGCACAGCAGTTTTAATCAGCGGAGCCAATGGATCACTGATAGTGCCCAAGGTCACATCCTGACCAGAAATATGGATATTGGCTTTAACGGTCTGAGTGCCCACCGGAACCACGGTCTTGCTGACCGTGAAATTGCCAGTGGCGGCATCTCCCACATAAACGGTTGCCGCCACTTTGCCTTGTTCTGGTGCGGCAACGACCGAAATTTCAGCACGATAATTTCCGCCATTGGTCGGCGTCCAATCAGAAAATGTCAGGTTTTGCAATTCGCTTGGAAGGAACAGGTTGCCTGCAACATCTTGCGTGGTCACAATCGCACCCGTTTTGACATCAACGATTTGGAGGTGGTAGGTCTGTGCCGAAAGTTCGACATTGCCGTCGTTCTGCAACAGTGCTGCAAAATGCACGGGAGTATTGGTATTCGCCCGCAAGACTGGCGGATCGGCCGTGACCGTTCCGGCAAAATGAGGACTCGTAACCACATCCACCGTTGCGGAGCGTTCCGCCAATATCCGTCCACGCGGGTTCGTGGCGTTGATACTCCCCGCTTCACTGATATGCGCTACCAGCGTGTAAGTCCCAGGCGCGAATTGCCCGCTATTCCAGCGCAGGACAGCCGGAACAGATTCACCCGGATTCAGGGTTACGGCTCCCAGCAGATGGGTGCCCGTTGCATCATAAGCAACGCCCGAACCTATCACTACACCCTGCATATTCAGAGCATCCAGCATCAGCACGCCCGACATCGGCATCACGCCTGATGGGTTGCTGATTGTCGTAGTCATCACTACATCCGTCCGCCCCGCAACGCTGCTTGGCGTCATAGTGAGTGACGCCAGATCAAGGCCGCTGCCCGATTGTGACTGAAGCGAAAAATCACGAGTAATATCGCTGGGTCGCGCCGCTTGTAATTGCATGGTCTGGCTTGTGTAGCCTATTGCGCTGACGCGCAGATCGAATGTCAATCCCGCGAGATTTGTCAGGCTGTAACCGCCATCAACTCCGGTTGTCGCCACCGCACCGTTAACTACCTGGACACTCGCCCCTGCTATCGGGTTGCCTGTAGTCTGGTCGGTCACTAATCCATGAATTGCGGTGCTGGTCAGCAGCTTAATCAGCGATACTGTTCCGGTATTAACTGTTGCGCCCGCAGTCATCAGGAAATCACCCGTTGCGAAATCGTATCCCACAGATCCGATAATGACGTGATAATTTCCGGGCACAACAACCAGATCAAAACTGCCATCGGCTGCGGTAACTCCAGCAACTACGCCGTTTAACTGGATTTCCACACCAGCAAGGGCTGCACCTGAATCCTGCGCAACAACGCGCCCGGCAAAGTGGCCATTTGCAGGGGCATTGGGGTCGTTCAGCGCATAGAGTGCGGGTGAGAACATCACAACCTGCCCTGCCTGCATACTGCCCGTACCGGTAACCGGGGTATAGCCAGCCAAACTTGCGGTAACATTGACTGCCCCCGGCGCGATGGAAGGAATTTCAAAAATTCCCGTCGCATCAGTTTGAACTGAAACAGTGGATGATCCGCTCACCGAGATGGCAACCCCTGCCAAAGGCAGGGAAGTCGCCCCGGCAATCACCTGACCACGGATAGTCCCGGTACTGGTCTGCTTGGTCAGTGCGATCGTGCCCGAGCTGATATTTGCACCCGCTGTCAACAGAAAATCTGCCACTGCCGAAGCGTATCCAGCCAGGCTGATAAGCGCATGGTAGTTCCCTGGTGCGGCAACCAAATCAAAGCGGCCATCTGCGCCAGTGATTCCAGCAACAACACCATTGAGCTGAACTGCCACCCCAGCGAGTGCCGCTCCCGTGCCTTGAGCAACAACTTGCCCGGCAAAGTGGCCCGTGGTGGGAACAAGGGGATTGTCAACCGTATAAAGTGCTGGAGAAAATACTTGGGTCTGCCCGGCCAACAATGCTCCGGTCGCGTTCGCAGGAGCATAACCATTCAAACTGGCTGTAATGGTAAAGGCTCCAGGCGAGACCGTATTCACTTCATAATTGCCCGCCATATCTGTTGTGGTCACTGCGGTAGTGGCTCCACTCACCACGATCATTACACCTGCAAGAGGTAGTGAGGTCGCACCCGCGATCACCCGGCCTTTTACGATACCCGTTGTCTGTGACTGCGTTAATCCAACAACCCCTACTGCCAAGGCCTGGCCCGCATTTACCGGGTAGGACTGGTTGTAAGTGGCATAACCTATTTTGGTCGCCTGAACGGTGTAATTGCCCGCCGCAAGGCCAGTGAAAGAAAATTGTCCCCCTACTCCCGTTTGGACGGGAGCTATATTGCTACCCATCAGGGTAACCGTGGCACCTGCTAATGAAACACCTGTAGCCAGATTGACCACCTGGCCAGACAAACTCGCGCCAGACGCTGAGCTTGGTGCAGAATCAATTGAAAGAGCGCGCAGTGCCAATGCAGTAACAAACGCATCCCCAGCCCAACTGCCATCCACACTTTGCGCTGCAAGCAAGAAATTTCTCGCATTGTTTTTGACAACTGCATCGGTCACAGCGGGGTAGACCGCGACAAGTATTTGAGCTGTCATGTATTGATCGCTATTCCAACTTCCATCCACCCCTTGCTTCTGCATCAGCCAAACTGAAAGTTTTTGTGTCGCTGCGGTAGTTGCGATATCGGTCGCAACTGACAACAATGCCGAGAGGCCCAAAGCGCTTTGATTCAATCGCTGATCATTCGAATCTCCAGGCATCCCGCCATCAGCCTGAAGCTTGCTTATAAGGTAATTGCGCGCTCCGGTCGCGGTAAAATTTCCACCCTGACCTGCATAGACATAGCCAAGCAGCACGCGTGCTGTATCTTGCACATTACTCTCGTGACCAATGTCTCCACCAAAACCACCATCACTATTCTGCCGGGCAGCAAGTGCGGATAGCAATACGGAACTATCCCGGCCAGCCATTCCCAATATCAGGGCGCGCCTGGCCAGATACTCGGTGTTAATTTCTGCGTCCGCAGCAATCAGATTGGCAAGCGCAGCAGGCGTTGCTGATAACTGGCTTAGTGTGATCAACACTTCCGACCTGTTTTGGACGGAAGTTGCCTGAGAAAGGCTTTCGTTTAGGATGCTTCCATCAGGCTGTACCTGTGTCTGCAACCACGTAACACCTTTGATCACTTCTGGGGGAAGCGCTGCTTGCGCTGTCAGCGCATAAGAAAACAGCATAATGGCGGTCAGCGAAGAAATAACGGCCCGTTGCAGACAATCAAGAACGAATCTTTTCACTTTCAACTCCCCATTGTTGGTGAACTGCCACATCAACCGATCTATCGTTACAAGCTACATGAAGTGAGAAACAGCCACAGTAGGCGAATTTCGCTGCACGCAAGCACAACTTGAACGCATCATCATCATTGGCAAAACTGCAGCCGCTGATGAGGTGCGCAAATTTACACCCAAGCTGTTGATCCTGTATATAGACCTTTCGGTCTATATGGATTTGCTTGTTTTGTCATTAAGTTCAACGAGTTGGGGTGATGTGCCAGTTTTTTTGCATTTTTGGCTCTCCTCCGCTGCATCCGCCGTATTCCGATATAACTCGATGTCTCCACCACGAGCTGATGCACCGTGTGCTGGGCGTTTCGGAGCATCGGGGCGAACGTGCTATTTAAATCGTGCTGGCCCGATAGAGGTATCCAGCCGATACCGCTATATACTGGTGTGGCAGAGGTCGAACAGCGCTTGCCGTTGCAGCAATAGCTCCGCGCCCGCATAGAAAAATAGCGCCAGCCTGGTGCGAATCAGCTTGAGGTTTATGGCTTTCGTCACTGCCTGCGTGCGGGAGCTGACGTTGAGGCGCACCAAAATACGGTGGACGTGATTTTTTACCGTGGCTTCGCTGATGCTGAGCACTTGCGCAATTTCCCAATATGGGGTATTCAGCTAAGTGCTGTTATGTTGAAATTATGCAATTGAATCAAATACTCCGCAGGTTCGATCTGCCGCGCCCGCGCCGGGGTCGACTACCCATGCAACTACGCAGAATTTATGGCGTGGTTTCCAGATGATACTGCCTACATCGATCTGATCGAACAGTGCGTTTCCATGCATCCTATGTCCTTCCGCGAGCTTGTAGCCAATCCCAAGCCCAGAGTTGAGGGGCAGGAGTTCGCAGTGTCCGCCAAGCTTCGCCATAAAGCGCCAGCTTCGCTGGATATTTCCGTGCCTTCGCACCCATGGAGAGGCTAGCCACAGCACTTAGCTGAATACCCCATTTTCCCAATTGGTTCTTCCGTCGCACAGCCATTTCAGAACCTCCTTTTCGCGCCCGGTGAGTTGGGGTTGCAGCGGCGCGCGTTTGTGCGCTTTTGCGGGCAGGGTAGCCACCACGCGAGACAGCGCGACATGCAGGTGTGGCACCAGCAGTTTCAGGAGGCAAGCGTGGCGCGGGGACAGCGGGCCGGGGATGCCAGAAAAGCTGTAGTAGCTGGCGGTTTTGCTGCCGACATCGCATTGTCCGTGCGCGGCGAGATTTGTTAATCCGAAACGGCGGAAGTTGTCCAGCCAAGCCGTCTGTGTGGCGTTTGTTGTGATCCCGTAATTCGGCTCGAAGAGGATGGGTTGCCGCTCTTTCATCCACTTGGCGAGGATCGGGCTATTCATCAAGCCGTTCGGGTGTTGCAGGGTTTGCAGGTATTCCTGCGGGAAATTGCAACCCATGACGTGCCGGGCTTTCACTCCCTCTTTGCCGATGCGGCCCATGCCGCACGCCAGCATGCCGTGAGGAAATATTCGCTGCAGATCGGTTTGCGTCCACCGGAAGAATTGTTCCTGGTTGCTGATGGACAGGGTCGGTTCGATCACTTCGAAAAATACCGCGCGTTCTTCAACGCTCAAACCGTTTGCTTCATTTTGGACGGCAGGCATTTCTATTCCATTTCGCAAATCTTGTTATTTTTATCTCGACTTTAGCAGCCTCATTTTGGCGTTCAGAATAAGTCAACAACTACTGGCTGTATATATGCCGAAAGGCCTAGATAGTTATAGGCTACTTTTTTGCAGGCTCCCCGCCGCCCAGGCAAGTGCGCTGGCAAATCATGAACTTACTGTGATGGGATTCTTGCCTGCCGCCCATATTGATTGGCTCATTTGAAGCGACCGATCACCTTCAGCTTGGCGTGGCCCACCAGAATGCCAGCTCAGCCATTTATCCTATTTCCCTCTGTTGAAGCAACCCGAAATGCTTCAAACTGATAGCTGACGTGGTGTTCAATCGAATTGGGAGGGTCACCCGATAGAAGTTGCGGAGATCGTCAGGACGGTGCATCACACCGAAGAGATGATCATCGCCGCCCTGTTGCACGATGTGGTCGAGGATACGCCGGTGACAATAGGTGAAGTCCGCGAGCACTTCGGCGACAAGGTTGCGGAGTTGGTAGCCATGCTGTCAGACGTTTCCAAGCCGGCAGATGGCAACCGTGCAGCCCGTAAAGCAATTGACCGGGCACACACCGCGAAGGCATGCCCGGAAGCGCAGACCATCAAGCTGGCCGATATGATCCATAACACGGAAAATATCATCGAGCACGACAAAGATTTTGGTCGGGTTTATGTGCGTGAAATGGATTTGCTGTTGCCGCTATTGTGCAATGGTGACTCAAAACTGTTTGAGCATGCGCGCCGTGGCATAGCGATAGGCAAGTATCTCACGCTTACCGCGGAAGAACGCAAGGAGCGTATTGAAAGGGAACACGCATGAACAGGACGCATGTTTCCTACGGAGGTTTCTTGCAGCGCGTAACCGCCGTGGCTCGCTCACACCGGGATTTGCCATCCGGTGCATTGTTTGTCGCGTTTGGGAGGCTGGTTAACCCGAACGGCTCTTATGACAATGCGCCGGGCGTGTCTTTGTACGTCACGCAGGATGGTTGTGTCGCGCTTGATTACTAAACAGAGGCTGCGCAGAATATCGCCAGCCCCATATATTTTTGTTAATATGAACCACAACGGAGGATATATGGCTGATTTCTTTAGCCAAAGGTTCAAGAAGAGCGTTTGGATTACCCATCACGCCAGAATGAGCATGCAAAGGCGACACGTCGATGATGCAACGCTTGAGCAGGTAATTGAAGAGGGTAATATCAAACACAAGAGTGCTGTAGACATGTGGTTGTTCAAGCACATTGATGGGCGATCGGACAACTTGATTTGCGCTGCCGTCATTGAACAGGACGCAATAATTGTCAAGACAGTCATGATCAATTGGGAATTGGAGGATGAAATATGAGAATCGAATACGAAGCCCAAGATGACATCCTTTATATTGAGTTCAACAAAGAGCCAATAGTTAAGGATATTTCTTACGGGTGGAATATCAACATAGGTTATGCGGCTAACGGAATCGCTGAAATAACGGTTCTCGATGCCAAGGCGGGCGGCTACTGGCCACTAGAAAACGCCAAGGATCTGATGTCAATTTCAGTGTAAGCCAGGTCGTTTACATCATTTTGGAATACGCCCTTGGCATGAACTGGAACCTGATAAAGGAGATGACGAAATGAAATCCAGAACCAATTTTAAAAGAATCATTATGAATTCTATCAGGCTCTATTTTGCCCCTTTAACGGGAGCTTACAAAGCCGTTATTAGTGAAGCTCAGCGCATCAGCAAAGAGCAACATAAGGATTCTAGTGACGGTATCAAACATACATAAAGGCTCTATTAGCGAACAGAGCCATTTTTTAGGAGGAAAACATGGGTATCACCTATGCGGATTTGAGGCTTGCCAACCAGTCGCGCCCGGATTTGGAGGAAATAGATGTTTCGGCGGTAGTGGATACTGGCGCCTTACATCTTTGCATCCCCGAGCACGTGGCGATGCAACTGCAGCTAACCCCGCTCAAACGGCGCGAGGTTCAAACGGCTGACGGCAAATCTCATCTTGTCGATTACGTTGCGCCGATCAAGATTTCTTTGCTCGGCAGGGAATGCGTTACCGGCGCTCTGGTGTTGGGAAACCAGGTATTGCTTGGCGCCATCCCGATGGAGGACATGGACCTGATCATCGAACCCGCACGGTTAAGGGTCAGCGTAAACCCGATAAGCCCAAATATTCCGTTGTCGCTGGCAAAAGGGATTGAATTGAAGTAGCAATTTTTTTGTTTTTTATGTATTAAACTAACTTTTTAACTTAAGGAGATTCAAATGAAAAAAATAGTATTAGCAGCGGCGACATTGCTGTTCGCCGCACTCCCCTTCACCGCCAACGCCGGTTTCTTCGGCAAAGACGAGTGGGAAAAAGAAGATTGCCCGAAGAACCACTCCCTGGCCTGGTGTCTGACCGACTATCAAGGGCGCTCCAAAGGCATCCGCGATATGTCGCAGGAAGAGTTCATCGAGACCCTCAAGAAGGCCGGCGTGGATGAAAGCCATATCGGCGACATTCTGGGTTCCAGTTTGGGTGTCGGTGCCGGGCTCGGCAACCTTGCGTTGGGGAACTTGTTGGGCGGCGGCGTGTTTTTGTTGCATGCGTTGATGCCGGATGCTGTGGAGCAAAACAGGAGGGATCCGTATATCGTGTTTTTTGATGAGGGTGATCAAGGGCGCTCGGAAACACAAGTTGTCACTGAGTTTGGGAACGCAATAAATGCTGCGGTACTTAAAGCAATAACAACAGCAATCCCAAAAGAAGCAAAAGTGACAGTAACAGAAGAGGGCGTTCAGAAAATTGAAATGCCCGGATACGAATGCAAAGGTTTGCTTGCTTGCTCTGTAACCTATAATAATACACAAATGCAAACTAAAAAGGAAAAGGTCCCGTCATATTTAGGATCCGATTTTGTTTTTTCAGGACAAAACGGTTCACTTGGAGGCGTAGGTTTATGGAATTTACCAAAAGGAATTAATTATGCTGTCTTAGCGAAAACGATTTCAGAAAATCTGCCCGCCCACATGTATTGGTTTATCCCGGCGGGATATTTGGGAGGGAACCCGTTCCCGATAGTCCTGAACCAGGGCAAAGCACTGTTTTTTGTAAAGCCCAAGGAGGGTGAACCAACACCGGTTTTACCTCACGTTACGGCCAAACTTAAAACAGATGAGAAGCCCATCGTCCAATCGGCACCGGATGCACCCTCTGACCCAGCAGCAATGCAGACATCAAGCTTGGTGCACTGATTCGATTCAGTAGCTGGACATAACACAAGGCCGCTCTCCCAATTTGGGTTTGCGGCCTTTTTCTTTTGGTTGGGGTTTCTAACAACGGACGCCGCAGAAAGCGGATTCGCGGCGTTCTGCCTGGAGCAATTCTGGGGCTGCGACCTTCTGCCAACGCATCACACGACACGCAAGCATCCTGTCTCCAGCCGATCAAAACCCCATCTTGGCACGGCCTTGTGCGCGCGCCGCCTCGCCGGATGTCGGCTTGGCCGTCAAGTTGTTGTTGATCGTTGTCCGGGTATCCACCGGGCTTGTGGCGCCCGCCAACGGGGTCTGTGCCGAGGTCAGCTTGCTGTCCGTCAATTTGGCATCGGCAGCCGCAGCGTTTTGGGGTATTTTCCCCGATATCGCGAGGATCGCCACCCATTCGGATAAGTCCATGAGGTCGAAATTCAATGCCGACATCTCCTGCATCGTTAATCCCCTGCAGTCAGGTGCTTCCGGAGGTCCCCATCCCAGCGGCAACTGCGGCCTGCCCTGCTCCTGGATGATGCGCGGAAGCGGCGAGGTGAAACAACAGTAAGACTCTTTGTTTACCAGGCAACCGACCTGTTTGCCCAATGCCATGATCTTTTCCGCGCAATACGTCCCGACATAATGGCAGGATTTCAGTTCTCGCTTGGCCCCCAGCTCAAATTCACGCTTGGTGCATTCCCATAACAGCTGGATGACCATAATCGTGACCATCACAATCATGTACGCGGTCATGGCGGGCCCAATAAAGGATCCCAGGCTGCCGGGAGCCTGGCTTAGGCCGCCAGTAAAAGTCCCCGGACTGCTTGGAGCCGTTGCAAAAATAGAATTCCCCAATCCCGGCACCATATTATTCAGCATCGTCCCCATGGCCTGGTATAGCGGCGCGGTCAGCGAAGCCGCAGCCGCCCCGCCTCCCGCCGACGCCGCAGACGGCCCCACGATCGATTCGTAAGCCGTCGTCAGCGCCTTGGTGAGATCGGGCGCTACTGTATTTGCAAACGACCCTATGGAACTCGCCACCGCGGCGCCTTGCGCCTGCAGCGCCGCCACGGTTTCGGTCGCTTTCACCGCGTTCCATGTCAAATAAGCCGCCTCCATCATCTGGACGATCGACACGCCTGCCGGCTTCACGCAGCAGTTCTGTATGGCCCCCACCGCTTTCTTGCAGTCGTACGCCTCTCCCGTGAAAATCTCGCACATCCCTTGCGTGGAACATTTGGAATCCGTCGACATGAACGCTGTGGCAGACTGCAAAGCCGCCACTTTCGTGAAATCTTTATTTCCCGCATCCGTGGGCGGATTCACGCATTCCGTCCCCACGCAGCGTATCTGGCCGGGGCATACATAGGTCTGCGAGGAAGTGCTGGCTCCCGGCACGGTAACGGTGTTGCCGCAGTCGTAGGTGTCGGTAAAATTGTGGCAAGTGCCGGTCACCGGATCCGGGAGCGTGCAGGCTGAACTGATGAAACTGCAAGCCGGACGGTCGGCGGTCGGCTGCTCCAATACATCGCAGGTCGATTGCACGCCGCCCACGTTTTGCGGGCATTGCTGGACGCCGTTACTGTCAATGAAGCACGCCATCTGCCCGGTGTTGAAATTGCAGCTGTAATTCCGGGCATCGGCCCTATAGCAGATCGGCGCAGGGGGAACGGGCGGCACGCCGGGATATATTTGTGACAACCCCGTCGCAGTGCCCGGCGTAACATCGACTCCCTGAAATATCCTCGAATTCGACGCGTCCGTGCAGTTCCATTGGGATGTGGACGCCTGGTCCAATACCGAACCGGTGCTAACCCAAGTGGCATCTGCCGTCGCTTGACAGAACGAATCGTTGGAGCAGCCCGGCGGGGTTTCAACGATCATGTCGGTGACGATTCTTACGACGCGCGGCTTGTCGTATCGAATTGTCACACTGGGTATCGAAGCTAACGGGACAGATACATTCGCCGGATAATTTCCATTATTTGGATCCCATCCGCCAGTCTGGCTCAAGTATGTATACCCCGACACCCCGTTAGGAAGCTGCGTCGAAACCAGGTAATACGGGATAGCAGCCGAAGGAGATGCTGCAATAACATAATAACCTACAGACGTTGTTCCGTTGTTTGTACTGGTATAGCAACCATTGGCAGGAGCATACCCAGAGAGCCAAAACCCCCAATTACCATTGGCATCATATCCCCATCCTCCCTGCGCCAGCGTGCCGCCACTTACCGAACCCGCGGGGCACGACGGATAAGTGTTATCCCACGTAAGCGGAGCAGGCAGATTTTCAATTAAATACAGTGTCGAGTTGCATATATTGCCCGTACAGCCCAAGAATGTGGACCATACTTCAACGCTGTTGTATCCGGTGCATGTATCACAGTAGCCCCCCGTCCACGCGCAATTGCACCGATAAGTAAAGCTGCTCCATTGTGGGAATGTTCCCGCAAAAGCGGGCACCGGGTTAACCGCGCTTACATCCGTCCATATTTGATGCCCGCTCACGAGAAACGCCTGTTTGTTATCAACCCGATGCGGGTCGCATAACGTTTCACCCGGCGCACCCACTATCAGGTTCGGCATATAATTGGGCACGGGGTCGCCAACGGTGCATGAAGTGGTATCAATAACATTAGTCACGATCCGCTCCACGTTACAAGACGTCGGCTGAATTATGCGATCACAACGCTGAATATCCGGTAAATGCGCCGTCGTTGTGCTCGCTACAGTCGTCGTCGACTGATCGCAGTTGCCCAGCATGTTCTGCAGGTTGGCGGTATTGGAATACACGTCCTTGGTGACGGTGAGCATGGGATCGTTCGACATGTCCGGATGCGAACGGGACAGGATGGATCCGTTCAATGCCTGAAAAGCGTTCCCCTGGCTGTTGGGTTGCGTGTTCAGCCTGCCCGTCGTCTGGTTTGTCAGGGAGTCCGTGAGCGACAGCATGGCCGCATGGTCGCCGTTCCCGTTCGCCGCCGCTACCGCATTAGAAAAGTCGGCTTGGGCGTTGACATCTGCCGCCCCCTTGAACAACTGCTCCTGCGTGATCGCCTGGGCCACACCACTACCGGACGGAATGCTGAATGTTTGCGTGTTGGGGTCGAAACCTGACAACGGGGGTGCCGATAGTTGCCCGCCACCCGCCGCCTGCCCCAATGCCGCCGCATTCATAAAAGGGTCTATTGCCTGCGCCTGCGCCTCGGCAAAGATCATCGGGAAAATCACCCCCGGCGCGACCACCCTGCCGACCAGCGCATACAGCCGCGCATCCAGCGCGATGGGGTTCAGCACCAGCGCTACACTGATGAGTCCCGATAGTAATCTTTGAAACAATCGCTGCATGGCGGATCAAGTGAGAGGCAGGCAGCAATCGCTCCACCGCCAGATCAGGTAAATAAAGTCTTCACCGACGCCCGGGATATTGCGCCACTCGCCCCAAAGGAACGTGCTTTGCCCGATACGGTGGCAACAGGTACCGTTCGACTCCGCGATCGGGAACAGCATGGACATCTTGTATTGCTGTTTGGGGATCATCGGCGAAATCGCCCCGCCGCACAGGTTGCCCGGCCCGTAAGTCTTGTGGGCGAGGCCGCGCCGGTGCAACGCCGCAATCACCTTGGTCGCCAACAGGCTTGTCTCCCTGGGCGGCGAAGCCGCGGAATCCACGTTGCCGGTAAACGGATACAACCCGCCCCAGCAACCCGCGCACCAGAACAGCTTGTCGATCGGCTGCCCCGTGGCCGTCATGACGCAGTCGGCCGCGCAAGCGGCGATGGCCAACGGGTTGGCGACCGCGGCGACTTCCGGGTTGGTAAAGAACGCCAGTTCGTCTTCGTTCCAGGTCGGATCCATTTCGGACAGGTACATGAGATCCATCGAGTTATACCCGCCCGCGTTGCAGTTCGGATCCACCAGCAGGTCGAGCATGATGTAGAGAGGGAACGACCAGTAGTGGTAGTTGTAAAAAGCGGATGAATGCGTCGAATCTTCACCGTGAACGCCGCCGCCCCGCGATCCCTGGAGCAGCGGGCCGTCCATCATGATCGTGCCGCTCAGCGTGGGGGAACAGTAAGGCTTGCGCACCAGCTCGACCATGCGCGCGGGCGCCCATTCGCTGAGGATGGTGCCCTTATGCGGGACATTGAGGGCATCGGTGCATGTGCACGACAAGTTCGTATCCGCCCCTTCCGGGATATCCCCGGTCCCGACCTGCACCTTGAACACCCGCATCGGGAACATGCACGACCAGCAGATCTGGTTGATCAGGAAGCTGCCCCATATTTTGGCATCGGGACAAATCACGCCGCTTACCGACGGCGCGGAAGTCGTGGTGGTGGTCGTCGTTTGCGCCAAGGAGAGGCCGCTCACGCAAACCAGCACCAGGCCGGCGACCACCCTGCGCATGGCGCTCATGAGCCACCCCCGCCCACGTTGTATTCGTTGATTTTGAGCAGCTTCCCGCTTGACGCGATGGTCGCGGGCACGGCGCCCAGCCCGAACCGGTCGCGTATCTCGGGGGTCAGCAGATAAACCGGGCGGCGGTACCTGGACTGCAACGACGAGAGGTTGCCCCACGCCGGGATCAAACGGAAGCAACGGCGCAAACGGTCTCGGCGCCCTGGTGTCCACGGCGGCGGAAGCGGCGGGCGCAAACTGCGCCAACGGCGGCAATAAGGTCAGCGTCGGGCGGGACACCAACTCGAACGGCATCCTGGATGCGGGAGAAATCACCTCCAGCGCATACGTTTGCAACGGGTCGAACGGCAGCAATGGAACAAATGGAAGTAACGGAACGAACGGAAGCAACGGGGCCAATGGCCTGAATTCGCTCTCCGCCATTGTTGCCGAGGCGGCCGGTGCCAACTGCGCGTCCGGCGGATGGAAGCTCACCTCCGGGCTGGACACCAATGCAAACGGCGTCCTCAATCCGGGCGAGGTGACCACAACAAGCTATGTCTGCCACGGCGCGAATGGCGCCAACGGCCAGAATTCGCTCACGGTATCGGTCGCCGAAGCGGCGGGGGCGAACTGCGCCACAGGTGGAAGAAAACTGACTTCGGGGCTGGATGCCAACGCAAATGGCATACTCGATCCGGCGGAAGTGTCGGCGACATCCTATGTCTGTAACGGCGCGACCGGGGCAACGGGATCGGCGGGGCCCGGCATCACCTGGACGCAGGTCACCGGCACTACACAGCAGGCGGCATCCAATGCAGGGTATATGGCGAACAACGCGGCGCAAGTGACGATCACCTTGCCCGCCGCCCCGGCGACCGGCGACATCGTCGCGGTGTCCGGCCTCGGCGCGGGCGGTTGGAAGATCGCGCAGAATGCGGGGCAGCACATCATCACCCGAGACCTGCCCGCCGCCATCGGCGCGATCTGGACGCCGCGCGAGTCCGCCCGGAATTGGAATTCGATCGCCTCATCCTGGGACGGGAAAAATCTGGTCGCCACCGACAATAACGGAACCACTGGCGGGCGCATCTACACCTCCGCCGATTTCGGCATGACCTGGACGGCGCGCGATTCGGTCAGAGAGTGGATGTCGGTCGCCTCCTCGACGGACGGCAGCAAACTGGCCGCAACCGTACTGGGCGGGCAGATATATACCTCCACCGACTTCGGCGTTACCTGGACGGCACGCGCCACTCCGCAAAACTGGAGAGCTGTCGCATCGTCCGGGGACGGCAGCAAGCTGGTGGCCGGATTACAGAACGGCCAGCTTTATACCTCATCCGATTCCGGCGTGAACTGGACCGGGCCAGTCATTACCGCCACTACCTGGACCTCCATCGCTTCGTCTCTGGATGGCGTCAAGCTGGCCGGCGCAACGAACGGCGGACAGATCTACACTTCAACCGATTCCGGCGCGAACTGGACGGCGCGCGATACAAACAGGACATGGGAGTCCGTGGCCTCCTCGGCGGACGGAACCAAGCTCGTTGCCGTGACGAGTGGCTTGGGAAGTGGTCGGATATACACCTCCACCGATTCCGGCGTGACCTGGGCTTTAAGAGACTCACCTGGTATAAACTGGTATTCTGTTGCCTCCTCGTGGGACGGGGTCAATCTGGTGGCCGTGGGTACGGGCGGAGTGTTTGGCAAAATTTATACCTCATCCGATTCCGGGCTGACCTGGACACCGCACGAATCTCTGGGATCCTGGAGGACAGTTGCTTCATCGTGGGACGGGCGCAACCTGGCGGCGGGCGTTTATGGCGGCCAGATATACACCTCCATCCCGGCAGCCATTTCCAGCACGACGGCGGGCGTTACCGGTTCGATCACCGGGGCGCAGTACGACGCGGTCGAGTTGCAGTGCATCGGCAGCAACAACTTTCTGGTGTTGAGTTCGGCGGGGAACCTGATCGTGCAGTAGCGCAATCAAAACTCGAGCATCATCCGGGGCGGGGAGCGATCTCCGCCTTTTTAGTCGGCCCTGCAAAATTCATTTTCCGTTCAAGCACAGCACACGGTGTGCTCCCAGATTTCTGCTCTGGCAGTCGTCGCGTATCCGAGCCAAATATTAATTCGCGGAAACCAAGTGCTGCCATGAGTGCCGCATGACGTTGCTGTGGCTTGTTGGGCCGGCAAGACTGATTGTAACAGGCGCAAAAAAACCGCCCGTATGTCCAGGCGGGCAATGGCGCGCAGCAGCCAGCGCAGGTTGTAGCCGGCGGCGCAGCCGATGGTATGCAACAGGTCGCCCGATGCGCCTTGCAGCCAGCAGCGATCCATGCGGTTGTCGGACTTCAAGTGTCCGATCGCCGGTTCGATGGCCTGCCGCCTGCGCAGCCAGCCCTTCTGCTGCGGAGTCATGCTCTTGATCTTGCCCCGGTGAATGATCTGCTTGTCGGGATTATCGGCGTCCACGCCGCGAAACCCCAAGTCGACCACGACTTGCTTGACGGCGATGCCCGCGCTCTGCGTCAACTTCGCCGACTGTTGCAGGATCGCGTTCAGGGTGTGGCCGTCGTAGGGGTTGCCGGGAAAGGTCTTCGCCCCCAGCATCAGGCCGCTCTTGTGCGCGACCACCACCGCGCTCTTGACGCCGAACTCGTAGGGTTTGCGCGCCTTGCCTTTGCCTATGCATTCCACCTCCGGCGCGTGCAGCGCGTACAGCTTGTTCTTGTCGTGGCGCTGCTGCGTGCGGATGCGCTCCGCGCGTTCCAGCAATGCCATCAAATCGCTCAGCGCCTTGGGGTGTTGCGGCACAAATTCGGGAGCCTCGATCTTGCGTTTCACCTCGCGCATGACGATGCCCAGTATCGTGCGCTGGCGTTTGACCGCCCGCCGCAAACGCTTGAACTGTTTGGCGTGCGCGTAGCCGCCCGCGCGGCGGCGCAGCGCTTTGCCTTCCTTGGCGAACGTCTGTTTGAACCCGATGCCCGCACGCTTGGCCGCCGCCACCACCTTGTGGCGCGCGATCTCCAACAAGCGGCTGTCCACGGGGTGCGCGATGGCCTTCTCCCCCACCGTCGTGTCCACGATCACGCGCTCCAGTTCCGCCGGCTTGACCGCCTTGGCGGAAACCGCCGTGTCGATGGTGGCCTTGAGCAGCAGCTCCATCCCGTCTTCTCCGATGGCGCGCCGGAACCGCCCGATCTGCGTGGGGTCGCAGGGCTGCCAGTGTTCGTAGTATTCCAGGCCGCTGAAGAACTGCCACAGCACGTTCTCGCTCCAGCGCGCAACAAGCTCCTCGTCGCTGAGGTTGTAGCTGTGCTTGAGATACACCAGGCTGGACATCAGGCGAACCGGTAGCTTGGGTCGCCCGGCGGAACTTTGACCTGCGCCCACCACCATCTGCACCGGCCCCAATAAATCACTGCTTTCCAAGGTATCGCCCGCGCGATCACGATGTTCGAACTTGGGCGCCAGCGACGCTTCGATCAGGGCCCATGGCAAGCGGGTCGCCAGCACCGCCAACGGGTCTCTCAGGTTGATCATGGCGTCAATCCGGCAACGGAAAAAGTCGGGTGTTTGCATCTTGAAATCCCTCAGAAATCATCTGAACAAGTAACGCTTCTTGAGGGAATCGGTGTACACATCTCAACAAATATATTCAGCATTCATGCGGGTTGCGGGAGTTTTGCAGGGCCGACTTTTTACGTTCGTGGAGTTCCACTCTGTTGGTTGAAGTCAAAGCTCAGAAATTCAAATTGCAATGGGAAACTATGTGCCCTGTTTGATGCAGCTATGCAAAGAATCAAATTTAATCTTGAGTTGTTCTGCATTTACTAAATCATGTAGTTCTAAATATCCCGGTGCAAGCGAACCAATATGTAATGCCACCCTGACATCTGCTTCAACCGGAATGCGGTAATCCATCGCTGCAAATAATAACGGCCAAAAATAATCTTTAGTTTTATCAATTGGGCGGTGGATATCTATGGAATTTTTTCGTATCGATGGCCGATTCGAATTTACGTTTGAATTCGTGTCACCAACTTCGACCACAGATTTTAGGGCCGCCTTGTTTGGAGAAATAGATGTTACGAGCGCATGAATTCTTCGTGTGAATTCTTCAGGTACGAATGCAGGAAAAAGCGGTATTTGAAAATGCACGTCTCTATCTAAAAATGAAATCCTGCGAACGTTACCGCTTTTTGAATGCATTAATACCCAAAGATCTTTGTCTTCTTCACTTAATTTTTCCATTGAGTTGCCACGATTGTCTGTCCCGCCAGCGACAAGAGCCGTGGAAAGCTGTGCCAGTTCGAGTAACCGGATCTGGGTGAATTCGGCCGAGTCGCGCAGACGATGAAGGTCATCAACCAGGCGCACAACGATCGGGGGAATTTGTTTTGCGTTTGATGTATCAGTTACGTCAAATTCGATGTTTAGCTGGGGAGACTCGACCAAATCATAAGTCAATACAATCTTGCCGCCCTCGGCTACGACATACTCTTTGAGAGCAGAGTGCAACAAATGCTTGGAGGCAGGTATCAACACCTTGATTTCCTCGCGTATCACCTGCTTTCTTTTTTCTTCTTCCTCCCTCGAGAATTTTGCGCCATCGCTGCCGAGCACAATGGAAAATGCTGGAATTGACTCAAACATAGTTAGCTCCTTCCGCCCAAGTTAGATGGTGACCTGGCATCAGTATGAGAATTGAAATATATTTTAAAGTAGATGCTGGCAGCAAACATCAACGCATTGAAGCCAGCCATCGACGTCGCGGCGCTTCCTAAAGTTACCCCCTCGCTTGGAGCTACACCGGATACAACAAAGTAGCTGGCAGGGCGCCCGCGTCGAGCTGATTTCGTATCAATAATTGGAGGGGCAGAGAACAGGGAAATAAACATTGAATTTATTTGAGCATGCATTTTTCCAAGCGCATCTTCACTTTGGAGTGGGAGAGAAACACACACCACTACGCGGTCATTTGGAATGCCAGCAGCTTTTAATAATTTGATCAAACCAAGACATTGTGACGTGCGTTCAACGGATATGTATTTGCGTTCGATACAAGCAGCCCAGGCATCAATGCCTGCTTCAAGAAGAGCGCTGTCCGGGTTGCCGGATAAATAACTGAGCAAAGGGGCAAGCTTTGGTTGGCGAGTGCGTGAAAACTGGATAAGGTTGCCACCTCCGCCAGTGAAAAACCGCTGGTAATCGGCAACGGATGCTGTATGGCCTCGCCGGGTTGCAGACCTGTCGAGCAGGCGGGTTTCCTCCAATACCAAACACCCGGCGGACGCTACAGATTGAACGTATTCCTCTGGTTTACTGCACCGTGAGCCGACAATGGATACGGCCATTCCTTGCGCGAGGTCGGTGGCAGTTTTTAGAACATCATTGAAACTGATCGAGCGGCTTTTAGCCAGGATGCCAGGTGGAAGAGGCGTGCTCAACGCATAGATATCCTGCACCTTGGGAACAAGTAAATTAGGCCGTGACTCCCTTATGATAGCCAAAGCGATTTCTTGATTTGAAAGGTCGCCCCGACTTCTAAAGCAACGCTGGCGGAATAAATCGGCAGTGATGTTGGAATTTTTAGCCACCATGCTTCCCGTAAACTTGATCGACTTGATGGCATTGTCCAAATAATGCCGTAGTAGTTTTTCAAAAAAATGAAAATAATGGAGCAGGCTTGTTTGCGAAATGGCATGCCCTGCCCCAGTTGCTAGTTCATCCAGCGGGTTGATGTCTACGCTTTGTTTGTTCAACAGCGCCCGCTCGAATTGATCTGATACCCAACCATGAGAAGTTGCGTGGCAACTGGCACTGGGGTCACCTGTGCCAGCTTTGAACAAGTGATTGATGAGTACGTAAAGCTGGCCCAAGCGGTAACCATTGGCGGGTGCATGTGGGTCCCCAAACAGCAAGTCGGTAGAAATTGCATGTTCCAATTCACGACGATTTTTCCAATTGGCGATAATTTCGATAGCGGACTTATCTGTGACTCGCACGGCCCTTCGCGCTGCATTTGTTTTAAGCTTTCCGTCCCTACGCATTGGGCAGATTTCGATTTCGAGCCCCGCTGAACAAATGCGGATGTTACGCAATCGAAGTGTGAAAAGTTCTGAAACCCTGATTCGAATCGTGCGCATGATAGCCATGCTCATGCGAACCTGGTTAACCATTCGCTCGTCGAATATCGCAGAATCCAACCAGTTATTAATGACGTCGAACTCGTGCTGCCAAATTACATTTGCACGTGGAATGAGTTGTGCGGCGCCATCGTAGATAGGCTTTTTCAAAGGGGGAAAATCAAGCATTTCTTCCAAGAAATGATGAAAGGAGTCTAAGGCGGCGGAGACACTATTCCTTATGGTGGGTTTTACCGATTCCTTGATGCCCGCATAAATACTTTCCAGTTCTTCGGGGCTTATCTCATCGAGATCAAGATCCTTGATCGCTTGAAAAAGTATTTCCAGCGCCGCCCCTGTGTATTTTGCGATTGTCCTGGGGCTGATATTGATCTGGCCCCGCGTGCCCGATTCAATAAAGTTGATTACCCAAGCCAGAAGAATTGATGAGATTGGCCCGGCTTCACATGCAAGCGGGGCCAAAGATAAGCATTCCTCGAGCATGCGGCCTTTTTCTAAGGTTATTTTGTTATTCTTTTTGAACTTGCACGCAGTGACAATTTTTCCAACAAGCCATGAACCAGAATCTTTTTTGGTATACGAAAAAAAGCCATCAAGAGCTTGGCCAAGACCTATGATGACACCCTCATTTTTAACTTCAGTTATCGGATCAATTGCCAATCCTGTCACTTCCCTGGCTAGCGCGCTGCCGGGCAACCCTGTAAGAGGGATGAGGTTAAGGCAATGTGCTAATAGCGGGCCGGGCAAAACTTGAGTAAGCCAGGCCTGGGCGTCTCGCAGAAGGCGATCGATCCGCGATGATGTGCATGATGGATATATTTCAGCAAGAACCGACTCGATATGCGCAATTGCTTCGCCAACTGTAAAAGGTTTTGAACTGGGAGAACCCCAGGCACTGACAGAGAAGGAACTCAATGTGCGACGGTTAATACGGCCAATTGGGTCACTCCACTCAATGCATTCCTCATCCTTCCAGCTATAAATATTTCCTGCCAGTGCAGCCATCAGGTCACTTCTTGTGGCAACTCCATCGAAGCAAACTAAACAGGCCACGAATTTTAAAATCGGTGACTGGAATTTAAGCGATTCGCTCAAAACCATTCTTTGAATATTGCTGAATCTGGCGGCCTGCCCCGATGTAAATTGTGTAGGCCTAAAATGAGTGCGACCAACCTTGTCCTTGCGAACTGTGATTGCTTTATCTTCGGTACCGGCAGTTTGTGATGCACACTGATTATTGTTTGACATGATTAGCTCCTATTCATTTTGTTCGAGAGGCCGGCAACGGGTTTGATGCCCAGTTCTTTGAGGGTTGCTTCCTGGGCTTTGCAAACTTCAAGATGCCAGTCTGAAAGGACAGCATCACTCGTCGACGTGTGGCACTCCATACCCAAGAGATGGTGTCGAAGCAGCATATCGATGGTTGTGCTTTGCAAACCATGAAGATGTAGCTCGCACTCCCAGAAGTCACGGCCAAGATTGGTGGTTAATTTCATATCGCAAGGCCACCAAGATGAAAGATCAGATGTTCCTAAAGCAACGTGACGGTGCCGGAAAATGCGGAAAAACATCTGTACATTTTCCCGGTTCAAAACCTTATGGAGATAACAACGGAGGCTCGTACTTGATTCCAGGCCAAGTTTTTCCAGCCTTTTGTCTAGTGCATCGCAATGCACCCGCCAAAGCCGGATTTGCTCTGACAGAATTATATTTATAGGGACTGGAAGTGCCCCTGGAAATTGCCCGGTGCGCTTGTCGCACAGAGCAACGAACAGGTTGCGCTCATCAAGCCCTGCAGCAGTGAAGTGAAGTTTCTCAGCTTTTCTGGATGCCAGGCATAAGATCGTGATCGCAGCGCAGAACAATGCATACACATTGTGGTGGGAAACCAAGGATAAATAAGTATATCTCCTCCCAGGCGCAATACTAAGCACCTGATCAACCATCCAACCGTAAAGATTTGAAATTGCTTCACGCTTGGGGGCGATTCTGGAACCAACGGCCAGGCCATTTTGCAAGTTTACTGGCTCCCCCCAGTCGAGTGCGTTAAAGAATGTGTAACTTGCATCCCAGATTTCTTTCCTGTTTACCAATGCGTAATAAAATTTCGAGCCGGGAAGCACTGAAAAATCGTTTGTGATTGCCGCAACAGTCAGGCGATCGATGCCTGCTTGGATTGCGAATGGCGCGGCTGAGTTAAGAAATCTCGCAACAGAAGGAACGATACCTGTGTCATAGCTTGGCATCGTCAAGGTCGTTCCAGCAACTTCATCTGATGGAATCAATTCGCCAATCGTGCGAGCTCCCGGATTTGCCATCAACGCATTGGCCAATAACGAAGCAATGAATTTTGGAAGAGGCTTGACAATAATTTTGTTGGCATCGCGATAATTTTCCAGAGTATTGCATGACGGTGAAGCAGAGTCAGGGAAAAGGCTTTCGATGTTTGTTTTAACCACGCCGGCTCCGATGTCGATCACTATTATCCAATCATCCGGCGCATGCGGCTGTAATGGCAAATCACGGGTTAGTTCAGCAGATAAGCCACAGCAAAACGCCATGATTATTAATTGCGCCGCATGATTTCCAGTTTTTGCCATTTCGCATAATTCGCCGGAGGACTGAAGAAGCTGCAACGGGCTCTGGCACCGTTGATCCAGAATTCCTTGCCGATGCTTTGGGGCTGCGTAAGTTTGTTTGCGAAAAAAGTATTGGGTTACCCTATCCTCGAATGAGTGGCTGCCCTTGCCATGTTTAGAAGGGTTGGGAGCATCGAAGAGCGCTGAAGCCACTTGCCCGATTTTGCTAAAATGTTTTTGATATAGCGGTCGGCGATCGACATGAATGATTTCACCATCCTTGTCGGAGTTTTTGAGAGCGACCCTCAAACTGCTTGCATATGTTTTTGGAAATGGCTTTTCTTTTACCAATGAAAGAGCGATCTCAGCGCCAGCAGCAATTAGAATCGGCGAACTTTCCGGCGCTCTCGATAGCTCGATGCACAGCGCCCAAGCTGGGTGCGTTGCAAGGCGGCGAATCAGGGGATGATGTAGCTCTTGTCGCTGCTTATTTACATCCAAAAATGGATGTGAGTTAGCGATAAGGCTTTCCAATGCTGCCATGATCTTCAGGAAGGATTCGCTCGGAGAAATGAGGGTGCCGCTATACTGCTTCACCGAACGCAATGTTCCCGTTAGCACCTCCAACAATCGAGGTGCGTCAATCGGCGGGCAAAGAACATGGATCAATTGCCGAAGCGTTGCTTTATCTTGTGGGTCATCAAGCCCGTGAAGCAAACTCGATGTGTGCGAAGCCAAACCAAAATCACCAAATTGGTTTGGGGAAAGAATAACCGTCATCGTCATCTCCAAAAATTAACGAATAAATTCCGCCCCCACGCAAGCTAGAAGTAAGCGCAATCAATGAATGCGCAATACAGTTTTAAATTTCAGCCGCAGGTGGGTTGCGTCAGGAGCTCAGGAGAGAGGATTTGGATTTGGCCTGTGGAAGGCTATGGGTTTGGGGTCAGATTCGCGTCACCAATCGAAAAATTTTAGGTAATAAAAAAATTTCGAAAGCGGAGGACGAACTAATCCTGGAATTTGCACCAAAATAATTTGGATGCAATTTATTGAAGGCAGGTCGACGATGAGGAATCATCCACCAGAAAAGTTCTCATTGCGATGCAAAAACGCACACGCAAACGAACTTCTCCAGTCGTCTGAAAAAAGCAGATAACCGCGCCGGGCGGTATAATTTGGATGGTGCTGCTGTAAAAATTTTCCGTGTTTCCACGGGTTCGTATAAGGCACTTTACGCAATGCTCGCGATGTCATGCGAAGCATGACACATGTTGAAATCTACGCTATCCTGAAAAAAGTGTCAACCTTCATTTTATGTTTATCATATTGATCGGCACAGATTTGAAGCAATTAATATGGCTTAGACTGTTTGATTATAACTATTATAAACTAGTTATATTATGTAGTTATGCTAGTATCTACATGGATAACATAGTTCATCAAATAGACAATAACAAAGTTTGCTAATTGGTAATAACATAGTTTTTTAACCTGCAAAAACAAAGCTGCTAAATATGGCTAAGCCCAATCAAAAACTCGCTGAAGCACTGAAAGCGCTCAAGAAGTTACAGGGCAAACACGGTGGCGTCATCGAGTCGCATGACCTGAAGGAGCAGCATCGAGCCCTACTGGTAGAAGAAGGTTTCTTGCGCCAAGTGATGAAGGGCTGGTATGTCTGCTCCAACCCAAGGGATGGCGAGGGAGATAGCACCGTCTGGTATGCGAGTTTCTGGTCTTTTCTCTCTGGTTATCTGGGCAAGCGCTTCGGTAAGCGATATTGCCTGAACGTAGAGGCATCCATCCTATTGCATACACACTGCACGGTTGTTCCACGCCAAATTACGGTGATTACCAAAGAGGGAGGGACATCTGTCCTCAAGCTGCCACACGATACATCGGTGTTGCTCTACACGGATGAGAAAAGCGTACCAAAAAACCGGATCGAGCTGAACGGTTTGCAGGCCATCCCATTGGCGGAGGTGTTGTGCCGCGTCGGGCCACTGTTTTTCAAAAACAATCCTCGGGAAGCCGAAATCGCCTTGGGCCTGATCCGTGACCCTGGCGATTTGCTGGCAGTCTTGTTGGCTGGAGAAGGAATGCCGTCTGCTGCAGGGCGGTTGGCCGGTGCATTACGGTTCATGGGGCGCTATGCGGACTCTGATCGCATCATTGAAACGATGAAACACGCGAAACACAATGTACGCGAATCCAACCCCTTTGAGGCCCAGAAACCAACCTTGGGGAATAGCCGGGAGAGATCGCCTTATGCCATGCGTATCCAGTCGATGTGGGCTGGCTGGCGCGTCGACGTTTTATCAGTGTTCCCATCGGCGCCAGGTTTACCAAAAACGCCAGATAACTACCTGACCCAAGTTGGCGAACGATATGTGGCGGATGCTTACAACTCGCTCTCAATCGAAGGCTACCAGGTCAACGATGAATTGATTGAACGAGTCGCAAAGGGCAACTGGAATCCTGACGACGATGAGCAAGATAAAGGTGACCGTGACGCGCTGGCAGCCCGTGGTTATTTTCAGGCATTTCAGGCTGCCAAAACCAGCCTTGCTGCAATCCTGTCCGGAGAGAATCCAGGGGAGGTCGCAAGAAGGGCGCATCATCAGTGGTATGGAGAATTGTTTGCTCCTTCCGTCGCAGCGGGGATTGTTGAGCCACATCAACTGGCCGGATACCGAAGTGGTCCGGTTTATATTCGAAACTCCATGCATACCCCACTCCCCCGTGAGGCTCTGGCAGACTCCATGGAGATGCTGTTCAACCTTATTGCACAAGAAACGGAACCTGCTGTGCGTGCAGTATTAGGGCATCACCTCTTCGTGTTCATTCATCCATACTATGATGGCAATGGCCGAATCGGGCGATTCCTGATGAATGCGATGCTTGCATCAGGTGGATACCCGTGGACGATCATCCGGATGAAAAGCCGCGACAAATATATGAATGCACTTGAAACGGCCAGTGCAGGTGGAGACATCAAACCTTTTGCAAAATTTATCGTACAAGAAATGCATGCTTGGAAGCCTCATGTGTTGTCGCCGACGCGAACTTGACCCACCTGCCGAGATTTCACTGACCCAGTACCGCACATCAGATAATGATGCCACATCTTGGTTTGCGAACTATTTACCTGGGTCAACCCAACGTCGGTTCATGGGTCATGTTCGCGTCGGCGACAGCAATCAACGTAACAGCGGTCGTTAAAAAGCTACACGCGTGCCCGTTCAGTAACTACTATTTTGATAGAAACACAGAAGCTGGCAACAACATTTTATCTCTTTGCCCTTGCAGCGGGATAAATCCAAAATGCCCATAAAATGAGATGGCTTTGTCATCTATTGCATCAACGATGATTCCGGCTACAGCTAGAACAGTGCTGGCCTGTGAAACTTTTTGGCAGGCATCGGCAAGTAGAATTGAACCCAATCCCTTGCCTTGGAGTTTTTTGTCGACTGCCAGCCGACCAATCAGTGCAACTGGTACCGGATAGCGGGGGAGTTTCCGTGCTAATGATGAAGGAAGGCTTGAACAGCTCACGCTTCCCGCGCTAAGAGTGAAAAATCCAGACAGTTGATGTGGATCATGCTCTGGAGTGGCAACAAAAACTCTGGCAACATTTCTGCGCACATCTTGTGATGCATAGCGACAGATGTATTCATCCAAAGGCTCGTGGCCACACTTAAAACTCGTGGTATTAATGAGCGCATCAAGCGACCTGATGTGATATTGCATCAACGGTGAACTTTGTCGGCGTGACGTTTAAAAGCGCGCTTCAGTGCTGCATTAGGTTTGGACGGTGCATCCAGCGCCGCTAAGAACGCCTCAAAGTCTTTGGGTTTCAATGTGATTGATTCATGTTCCTGTACCACACGCTCGGCGGATGCCAATGCATGCGACAGAACAAATTCAGAAATACTGACATGTACATAACTGGCTGCCTTATCCAATAGCTGACGCGTGTGGCTATCGCAACGTATATTTAAGCGGCTTTCCTTGAGTATCGAGGTTTCCATGTGAGACTCCCAAAGTGTGATGGCGACATTGTGCACCGAACGTGCTCACATTTCAATATTTGGTTCAAGCCAGTTGAGCTAGTGGATTTTGCTGAAATCGAAGTGCTTTGATGTACGTTGCTGGCAGAACGGTAGTCATGGTAGTGTCAACTAATAATTGGTGGACACTATGCTCCTACATCTACTATCTCGGTTCAATGTGGAACGGTTGGACGCTTACCATCAAGGCGATACTGGGATTCAGTCAATTCTCGCTGCGCGGGTTGGAGAACGTCAAAGGCGAGTTTATCTGGTCGCGATGGCTTGGAATTTGAAGCGAATGTTTGTGTTGGCGGGGTGGTTTGGAGCGGCAATGAAGTGAGTTACGATGGAAATGACCGTTCTTGAGCGGCTAAAAAACTATTTGATGAAAAGCTGAAAATACAATTTATGAAATTACGACCAGATACGCTCGGCAAGTCCAAGTTGTTGTTGAAATTAACGAGAAGCCAGACAGGCTGCCAGGTTATATCCAAGTTTTTTACACGTGAGCGTGATTTTCCGGCTCGACCGACAGTCGCATCCCCACAGACTTCAACACCGCCAGCAGCGTCTTCAAGGTCGGATTACCCTTCGGGGACAACGAGCGGTAAAGCGCCTCCCGGCTGATACCGGCCTGCGTCGCAACGGCCCCCAAGCCACCGTAAGCTTCGTCCACATCACGCAGGGCCAAAAGACCCGCCGCGCGATTTCCAGCTCCTCCAGCGCTGCCTTCAAATACTCGATAGCAAACTGCCGATCAGCACGCAACTCCCTGATGGCTTCTTCAGTGTGAGACACCGATCCATTCAACACCTTTTTCATGAATTCCTCCGTTTCCAGTTCGCCCAATAAGCCTTGGCACGTGTGATGTCGGCCGGCTGCGATCCTTTGTCGCCCCCGCACAACAAAATTATCAGCGACTGCCCGTGTTTTCCGTAATACACACGGTAACCGGTTCCAATATCCACCCGCAGTTCCGAAACGCCTTCGCCCAGAGGTTTACAATCACCAAAGTTGCCCGCAGATAGCGGATAGCTCAGTAGCTGCCTTGGCGCGGCGAAGATCAATCGCAAACCGTGGTCGGCGACGTGCTGATGGCGCGGGAAATATCCCGGTGGGAGCCGTCCGCATTCGAAATGCAGCCGGAGTGTTTCTGTGATCTTGCGCATGGGTAACCTGTTGTTGGCCATGTGGCTCCCCGGTAAAAATCCCCGAGGGTGCCACGGTTATCCCGCGTACCGCTACATCACTATTTTACCTGTCCAGTTTGCCGTGGAATCAGTGCCCAGTTTGCCGTGGAATGCGTGTCCAGTTTGAACCGGAATTCGCACCGCCGATGCGCTTTTGCCCCATGTACCGACGTTGGGTTGACCCATCAAATAGTCTACAAACCAACTTGCAGCAATGGCTCCCGATATGCAGTAATGCCGTTTGTTAGTTTATTGCATTGCGCAGAAACATGGTGCCTAAAATGAAGCAGATGTCGGTTTTGTGATATGTTTTTTTGAGAGGGTTATGTGACAGATTCGCAAAGTAAATGACTTTAGTCGGCAAGAAGTGTCACAGTTTGTATATGTTTGAAAATTTATAACTGATTGATTCTATTAAATACGCACCTATTTGCGTCAAGTGTAGTCTGTTGAAATCGCTGTACATGCGCAGCAATTTTTTGCTTTCACACGGCAGGGGTCAGGTGTTCGAAACACCTACCGCCCACCAGAAAATTTGATCTTCTTTCGTTTTCACAATACCTCCGAGAAGCGCGTGTTTATTGCTTCTCATGCATTCGCATCAACTCAGTTCACCCTCTTTTCCCCTCGCTGAAATCAAAATTTTTCGGCCAAAAATCTGCTCCGTGCCCAAAATGTGCCCAAAATGTGCCCATTTCGTGCCCAAAGGCAAATTTCAAAGCTGGCAAATAACCCCTGTTTGAATACTGCTGCTGTTTTTGAATACTGCTTTTTGATTTGTCGAAAACGAAGAAAGCAGCACACGTCACCGAATACTGCTTCTCGTGCCCAAAACGCAGAAAAAAATGATTTGGATTCAGCTCTGTGCCCATTCGTGCCTTGTGCCCAGAAACAATCCCGCGCAGGCTTTTTGTCTGTTTCTGACATCTGCTCTCGTGACTACTTTTGTTTTTTTGTGACGATTTTATTGCTCCCAAAAATAGTGTAAGAGCTTCCCTTCCGAACCCGCCCGACTCAAGAATATTCCCCATAAAGCATGCTGGCCGCACATGGCCGCCGCGATCCTGTAGCTGTTCCTGTTCTGAAGTTTTAAAAAATCACAGATGTTCTGTGATACCGCCAAATCCGATCTTCCGGTTTCGTTTTTCCCGCAAAAAAATCGCATTTTTTATCTGCTATTTTGGTTGCACGTCCATGAAGTTTTCATCGCGGGCGTGTTCATCAACCAACTAAAGGAGCATTGATATGAGCCAGACCTATCTGACCACCGACGGGCTTTCCGAGCGCATCCACTACGACGCGAGAACCATCCGCGAACCGATATCGATCCCCGCAGCATTCGGGTGGGTCAACTCCAGTTTGCTTTGCTTGCGCTTTGCCATGGCATCCTCCATCATCTTAATCGGGATGCAGTGCCGGTTCGGGTACGTCGTTGTATTCACTCTTTCAAACGGGATGTCCGTGGCAACGGACTCACCAATGTCGCCGACGTGACCCATGATCCACGCTAAAAAACGGGCGGGTTAGCACCAGTGATGTGTCGGCCTTTTCCGGCGCGGCATCCCAACTCTACCCCTCAGTCCAGAACGCCGCTTGTTTCTTCTGCACGCCTTGCCGCCACCAACGTACTGCGCTAAAAACCTGCGACACCTTCATTTATGTTTATCTTATTGATCGGCACCGATTTGAAGCAATTAATATGGAAAACTCTGCTTGATTATAATTATAATAGATTAATTATATTATGTAGTTATGCTAGTATTAGCATGGATAACATAACTCATCAAATAGGCAATAACAAAGTTTATTAAATGGCAATAACATAGCCTTTATAATCGTTAAAAACAAAGCTGATAAATATGGCTAGGCCCAATGAGAAACTCGCTGAAGCGCTGAAAGCGCTCAAGAAGTTACAGGACACACACAGCGGCGTCATCGAGTCGCAAGACTTGAAGGAGCCGCATCGAGCCATACTGGTAGAAGAAGGTTTCTTGCGCCAGGTGATGAAGGGCTGGTATGTCTGCTCCAACCCAAAGGATGGCGAGGGAGATAGTACTGCCTGGTATGCGAGTTTCTGGTCTTTTCTCTCTGGTTACCTGGGCAAGCGCTTCGGTAAGCGATACTGCCTGAACGTAGAGGCATCCATCCTGTTGCATACACACTGCACGGTTGTTCCACGCCAAATTACGGTGATTACCAAAGAGGGAGGGACATCTATCCTCAAGTTGCCACACGATACATCGGTGTTGCTCTACACGGATGAGAAAAGTGTACCAAAAAACCGGATCGAGCTGAACGGTTTGCAGGCCATCCCATTGGCGGAAGCGTTGTGCCGCGTCGGGCCACTGTTTTTCAAAAACAATCCTCGGGAAGCCGAAATCGCCTTGGGCCTGATCCGTGACCCTGGCGATTTGCTGGCAGTCTTGTTGGCTGGAGAAGGAATGCCGTCTGCTGCAGGGCGGTTGGCCGGTGCATTGCGGTTCATGGGGCGCTATGCGGACTCTGATCGCATCATTGAAACGATGAAACGTGCGAAACACAATGTACGCGAATCCAACCCCTTTGAGGCCCAGAAACCAACCTTGGGGAATAGTCGGGAGAGATCGCCTTATGCCATGCGTATCCAGTCGATGTGGGCTGGCTGGCGCGACGACGTTTTATCAGTGTTCCCATCGGCACCAGGATTACCAAAAACGCCAGATAACTACCTGACCCAAGTTGGCGAACGATATGTGGCGGATGCTTACAACTCGCTCTCAATCGAAGGTTACCAGGTCAACGATGAATTGATTGAACGAGTCGCAAAGGGCAACTGGAATCCTGACGACGATGAGCAAGATAAAGGTGACCGTGACGCGCTGGCAGCCCGTGGTTATTTTCAGGCATTTCAGGCTGCCAAAACCAGCCTTGCTGCAATCCTGTCCGGAGAGAATCCAGGGGAGGTCGCAAGAAGGGCGCATCATCAGTGGTATGGAGAGTTGTTTGCTCCTTCCGTCGCAGCGGGGATTGTTGAGCCACATCAACTGGCCGGATACCGAAGTGGTCCGGTTTACATTCGAAACTCCATGCATACCCCACTCCCCCGTGAGGCTCTGGCAGACTCCATGGAGACGCTGTTCAACCTTATTGCACAAGAAACGGAACCTGCTGTGCGTGCAGTATTAGGGCATCACCTCTTCGTGTTCATTCACCCATACTTTGATGGCAATGGTCGAATTGGCCGATTCCTGATGAACGCGATGCTCGCATCAGGCGGTTACCCGTGGACGATCATCCGGATGAAAAGCCGCGACAAATATATGAATGCACTTGAAGCAGCAAGCGTAGGCGGAGATATCAAACCTTTTGCAAAATTTATCGTACAAGAAATGCATGTGTGGAAGCCGAAGGATAATTGAGAGCATTGCTCAAAAATTCTGAGCCTAAAATGAAGCAGACATCAGATTTGTGATATGCCTTTTTGGGATGTTGACGGCTGCGTAAATGCGCCGAAATCTGGCGGAGTTTGAAGGTTGCGAAGATCGAAATGCAAGGAGCCCCATGGGGCTCCTTGTTCGTTTGATGGAAATGCACAAATCAATCAGAACGGCGGATCGGTTTCGTCGATGCTGCGAGGTGTCGATGTGGCAGGTGTGCAGCGCTGTTCGCGTAGCAGCTCGTGTAGCTGAATCCGATAGCGATTCAAGATCACCTCACGCAGGTCATCGAGCAATTCAACTACCGCCAATGCCTGCTCCGGTGTCCAGTTGTCCTGGATGATAAAGGGGATTCCGCGCTGCAACCCTGACGGCAAGCGCCATGGCTTCATGATTTCACCTTTCGCCGTTGCCGTCCACGTTGCTCGGAACGCTCCTTCGCTTCTTTCAGGCGGTAGGATTCTCCCTCAATCGAGATCACCTCCGAGTGATGGACCAGGCGATCGACCAGCGACACCACGCAGGCTGCATTTGGAAATACCTCCGACCAATCCGAGAACGCCTTGTTGAATGCGGAGTGTATTGTTATGCAGAGCCCCTTGTTCAGGAGCCCTGATTTTGCCCTATTTCATGGATTATTCTCTCCGCATAACCCCCTGTGTCAGACTAGTAGTGCGTTCCGGTAAAATATTTACACATTAAGCCACCCCAAGGTCAAACTTGTTCCAGCGGAACACGACGGGTGAGGCGTTGATCTCGTCAATGCCCTTCATGATTCGTGCCTTCAACTCATCAATGGAGTTTACCCGGATGTGGCGCAGGAAGGTTCTGGACATCTTCGAGAAGGCACACTCTATCAGATTAAGCCAAGAGCCATGTTTGGGCGTATGAACATACTCGAAGCGCCCTGGTCGAGTTGCAAGATAGGCTAACGTTTCTTTCGAGATGTGTGCCGAATGATTATCCAGCACCACGCGGATGATTGCCTCGGGGGGGTAGTGCTCGTCAAGCCGTTTGAGTAACGCGATGAACTCAACGCTACGGTGGCGATCTTCCACGTTGGCGAAAATATGGCCCGAGTGCAGATCAATTCCGGCCAGGATCGATACGGTTCCATGGCGGATATATTCGTAATCTCGCCCAATGGCTGAGTGTTTTCCGGGAACGGGCGGCAGGTCGGGAGCGGTTAGCCCGATAGCCTGAACCCCGGGTTTTTCATCGACGCTGACAGTATAGATGGGCTCGGGTCGCCCATCATGAACAGCACCTTCGCGGTAGATCGAAACATCCCGGTAAACCAGCAAGACTTCCTGCATCTTGCGGTCAAACTCTGGATCACGTTTTTCTAAATAGTAACGGATCTTGTGGGGCTTGATTTCGTTCTCGTCGAGAATGCGCCATACGGTGCTCTTGCCCGCGTGCGCCAGCCGGGGAAAGCCCGCAGACCCGGCGTGTTCGGATACAAAGCTGGCCAAGCCGGATATTGTCCACAGCTCCGCAGCTAAACCGTTATCCTTGGGCTTGGTGCAGGCGATGCTCGCTACCCAAGCGCGGGCTTCATTGCTGATTTCCGGTTCGTGCGGGCGGTGGTAAGCGTCCTTCAACCCCATCTGCACGCCCGCCGCCAGTGCCTTGTCGATGCATTTGTAGATAGTCGGGCGACTGCCCCCGGTCTGCCGTTGCAGGCCAACAATCGAGATACCATCGGCGTAGCCGATCAGCACCTTGGCGCGTTCAATCTCGCGCGCCGACGCTGTTCTCGATCTGGACAGTTCCTTCAACATCGTCCTCTGATCCTCCGTCAATACCAGTGCAGCACGTTTCGTCTTGCCCGCCATGATCACCCCCGCTAAGAGTTGTATAAGAGCCATGGCAATTATATATCAATCTGTAAGTATTTTACCGGAACGAACTACTAGTTGTCGCCTCTAAAAATTAATTATTTGAAGAGGAGTCAGCCGTGAAGTCAAAGTATTCTGAAGCGTTTATTGAACAGGCGTTAACCAAGATATATTCTCGAGGAGACCGGACGGTGCGATCGGTCGCGGAAGAGATGAATGTCAGTTTCCATACGGTAAAAAATTGGATGAAAAGGAAAGCGGTAGGCATGCTTAATGTAACGGCGACAAAAGAGAAACGCCCTCAGGACTGGAGTGCTGATGAGCAACTGGTGGCACTGCATGAAACCCATGGTTTGTCAGGCGAATCCCTGCATGCGTGGTGCCGTGAAAAAGGGTTGTTTGCTCATCACCTGACAAGCTGGAAAACAGCCTTTTGTGCCGATGTAAAAACAGCGCCAGGCACCCGTGAAATTCGCACATTGAAAGATGAAAATGAAAAGCTCAAGCGTGAATTGATACGCAAAGAGAAAGCATTGGCAGAGGCGGCAGCATTGCTGATCCTGCAAAAAAAGTTCCGCGCGCTCCGGGAGGACGAGGTCAAATGACCACCCTTGCCGAGCGCGACCAAGTCATGGAGCTGGTGGCAGAAGCAATCGCAGCGGGTGCGCGCCAGGATCGTGCCTGTGCGGCGATCTCTCTGAGCGAGCGCACTTTGCAACGCTGGCAGAGCGACAAATCACGCCCAGATCAACGCACACTGCGAGTGCAATCCCCCAAAAACAAGCTCGGTGGATTGGAACGCGAGCACCTGCTGACAGTCGTGAATTCAGACGAATTTGGCCATCTTCCGCCAAGCCAGATTGTTCCAAGATTAGCCGACCGCGGGCAATATATTGCCTCCGAATCGACTTTTTATCGCGTTCTCAGGGCAGAAAATCAGCTCAAGCATCGTGGCGCAGAACGGCCGGCACAACAACGCTACAAGCCGCGTGCGCTATCGGCAACAGCGCCCAATCAGCTATTCAGCTGGGACATCACTTATCTGCCCACACCGGTGCTGGGAATCTATTTTACCTGTATTTGTTCATGGATATCTTTAGCCGGAAAATCGTTGGCTGGCAGGTTTATGATTCAGAAAGCAGTGAACTGGCCAGCGAAGTCATGCGCGACATTTGCCAACGGGAAAACATCGCACCGGACCAGGTGGTGCTGCATTCGGACAATGGCAGTCCGATGAAAGGCGCAACGTTGCTGGCTACCCTGCAAGTATTGGGCGTGGCGCCATCGTTCAGTCGCCCGGCGGTCAGCAACGACAACACCTATTCAGAGTCGCTCTTCAAGACGATGAAATACCGGCCAGCCTACCCGGGCCGGGCGTTTGAGAGCCTCCTTGCCGCCAGGCAGTGGGTAGGCATGTTTGTTAACTGGCACAACCAGGAACATCGCCACAGCGCTATCAAATTCATTACCCCTGCAGAACGCCATGCGGGCCTGGATGCCGCGTTGCTACAGAAGCGTATCTGTGTGTACGAAACAGCGAAAAAAAGGCATCCAGGGCGCTGGAGCGGAGCCACTAGAAACTGGCAGCCAATTCGTGTTGTTCACCTAAATCCTGATCAACACATCACCGAAAAAATCGTTCAAAAGGGGGGTAATTCAGAACTTAAAAAGGCAGCATAAATTTAAACATTCAGGCGACAACTAGCTTGACAACGACCGGTTCAAAAAACAGCTACCCGTCCTGTGTCAATATTCAATCGGCAGGGTGTGTCAATATTCAATCGGCGCTAACAGGTGACCCTCCCAATTCGATTGAACACCACGTCAGCTATCAGTTTGAAGCATTTCGGGTTGCTTCAACAGAGGAAAATAGGATAAAACATCAACAAGCCAATAGTTTATCGTTTAATAACAATTAATTACAAAACACCCCTACTCCCACTCTATCGTCGCGGGCGGCTTGCCGGAGATGTCGTACACCACGCGGTTGATCCCGCGCACTTCGTTGATGATGCGGTTGGACACCCTGCCCAGCAGCGCGTAAGACAGCTCCGCCCAGTGCGCGGTCATGAAGTCCTGCGTCTGCACCGCGCGCAACGCTACGACCCATTCGTAGGTACGCCCGTCGCCCATTACGCCGACGCTCTTCACCGGCAGAAACACAGCGAACGCCTGTGAAGTTTTCGCATACCAGGACTTGCCATCTTCATCCTTAGTGGCGTGCAATTCTTCGATAAAAATCGCATCCGCCCGGCGCAGCAGGTCGGCATATTCGCGCTTCACTTCGCCCAAGATGCGCACGCCCAGGCCGGGGCCGGGGAAAGGATGGCGATACACCATGTCGTGTGGCAGGCCGAGAGCCACACCGAGTTCGCGCACTTCGTCCTTGAATAATTCGCGCAGCGGTTCGAGCAGCTTGAGGTGCAGCGTGTCAGGCAGGCCGCCGACATTGTGGTGTGACTTGATGGTGTGCGCCTTTTTGGTCTTGGCTCCGGCGGATTCGATCACGTCCGGATAGATGGTTCCCTGCGCCAGCCACTTGGCTTGTTTCAGTTTGGCCGATTCACGCTGGAACACTTCGACGAACTCGCGCCCGATAACCTTGCGCTTCTTCTCGGGGTCGGTCACGCCTTCGAGGTGCTTCAAGAACTCGACGCTCGCGTCCACCTGCACCACCTTCATGTGCAGATGGTTAGCGAAAGTCTCCATCACCTGCGCGCCTTCGTTCAAACGCAACAGGCCATTGTCCACGAACACGCAGGTGAGTTGGTCGCCGATGGCGCGGTGGATCAGCGCCGCCGCTACGGAAGAATCCACGCCACCTGACAAGCCGAGGATCACTTCTTCGGCGCCAACCTGGGCGCGGATTTTTTCCACCGCCTCGGCGATGTAATCCGGCATGTTCCAGTCCTGCCCGCAACCGCAGATGTCATGCACGAAGCGGCTCAGCATCGCCTTGCCCTGAGGGGTATGTGTCACTTCCGGGTGGAATTGCACTGCGTAGAAACGGCGCGCTTCATCGGCCATGCCAGCGAAGGGTGTGGCATCATTGGAAGCGATCACCGAGAAACCGGGTGGCAATGCTGTAACCTTATCGCCATGGCTCATCCATACATCCAGCAAGCCGTGGCCCTGCTCGTTGGCTCGATCCTGAATGCCGCTGAACAATTTTGAATGCCCGCGTGCGCGGATTTCCGCATAACCGAATTCGCGCACCTTCCCGCACTCCACCGTCCCGCCCAGTTGCGCCGCCATGGTCTGCATGCCATAGCAGATGCCCAGCACCGGCACGCCCAGTTCAAACACCACTTGCGGCGCCTTGGGCGTTTCTTCTTCATATACCGAGTTCGGCCCGCCGGAAAGAATGATGCCTGCGGGAGCGAAGGCGCGAATTTCGGCTTCTGGCATGTCCCACGGGTGCAACTCGCAATACACATGGGATTCGCGCACACGGCGCGCGATAAGCTGGGTATATTGCGAACCGAAATCGAGGATGAGGATTTTCTGGTGGGGCATAGTTAATTGGCCGATAAATCACTTAGTTCAAGCAAACATTTAAGCAAATCGGATTCTTTAAAATTATTCGCATTTAATTTTATTTCGAGCAGGCTAGCTAAATCGTCAATCGCAATTTCCCTGACCACCAGACCCTCGGCCTCATACAAATCACGGGTAACGCCCTTTGTAATAATCCAAACTTGCCGGATTTTGCTTTGAATATCGTGCTTTTGTGGAAGGCTGGATTTCTCACCCGTTTTCACATCTATTGTGATGGATGACTGCCTCATTTTGTTTACGTAGTTCTCGATTTGATCTTTCTTTTTTTCTTCAAAGCTTCGCTGTAACGTGCAGTCATACATCACTGCTAGACGGTCACAAATAAAGAAGCCATCAGCGCGTCCAGCCTGCTGTTTTGAGTCATATTGGTATAGTGAATGAATACCTAAAAGGCGCAGCAGCATGAACGTAAGTTTCTCAAATTCCAAACCTGTCTTGATGTTTGCCAGTTCCCTTTCCAGAGAAAAGACCAGAAGTTTTTTTACCTGTTCTGATGGGCTACGAGTTACGTTTGCATTAACAGTAGCTGGGGCATTTGCTTTCTGGATATTTGCTGCAAAAGTTTTACCGTCATCTTTAATCCCAATTTCAAACGAAACCGCATCTCCCTTTTTAAGTTCCTTAAATACAATTCCACGTAACTCTCTTTGTGTAAAATAAATTTCAGACTCATCCGACTGTTCGATAAAACCCCAGCCAGTTCTTATTTTAGAAACCTTACCCTCAGACATGGTCAGCAACCTTTCCAGGGTAGTTAATCAACATGATAATTCGGCGCTTCCTTGGTGATCTGCACATCGTGCACATGCGATTCGCGCACACCGGCGGCGGTGATCTGGACGAACTCGGCCTTGGTGTGCATGGTGGCGATGTCCGGGCAGCCCAGATAACCCATGCTGGCGCGCAAACCGCCCATCAACTGGTGAATAACCGCCAACACGCTGCCCTTGTATGGCACGCGACCTTCCACACCCTCCGGCACCAGTTTGTCCTGATTGGCCGCTTCACTTTCCTGAAAATAGCGGTCGCTGGAACCCTGCTGCATCGCGCCTATGCTGCCCATGCCGCGATAAGACTTGTAAGAACGGCCCTGGAACAACTCCACTTCGCCCGGCGCTTCTTCCGTGCCGGCAAACAGGCCTCCCAGCATCACCACATGCGCGCCCGCCGCCAGCGCCTTGGAAATATCGCCGGAGTAGCGCACTCCTCCGTCCGCGATCAGCGGCACACCGGAGTCACGCAGTGCCTCAGACACATTCTGGATGGCGCTGATCTGCGGCACCCCGACTCCCGCGACGATGCGCGTGGTGCAAATCGAACCTGGGCCGATACCCACTTTTACGCCGTCCGCGCCATGATCCAGCAGAGCCTTGGCCGCCGCGCCGGTGGCGATATTGCCGCCGATCACTTCAACCTGCGGGAAATTTTTCTTCACCCATTTGACGCGATCCAGCACGGCCTGCGCGTGGCCGTGAGCGGTATCCACCACCAGCACATCCACACCGGCTTCCACCAGCAGCGCCGCACGTTCGTCCGTGCCCTCGCCCACGCCTATTGCGGCGCCCACGCGCAGGCGCCCGAAGCCGTCCTTGCATGCATGAGGGTGCTCGCTGGATTTGAGAATGTCCTTCACGGTAATCAGGCCGCGCAACTCGAACGCATCGTTCACCACCAGCACGCGCTCGATGCGGTGCCGGTGCATCAGGCCGCGCGCCTCTTCGCGGCTGGCGCTTTCCTTCACTGTAATCAGGCGCTCGCGCGGCGTCATGATATTCTGGATCGGCTGATCGAGATTGCTTTCAAAGCGCAAATCGCGGTTGGTGACAATACCGACCAACTGCTTGCCCTGCACCACCGGCAAGCCGGATATCTTGTGCTGGCGGGTGAGGTTAAAAACATCGCGCACCGTCATTTCTGGCGTGACGGTAATGGGGTCTTTCACGACACCGCTTTCAAAACGCTTGGTCTTGGAAACTTCCAGCGCCTGCGCCTTGGCGGCCATATTTTTATGCACGATGCCGATGCCGCCCTCCTGCGCCAAGGCAATCGCCAGGCGCGCCTCGGTGACGGTATCCATCGCAGCGGACAATATGGGAATGTTCAGGGTAATGTTGCGGGTAAGCCGGGTGCGCAGGCTGACATCACGCGGCAGCACATTGGAATGTGCCGGAACCAGCAGGACATCGTCAAAGGTCAGCGCCTTTTGGGTAATACGCATAGTAAACGTCCTTCGCAAAGCGAAGCATTATACGCAAGGCAGGCGGAAGGGTAAATTTAGAATTATGGGCAGACAGCCAAAAGAAGTATTATTGGCCCGGATTGAGCCCTTTGATTGAGTCGGGCAGGACACACAGCCAGCCGCATGAATGAACCTTGACGTTGTATTTGCAACTGTGCCAAACGATGACGAATCCGCTGGATTTATAACCAAAAAAGCTAAGGAGTAACGTATATGAAAAACAGGACAGCATTTTCCGGCATTCAAATGAAATGGTTTGCTGTGCTTGCAGGGGTGTTTTGTTTATCCATGGCAGCGGGTGTATCGGCAGAACAAAATGCAAGACCCTGCGTCGAGGACGCGGCCAAACTCTGCAAAGGCGTGCAGCAGGGGGAAGGGCGCGTGGCGCGATGCCTCAAAGAGCATTCAAGCGAATTATCACCTGCCTGCAAAGAAAACATAGGGAAAATGAAAGAGAGAGTTCATGATTTCAGGCAAGCGTGCAAAGATGATATGGCCAAGCTCTGTAAAAACACCAAACCCGGAGGTGGCAAAGTCCTGCAATGCCTCAAACATCATGAAGGTGAACTGTCGCCAGGATGCAAAGAACAGTTGCGGCACCGGGCCCAATAAACAATTTGAGTTGAACCGGATGCCGTAATTTTCAATACACGCAACCCATTGATGCGATCATCTGCGGCAACTGCACGCGGGTGCGCAAGATTCCTGATTGTCGTGCATTGCCCGTTCATCGAACAGGATGCTGGAGAGCATGGCCGCCCCCTGCCCGGTAAAGGCGTAAGGCGTTGCCAGGTTTGAAATCGCGAGCTGTGATTTCAAGTTGGCAAATTCTTCGGGATTCAACTTGAACACGGAGGCTTCCGGGAAACGTTCAAAGTTGCGCTCTACGGCTAGATCCAGCACCCGCAACTCGACTTCATACAACTCTGCCAAGTGTATGCCGAGCATGACTTTCTGCCCGCGAATAATAAATATATTTGATTCGTTGCGTCCCTCGGCAGCAACCGGTTGCATGGCCGTCATTGTTCATCTCCCTTTCAAGGCATTTTACGCAAGATGCAATTCACGCAGGTGGAATCAGTCGATAAAGGATTCCGCAGGGTGGCATTCCAGCCCGAATGCTTCGGCAACCCTTTTGTGCGTTATTTTCCCGCCGATGATATTGAGCCCCTTCAACAGCGCCGGAGATTCCTTGAGCGCCTGCCGGTAACCCTTGTTCGCCAGTTTCAGCACATAAGGCAAGGTTGCGTTGGTCAGTGCCAGGGTCGAGGTGACCGGCACGCCGCCGGGCATGTTGGTTACGCCATAGTGAATGACACCCTCGACGATGAACGTCGGGCTTTCGTGCGTGGTCGCATGCATGGTCTCGACGCAACCGCCCTGATCAATGGAGACATCCACAATCACAGCGCCCTTGTGCATGATCCTGAGGTCTTCGCGGCGGATCAGTTTGGGCGCGATGGCGCCGTGCACCAGCACTGCACCGATGATCAGGTCGGCATTGGATATCTGCTTCAGCAGCGTGTGCCGATCCGAAAATATCAACTGCACGTTGGCGGGCATCACATCGCTGAGATAGCGCAGCCTCTCCAGCGAGACATCGAGAATGACGACATGGGCGCCCAGCCCGGCCGCCATTTTTGCCGCATTGACGCCGACTACGCCGCCGCCGAGTATCACCACTTTGGCGGGTGGAACGCCCGGTACGCCACTCAGCAAGATGCCGCGACCGCCATACAGTTTTTCCAGATACTTGGCGCCTTCCTGCACCGCCATGCGCCCGGCCACTTCCGACATCGGTGTCAGCAACGGCAGTTCGCCCGATGGCAGTTCGACCGTTTCATACGCAATGCAAACCGCACCGGATGCCAGGTGCGCCTTGGTCAATTTCTCGCCTGCGGCGAAATGGAAGTAGGTGAAGATGGCCTGGCCAGGCCTGATGCGCTTCCATTCCGTGTTTATCGGCTCCTTCACTTTCACGATCAGGTCGGCTACCGCCCAGACCGCATCGGCATCATTTGCGATTTGCGCGCCTGCAGCAAGGTATCGCGCGTCGCTGAAGCCGCTCCCCAGCCCGGCTCCCGTTTCCACGATGACCGTGTGCCCGGCCGCTACCAAAGCCTCCGCCCCCGCCGGTACCAGCGAGATGCGGTTTTCGTTGGTCTTGATTTCTTTTGGAATGCCAATTTTCATGGGTGGCCTCTGTAAATTGCGGGGTTGGGGTAAATTGCTGGGTCGGGAATATCGGCTCTTGACGCTGAGTTCCCCCCGATTACTGTCTTCCAACGAACGGGCTTCATGCTACCAGTTTTTCATCATGCTGAGCGATACGGCATTCTTGCAGAAACCGCATGGGCGGATTGAAGATTGAGCGTTTCAGATTAGGAATCTCATCCGGTTAGCGCTAAACTTCACTCAACCTTAGCCACTATCCAGAGGCCGACTCAAAAACAAAATCATGAAACGCCAATTCGTCTTGGGCGCATTTCTTATTTTCTGTTACGCACTGCCGTCACAGGGTGGCGGGTTCGATGTGGAGCGCCGCAAAATGGTGGAAGAGGTGCTGGCCGATACTGCCGCTAGCTCTTCATACAGCGGCAGCACCGCGCTCAACTCTGCTGTCATCACTGCGATGGGAAAGGTGGAGCGCCATCGTTTCGTGCCTGCCGCGCTGGCTGCGGTAGCGTATCTCAACCGCCCTCTTCCGATCGGCCATGGGCAAACGATTTCACAGCCTTTCATCGTGGCGCTGATGACCGATCTGATGCGGGTCAAGCCGGGCGACAAGGTGCTTGAGATCGGCACCGGCTCCGGCTACCAGGCGGCAGTTCTGGCGGAATTGGGCAGCTCGGTTTACAGCATCGAAATCATCGAACCGCTGGGAAATCAGGCAGGCAGCCTGCTGAAAGCTCTCGGTTACCGCAATGTGGAAACCAGGGTGGGCGACGGCTACTATGGCTGGCCGGATGCGGCGCCGTTCGACGCGATCATGGTGACCGCTGCCGCAAGCCATGTGCCGCCGCCTCTTATCAAACAGCTCAAGCCGGGAGGCCGCATGGTGATTCCGCTCGGTACGCAATTCATGACCCAGTATCTGATGCTGGTGGAAAAGCAGATGGATGGCTCGGTAATCAACCGCCAGATTCTGCCGGTGCGGTTTGTCCCGCTTACCGGCGGGCATTAGTTATTATATTTTTCTTACAAAAAACAATAACCGTGTAGGGTGCATTCCATGCACCAATAGCAATGGTGCGAGGAATGCACCCTGCCAATATTTCACTATTGATCGGGAAATGGAATTATGTCCCGCCCGCCATTCGTTGCCATCGGCCTGCTCTCCGCCTGCGTGCTGGCCTACGAGGTGCTGCTGACGCGCTTGTTCAGCATTGTGCTGTGGCATCACTTCGCCTACATGATCATCAGTGCGGCGATGCTGGGCTACGGTGCGAGCGGCACGGTGCTGACCCTGCTGAAGGAAAAACTTGCCCCGCATTTTGGCGCGGTGTATGTCATGGCCGCAGCGACATTGGCTATTTTGATGCCCGTATCATTTTTGCTGGCGCAACATGTTCCATTCAATCCGCTCGAACTGCTGTGGGACCAGACCCAGCCTTTCAAACTGCTCACCGTTTATCTGCTGATGATGCTGCCGTTCTTTTGCGGGGGGCTGGGCATCGGCCTGGTCATGTCGCACTTCGGCAAACAGGCATCACGCATCTATGCCTGCGACATCCTCGGCGCGGGGGCGGGCAGCCTGGGCGTCATAGTTGTGCTATTCCTGGTGCCGCCCCACCAAGTGCTGAGCGCCCTCACGACATTGGCCTTGCTGGCTGCCGCCATCGCCGTCGTCGAACTGAAATTGCGGCCGAAATGGCTGATGGGGTTATTCATCGGGCTGGCTGTGCTGGCAGTTGTGACGTTGCCCGGCCTGCCAGTGCATCCCTCTGCCTACAAGGATTTGAGCCAGGCATTGAATATCGCCGGGGCGCGAGTGGTCGAGGAGCGCACCAGCCCATTGGGGCAGATCGCGGTGGTGGAAAACACCCGCGTGCCATTGCGCCATGCGCCGGGGATGAGCCTCAACGCCACGAGCGAACCGCCGTCGCAGTTGGGCGTGTTCGTGGATGGCGACGGCCCGTCGGCGCTGACAAAGTTTGATGGCAATCTCGAACCGCTGGCCTATCTCGGCCATCTCACCTCTGCCCTGCCCTATCATGTGCTCGCCACTCATGAAATTAAGCCTCGCGTGCTGGTGCTGGGCGCCGGAGCAGGCAGCGACGTGCTGCAGGCACTTTTCCACGGCAGCACTGCAATAGATGCGGTGGAGCTAGATAGCAACGTCACCGGTCTGGTGCGACAACGTTTCAATGACTATGCGGGCAACCTTTACGCCCGGCCCGGTGTACATGTGTATGAAGCCGAGGCGCGCGGCTTCGTCAATACTGGCCCTCAGCGCTATGACCTGATCCAGGTGGCGCTGCTGGATTCATTCGGCACCGCCTCGGCGGGGCTGTATGGCCTGAGCGAAAACTATCTCTACACGGTGGAGGCGCTGCAAGCCTATCTGAGCCGCCTCACGCCGGGCGGCATGCTGGCCGTCACCCGCTGGCTCACGCTGCCGCCGCGCGATACACTGAAACTGTTTGCCACGGCAGTGGCCGCGCTGGAACAGAGCGGCGTGCCCAATCCTTCATCAAGGCTGGCGATGATACGCGGCTGGAAGACCGTCACGCTGCTGGTGAAAAACAGCTCTTTCACTGCAAGCGAAATCGCGGCGATCAAGGAATTCAGCCGCACGCGCGCTTTCGATCTGGGTTATTACCCCGGAATGGGCGCCGACGAGGCGAACCGCTACAACCTGCTGGCGCAGCCCTATTTCTTCGAGGGAGCCGTTGCACTGCTGGGGCCGCAGCGGCAGGATTTTATCGACCAGTACAAATTTTATATCGAACCTGCAACCGATGACCGGCCGCATTTTTTCCGTTTCTTCAAATGGAATGCAGCCGCAGAATTATTCGCGCTGCGCGAACAGGGCGGCATGCCGCTGCTCGACTGGGGCTACCCGCTGCTGGTGGCGACGCTGGTGCAGGCGTTTGTGGCAAGTGTGCTGCTGATCCTGGCGCCGCTGGCCTTGTCGCGTTGCCGGCGCACCATGCCCGTCGCGCCGGTGGCGCTGTATTTTTTCGCCATCGGCCTTGCCTTCATGTTCATGGAAATCGCTTTCATCCAGAAATTTGTGCTGTTCCTGGCCCATCCGCTGTACGCCGTGGCGGTCGTGCTGTGCGCATTCCTGATGTTCGCCGCTGCGGGAAGTTGGCTTGCCGGGAATTGGCAAATCGCGCGCTGGCAAGTTGCAAACAAAGTCATCATTGCGGTGATCGCGCTGGGTGCAATATCTCTGCTCTACCTTGCCATCCTGCCGCACATATTCCAGGCACTGACCCATTTGCCCGATGCGGCCAAGATAATCATCTCCGTGGCGCTGATCGCGCCGCTGGCGATGTGCATGGGAGTGCCCTTCCCCACCGGCATGATGCGGCTGGCAAGCACTGCCGAGGAGGCTATTCCCTGGGCGTGGGCGATCAACGGTTTCGCCTCGGTGGTGGGTGCCGTCCTTGCAACCCTGCTGGCTATTCATCTGGGTTTTGCTGCGGTGATTTTTCTAGCGGTTTTGATCTATGCTGTAGCCTGTATTGCGTTGAGAAAATTCGCTTGATGAGCTTGAAAGAGTAATTTGCAGGAGTGTAGAGAAATTCGGGGGATTCATCCACGAACCGCGTCACCAGCCACGGGCAGGCGATGCGGTCGATTTTGGGGCGTTCACGGGTAATCCATTTCATGGCTTCACCTCACAGAATGGTTTTTATAACGAGTCCAATCACGGCGCAGGCCGCGATGACCTCGATGACGTTGCGTTTGAAGCGGAACAGCGCGATGGCCGCCGCCAGCGCAATCGACGCTGACACCCAATCGAACGTGCCGGAAAAGCCTTTCGGCCAAAGCACGTGATAGCCGAAAAACATGGCCAGATTCAGGATGACGCCCACTACTGCCGCCGTGATCGCAGTCAGTGGCGCGGTGAACTTGAGCTTACCGTGAGTGGACTCCACCAGCGGGCCACCCGCAAGAATGAAGATGAAAGACGGCAGGAAGGTGAACCATGTCACCAATATCGCAGCCACCGCCCCGGCGAGGAACAGCATGTCCGGCCCGAACAACGCTTTCACATACCCGCCGACGAACCCGACGAAGGCCACCACCATAATGAGTGGCCCCGGCGTAGTTTCACCGAGTGCCAAGCCATCGATCATCTGTGTCGGCGTGAGCCAGCCGTAGTGCCCGACCGCGCCCTGATAGACATAAGGCAACACCGCATAGGCTCCGCCGAAGGTCAACAGCGCGGCCTTGGTGAAGAACCAGCCCATCTGTGTTAGCGTATGGTTCCATCCGTAGTTTCCCGCCAACAATGCCATCGGAAGCAGCCACAACAGGCCGCCCACGATGACAACACGCATCAGCCCTGGCCAGTGAAAGCGCGCATGTTCCGGTGTCGGCGTGTGGTCGTCTATCAGCGCCGGGCCAAAGGATTTTTGAGTTTTTCCGTGCCCGCCACCGGCCTCGAACCTGTCCGGGACGATGCGCCCACCCACGTAGCCGATCAAAGCCGCACCGGCGACGATGGCCGGGAACGGCACGTTCAGCGCGAAAATCGCCACAAAAGCAGAGGCCGCAATCGCCCATAGCAAGTTGTTCTTGAGCGCCCGTGAGCCGATGCGGTGAGCCGCCTGCACCACGATGGCGGTCACCGCCGGTTTGATGCCATAAAACAATCCGGCCACCAGCGGCACATCACCAAAGGCGATATAGACCCACGACAACGCTATCAGGATGAACAGAGAGGGCAATACGAACAATGCCCCGGCGATGATGCCGCCCCAGGTGCGGTGCATCAGCCAGCCGATATAGGTGGCGAGCTGTTGCGCTTCCGGGCCTGGAAGCACCATGCAATAGTCGAGGGCGTGTAAAAAACGCTGTTCCGAGATCCAGCGCTTACGCTCGACCAAATCCTGATACATGATGGCGATTTGCCCTGCCGGCCCGCCGAAACTGATGAAGCCCAGTTTCAGCCAATACCAGAAAGCCTGAGCCAGCGTTACCGGTTCAGGGGGTTGCGTATTGCCGGAAATTTGCTGCTGCGATGCGTCCATGGCTCCTCCTTGGAATCTCCAATTTCAGAGCAGGCCTTGGACGAAGGATCGTCTTGAAGCGGGGAGGCTGCCTTTATCCCCGAGGATTGCCATTATCCGCACTTCAATAATGGTAAGCAAGGCATGGATACGAATGGCGGTATGGTTATCACTCCAACCCTACCCATGAAACTTGGTGCTCTGTGAATACGGTCGTATGTAGGAGCACAATTTATTGCGCGATCATCAATATCATATCGCCCAATAAATTGGGCTCCTACAGCAGCGCCCGTTCTCGCTATGCTTTTGGTTCATGGGTTCAATTCGGGCGAAAAATTGGCGGCTGCGGTCTCTCCCAGATGGAGAGGAAGCAAACGATTCGTTGCGCGAGTTTCACGTTAAAAGCTACTTGCAAAACAAATTGCGGAGTGCGTCGGCCAGGTTGGTGAACTGAAAGCGATAACCGGCGGCAGACATTTTGCCTGGCAGCACTTTTTGTCCTTCCAGCATCAGGCAGGCGCGTTCGCCCATCGCCAGTTTCAGCAGCGAAGCGGGCGCCACAAATAGTGCGGGGCGATGCAGCGTTTTTGCCAAGGTGGCAGTGAATTCCGCATTAGTGACCGGTTGCGGCGCGGTCATGTTATATGGCCCGCTGGCTTGGGCATCGTGCAACAATTTGAGCACCATCGCCACATAATCGTCGATGTGCACCCAGGTCATCCACTGTTTTCCGTCACCCAGGCGTGCGCCCAAACCGAGTTTGAACGGCGGCAGCATGCGCCCCAGCAAACCACCGCTGTTGCTTAATATCAAACCGGTGCGCAACAGGCACACCCGCACCCCAACCTGCTCCGCGCCACATGCCGCGTCTTCCCACGCTTTGCACATCTGTGCGGCAAAATCTTCTCCGGCATTGTCTGCCTCATACTGCGCGGTATCGCCTCGATTACCATAATAACCTACCGCCGATCCGCTTAACAAAACTGTCGGCTTGCGCCCGGCAGCGGCGATATGCTTCACCAGCTCCCCGGTGAGGGTGACGCGACTATCCCACAAAATCTGCTTGCGCCGAGCCGTCCAGCGTGCATCCACAATCGGTTCCCCTGCCAGATTGATGACCGCATCGAACGTTTGTCCGGAATGCCACTCGCCAAGCGTGGCCATCGCGTGAACCCCCGCGCCGCATTTAACCGGAACAGATGCCGGATTGCGGCTGAACACCGTCAACTCATGCCCTTCCGCCAACAATGCCTTGCAAAGCTGTTTACCGATCAGCCCGGTACCGCCAGTGATAAGAATGTGCATACACCCCTCCTTTTACTATAGCACCACCGGATTATCCGGCATTTCATTGGGTTTGCCGCTGCGCGGCGGAAAATGGCGTGACAGGTGGGCGCCCACAGCGTGAATGCCGACAAGCACGCCCGTTTCAAAATGCCCTGCACGGAACGCCGCTTCCATCTCGCGGCAAACCGCTTCCCACGATTCCTGGCCCAACTTGGCGTGTATGCCGCGATCGGCGACGATCTCGACATCCCGATCCGCCAGCAACAAATAAATCAGCACACCATTGTTGTGTTCGGTATCCCACACGCGCAATTTGGAAAACACTTCAAGGGCGCGTTGCTGCGCCGTCTGACCCGCCAGCAGCGGCGCCAATTCCAGTGCGGCCTCCACCGCGAAACGAATTTGTCCATTGTGTTTTGCCTCGGTTTCGCGGATCGTGCACTCGATCGCATCCAGCGTGTGCGACGGAAAAGCGCGCCGCACTGCGGCACGTCCGTTTGATAAATGTCGCATGATGCGTTTCAAGTTCATGTCACCACCGCCCCGAAGCCCCGCCCCCACCAAACCCGCCACCCCCGCCGCTAAATCCCCCTCCTCCTCCGTAGCCACCACCCAACCCACCGCCGCCATAACCGCCGAAGCCACGCCCCGCGCCACCCAGCAGCACAAATACGAACGCCATCAATCCAACCAGCAGCGCAATCAGCATCGGCGCGACCGTCAGCCAAGCCAGCGCGCCCAGCGCCCCACCCATCAGCATGGCGGCGGGGAAACGCCCGAGCATCGCGCGCAACATGCTGCCCACAACAACAACCAGCCCGAATGCAATAAACAGTAGCGACTCGATATCATATTTTCCGCTTGCCGCAGCACGCCGTGGCGGCGGCAAGGGTTCGCCATCAATCACTTTTATCATCGCCGTTGTGCCGGACTCGATACCTGAAAAAAACTCGCCACGTTTGAAACGCGGCACGATGACCTCATCCACAATGCGTTTCGCCGTGGCATCATTCAGAACACCTTCCAGACCATAACCCACCTCGATGCGCAAGGTGCGGTCATCCTTGGCGACGAGCAGCAGCGCGCCATCGTCCACACCCTTGCGCCCCAACTTCCACGCCTCGACGACGCGGATGCCAAATTGCTCAATGGCTTCTGGTTGCGTGGTCGGCACGATCAACACCGCAAGCTGCGCACCCTTCTTTGCCTCAAATGCGGCGAGACGGGACTCCAGCGTTTGGGTCTGTTGTGCATCCAATGTAGCGGTGAGGTCGGTGATGCGATGCGCGAGCGGCGGCACGGCCACTTCGGCTTGCGCCGCTCCAATTAGCAGCAGCGCAAGCAGAACAACTCGCGCCCTTATTTTTTTCATTTTACTTTGCCGGTGTGGCAGCGTTAGGTGTGGCGGGTTTTGGCGCAGCAAAATCCACCGTCGGCGGCCGAGAGATTTCCTTCTCGTTCTCAACCGTAAACGATGGCTTCACACTGTAGCCGAACAGCATCGCGGTCAGGTTGCTCGGGAAAGAACGCACGGCGATGTTGTATTCCTGCACCGCCTTGATGTAGCGGTTGCGCGCCACGGTGATGCGGTTTTCCGTGCCTTCCAGTTGCGCTTGCAGGTCGCGGAAATTCGCATCGGATTTTAGTTGCGGATAATTCTCCGATACCACCAGCAATCGGCTCAAAGCCGAAGTCAGCTCGCCCTGCGCGGACTGGAATTTGGCGAAAGCCTGTGCGTCGTTGATCAGCGCGGGCGTTGCCTGGATGCTGCCTACCCTGGCGCGCGCTTCGGTCACGCCCAGCAGCACGGTTTGCTCCTGCGCGGCGTAGCCTTTGACGGTGTTCACCAGATTGGGGATCAAGTCGGCACGGCGCTGGTACTGGTTCAGCACCTCCGCCCAACTCGCCTTGATCTGCTCATCAGTAGTTTGAAATGTGTTGTATCCGCAGCCGCTCAACAGCAAGGTCAGCAAAATTATCCATAAGGTACGCATCGTTAATCCCTCCGGTTTGAATGCCAAAAAACACGCGGAAACTATAGCACTAAACTGCCTGCCCGGCGGCATAACCGGACGACCACGCCCACTGGAAGTTGTAGCCGCCAAGCTGTCCGGTGACATCCACCACTTCGCCGATGAAATACAGACCGGGCACGTCGTTGCATTCCATGGTTTTCGAGGACAATGCGCGGGTATCCACGCCACCGCAGGTCACTTCGGCCTTGGCGTAGCCGAGTGTGCCGCTCGGGGTAATCTGCCAATCGTGCAGCCTGGCGGCAAGTGCTGCAAAATCCTTGTCCGCATACTGGTTGAGCGGTTTGTTTTCGGCAAACTTATCTTCTGCTAACTGGGCGCACCACACATCGGCGAAACGCCTGGGCAGATACTGAGCGAGAAAATTGCTGAGCAGTATGCGGCTGCCGCGCTTTTTCGCAAACAATTCCGCCATGTCGTTATCCGGCAGCAGGTTGATGTGCAGCGGCTGGTTAACCTCCCTCATCCTAACCTTCCCCCCGATGGGGAAGGGACGATTGCCTCCTCCCCCGAACCCCCTATCCAACTTTCCCCCCGAAGGAGAAAGGGCGATTGCCTCCTCCGGGTGCCCGGACACGAGCTTCTTGTCCCCCTCGGGGGCAGGATTGAGGAGAGGGTCGGGGGAGGATTGAGGAGAGGGTTCCCAATAGGATGAAATTTGCAGGATGGCAGGGCCGCTCAGGCCGCGATGGGTGAACAGCAAATTTTCTCGGAATGAATGTTTCCCATAACTCACCACCGCCTCCACGGAAATTCCGGCAAGGTCGGCATAAGGTTTCCAGTCATCCGGCGCAAAACTCAGCGGCACCAGTCCGGGCTTGAGCTTGGTCATGGAAATACCGAATTGCTCTGCGACGTGATAGCCGAAGGGGGTCGCACCGATCTTGGGAATGGACAGGCCGCCGCTGGCGATCACCAGCGATACAGCATCGAATTCGCCGCGCGAGGTGCTGATGTGAAAAGCTGTCGCTATTTCCCTCACCCCTACCCCCTCTCCAAAAGGTAGAGGGGAATATTTGATTTTGCCGATCTCGCACGGTATGCACCAGCGCACTCCCGCCGCATCACATTCGTTCTTCAGCATTCCAATAATCGCTTCCGAGCCTTCGTCGCAGAACAATTGCCCCAGTGTCTTTTCGTGGTAGCCGATATTGTGCTTTTGCAGCAGCACGATGAAATGCTGCGGGGTGTAGCGCGCCAAGGCGGAGCGGCAAAAATGCGGGTTGCGTGACAGGTAGTTTTCCGGTTTGGCGTTCAGGTTGGTGAAGTTGCAGCGGCCGCCGCCGGAGATGCGGATTTTCTCCGCCAGATTTTTTGAGTGGTCGAGCAGCAGCACGGAGCGGCCACGGCGCCCGGCCTCGATGGCGCACATCATGCCGGCTGCACCGGCACCGATTATCAGCACATCCACTTTCGATGCGCTATTTTGTTCCGGCACGGGTCGCCTCAGTGCGCATATTTCTGCACAAACGCATTCATTGCATCGCGGTATTCCACCCACGCGATACCGCCACTATTGCTGTGTTCGCCGCCTTCGATGAGTTGCAGGAATTTCGGTTGCGGCGCCTTGTCGAAAAGCTGCTGGCTCATCTGATAGGGCACTTTCTTATCCCAAGTGCCATGGATGAACAGCACCGGAGTTTTCAGTTTGCCGACTTTATCCAGCGAGTCAAAGCGCTGGTTCAATATCCAGTCCACCGGCAGATAGCTGTATTCGCGCCGGGCCATGGCAGACATGGAGGTGAAACCGCCCTCGGCGATCACGCCTGCCGCCTCGGGATGACGCACGGCCAGATCAACACCTATCGCCGCGCCCAGCGAATGCCCGTAGATGAATGTTTGTTGCGGCGCCACTTCGCGCTGCTTGATGAGGTAGTTCCATGCAGCCTCGGCATCCTCATACACTTTGGTCTCGGTCGGTTCGCCGCCGCTGCTTTTGCCATAGCCGCGATAATCCACCAGCAGGATGTTGAATCCCAATTTATGCAGCCGCATGGCCTGTTCGGGGTTGTAACTGATGTTGCGGAAATTGCCGTGCAGGTAGAGCAGCGTAGGGACATGAACCTGGGCTGACGGTATCCACCAGCCATGCAGTTCGCCGCGCTCCGCGCCACTGCCTGATGGAATGCGGACTTCCTCGTAACGCATGCCCTCTCTTTCCGGCGTGGTTTGCAGCAACGGTTCCGGCTCGAAAATATGTTGCCGCTGGGTGCTCCACATGCGAACGCAGACGATCAGGTAGAGCAGCGGAATAACACTCGCCAGCAGAAGAATCCGTTTTGCGGTTTTGGGCATTATGCTTGCGGCTCAAGTTGCTTCCACAGGCAGGCGCCCTTGCTGGCCTTGTCGATGTCAGACAACTGCTGTGCGTGTTGCGCCAGCTCCTCTTCCGTCGCAAGCAGCACACGCACTGCCATGCGCGGCATTCCGCCAGACAACGCAGCAGCGGCCTGCTCTTCCCGTTCATCGCACCCGTCGCCCAGCAGGCTGTCCTGCCCGCGCGTCATAGCCAGGTAAACTTCTGCCAGCAATTCGGTATCGAGCAGCGCGCCGTGCATGGTGCGGTGCGAGTTGTCGACCTGGTAGCGGTCGCACAATGCGTTCAGGTTGTTCTTTTTGCCCGGATGCAAGTCTTTCGCAAGCCTCAAGGTATCAATCACGCTTGGGCAATGGCTGCTTAATGCGGGTAGCCCGGCCAGTTCCAGCTCTTTGTTGAGGAAGCCGACATCGAACGGTGCGTTGTGGATAATGAGTTCCGCACCGCTGATGAATTCGAGCAGCGCCGGCGCGATCTCCGCGAATTTCGGTTCCTCCTGCAGGCGTTCCAGCGTCAGGCCATGCACTTCCGCCGCACCCGCATCAATCTCACGCTCCGGATTAAGGTAGCGGTGGAAGCGCCGCTCGGAAACCTTGCGGTTGCATAGCTCGATGGCGGCCAGTTCGATGACACGGTGGCCTTGCTTGGGATCGAGCCCGGTGGTTTCGGTATCCAGTACGATTTGCCTCATGAAAGTTTTCCATTCGATTGGGAAAAAACATTTAGCCACGGATGGACACGGATAAGCACGGATAAAAACACGGCAGCTATGCTGATTGGCTGGGTTTTATCTGTGTTCATCCGTGGCTGATTTGGTTGTTATTCAATAGTTCTTCTATCCCGCGATTTGCCAGTTTATCCGCGCGCTCGTTGCCATCATGCCCGGCGTGTCCCTTTATCCACACCCACTGCACATGGTGCTTGCTTGCCAGTTCATCCAGCCTGCGCCACAGGTCTTCATTCTTCACCGGCTTCTTGTCGGCAGTTTTCCAGCCACGTTGTTTCCAGCCATGCACCCATACGCTGATGCCCTGTTGCACATATTTTGAATCGGTATGCAGGATCACCCGGCAGGGGCGCTTCAGCGCCTCCAGTGCGGATATTGCGCCCATCAGTTCCATGCGGTTATTGGTGGTATGCGCCTCGCCGCCGCACAGCTCGCGCTCCTTCCCCATGGTTTGCAACAGCGCACCCCAGCCGCCCACGCCGGGGTTGCCCTTGCACGCCCCATCGGTAAAAATTTCAACTGCGTCAAGACCGGACAAAGTCCGAGTGTCTGACGGCGGTGTCAATTCCGCCCGACCGGAGGTCGGAGGCGGATTGCCTACCTTTGGTGTACTCCTTGCGGATGCTGCGTCTTCGCTCATTGTCATTGGGATTCCGTTTTTGTGCGCTGTGACACTTCTTTATTCAGTTTGGGCGCTGCCGGCAGCAGCTTGCCGACCAGCCCATCATTCCATTTGGGCTTGATCGGACGAATGCCCGGCACGCGCTTGATCGCATGCAAAAAATAGGCTCCACCCCATACGGCCCACCAGCGGTCGCCCGCAGGCTCCATGAATTGAAACCGGTTCAACAGGCCCGGATTGGTGAGCGGCGGCGCATAACAGGCGAATCGCCCTGCCGCCACTTCAAACCCGAGCAGCGCCAGCCAATCCTTCAGACGCGTCAAGGCAATAAAGTTGCCACACCAGGGGTAGCCCATCTTCGAACCTACCGCACGCCGAATACCCCACAAGCTGCGCGGGTTAAACCCGCTGATGATGAGATGGCCTTCCGGCATCAGCACCCGTTCCACTTCACGCAAAATCTGGTGCGGGTGCGCATTGAATTCAAGTACATGCGGCAACAGCACCAAGTCGAGGCTGCCACATTCGAATGGCAGTTCTTCCATGCCCAGCCTAACTTGCGCGCCTGCTTCATGTCCGGCGATTACACGCAACGGTATGCGGCTGGCACACAGAAATTCATGTTCCGGCAATCCCAATTGCAGCGCATTGAAACCAAAAATACCCGCCACTGCCCGGTCGAAAAAAACCTGCTCGCGCGCTAGCAGATAATGCCCCTGCGTCGTGGCAAACCAATCATTCAGTGTATTAGTGGTTGACATGCAGTGCCTATTCCGCTGAAATAAAACTTGGCTTACTCAAAAATGGCTCCATGCTAGACATCATTCCCATCTCCGCCTTTCAGGATAACTACATCTGGACGCTGCACGACCGGATACACGCCGCAGTGGTTGATCCGGGTGATGCCGCGCCGGTGCGTGCCTATTTTGATGCGCACAAGCTGAAACTCGCCGCCATCCTGTGCACCCACCATCACCATGACCACGTTGGCGGTGCCTGCGAACTGGCGCAATTATACAACGTGCCAGTATATGGGCCACGCCATGAGACCATTCCCTGCATCAGCCATCCAGTCGGCGAAGGCGATACGATTGCAATTGCGGAATTGGGTATCAAGCTGGATGTGCTCGACATTCCAGGCCATACGCGCGGGCATATCGCCTATCTGGAGATGGGAGCCGTATTTTGCGGTGATACGCTATTCGGCTGCGGCTGCGGCAGGCTGTTCGAGGGCACGGCGGCGCAACTGCATCATGCACTGCAACACCTGGCACACTTGCCGGACAACACACGGGTATATTGCGCGCACGAATACACCGAAGCCAATATCCGCTTTGCTTTGGCTTGTGAACCGGGTAACGAACAACTCAAGCAGCGCCAGGCGGATGCGCGAGCACTACGCGCCGCCGGGCGGCCTACCCTGCCCTCGACCATTACGCTGGAAAAAGCCACCAATCCATTTTTGCGCTGCACTGAGCCGGAAATCATCCGTAATGTTGAACGGCAAATTGGCATCAAGCTCCCACCAGAAAATGAGACGGCAGTGTTTACCGCACTCCGTGAGTGGAGAAACCGATTCAGTTGATGTAGCGCGGTTGAAGTAGTGCGGAGTATTTTCCAATTCAGGTATGAGCCTGAAGCGGCGACGATCTGGGTGATTTGTTTGTGCGGGTTGGTCGGGTTTAAAAGTTAAGTTTAATGGATTTTTGCCAGTCGGTTTTGAGTTTATTTTCTAATGATTTTAGTCTCAAGAATTGGTGCTTTTCCGGTGTTGTTTTCCGATCGGTTATGCCCGGCGTTTTTGTTTTTGAAAACTTGCAAATAAATCACTCTTGGCGCGCTGCATTTCCTGTGCTGCTGCCAAGTCTGTTTCGGACTTCGCCTGCGCCTGCAATGCGTCCAGAGTGATGCCCTCTTTGAGCGTGACTAAACCCTTCACACTCAACAGCACCAAGCATTCCAGCGGAGTCTTCACATCCTCGTCTTTATAGCGTTTGACGATCTTGCCCTTGGGGCTAATGATCTCGGTTGCAAACATGCACGGGCGGTGAAAGTTGAGCCACGGATTGAACGTTTCCTGATAGAACTCATTGATGGGTTTGGCGTACTTCTGGGGGATATGTTCGAAGCCCATGTGCTTGCGCACCACACTGGCATTCTTGCTCTCGGCCAGCGCGTTATCGTTGCTGTGGCGCGAGCGAGATTTGGTTTGCTCGATGCGCAGCTTCTCAAGGATCGCAGCCACCGGGCCATTGATGTACTCGGAGCCGTTGTCCGAGTGAAACCCCATAATTACAAACGGGAACTGTTCGATCACCAACTCCAGCACGGGCAACAAAAATGCCTCGCTAATACCCTGCACGCACGCCTCGACCTGCCACTGGCTGACCTCGTCAACGCAGGTGATGTGATACACGCCTTTGATGCCGTCAAGATCGCCTTGGTGGACGGTGTCGATGCGCACAAACCCAACCCGCCCTTTGGGGCGTGGTACTTTGCGTACCCCGATGTGATTGCACACCGGATTAGTCTTGGTGAAAACCACCCGCAAGGCTTGATAGCCCGAGCTTTTGCGCAGGTTGTACAGGTGCGAAACCGACAGGCCGGACACCCGCTCATAGCGCGCGTCACCATAGACGCTGTAAGCGCGCTGCAAGAGGTGCGCAATGGCCGGGCCACACACGTCCTCATTGGCCTTGTCCATCTCTGCGAGAAGCGCGATATCGATAGCCGTGTATTTGCGCGCAAAAGGGGCAGCAGGCGCACGGTAGCGTTTGGACAGGGGTACGGTAGCCAAGCGGTTTGTGAACCACTGCGTGACCAGGCGTGTGACCTGCGCGCGGCTGTAGCCGCTGGTGACTTGCAGGTACTTCAGCAGCACACCTTTCTCTCGCTTGCCCTGCTTGGGATAGTCAAAGCGTTTGAGCACGCGACTGATGTGCTCATAGCGTTCGCTGTCGTCACCAGACTTGGTGAATTCAATCTGGAGGCAGCCACCAAGAAATTGCTCAATCTGTTCTATCGTGCAAAGCCGTGTTTCGTTCATGTTGATCATCATCCTTGCAATGATCAACCCACTCCTTCAATCGACCTCAGATTCTTCGCTTCAGGCTCATTCCTCGTTGGAAATACAGCCCTCCTTCAGGCTCATACCACATTGGATAAGGCTTGCGGTTGCGGCAAACCACTTTCTGGTTTATCCTGCGCGCCCTTCCGGAGAGGTGGATGAGCGGTTTAAGTCGCACGCCTGGAAAGCGTGTTTAGGTGAATAACCTAACGGGGGTTCGAATCCCCCCCTCTCCGCCAGAAATACAATAAAAACACGTATAGCTCAATGCGTTACGGGTTTTTTATTTATAAAATCCCACGCCAATATTATTGAATATCGGGCAGTCTTGCCTAGGAATATTTTAAATATTCCTCTATCAGTGTCCCCGTTTTGTCCCCGAATATCCCGCCGCATCCCGGCACAACTGTCCCCGTTTTGTCTCTGAATTGACGTAAGCAATCCCGACTTTCAATTTCCAAGTCTACCGATACGGACTGCTGGATGATTGTTTGTACCGCGCTCAGTGTGAATACGTGGCTAATTTAATTCCAGTCCGTAGCCTATCTGCCAGCACGATTAGGCAAATCCATCGCTTTACGAAGCTCGGATTTTTTGGGACGACCGACCCGTCTTGGTGGAGGATCAGCTTGGAGTGTTGGAGTCGATGATGTTACGGAAACAGATTTGGGTCGTCGCTGGTCAATGAATTCAGCAATATCAGAGATACAGACATACCGGCGACCGCCGATCTCAATAGTTGGGAGCAGTTCTTTTCCTTCGGCTCTAAGGTTTCTTAGAGTCTTTACCGAGATTCCACCAACAATTTCACCTGCCTGCTTTTCTGGCACCACCGCCATTCCTCCGGCAGCAGCGCGAACTACGTCAAAGGTATTCATCTCTATGAAGCCCACGATTCTCACCAAAGCTCGTTTCAAATAAGGAATGAGCTTGTGTGTCTTGAAAATGGCCTATCTAAGATATAGGCCATTAGGAATCATAGGGACGCCACAGGATTATTCGGAGCTGAAATGTGCACTCGGAGGACGCATTTCAGCCTCTTGTTCTTTTTGCGTAGCGTTACGATGAGCTTCCATGATTGCGAAATACCATCGGATGCGCACCACTGAACAGAAAGACAGCCTCGCCCTTCTGACTCGCCGCCACAGCGGGTTGCTGCTCCCACTCGCTGCTGCGGCACAGGAAATCGGCATCAATCCCAGAACTGCGCACAACCAGATCAGCAAAGGCGTCTTCCCGATACCGACCATACTTCGAGACCGTCGCCGGTATGTTCATATCAACGAACTGGCCAGCTACCTTGACGGCCTTCGCCAGCAAGCCGACGAGGTCAGTTCCTTATCCAGAAACGTATCTCCTCAAAGGGGCTGACGGAGTGATTGCAAATTCTCATACCAACTGACCGCCATTCTCATTGCATCTGACCAATTATTCCCTTAATCATTGCCCAGTGAACCCATACTGACCTGTTCTTTCCATATTGACCGCTTGGCTGCTGATCGCCGTCGGTACCGATGCTGACCACAATTCTCATTACCGTTGACCAACTATTTCCTTAACCATTGCTCAGTGAACTCTTACTGACCAGTTCTTCCCATATTGACCACTTAACTGCTGATCGCCAACGTTTTCGATGCCGACCACACTTGGGTATGCCAAATAATATAATTGCCTGATTTTCACATTCGGCGATGGTGATATCGCAAGGAATATCAAGCGAAACGGCGCTAGTTTATTTTCTGGCACCGTCTATCGTTGAGTGATGTTGCAGATGGTCAGAATGTATCTTTGGTAGCCACGACGGGATTGATCAAAACGATATTGTGACGGGAACGTTCGTCGTAATAGCGACGAATCTGTTCGCCGTATCGGGTTTCGAAGTCCGTCGTAAAGACCTGCAGGAAGTCGAGTATTTCGACCGCAGCCTCGTCAGAGAGCGGTCGCAGTGGAATGCATTGATAGCAAAGTTCTGAGCACATAGTTTTCCTCGATGAATGACCGACAGCCCGGCGTAGTGTGGAGTGGGCAGATTACAACTAAGATTTTTCCGTATTGATGCCTCGTTGCTTACGAATTGAATCACCTTTGATTTCGATTCGGTGGGCCGAGTGGACGATGCGATCGAGTATGGCGTCAGCCACTGTTGGTTCCCCAATCCGATCATGCCATCCATCAACCGTATGCTGACTGGTAAGAATCAGGGAATTCTTTCCGGAGCGATCATCTACAAGCTCCAATATCTCGCGGGCTGATGCGGCATCCATGGGCGCCATTAGCCAATCATCAAGCATGATCACTGAGGTACGTGCAAGCTGCGCACGAAATTTGGCCAACGAGCCGTCACCTTTTGCAACAGATAGCTGCTCAATGAGCCTTGAAAGCCGAAAATATCGCACCGATTTACCACGACGGCATATCTGATTCCCCAGTGCGCACGCCATCCATGATTTACCGGCACCTGTTGCCCCGGTGATGATGACATTCTGGCCAGCCTCCACCCAGTTGCAGTTGGCGAGTGACATAATCAAGGAGCGATCAAGTTTTCGCGAAGGATCGTAATCAATGTTCTCTATACACGCAGTTGATTCCTTGAGCTTTGCATCTTTTAGCAGCCGAGATAGCTTCTTTGTTTCGCGTGACGACAGTTCTGCATCCACCAGCAAGCCAAGCCGATCTTCAAACGACAAAGCTTGTACAGCAGTTTGGCCGAGCTGAATATCCAGCGCATTGACCATACCAAAGAGACGCAGTTCACGCAGGCCACCAATTGTTTGTTGAATTAGCATTTGTCCTCCTATTTGAAATAATTTGAGCCGCGAATATTTTCGTGCACTGGCGGGCTCGGTCGTTCTAGATCACTATTCGAGGCAACCAGTCTGATATTTGTTTTGTCCCGCCCTGTGCGGATAATTGAACGAATGCTCGATAGTGTTGGTGAATTAATTTGAAGGGCAACGGCTGCAGCCGACTCAAGTCGCTCCAAGCCATTGATCTTGCCTTCGTCAACCAGTGCGACGCATGTGCGAAATCCGCCTTCTGGATGCGGCTTATTTTCTAGCAGGTGGCGAAATATTTTTTCCGTCGCCTCGCCGACAGATTGGCCCCAAGCAATAAGACGAGAAGATGACCACTCTGAATAATGCTGATGGGCGGCTGGCATACACTCGCGGTTGATTGCTTGCTCCCCTGGGGTGTATAACCTGGCGTAACTTGCGACACGACGGTTCTTACAGAAGATTTCAACCGTTGTTGCTGTAGCGCGTATATCCACCTGCTGATCAATCAAGCTGTGTGGCACCATATACCCACACTCACTAAATTCAACAATATAACCGAGGCCGACACGCACGTGGATCTTCCACTCTGCATATTCATAAGGTTGTGATGGTAAAGGTTTCAACGCTGCCTTATCGATTTTTTCGAACAATTCAGAACGTGTGCCACGAATTTTCTTGAACGGGCGGCTGTTGAAAACTTCGAGCAACTCGCGAATTGCAACATTTGCTTCAGCCAAGCTATAGAAGATGCGATTACGGAGCACAGCCAAAATCCACATCTGGACGATCCGCACGCCCACTTCCACTTTGGCTTTGTCCTTTGGTTTTTTTGGCCTGGCTGGAATAATTACTGTGCCGTAGTGCCTAGCAAAGTCCACAAACTGAGGATTGAGTTTAATTTTACCTTTACTGTTTTGAAGGACAGCAGATTTGAGGTTGTCTGGCACTATCATGGATGGAACCCCGCCAAAATACGCAAGTGCGTTCGTATTTGCCAGAAGCCAGTCTTCAACTTGTTGTGATCGGCCAGCCTCAACATAAGTTTTGCTGGATGCTCCCATAACCGCTACGTATATCTCGGCCATAGAAATCTCGCCTGTTTCACGATTTGTTATGGGGATGCGCTTTCCGGAATAATCAACAAACATTTTCTCGCCAGCGCGGTGCGCCTGGCGCATTGTGATATTCAATTTTCGAGCCCAACGAACATACATGCGCGCGACATGAGTGTATGAATATCCATCTGGATGTTTGGCCCGATACTCTTGCCAGAGGATTTCCAAGGTGACGCCACGGATCTTGAGTTCATTATGAATGTACTCAAAATCGGGTTGGGGCTTACGCTCATCACATCCAAGGGGGCGGGCATTAAAACTTGACTCAAGGGCGTTATCGTCCATCGACTCAAGCTGCTCAAGCGTGAAGTTTTTATCTAACCGAATCCGATCATAGCGGCCAACGGTATTGTGGCTGATGCCGAGAGCTTCGCCAATTTGGCGATAGCTCATGCTATTTGCAAACAGAACGCGAATAATTTCGCGAATGGTACGCATTCTTGCCTCCTTGAAACAAACCAGAATTTTGATAGCACACCAGCCGAGGATTGGCCGTAGTGCCACCAGTTCCAAGGTGAGAAATTTTCACCTTGACACGAGACGGAGCAGAAGGCAGAATGGGAACATCAGGTGGCGAACTTGATGCATCATAGAAACGGCTGGGGTTTTCAGACCTTGGCCGTTTTGCTTTTAAGCTCCCGTCGTTTCTAACTAACAGATGTCACGGGTTCATGGTGATTTCTCCTTTCCTTCCTTTCATTGCTACGTGTTGGTTGCTCGCGTTTGTCATGCCCAAACGAGCTTCATTTTTTCTTCTATTAAGCAACCAGTTCGTAATTTCGTCAGCAATGCCCTGTTTGATCCCCAAACGTACTGCAATCTGGTGAGATTGTCCGCGCAGGCACTTTTTGCGCCCACCGAGGATGTCAAAAACCAGGTTGGCTGAAAATCCGTTTTCGCGCGCCCACTCACTTATGCTTTTCCCTCGTGCTATAAATTCTGCCCGAGCTTCCGCTAGGCTTTTCACAGGTTCTGACCTATCATTATTCTTAAGCATGTTTGCTGGCACCTTTTGAGTGATTCAGAGTTGATAGGAGTGATTATCCGTACTATGGTACGCATTGTCAACACTAAAAGGCGATTTAATGCATAACCCATCAACAACAGCAACTGAAGCTGATAACCATTCCATTACAACGGATGCCTCCTGCACCGAGGAATCTATTGTGAAAAAGGCTCTTTCGACCCGGCTCGCGCAGATAATCGGCAGCGAATCGGTTGCTTCGTTTGCGCGTAGAAGTGGCGTTGGCGAAAGTCTGTTGCGCAAATACCTCAAGGGGGCACAGCCAAATGCTCAGAACTTGGTTCTGTTGGCTGATGCAGGCGGTGCATCGGTTGATTGGCTCGCGACAGGGCGTCTACCTCGAACCCGTGCTGAAGTCCATTTGGCTTTTCCAGAGAGTTCTAGCGCCGCCACAGGGAATGATGAGTTCCTTATACTTACTCGTTATCGTCAGGCTGATCCAGAACAGCGGGCTGCTATTCACGCCCTGCTTGAAGCCATTGCCAACCCTGGAGGTATGGCTTGGTACAAGCTAGGTGAAGCAATTGCCAAAATTGCTAACATATTTCCACGCAAGCGTTAGTATCGTCGCCTATCGGGTAGAAGGCATGGTCACCCCCCGCCAACCGCCAACACCGCCGGACATTCTGTTCATTGACGGAGCACACTCCACCGTCTTGCGGATGCGCCGGTTTTGGTCGTCGTAGTCGTAGCTCTGCGCCGGCTGCCCGGTTTTGGTGATCTGCGCGGTGCGCCCGAGGAAGTCGTAGGCCGTCGCGGTCACCGTGGCGCCGGTGCAGGCGGTGGCAGTCCGGGTGACCGTGCCGCCAGTGCATTGCTGGGTGAGGTTGCCGTTGGCGTCGTACACCATGCCGCCTGCCAGTGTGCCGGTGGCGCTGCCGCCCCTCAGTTCGGTGTTCTGGTTGGCCGCGTCAAAGATCGAATAAACCGATGTGGTCGCCCCCAGCGCGTCGGTGGTCAGCACCGCCGTGCGGTTGTTGAGGATGTCGTACTGGTACGCGTTCGTCACCCCGTTCGCCGTGGAGGAAACCAGCCGCATCAGGTCGTCGTAAACATAGTCGGTGGCGTCGGTGACGCCATTGATGGTTTCGGCATGCCGGATGCGGTTCCTGAAGCCGTCGTAGAGATAGTCATGCTGGCTGACCAGGTCGGCGTCCGTGTGGCCGCGGCGGTTCTTGACCCGGCTGAGCGTGCCGTCGGGGTTGTAGCTGAACTGGGTGTTGATGCCGTTGGGGAACCACTTCTCGATCATGCGGGCCATAAGTTACCTCGCAACAGTTTGTGATGCAACAATGGCTAGACTTGGCCCCGCCGTTTTCTGGAAAAAACTAACGCGATGCTGTCTTTGCCCCATTGGTTTGAGAGCAGTCTTTCTCTACCCAAGAGTTACCATATTTGCTTTTGAATTTATTTAGGGAAGGCAATAAGTCTGGGTCTCGGTCAGTTATGTATTTACTAATCCAAGGATTCAGCTTCTCCTTAAACAAAGTTGCAAGTAACTCGGTATCCTGATCTATCCCAATATCAATTGCCCTCAACGTTTCAGCCTCACACCCTTTCGATAACAACAAGTAGAGCTTTCGTTCGAGAAGAATACGATTGAAAGCAAGCATTGCTTGCGTACTGTTTAGTTCGCGTTCAACTTGTACAGTTTCGTGCTTCAACCCAACAGCCACCCCTGCAACAAAAATGATTCCAGAAAACACCACAGATGCTATTCCAATAAGAATCAACTTTGTTTTTGAATTCATAACAGACCTCGTCTACTTCGCGTAATACGCTCTCCGCGTACACGTGCAGCCTGACTGTTCTACTTCTTTTACAGTTGGGTGGGCTGGAAGCCAAGCGGTTACTTTATAAGTATAGGATTCCCGCATACCCGTACAATTATCTATGGTATAGCCAGTGCAACTTGCTTCGACACAAATAAAGCTGTTCTCAAGGCACAGTGCTGGCCAATAATCACACAGGGAGTCTGGGATTTGCTGCAATATTCCGTCCAATATAACGCCTCTAGGCAAAAATCCCATCGGATCAACCCAATTAACCGGATTCCCCCCAACATAGGTGTACAGGTTGATCCCGCCCTTCAACTCGATCGGGTCCCGCTGCGTGAACCTGCCGTTCGCCGGGTCGTAATACCTGGCCCGGTAGTAGATCATCCCGGTTCCCGTGGTCGGCGTGCCGTCCTGTTCCCGCCCGGTGTAGCCGTAAATCGGGATCGCCCCGCTGCCGACCAGCTTCGCGCCCCAGGCATCGAAGCGTTCCGTGTCCGTGGTGCCGCTTGCGGTGGACATGGCGACGATGGAACCCAAGCCATCCTGGTGGAAGTAGCGCGGCCCGACCGGGTCGCTCGCGGCGGGCTGCCAGGCCAGCGGCACGTCCGTCGTCGCCCCGTGGGTGATGAAGCCGGTGGCCGCCGCCCAGCCGTTGGCGTATTCGGCCAGGATGTCTTCTCCCTGATACAGGTAATTGTTCACCACCGCGCCCACCGTCTTGCGGATGCGCCGGTTCTGGCCGTCGTAGTCGTAGCTCTGCGCCGGCTGCCCGGTCCGGGTGATCTGCGCGGTGCGCCCGATGAAGTCGTATGCCGTCGCGGTCACCGTGGCGCCGATTTTGTTGTGAGGTATTTCTTATTGTGTGACGTTTGTTCATATATCCATAACTTATCGGTTCCCTCACCGACGATAAGCCTATCCCTGAACTCTTCCTTAATCGGTGCAACTCCTAGAGCGGAGCCACCACCCAAATATTCCTCATACACTAGGGAGCCGTCAAGGGATAGCAGCGTCAGCACTGACTTCCCTGTAGCACTTCGAGATGCCGACCTAAGTGCCAATAAAGGAGGTTGCTCAGCTACAATTTGAACGAGTACGGCGCTTGGACCATGGAGAACAGGTACCGCATCATAGGTGTAGCTAAACCGATGCGTACCCGAGTGATCAAAGAATGCCACTTGTGCATCCGACCTGACAACGAAGCCAGAAATTGCGCCCATTCGCACAAAAGCAAGTTCGTTCGGGTAAAACGGTAACTCTATTTGCTGTATCCGCTTTCCGGATGCAGACCAAATACTCAGTGTTCGCGACCGGTGTTTTGCGGTCGCGAAACCGGCCCCGGCTGTGTCTTGGTCGCGTATAAGCGCGATGTAATCCGCACTCTCGGCTACTTTCCAAACGACTGCGCCGGCAGCGTCGAGTCTGTAGATTGCTCCAGAGTCGCATACGTAGAAATGTGGCTCTTGCCCATGTGTGTCATCGACAACCATTCCATTCGGTGGCAAAGAAGGGTTCGACTTGAACTTCCAGAGTTCCTTTCCTGACTGATCCAATAATCCGATGTCGCCGAATCCCCCACCCAACATGGCAATCGAAAAACCGCTTTGGTTTGGAATTAAATAAGGAGAGAGTCCGAGCCAAAGAGTGTCACCGTCAGCTTTCTTGAAGTCAATTTTGGCTTTTTTCTTCAGGCTTGCGGCATCGAAGAGGTATATGCCTGTTTGCGGCACAATTGCAAGCTCCAGATCGCTGTCGTTATCAAAATTTCCGAGTTGGATGTTCCGGACGTTACCTCGGAAACAGCAGTTGCCGATAAGTGTCTTCGTTATTCCAATCTTGTCGATTCGAACACCGAGCTCCGGCCAATCACTTACCTTTGTGCCCGAACTACACCCGAGAAGCATGAGCAGCACCAAGGTGGCAGCCGCGATGGTATACCGACACATCATGCGTTACCTAAATATTAAATGACACTTTCGCCCCGCAGTAAGCCAGGCGCAACTGCCGCATATTGTGGATAGATTTAATCATTACCCTGTTTCACCAAAAGTTTTAAGAACAAATACGGGCAATAAGACTAAATGTTATTACTTCATTGTTTGGTTCCTAGGATATACACCCCCCTCTTGATGCGTACGAAAATGGCACGCATAGTAAAGATTAAAAGCATTGCCAAAAGAAAGAAATGCGCTTTCAACGCTACATAATCCGCGCCACCAGTCAAACTCAAATCTGAAGTCATCGAAAGAACAACGCAAACTATTCCGATGGTAAAAAGAGATTGGTATGCCCAAAAGTAAATGCTACTACTGAACCATTTTTCAAATGTGACGATGCCCGCCAGTAAACATACCAAAGGCGTTGCCATAACTACTGTACTCCCCCAGCGCTCCCCTGAAAAATAAAAATCATTGAACCATAACATACCCAGTATACCGACAATTAAGTAGCAGCCCGCAGCCACTCGCACCAATAGAATAAGTATCGAGAAATTCATTTCCATCAGTTGCAAGGGCAGGTGCGGCATCCGCAACCGGACATTTTCTGAGCATCGTTAAAAGGGCCGAGCCCAAGAGCATAAACAGCAAAATAGTACGCATCTGCCACAATCGAACAATCAGATATGTCAGTAGTACTACCTCCTGGTATCCTTCTGCATGCCGTCAATAACATAGAATAAAAAGTAGAATCACAATACGACTTCGACAGGCCGCATGTTCCATAACATCCATCGTGCCATTTGCAAGACTGCTCGAAATCCCCCCCGTACCAACTATTGGGAACGTTAAGATAACCCGTACTTGCCCCGCACGAACTGCTTGGAAAAAGCTGCCCCGGAGCGAGCCCTGTCGGATCGGTTATGTTGACCGGGTTCCCCCCGACATAGGCGTACAGGTTGATCCCGCCCCTCAACTCGATCGGGTCCCGCTGCGTGAACCTGCCGTTCGCCGGGTCGTAATACCTGGCCCGGTAGTAGATGAACCCGGTTCCCGTCGTTGGCGTGCCGTCCTGTTCCCGCCCGGTGTAGCCGTAGAGCGGGATCGCCCCGCTGCCGACCAGTTTTTCGCCCCAGGCATCGAAGCGTTCCGTGTCCGTGGTGCCCGCCGTGGTGGACATGGCGACGATGGAACCCAGCCCGTCCTGGTGGAAATAGCGCGGCCCCGCCGGGTCGCTCGCCGCAGGCTGCCAGGCCAGCGGCACGTCCGTCGTCGCCCCGTGGGTGATGAAGCCGGTGGCCGCCGCCCAGCCGTTGGCGTATTCGGCCAGGATGTCTTCTCCCTGATACAGATAGTTGTTCACCACCGCGCCCGCCGTTTTGCGGATGCGCCGGTTTTGGTCGTCGTAGTCGTAGCTCTGCGCCGGCTGCCCGGTTTTGGTGATCTGCGCGGTGCGCCCGAGGAAGTCGTAGGCCGTCGCGGTCACCGTGGCGCCGGTGCAGGCGGTGGCGGTCCGGGTGACCGTGCCGCCAGTGCATTGCTGGGTGAGGTTGCCGTTGGCGTCGTAGACCATGCCGCCGACCAGTGCGCCGGTGGCGCTGCCGCTCCTCAGTTCGGTGTTCTGGTTGGCCGCGTCAAAGATCGAATATACCGATGTGGTCGCCCCCTGCGCGTCGGTGGTCAGCACCGCCGTGCGGTTGTTGAGGGTGTCGTACTGGTATGCGCTCTGCACGCCGCCCGCCGTGGTGGAAACCAGGCGCATCAGGTCGTCGTAAACGTAGTCGGTCACGTCGGTGACGCCATTGATGGTTTCGGCATGCTGGATGCGGTTCCTGTATCCGTCGTAGAGATAGTCGTGCTGGCTGACCAGGTCGGTGTCCGTGTAGCCGCGCCGGTTCTTGACCCGGCTGAGCGTGCCGTCCGGGTTGTAGCCGAACTGGGTGTTGATGCCGTTGGGGAACCATTTTTCGGCGAGGCGGCCACCGGCGTCCCAGGCCAGCGAGATGTAATCTCCGTTGGGGGCATGGTGCGTTTTTGTAATGGCTTTGTTCATTGTTCATCGATAACATCCGGCGCAATGCGCTTCGCTTATTGTCGCCCTACTGGATGCGCCTTACGCGGGTTTTGTCATTATTTTTCAACAACAACGTGCAGGCTATCACTAACCATATTGGATTCAAAAAATATTTGCCTATCCAAAATAAAAAAGTCAGTGCATTTCTTTTCTCAAAAAGTACCCGCAGAGCATATATATTCATCTTTATGCTTTCCCATAAAGATGATCCAGGTAATCTGTAAAAATCATAAATAATCATAGCAACAGATATAGCTAGAAAACACCAGACGATTACTTTCCAATGTTTTGAATTTTTGAACGCACTCCAACTGGCAGCAATCCCAAGCAGAGAATAAAGAATTGCAAAAGGTAATATTCGCTTGCTAGCCCAACACTCTACGGATTCGCTATTACAATTTATAATTTCAATTACCAAAGAAATCAATGAAAGCAAATACGGAAGACAAATCAGAAGCGTAAGCCATCCTATAAATCGAGGCCTAATATTTGTTAATTCCATTACTTACCCTCTTCTAACAATTCTGACTACATTCCAAACTGGCTATAGGCATGCACTGCTGGAAGTCTGACTACATTGTAAAATCAGCTCTTTGCATACTTGTATACACTCATTTAATATGCCGCCACTATGAATGCTGTCACTAGGCGTTGCTTGCATTGCGCATTCCTCAATTACTTGAAGGTCATTCGGATTTTTCCTACACAGAATATTTGCACATTTTGTTCCTCTAACTTTACCAACTGCTGTTTCAACGGTCTCTGGGATTAGCTCTTTAATAATATCATTGATGCCTAACAGTCCCGTCGGATCAACCCTTGTTATCGGATTCCCCCCGACATAGGTGTACAGGTTAATCCCGCCCTTCAACTCGATCGGGTCCCGCTGCGTGAACCTGCCGTTTGCCGGGTCGTAATACCTGGCCCGGTAGTAGATGAACCCGGTTCCCGTGGTCGGCGTGCCGTCCTGTTCCCGCCCGGTGTAGCCGTAGAGCGGGATCGCCCCGCTGCCGACCAGTTTTTCGCCCCAGGCGTCGAAGCGTTCCGTGTCCGTGGTGCCCGCCGTGGTGGACATGGCGACGATGGACCCCAGCCCGTCCTGGTGGAAATAGCGCGGCCCCGCCGGGTCGTTCGCCGCAGGCTGCCAGGCCAGCGGCACGTCCGTCGCCGCCCCGTGGGTGATGAAGCCCGTGGCCGCCGCCCAGCCGTTGGCGTATTCGGCGAGGATGTCTTCGCCCTGATACAGGTAGTTGTTCGCCACCGTGCCCACCGTCTTGCGGATGCGCCGGTTCCCGTCGTACTGCATTCTGGACAGGCTTTTTGTCGCCCTACGGTGTGCTCCTTACGTGGGTTGAAGCCAAGCGCTGCCGAACAAGCGATGAGTTTTCCAGAATTTCTTTTCTGGCAATTTGGATGCAACCAACATCACACCATGGTGCAGATGTTCGCGATACGGCGAGTCTTATTTTCGATATTTCTAGTTGCATGGAATGATCCCCTAACGCCAGGTTACTGAGAGTGTCATGATTATCTGTCTCCATCATCGTTTTCAGGAGGGCACATGTAGTCATCACGTCGGATGCTTTTGCTCCCAACGCTATGATTGGGTGAGATTCCGAAAGTCGTTCTCCGTCAGCAAGTTTTTTAATAACAGGCTCAACAGCATCAATATAGTTCAAGAGAAACTTGTCCCCTTCCAAACATTGAATACCAAGGCGTTTTTGCTCTTGCTCCAACTGATTTAACGCAAAGGCCAACCGCTCCTTGGATGGATTCACCTGGAAAAAGAAGTTCAAATATGCAACGGCAAGTATCACCGCCAACAATAGGCCTACGGCAATTCCGAGGGTAAATTTCATGTGTTTATGAATCAAAATAAATCGCATAACACCCTCACCCCATTAACCAACTTTTCTACGGGGGTACTCTGTCTCGACATGTCTGTTGAATACCAATCCCAATTTGCTTGCTCTCTCGCCCTCCTATCAGCTTGAGATCTTTCCAAACAATCATTATATCTAGACTGATCTGAACAAGCGTTAGGAACATCTCTATACAGTTCTTTGCAGTCAGACTCATCGATATTGTACGCAACGCTGATCGACCTGTTATTACTATTCCACGCCGCTGTGGAACGTGCATGGGAGTCATTTATTGCCCCCTCAAGCAGGTCTGGCGCAAAGCAAAGAAACGTCTTGATGGGTTTTATCAAATCTGACCACGCCCAAAGCCCATATGGATCAGTCCTCGAAATCGGATTCCCCCCGACATAGGCGTACAGGTTGATCCCGCCCTTCAGCTCGATCGGGTCACGCTGCGTGAACCTGCCGTTCGCCGGGTCGTAATATCTGGCCCGGTAGTAGATCATCCCGGTTCCCGTGGTCGGCGTGCCGTCCTGTTCCCGCCCGGTGTAGCCGTAAATCGGGATCGCCCCGCTGCCGACCAGCTTCGCGCCCCAGGCATCGAAGCGTTCCGTGTCCGTGGTGCCGCTTGCGGTGGACATGGCGACGATGGAACCCAAGCCATCCTGGTGGAAGTAGCGCGGCCCGACCGGGTCGCTCGCGGCGGGCTGCCAGGCCAGCGGCACGTCCGTCGCCGCCCCGTGGGTGATGAAGCCCGTGGCCGCCGCCCAGCCGTTGGCGTATTCGGCGAGGATGTCTTCGCCCTGATACAGATAATTGTTCGCCACCGTGCCCACCGTCTTGCGGATGCGCCGGTTCTGGTCGTCGTAGTCGTAGCTCTGCGCCGGCTGCCCGGTCCGGGTGATCTGCGCGGTGCGTCCGAGGAAGTCGTAGGCCGTCGCGGTCACCGTGGCGCCGGTGCAGGCGGTGGTGCTGCCGTTTGTTTCTCAAAAAACCTTGGGTCAGAGAATATAAGATAAATTGTTTGTCCTGGATGGACAGTAAAACTAAATATCATAATGTCATTCAATACTTGGTAAGCCGCTTTAATGTACGCTTCTTTTACCTCAGCCATGCCCTGTAAACTTTCAATAGCTCTAACAGAATTATTTTTCCTTATTTCCTCAACTGCATATTTCATTAACTTAATATCGCCTCTTACTAGTGCAATTTTTTCCTTTTCCGCCCGAGTAAATGCTAAATAGTAACCCGCAGTAAATAGCCCCCAAGCAACTAACACACCCGTAAGGGCAAGCAGCAATCTGCCTAATAGAAGTCTTTTAGCCATCACCCAATCCTTTATTCGCTAACCACCAGGAGAAGCAGCGGCACAGGAACTTTGAGTCCCACCACACTTCTTCCCGCCCAGTGTGAAACAATCGACTGCCCACATATCCCACTCTTCTTTGCAGGTGTACGAATGCATCACACCTCGCTTCGCCATGCATTCGAGTATTCCACGCCGAGTCCTCGCAGAACAATCTTCACCTATTTCCATGCATGTGCTTTGATCCGGCCCACCAACTAATCCGGGTACCGCAGCCAATCCAAACGGATCAGTAAAGTTGACCGGGTTCCCCCCGACATACGCATACAGGTTAATCCCGCCCTTCAACTCGATCGGGTCCCGCTGCGTGAACCGCCCGTTCGCCGGGTCGTAATACCTGGCACGGTAGTAGATGAACCCGGTTCCCGTCGTTGGCGTGCCGTCCTGTTCCCGCCCGGTGTAGCCGTAGAGCGGGATCGCCCCGCTGCCGACCAGTTTTTCGCCCCAGGCATCGAAGCGTTCCGTGTCCGTGGTGCCCGCCGTGGTGGACATGGCAACGATGGAACCCAGCCCGTCCTGGTGGAAGTAGCGCGGCCCGATCGGGTCGCTCGCGGCGGGCTGCCAAGCCAGCGGCACGTCCGTCGTCGCCCCGTGGGTGATGAAGCCGGTGGCCGCCGCCCAGCCGTTGGCGTATTCGGCCAGGATGTCTTCTCCCTGATACAGATAGTTGTTCACCACCGCGCCCGCCGTTTTGCGGATGCGCCGGTTTTGGTCGTCGTAGTCGTAGCTCTGCGTTGATTGCCCGTTTTTGGCGATCTGTGTGGTGCGCCCCAGAAAATCATACGTCATCGCGGTTGTCGTGGCGCCGGTGCAGGTGGTGGCGCTCCCGGTGACCGTGCCGCCGGCGCATTGCTTGGTGAGGTTGCACCCGCAAGGGGTACGCCGGCGGGTGCCCCGCTGCCCCGCAGCGACCCTTCCGCAGCCGTTGGCATCGTAAACCATGGCGCCGACTAATGTGCCGGTGGCGCTGCCGCTCCGCAGTTCGTTTTTCTGGTTGGCGGCATCGTGGATCGAATATATCGCCGAGGTGGTTTGCCCCTGCTGGCTGGTTATCACCGCAGTGCGGTTGTTGCGGATGTCGTACTGGTAGGTGTTCTTCACGCCGCCCGCCGTGGAAGAAACCAGCCGCATCAGGTCGTCGTAAACGTAGTCGGTAACGTCGTAGACGCCATCGATGGTTTCGGCATGTCGGGTGCGGCTCCCGAAGCCGTCGTAGAGGTAATCGTGCTGGCTGACCAGGTCGGTGTCCGTGTAGCCGCGACGGTTTTTGACCTGTCTCAGTGTGCCGTCGTCGTTGTAGCCGAACTGGGTGTTGATGCCGTTGGGGGAACCATTTTTCAACTAGGCGGCTCCTCTGATTTTGTGATATGTGCAACCCTGAGTTTGCGCACGAAGATAGCACGTAGAACAAAAATTGAAAGTATCCCTAATAAAAATAATCGCGTCCAAAACGCAGCATAGTTCGCGCCATTCGGTTGGCTCAGATCAGATACCATTGAAATGGCAACACAGGGTATTCCAATTGCGAAAAGAACTTGATATGCCAAAAAATAAGGCTCACTACGAAACCACCTCTCCTGTGTGACAATACCAACAAACAGACACATCAATGGTATTACCTTAATCGCTGCACTAAGCAAATGTTCACCAGCAAAATAATAATCGTTGAACCACAGCATACCCAGTACGCCAATAGCTAGATAGATGGCTGCAGCTATTCGTACCATCAACATAAAAACCAAGGAAAGCTTTCCCATTATCTGCATGGGCAACGTGCCTGTTCCTCTTTGTAAACGTCACCACCAAAAAGGAAAACACCAACATAGTACGCATTTGCTGCATTTCTGCAGCCAGATGCAGCGGTTCCATAAGGGTCAATTGATATTTTGCTGCATGCCGACATCATCTGCTGACGGAAAGAAGAATCGCAATATGATTGTGATACGCCGCATTGTTCATAACACCAATCATGCCATTCGCAAGCCGACTGAAAATCCCCTCCGAACACACTATTGGGGAAATTATAACGACTTCCATTCTTCCCACATGAACTTCCAGGGAAAAGCTGCCCCGGAGCGAGTCCTGTCGGGTCAACTATATTGACCGGGTTCCCCCCGACATACGCATACAGGTTAATCCCGCCCTTCAACTCGATCGGGTCACGCTGCGTGAACCTCCCATTCGCCGGATCATAATACCTGGCCCGGTAGTAGATGAACCCCGTTCCCGTCGTTGGCGTGCCGTCCTGTTCCCGCCCGGTGTAGCCGTAGAGCGGGATCGCCCCGCTGCCGACCAGTTTTTCGCCCCAGGCATCGAAGCGTTCCGTGTCCGTGGTGCCCGCCGTGGTGGACATGGCGACGATGGAACCCAGCCCGTCCTGGTGGAAATAGCGCGGCCCCGCCGGGTCGCTCGCCGCGGGCTGCCAGGCCAGCGGCACGTCCGTCGTCGCCCCGTGGGTGATGAAGCCGGTGGCCGCCGCCCAGCCGTTGGCGTATTCGGCGAGGATGTCTTCTCCCTGATACAGGTAATTGTTCACCACCGTGCCCACCGTCTTGCGGATGCGCCGGTTCTGGTCGTCGTAGTCGTAGCTCTGCGCCGGCTGCCCGGTTTTGGTGATCTGCGCGGTGCGCCCGAGGAAGTCGTAGGCCGCCGCGGTCACCGTGGCGCCGGTGCAGGCGGTGGCGCTCCGGGTGACCACGCCGCCGACGCATTGCTTGGCGAGGTTGCACCCGCAAGGAGTACGCCGGTGGGTGCCCCGCTGCTGCGCAGCGACCCTTCCGCTGCCGTTGGCGTCGTAAACCATGCCGCCGACCAGTGGGCCTGTGGCGCTGCCGCCCCTCAGTTCGGTGTTCTGGTTGGCCGCGTCAAAGATCGAATAAACCGATGTGGTCGCCCCCAGCGCGTCGGTGGTCAGCACCGCCGTGCGGTTGTTGAGGATGTCGTACTGGTATGCGTTCGTCACCCCGCCCGCCGTGGAGGTAACCAGACGCATCAGGTCGTCGTAAACGTAGTCGGTGATGTCGGTGACGCCATTGATGGTTTCGGCATGCTGGATGCGGTTCCTGAATCCGTCGTAGAGATAATCGTGCTGGCTGACCAGATCGGCGTCCGTGTAGCCGCGCCGGTTCTTGACCCGGCTGAGCGTGCCGTCCGGGTTGTAGCCGAACTGGGTGTTGATGCCGTTGGGGAACCATTTTTCGGCGAGGCGGCCACCGGCGTCCCAGGCCAGCGAGATGTAATCTCCGTTGGGGGCGTGGTGCGTTTTTGTAATGGCTTTGTTCATTGTTCATCGATAACATCCGGCGCAATGCGCTTCGCTTATTGTCGCCCTACTGGATGCGCCTTACGCGGGTTTTGTCATTATTTTTCAACAACAACGTGCAGGCTATCACTAACCATATTGGATTCAAAAAATATTTGCCTATCCAAAATAAAAAAGTCAGTGCATTTCTTTTCTCAAAAAGTACCCGCAGAGCATATATATTCATCTTTATGCTTTCCCATAAAGATGATCCAGGTAATCTGTAAAAATCATAAATAATCATAGCAACAGATATAGCTAGAAAACACCAGACGATTACTTTCCAATGTTTTGACTTTTTGAACGCACTCCAACTGGCAGCAATCCCAAGCAGAGAATAAAAAATTGCAAAAGGTAATATTCGCTTGCTAGCCCAACACTCTACGGATTCGCTATTACAATTTATAATTTCAATTACCAAAGAAATCAATGAAAGCAAATACGGAAGACAAATCAGAAGCGTAAGCCATCCTATAAATCGAGGCCTAATATTTGTTAATTCCATTACTTACCCTCTTCTAACAATTCTGACTACATTCCAAACTGGCTATAGGCATGCACTGCTGGAAGTCTGACTACATTGTAAAATCAGCTCTTTGCATACTTGTATACACTCATTTAATATGCCGCCACTATGAATGCTGTCACTAGGCGTTGCTTGCATTGCGCATTCCTCAATTACTTGAAGGTCATTCGGATTTTTCCTACACAGAATATTTGCACATTTTGTTCCTCTAACTTTACCAACTGCTGTTTCAACGGTCTCTGGGATTAGCTCTTTAATAATATCATTGATGCCTAACAGTCCCATCGGATCAACCCAATTAACCGGGTTCCCCCCGACATAGCTGTACAGGTTAATCCCGCCCTTCAACTCGATCGGGTCCCGCTGCGTGAACCTGCCGTTCGCCGGGTCGTAATATCTCGCCCGATAGTAGATGAACCCGGTTCCCGTGGTCGGCGTGCCGTCCTGTTCCCGCCCGGTGTAGCCGTAAATCGGGATCGCCCCGCTGCCGAGCAGCTTTGCTCCCCAGGCATCAAAGCGTTCCGTGTCCGTGGTGCCCGCAGTGGTGGACATGGCGACGATGGAACCCAGCCCGTCCTGATGGAAGTAGCGCGGCCCTGTCGGGTCGTTCGCCGGAGGTTGCCATGTCAGCGGCACATCCGTCGTCGCCCCATGCGTGATGAAACCCGTGGCCGCCGCCCAGCCGTTGGCGTATTCGGCGAGGATGTCTTCTCCCTGATACAGGTAATTGTTCACCACCGCGCCCGCCGTCTTGCGGATGCGCCGGTTCTGGTCGTCGTAGTCGTAGCTCTGCGCCGGCTGCCCGGTTTTGGTGATCTGCGCGGTGCGCCCGAGGAAGTCGTAGGCCGCCGCGGTCACCGTGGCGCCGGTGCAGGCGGTGGCGCTCCGGGTGACCACGCCGCCGACGCATTGCTTGGCGAGGTTGCCGTTGGCGTCGTAAACCATGCCGCCGACCAGCGGGCCGGTGGCGCTGCCGCCCCTCAGCTCTGTTTTCTGGTTGGCCGCGTCAAAGATCGAATAAACCGATGTGGTCGCCCCCTGCGCGTCGGTGGTCAGCACCGCCGTGCGGTTGTTGAGGGTGTCGTACTGGTATGCGCTCTGCACGCCGCCCGCCGTGGAGGTAACCAGGCGCATCAGGTCGTCGTAAACGTAGTCGGTCACGTCGGTGACGCCATTGATGGTTTCGGCATGCTGGATGCGGTTCCTGAATCCGTCGTAGAGATAATCGTGCTGGCTGACCAGATCGGCGTCCGTGTAGCCGCGCCGGTTCTTGACCCGGCTGAGCGTGCCGTCGGCGTTGTAGCTGAACTGGGTGTTGATGCCGTTGGGGAACCATTTTTCAGCGAGGCGGCCACCGGCGTCCCAGGCCAGCG